>CAZMRF010000015.1:81477-81737 GCA_964568735.1 uncultured Acidobacteriota bacterium
CTGGTCCGGCTGCATTGGAGGCGCCGCCCCGTTCACCGCGAACTCCACGACGTGCTCGCCCTGTAGCGAGGCGATCAGCTCGGCCGGGGTGCCCAGCGCGATCACCTTGCCGTGATCGACCACGGCGACCCTGTCGCAGAGGCGCTCGGCCTCGTCCATGTAGTGGGTCGTCAGGAGGATCGTCCGGCCCCGGCGGCGCAGGTCGCGGATCAGCTCCCAGACCTGGCGGCGGGACTGCGGGTCGAGCCCCGTGGTCGGCT
>CAZMRF010000016.1:0-79367 GCA_964568735.1 uncultured Acidobacteriota bacterium
CGAAGTCCGCGATCACGCCGTCCTTCATGGGCTTGATGGCCACGATGTTGCCGGGAGTCCTGCCCAGCATCTCCTTGGCCTCCTTGCCGACGGCCACCACCTTTCCCGTCTTCTGGTTGACGGCCACGATGGAGGGATCGCAGACGACGATGCCCTTGCCCTTCGCGTAGACGAGGGTGTTCGCGGTGCCCAGGTCAATGGCGAGATCGTTGGAGAACACGCTCAGGAGCACACGCCACCCCATTCAGGGACCTCTGTGAGGATCGGCTGGCGAGCATCCCATCTCCAGCTCACTCCGCCAGCGCGACGCCATTCTTGTCGGCATCCTTCACCCGGTACATCGCCTTGTCGGCCTTCTGGATCAGCTCCTCCCGGCTCTGCGCGTGGTCCGGGTGGCAGGCCACTCCGAGCGACGCCGTGAGCCGGACCTCGTGCCCCATCGATCTCAGGAAAACGCTCTCCTCGATGTTCCGGCGGATCCTCTCGGCGATGACCGAGGCACCCTCCGGACCCGTCTGCGGCAGGACGATGGTGTACTCGTCCCCACCATATCTCGACACGATGTCGATCTCCCGGACCGTCCCGCGCACCACCTGGCCCACCTCGACGAGGGCCCTCGACCCCGCGAGGTGCCCGTGCTGGTCGTTGACGTTCTTGAAGCCGTCCAGGTCGAGGAAGATGACCGAAACCGGGGTCCGGTAGCGCCGCGCCCGCTTCACCTCCCGCTTGAGCGCCATGTTCAGGTAGCGCCCGTTGAAGAGCTGCGTCAGATCGTCGGTGAAGGAGAGCTCCGTCGACCTCTTGTAGAGGATCGCGTTCTCGATCGCCACGGCTCCGGGCTCCACGAGCAGCTTGAGGGTCGCCAGATCCTCCCTGGTGAACCGCCCCCGCCGCTTGTTCACGAGCTCGGCCACGCCGATGATACGCCCCCTGCTGATGAGGGGCGCGCACAATATGGACCTTGTCTTGAACCCTGTCATCCGGTCGAGGCTCGGGTCGAACCTCCCGTCCCGGGAGACTTCGTTGATGATAGCGGGACGCCGGTACCGGACGACCCACCCGGCGATTCCCTGGCCGATCTGGAGCTTGAAGTCCTGGATGGCGCTGGTGTGCTCCCCCTTCGACATGGCGAAGGAGAGGCTCTGCTCCTTCTCGTCGACGAGCAGGAGCGACCAGGCCTCCGAGCTGATGAGCGCCTGGGCCTTGCTCATCACGATCTCCATGACCCGCCTGGGCTCGAGGACGGAGTTCGCGGCCCGCGTGATGTCGGAGAGGATCTTGAGCCGGCGCTCCGCCCCCCGGCCCGTGACTCCCGCCGCGGCGAGGAGGCGCCTGAGGGTGCCTTCGGCCTCCCCGGGCCTGACCTTCCCGCCGAGATGGGCGACGAACCCCATGGAGGCCGATCTCCGGCGCTCCACGGGCCCCGAGGCCGTTCCCACCGAGATGGAGGGGAGGATTGCTCCGCGAACCAGCCCCCGGATCCGCCGATCCTCCCGGCGACCGGCGGCCAGCCAGACGGCCAGGGCCACCCTGCGCCCCCGGCGGGCCACGCTTCGCTCGGCGAGGTCGAGGGTGAGGGCCCCACGCAGGCTTCCAGCGGCCCGGGCGCCTCGGGCGTCCACGAGGATGACGGAATGGGAGGCCATCGGGATGGGGTCAGTACGTATCGACCGTGACGGTGCGCTCGAGGCGTGTGGAGTTCCCCGCCACGTCCTGCGCGATGAAGATCAGCTTCACCGTGCCGGCACGGCGGAGCGGGATGACCGACGTGAAGGAGCCGTCGTCATAGACGTCGATCCGGTTGCCGTCCACCGTGAGGGTGGCTCCCGGCTCGGTCTTTCCCCGCACGATGACCTGGGTCGCGAAGGGCAGGAAGTCCTCGATCGACAGAGGGGGCGGATTCCTGTCCCCGATGGGCGAGAGGGTGCCCGCCACCACGCGGAACTTCCTCACCTCGCTCGGGGGCCCCTCCGTGCCGTCGTCGAACAGGGCGGACACCCGCCAGTAGTAGCTCCCTTCGGTCGCCCGCGCGAAGGTGTCAGAGCTCGAGGAGACCGTCCGGTCCGCGAGCGTTTCCGAGAAGAGGGCCTGCCCGGCCACCTGAACGCGGTAGCGCCTGGCCCCCGGGATCTTCTGCCAGGACAGCTCCACGGCGCCCTCGTCGGCATCGCCGAGCTGGATGATCTTGTGGTCGATGGGCTCTTCGAGCAGCGGCGTGGGAGGGAGGGTCGTCTTCTCCGAAACCCGCGCCTCTCGATCCACCTCCACGCCCTCGCCGGCCTCCAGCGCGACGCCGGCTCCCCCCTGGGTCGAGGCGACCTTGGTTCGGCCCGAGTGCACGGCCAGCCGCGTCCTGCCCTGCCTGTCGTCGTAGGCGACCTCGAGGTTGGCGCGCTGCTGGGTCGTTGCCACCGTGTTCGTCGTCGCGATCTCGTGGAAGGAACCCTCGGCCGTGGTGTCCTGCGTCATCGAGGCGATCCGGCCCTCGCGGAGCTGCTCCCTCACCTGCTGGATACGGGTCGAGGGGTTGTCGTAGAGCTCCTTGATCTCGAGGAGGGAGCCCGGGGTGACCGTGGTGATCGTGCCGTTGAAGTAGATGATCTGCGCGGCGGAGCGCGAGCTCGTCTTGATCTGGTCCCCCGCCGAGAGCGGCATGCCCTTCTCGGCCGGGATCCAGACCATCTCGCGCGCCTTCTTGACCCGGACGTCGCCTTCGATCTTGTAGAACTGGGCCGCCCGCGCGACCTCACCCTTCAGGAGCGAGAGGAGCCGGCGGGCGCTCATCTGGGACTGCTCGGCCGACCGGGTGGCATCCTCGAAATTGGAGGCGTCGAAATGTCGCCTCGCCTCCGCGAGGAGCCGCTGGGCCGTCTCCTTCAGCTCGGTCCCCTCCGCCGGCGTCGCCTGTGAGCTGGCCTGCTCGAGACTCTTCTCGGCCGCCGAGATCGACTCTGCGGCGCGCTTCTTCGGGCTCCCCTCGTAGACGTACTTGTAGTAGACCGCTCCGCCGACCGCCCCGGCCGCCAGGACGAGCGTGGCGATGCCGAGCACGATCGATCTATAGGAGACGGTGAACCAATCGAGGAGAATGGCGGGCTTCCGGTCCGGCTTGTTCAGCGCCATGATCTGCCCGGGTCCGGGAAGAACCTCATCCGGGAATACTCACAGGCGGGGGCCAGGAGGGTGGCAGGGAACGCTCTCGTAATGTGCGACGGCTGGCTCGGGTTAAGTGCTTTGTTATCAGTTCTTTAGACAGGGCCGGTCGCGACGGGCGCCAATATAACACATCACCTCCGGAGGCGCCACAAGCCTCCTGCGCTCCTGCTTGATGGCCTTGCGGATGCACCGTAGAATGCTCGCTTCCCCGGGAGACAAAAATGCTTGACATCGTCCGCCGAAGCAAGGGGTTCACGCGAGTCATTCTCAGTTTCGTTGTCGTCGCGGTGGCCGGCACCTTCGGCGTCGCTCTTTATGGCATCTGGGGAGGCGGGCTCTCCGACGCCAAGAAGGGTGCCTCGGACTGGATCGCCGTCGTGGACGGCGAGCGCATCCCCGCCTCGGAGTTCCAGCAGAACCGGGCGGCCCTCGAGCGCGACATTCGCGAGCGGCTGGGGGATCAGCCCTTCGACGAGGCTACGCTCGGGGCGCTCGTCGACCGGCAGGCGCTCGGGACGATTCTCGGGACTTTCCTGGCCCAGAAGGAGGCCGACCGCGCGGGGCTCCGCGTCACCTCCGGCGAGGTCTCCGAGGCCATCGTGAAGATCCCGGTCTTCAGCAGGAACGGCCGCTTCATCGGCGTCAAGGAGTACCGCGACCTCCTGCGCGCCCAGGGCCTCGACATGGCCCACTTCGAGCGGCAGCTCGCGAGGGAGCTGGCCGCAGACAAGGTCCGGCGCGCTCTCACCAGCCTCGTCCACGTGGATGAGCGCGAGGTCGAGCGGAGGTTCCGCAGCGAGGTCGTGCGCGCCGACGTGAACTACGTCCTCGTCGCCGACGCCGACCATGCCGCCAGGTCGGCTCCCGCTGAAGCCGAGCTGCGAGCGTGGTTCGCGGCCCGGACCGCGGACTACATGACCGCAGAGAAGCGGGACACTTCGTTCGTCCTCTTCGACCGCGAGGCCCGGGCTGCCGCCATCGAGGTCAGCGATGAGGACCTGCGGCAGCGGTACGAAGCGGACAAGGCCACGCGATACACCCACGGCGAGCAGCGGAGAGCGTCGCACATCCTCTTCCGGCTCGATTCGGGCTCCGCTCCCGACCTGGAGGCGGCCAAGGAGCGCTCCGCGAACGAGGCGCTCGCCGCCATCCGCGCGGGCCAGGACTTCGCCGAGGCGGCCAGGGCTCGCTCCGAGGATCCGACCACGGCCCCGACGGGCGGCGACCTCGGCTGGTTCGAGAAAGGCCGGATGGTCAAGGAGTTCGAGGACGCGGCCTTCACGCTGGCGCCCGGCGCCGTGAGCGGGGTGGTCCGGAGCCCCTTCGGCTTCCACATCATCAAGACCACCGACAGCCGCCCCCCGGGCACCCGGCCCTACGATGAGGTGCGGGAGGATATCCGGCGGGGCATCGCCGTTCAGCGCGCCCAGGACGAGGTCCGCGCCGCGGCCGATGCGTTCACCACGCGCCTCGCCTCCCAGGATTCCTCCTTCGAGAGCACGGCCGCAGAGATGGGATTGGCAGTCGAGCACACCGGACCCGTGGCTCGCGGAGAGCCGGCCGGCAGACTGGGGCGGCTTCCCATGGCCGAGGACGCGATCTTCTCGCTGTCGCAGGGGGGGAACAGCGCCGCCGTGTCAGTCCCCCAGGGGCTCGCGGCCTTCCATCTCGACACGATCGCCGAGCCGCAGCCGGAGGCCTTCGAGAGCGTGCGCGAGAAAGTCGGGGAGGAATGGAAGACGGCGCGCGCGAGAGAGCAGGCGAGAGCCGAGGCGGCGAAGATCTCACGCGCCTCGGGGGATCTCCGCTCGCGAACCTCCGGAACGAAGCTCACCGTGGCGAGCCTCGCCGCGGTGACCCGGAGCCAGCCGATGCCGCCCCTGACCGATGCCGCGAAGGATGCGGCCTTCTCCGCGCCCCCCGGATCTGTGGTCGGCCCCTTCGACACCGCCGACGGCCTCGTTCTCCTCGAGGTCACCCGGATGGAGCCCTCGACGCCCGCGGCCGCCGAGGCCGAGCGCGCCACGCTGCGGACGCGGCTCCGCGAGGAGGAGCAGGAGGAGATGTACCGGGCCATGATGACCCGGCTCGAGCGCAACTCCGAGGTCGAGATCAACTACGCGCTGACCCGGGTGGGCGCCGCCTCGCAATAATCCCGGGCCGCACCCGACCTTCGTACCTGGCGGATCCCCAGGTGGGGGAACATATTCGCGCCACCCCCGTCCGAGGAACCCCCCGATGAAACGATCCGCCTCCGAAAGGAGCTTCGCCAGGGGCCTTCGAAGCCTTGAGCGAGGCAACCTCGTCGAAGCACTTGCCTACTTCGAAGCCACTCTGAAGCTCCAGGAAAAGACGCCTGCCACCGCACTCAGGGCGAGGTACGTCTCCTACTACGGCTACTGCCTCGCCGCAGCCCTGGGCAGGACCAAGGAAGGGCTCGAGTTGTGCGGGCGCGCGGCGAGCTCCGATCTCTTCTCCCCCGAGATCTACCTGAACCTGGCGCGGGTCCACCTCTTGGTGGATGACAAGAGGAACGCGTGGAGGGCCCTCGTGCGGGGTCTGAGCCTGGATCCGGGCCACCGTGATATCCGGGGCGAGATGCGAAGGATGGGTTTGCGGCGGCGCCCGGTGCTGACCTTCCTGGATCGATCACATCCCCTCAACCGTGCCGCCGGGAAGATTGCCGGCCGGGTGGTAACGCCGGCCGGATCCAAGAGGGGAACTCCGGACAAAAAAAAGAAGACAACCTTTTCCTGGTGGAGCTGACGGGATTCGAACCCGTGACCTCCTGACTGCCAGTCAGGCGCGCTCCCATCTGCGCCACAGCCCCGGTACAGGAAACGTTGTCTTCTAGGTCTTCAGGCTGGTGTAACCTTCTCCGGAGAAGGTCGCCGCGCTCATCGCGCAGCGTCGAGCTTGTCGACGCCTACCGACGAACTACCGGCGGCGCTTGGTAGCGGTCTTCTTGGCCTTCTTAGCGGCCTTCTTTCTCTTTTTTGCCACTCTGGGTACTCCTCCATAGGTTGCGGGGGCGGCTCATCTCCTCACGAGCCAGCCTTCCAACCAACGACGGGGTTGCGGCCGCAATCCCGTCAGCCAATGAAACCGTACGTGCTCACGACCTCGGTGGCTTCGCCTTGAGACCCATGCATCGCATGTCAAACAACCATGACGGACTCGAGGTCGCGTATCAATGATAGCGACACGAGCGTCAATATACTGCAACGCGTGAAAACATGTCAACGATTCTTTTGAGATCTTTCCTGCCGAGAGGGGTGTGCCGCCTCCTGCCGCTCGCCACGATCATCTGCGCGCTCACCGCCCATGCGACGGCGCACGCCGGGCTTCAGGAACTTCGCGACGATGACGCGCAACGAAGCGATGACGCACCGGGACCTCTCGCCCGATTCCTTGCGGAGCACGGCGCGCACCTCCTGCTCGCCGTGGGGACGGACTACGCCGCCAAGATCTACAGCGACTCCGTCGGTCCCTCCAGGGATCCGCTCCTCTTCTCGTCGGCCGGCGTCATCGACACATGGGTCCGCGACGAGGTCGCAGGCCCTTCCAGGGAGCGGGGGTTCATCGAGCAGGACGGGCTGGAAGCGCTCAAGCTCGCGGTTCCGCTCGCCCTCGCCGGAATCAACATCGGGAACGGCGAGGCCATGGCGAGAGACCTCGTCGGGTATGCGGAGCTGTATTTCATGAAGCGGGCCATCGTCCGTTTCGCCAAGGACGTCATCGGGCGGGAGCGCCCGCCCCTGGAGTTCGCCTCCGAGGATGGCCTCGGACCCAAGAAGACCGCCTCGCTCGACGCCCGAGACGGCAACCACCAGTCCTTCCCTTCCGGGCATGCGAGCGGCTCATTCGCCTGGGCGGGCTACCTGGAGCGCGCGATTGCCCGCAAGGTGGGCATGCGGGCCCCGGCACGCGCCGCTTCCTTCACGACGCTCTACGGGCTGGCGGGATACATCTCGTGGTCGCGTCTCCGCCGGGACAAGCACTTCTTCTCCGATGTGGTGGCCGGCGCGGCGACGGGGATCGGAGTGAGCCGCTACTACTACCGGCTGAACCATCCGGACGAGTACCCGCCCGCGAGCGATGTCCGTTCCGGGGCGAGCAGGTTCAAGCTGATGCCTCCGATGCCGGTCCCGGGCGGCATGATCCTGATGCTGGAAGTGCGGCTCGGCCATGCCCGCCCGTCCCCGCAATGAGCGAGACGGCGATCCCGGCTGCACCCTGCACTCGGTGCCCGCGCGATCGGCGCACCGCAGTCCCCGGCGTGCCGAAGGGCGCCCACCTGGATGGGATGCCGGTGCGGGCTGTGCTTTGACCGGGTGATGGCAGGCTGGTACGATCGGGCCCTCAACCCAGGGGAAGCGAATCGGGGCTGGTGTCTCGCACGGACTTCAAATCCGTCGGCGGTCCGCGGAAGCGGGTCGCGGTGGGTTCGATTCCCACGCGCTTCCGCCAAACACGCATTACGGGCAGATTCGTCCCGTCCGAGGCGTTCCATCCGACTGGGTTCCAAGGGGCCCCATGCCCACGGCGCCGGGACAAGCGTTCTCGGCGCGGACCAGGTAGTAGATGATCTGCCCCGTAGCGGGCATGGTCGCATCCATGGCGACCAGATCGTCCCCGTCGTCTGACTCCACGCACGTGGCCGCACCGGAGAAGTCCCCTGCAGCCGGCGTACGCAGCGCGTCGTAGGCCCATGAGCTTGCCCCCGCCATCGCCGGCGGCAGCCAGTCCAGCGTGACCCCGTCGGCTCGCACCGTGAGGTCGGGCACCTCCCCGGGCGTGGACCAGGCCCCCGCGTCGGCGTCGTCGCAGTCCTGCACCGCCCCGTTCGGGCAGGAGAGGCCACCCTCCGCCCCGTAGCCGTCGCCGTCCGCGTCGGTGCACTGGCACGCGCCGATGGCGCCGGCTGCGTAGATCACCAGGATCTCGGCGGCGCTGAGGGCCTGGTCGTAGATCTGGACCTCGTCGATCTCTCCCTGGAAGAGGCAGGCCCCGCCGCAGCTCCCCAGGGTCAAGCGCCGGTTCGAGTCCCCCGTGCTCAGCGTGCCCACCGTCCCCGTCCCGAGCGTCCCCACGCCGTCCATGTAGAAGGTGACGTGCGTCCCGTCCCCGACCGCGGCCACATGGTGCCAGCCGCTGGTCGTGATCACGTTCGTCCCACTGCTCGACTCGATCACGGGAACGCCCGGTGTGGCGTTGACCAGGCCGACCCTGAGGTGCTGGAGCCCATCCGAGTTCTCCCAGATGAAGAAGTGCCCCTTGTCCGAGGTGGTGTCGGTGTTGCCGGTGATCGCCTGCTGCAGCAGCGCCGCCGGATTGTCCAGCCGCATCCACGCGACGATGCTGAACACTCCCGTGTTCTGGATGAAGGAGTAGGTCGACGGGTCGCCGATCGAGCCGACGAGATCGTCCAACCCGTCGAAGCTGAACGCCTGGCCGACCCGGCCCGCCACGTACGACAGCCCGTTCTGCGCGGTGCCGTCATGCCCGCCTCGGATGTCGTCGGCATTGCCGTCGCCGGGCCAGAAGCTCACGAGGCCGGTTCCAAGCGTTGCGCAGGGGCAGCCGCCCGGGATACCTTCATCGATCTGGCCGTCGCAGTCGTCGTCCACACCGTTGCAGAGCTCCGGCGCCCCGGAATGGATCGTCGGGTCACCCTCATCGCAGTCGCCGTCGCACCCGGTCAGCCCGTCGCCGTCGTAATCCAGGCAGTTCATGCACGTCAGGCCGCCGATGACATCGTAACCGAGGTCCCCGCAGCGACCCAGCCGGCAGTTCGCCGTGGTGGTGCTGACCGCCTCCGGTGCTTTCCCGAAGTGCGTGCGTAGCCGCACGCAAGTGTCGCGCGCCACAATGACCTGCGCGTTGGCGTCGGGAGGGTAGTGCGTCGCTGCCGCCGACCAGCCGTTCGGATCGAGCGACCCGTAGGGATCGGCCGGGTTGACGATGGCCTGGGCCTCGACCACGTAGCGGACCAGAGGCCCCATGTCCGCAGTACCGACGCCCCCTCCGGGGTTGGAGATGGTTGAATTCGTCGAAGGCCGGCTGCTCAGGTCACTGTGCAGGACCGCCGGACTCCATCCCAGGTCGAGGATCATGGTGGTTACGTCCAGGAAGGCGATGTTCTGGACCAGGATTGTGTTGGGGTCGCCGGGATCGGGCTGGCCGGGGATCCGCTGCCAGGGGATGATGTCGTTGCGCCCGGTGATCGGATTCGCGCCGCCGTTCGAGACTTGCTTGAAGTTGAAATCGCCGCGGCCGAAATCGGACGGTCCCGTGCGAGGTGATGTCGCCACCGCCGCAACCGCGAAGAAGTTGTCGGAGGTCTCCCTCAGGAGGGCGCCCATCGGATAGTCGACGACCCAATCGTTGCTGGGGACGAGATAGTGAAGGTCCTGCCAATAGTAGACATTGAACTCCGGGTTCAAATACCCGTCGTCGCCCGTCCCGCCCGGCAAATTGGGGTCGCGGAAGTTGTCGCAGCAGCCGTCAACGCCCGAGTTGCCAAAGTTGTTGTTTCGGAGGCAGAGGGCCCCCTGGGGGACCCTGGCATCACCACCCAGAGAGGCCCTGGCGTCCACGAGGTCGGGGGTGAAGCCTCCGCTGTCATTCCCGTTGAAGGTCGTGGCGTCACTGTTGCCTGTGCCGTTGCTTCCAAGGCCGGTGTTCAGAATCTCGTTGCCGAAGCCGATCTGCCACCAAACCCCGCTGACGGCACCCGATCCGGCCGGGGGCGGGGCGAACCACGCCCTTTCCGCGCACTGGAAGATCGCGAAGCCGCCGAACTCATTGCAAATGGCGAAAGTCTCTCCAGTCCACCCCGCTGCGACCACGGCGAGAGCCGCAAGGTGGCGCGAGACCGCGCGCATCCGGGCGGAGCCGGACACCTTGTGACTCGCCGGACCCCCCTCCCGGGGCATCTCCCGATGTCGACTTGCTTCTGAGGATAGGAACTCCAAGCTGCACTCTCGGCTCTCCTGCGGGCGCATGGCCGCCTCGGGCAGTGAACAAGGGCGATTGGATGGGAGTTTCAGCTGACGGGGCGGGTCCGCATTACTTCTTGTGTACGAGCTCCCCTGTCGAATTCCAGGGACGCGGCCGGGATCAGCGTTCAGCGCACAACGGAAGGTACGCCAGCAGCAAGAACACGATGCTCCGCAGCGTCGGTGTTCTTACCGTGAAACTGTGAGTCTGTCAAGAAGAAAACCGATTCGAGGGTCAGATAAGCCGCTCATTCCCCTGTCGATTCCGGGTTCTCCGGGGTGGCACGCCGCGTGATTATCGCCCCGCCATGCAATGGCCCCGCACCCCGGTCGAGCGCGTGCAACTCTTCCGGCCCCTGTTCTGCCCCTGGCCGGCCTGCCCCGAGCACCGCCGCCGTACTCGCGGCTTCCGCTTCCGCCGCCACGGCTCCTACTCCAGATCTTCGGTGTGGATGGGGACGTGCCCAAGAGCGACCTGAACCGCAAGACGTTCAGCCAGGTGGTGCACACCGACGTCACGCCCTGACGCGCAAGCTTCCTCTCCAGCCGCCCTGTGACCCTCCCGAAGCCGGAACCGGGCGTGGCCTCAATACGAGCAGGCCCCTGTCGCACCGTGCGGCACCCTGCACTCCCTTCAATTCCCACGCGCTTCCGCAAAATACCCTCTGTAAATACAGGTCTCGCGGCGGGATGATTTTGGAGCCGGCGCTCGGACTTGAACCGACGGCCTGCCGAGCGTGATAGGCTGGCGGCCCGGTCAGTCCCGGCCGATGGCCCATGCGCCCCGTGCCCGACGAATCGTCAGGGAGGTTCGATGAGGAAGACAGGTCGTCTGGCTGCGTTTCTGCTCATGGCCCTCGCGCAACCCGTTCCCACGATCGCTGAGTTCCAGGTCAACACCTTTACGACCAACCATCAGGTCGGTCCCTCCATCGCGCTCGATGGCTCGGGCAACTTCGTGGTGGTTTGGAACAGCTACGGGCAGGTTGGCTGCGACTACTCCGATGTCTTCGGCCAGCGGTTCGACAGCAACGCAACGCCGTTGGGAGGGGAGTTTCAAATCAACAAGTACACGACGAGCAATCAGGCACTCCCCTCCGTCGCGATGGATGGTTCGGGCAACCTCGTGGTGATTTGGCAGAGCAACGGCCAGGACGGCTCCGGCGAAGGAGTCTTCGGCCGGCGGTTCGACAGCGCCGAAGCTCCCCTGGGGGCGGAGTTCCAGGTCAACACGTACACGACGGACCATCAGTTCTTTCCCTCCGTCGCGGTGAATGGTTCGGGCGACTTCGTGGTCGCCTGGGGCAGCTACGGGCTGGACGGCGCCGGTTCGGGTGTCTTCGGCCGGCGGTTCGATAGCGCCGGAGCGCCGCTGGGAGGGGAGTTCCAGATCAACACGTACACGACGTTCAACCAGTTCGGCCCCTCCGTCGCGCTCGATGGTTCGGGCAACTTTGTGGTCGCCTGGTCCAGCTTGTTTCAGGACGGCGACTTCCACGGCGTCTTCGGCCAACGGTTCGGCAGCGCCGGGACGCCCAGGGGAGGTGAGTTTCAGGTCAACACGTATGCGACGGAATTACAGTGGTACCCCCGCGTCGCGCTCGATAGTTCGGGCAACTTTGTGGTCGCCTGGTCCAGCTTGTTGCAGGACGGCTCCGGCTGGGGCGTCTTCGGCCAAGGGTTCGACAGCGCAGGAGCGCCCCTGGGAGGGGAGTTCCAGATCAACACGTACACGACCAACAGTCAGGCTCAGCCCTCCATTGCGATGGATGGTTCGGGAAACTTCGAAGTGGTTTGGAGCAGCTTCCAGGACGGCTCCGGCTACGGTGTCTTCGGCCAGGGGTTTTGCGCCGATATCGATGTCGACGGTGACGGCGTCTGCAACAGCCGTGATGTCGTCATCACGAGCCCCCTCGACGGGGACACCCTCGACTGCAGCGACCCTGCCGTCATCCGCCCCGTCATCACGTGGAGCGCGGGCAACTACGAAAAGTTCCGCGTCTCCATCGCGTCGGACCCGAACTTCGTCACCGGAACGGTGGTGACGAGCGGCGACATGCTTTTCTCGAGCACGAGTTATACGCCCCCGGGCAAGAAGTGGAAGAGCGCCTGCAAGAAGGCGCTCGCGGCGAACCCATCCGCCCCGGTCCTCTACATCAGGGTCTTCGGTGTGATACGGGGCGTGCCGAAGCTGCGCGCGAACCGCTTGACGTTCAGCCCGGTCGTGCGCGTCGACGTCACGCCCTGACGCGCAAGCTTCCTCTCAGGGTGCTCCGGAGATCCAGCTAAGGACCTCTTCCGTCGCGCTGAGGTCCTCCATCACGCGGTCGGCCCCTTCGGCGCCGAGATCCTCCCTGCGCGTCCACCCCGTCGCCACGGCGAGGCTCCGGTAACCGTTCGCGCGAGCCGCCCGGACGTCCTGCCGGGAGTCCCCGACGAGGAGGACGGATCCGGGGGCAATCGCCTCTCCCATGCGGGCCTCGAAGCGCTCGCGCGCCAGTCTCGCGAGCACGCTGCGGTCCGGCGAGTCGTCGCCATAGGCTCCTTCGTCGAAGTAGCCCGTGATCCCCGCGGCCGAGAGCTTCACCCGCGCGCCCCGGCGGATGTTCCCCGTGACGAGGCCGAGCTTGTGACCCCGTCCGGCCAGGGCCGGCAGGAGAGACGCGACGCCGGGCAGCGCGCGCGCCGGCCTCCCCGCGGAGAGGATCTCTTCGAGGAGGACCAGGTATGACTCTTCCAGCGCGCTCTTCTCCGACGCAAGGCGTGTCGGGTCGATCCCCGCGGAGCCGGCGATCTCTTCGATGATCCAGCTGTCCGTCCGGCCGTCGAAGGGAACGGCGGCGGAGCTCCGGCCGAGGCCGCACTGACCGAAGACCTTCTCGAAGGCCCGGCAGAGCGCTTCGCGTCCCGCCCCCCCGGCATCCACCAGGGTTCCGTCCACGTCGAAGAGGACGAGCGTCAACGGGTCTTCCCGGCGCCGGCCTCACCTCCGCCCTGCGACCCGGCGGCTGGAGCGGCCGCCTCTTCGGGGAAGCGCTCCGCGGGGGGCGCTCCCGGCGGGCGAGCGAGCTGCAGGTCCCAGGCCGCGAGCTGCCCCTTGAGCGTGCCCGCGAGCTCGGGCGCCTCGCGCAGGATCTCCCGAGGGGAATCCTCCTGCTCGTAGTCGAAAAGCGAGAGAGGGCCCTGAGGGCTGAGGAGGTACCGGTAGCGCGAGTTCCGGAGGGACATGGTGAGGGCCAGGAGGCGCGGCCCCACCGGCTGCAGCGCCACCGACACCGCGGCGACGCGGCGGGGTGAACCGGCGGGGGCGAGGAGCGCGAAGGCCTGCGGGCTCACGCTCGCGGGACGCGGGACCCCGAGGAGCTGGCAGATGGTGGGGTAGAGGTCCACGTCCTGGGCGAAGGACTCCGTTCGGGCGCCATCACCCGCTCCGGCCTGCGGCCGGATGATCAGCGGCACGCGCAGGTTGCTCTCGTGGAGGGAGATCGTGTCCGCCAGGCGGCCGGCCTGCCCGAGGAGCTCTCCGCGATCCGACGTGAAGAGGATCGCGGTGTTGTCGAGGCTGCCCTCGTCGGACATCCCGGCCAGGAGGGCGGCGATGCGGTCGTCGAGGTAGGCGAGCTCGGCGTCGTAGAGCACGGTGAGCACTTCCACGTCGTTCGTGCCGAGGGCCAGCTCCCCGCTGTTGACCCGGCGCGCGAGGGGAAGCCAGACGCCGGATCCCCGATCGAGCGTCTCCGCGGTCATCCAGGGCTGCGCGAAACGCGACCTGTAGGGCTCCGGCGGATCGAAGGGCAGCGTCGGGCTCGAGTAGACGAGGACGAGGAAGAAGGGACGGGCGCGATCGCGGCCCCGGCCGAGCCACTCGAGGGCCCGGGCGGTGACCGCCGCCGCTCCCCCGTCCAGCTCGGGCACGTCCGACGGATCCACCTTCTCGACGGCGGCGAAGCTCTCGAAGAGCCCGCTGCCGGCTGCGGGGCCGGGATCGGAGGTGATGAGGTGGGTCTCGTATCCCAGCGCGGCCAGGTGCGCGGGCAGCGGAAGGATGCTCGAGTCGAGGACGTCCGCGAGCTGGAGGTTGTGCTCGGGGGGATATCGCCCCGTCAGGAGGCTCGCGAAGGATGACGCAGGGTCGGGCGTCGAGCTGTAGGCGCGATCGAAGCGCGCCCCCTCGCCCGCCAGCGACTCGAGCGCCGGTGAAGTCTGCCGATCGTAGCCGTAGACGCTGAGGTGGTCGGCGCGCACTCCCTGGGCCACGACGATGAGGACGGAAGGCTGCGCCGCCTCGCCTCCGCACCCCGCCAGAAGCGTTGCGAGCCCCGCAAGGAGGCCCCCGGCCATGCTGTATACTCCCCTTTCGCTCACGGAGGACCTCCCATTGGCCTCACGATCGGGTGCCCTCGCATCGGCTCCCGGCGATCCGGCGAGTTCCGCAAGACCGCATCTGTCCATCGTCATCCCCGTCTACAACGAGCAGGAGAACATCCTCCCGCTGTGGGAGGAGCTCGGCTCGGCGCTCCGGGCGATCGGCGCGACGCATGAAGTCATCTTCGTCGACGACGGAAGCACGGACACCTCCCCCGAGATCCTCGCCGGCCTTCGAAGCCGTCACCCGGAGGTGCGCCTCCTTCGTGCCCGGCGCAACTCCGGCCAGTCGGCCGCGATGATAGCCGGGTTCAGGGCCGCGCGCGGGGAGATCATCGTCACCCTGGACGGCGATCGCCAGAACGACCCCTCGGACATCCCCGAGCTCTTGAAGCACATCCCCGAGTACGACGCGGCGGCAGGATACAGGAAGAACAGGGCCGACAGCTTCGTGCGGCGCATCTCGAGCCGCCTGGGCAACGCGGTCCGCAACGCCGTATCCGGCGACGATATCATCGACACCGGGTGCACCCTCAAGGCCTTCCGCCGGGAGTGCCTCGTGGATCTCCCCGGTTTCAACGGCATGCACCGGTTCCTTCCGACGCTCGTTCGCATGGCCGGCTTCAAGGTCTGCCAGGTCCCCGTCGGCCACCGCCCTCGCGTCGCGGGCAGCTCGAAGTATGGCATCCGCAACAGGCTGCTCCCCACGCTTGGAGACCTCCTGGCCGTCCGCTGGATGAAGAGCCGGAGGGTGCGTCTCCACGAGATCGAGGAGGAATGATGTCCGGCTCGATTCCTGCCATCACACCCTGGCTCGTCGTCGGCTTCGCGGGCCAGACATTCTTCTTCTCGCGCTTCCTCATCCAGTGGATCCACTCCGAGCGCGCCGGCCGCTCGACCATCCCCCATGTCTTCTGGTACCTCAGCCTCGGGGGCGGCCTCCTCCTGCTCGCCTACGCGGTGCAGCTCGGAGACCCCGTCTTCATCCTCGGGCAGAGCCTGGGAACCCTCGTCTACGTCCGCAACCTGATGCTCCTCCGCCGCCCGCGCGCCGCCGCCGGCCCCGCGGACGGGCTGTGATCCCCGAGGACGCTCCAGCCTGGAGACGCTGGCGGGCCGCCGCCATCCTGGCCGCAGCCGCCGCTCTCTTCCTCCCGGCGGTGTGGAGCCGGGATCCCTGGGACCCCGACGAGCCGCGCTACGCCGAAGTCACCCGGCAGATGGAGCGCCACGGCGACCTTCTCGTCCCGCACTTCAATGGGGAGGTCTACTCCGAGAAGCCCCCGCTCTTCTTCTGGCTCTCCCTCGCCGCGGAGAGCATCCCCGGCATACCTCCCGGAGCCGGCGGCCGCCTCGTGGGAATCGTCTCCTCCTCGGGGACCCTCATCCTGACGTGGCGCCTCGGCGCGCTGCTCATGGGGGAAGCGACGGGAGCTCTGGCCGCCGCTCTCCTCGCCGGGTGCCTGCTCTTCTGGCACCTCTCTCCCTCGGGCGTGATCGACCCGCTGCTCTGCGGCCTCGTCACGCTGGCTCTCTTCGGCTTCGCCCGCCACCTGCGTGGACATCGGGGCGGGCTGCCGGTCTTCTACGCAGCCTGCGCTCTGGCGATGCTGGCCAAGGGCCCCGTGGGCCTCCTCGTTCCAGCGCTCGCTGCCCTGGGCTACTCCGCGATCACGGACTGGCGGAAGGCGCTGCGGGCGCGGCACCCCTTCTGGGGGATTCCCGTCGCAGCCGCGCCCGTGCTCGTCTGGCTCTTCCTGGCCGCGCGCCGCGCGGGCGGGGGATTCCTCGAGACGATGCTCTTCCACCAGAACGTGGGCCGGGCGGTGAACGCCTACGTCCACCGGCAGCCCCTCTGGTACTACGCCGTCATCGTCCCGGTCGTGCTGATGCCCCTGACCCTCTTCCTGCCGCAGTCGCTGGTGACGGCATGGAGGGAGAAGATCTGCGGCGTCCGCCCCATGCTCCTGCCGCTCTCGTGGTTCGCGAGCACCTTCGCCCTCTTCTCCCTCATCTCCGGGAAGAAGACGCGGTACATGCTGGTGCTCGCACCGGCGGCGGCGCTGCTCGTGGCGGGCTGGTTCATGAGGCGCTTCCTCTCCGGTGATGGGAGGATCCGGGAGGGCCGCCTGCCGCTCGCCGTGGCCGCGGGAGCCGGCCTCGGATTCGCCATCCTGCTCGCCCTGGCCGCCATTGGCGGACCCGGCGCCCTCCCATCATCCGTGCTGGAGCCGCTGCGCGGGCCGGAAAGCCGCGAGGCTCTCGCGACCCTCGAGAGACTCCTCTCCTGGCCCGGCTCGATGCGGCTGCTGCTGCCCGCCGCCGTCCTGGCGGCGGCCTGCGGCGCGGGGCTGCGGCTCTTGCTCCTGCGCCGTCCGGAGGCGCTCACCGCCCTGCTGGGAGGCTGGCTCGTCTTCCTCGCGATCGCGGCAGCGGCGTGGACGCCTCTCATCGATACCGTCAAGAGCGCCCGCGGGCTCGCGGCCCTCGTGGCCGAGTCCCGCGAGGGCGGCACCGTCTACCTGCTCGACGACAACCACCCACCCGGCCTGAACTTCCACCTCGGAGAAGACCGGCTCCCCGTGCTCAGGAACAAGGACGAGAGGATGCGCGCCGCGGCGGAGCCGGGCGCGCGCTTCGTGGGCAACGGCGAGGAGATGGACCTGCTCGAGACGAAGACGGGGATCCGCTTCGTGGACCGCCGCTGCCGCCGGCTGGGGCGGCTCGTCGTGTGCGTGGCGTCGGCTCTCCCACCCTGATCTCCCGACATCGCCTGTCACGCCGAACGTCAATCAGGTGACGTGGAGGGCGGGGGCGGCGCCCGGCCGACGCCTTCGCGCCCCGACGAACCCCGAAAGAGCCTCCTCTGTCTCGCTTGTCGGCGAAGTCGGGGCCGCCCGCCACGCGGTAAACGTCCGGCGGGTGACGGCACGAGTGTTGCTCCACCGCCGCATCGGGGACGGGTCTGGTCTCTGCCCCGGAGTTCTCGTGCTCGAACTGCTTCCGGATCACATACCGCTACTCTCGGGTGTCGCGGGCGGTGTGCTCGCGCTCGTGGCCATCGCCTTCTACGTCGGACGCAGGACCGGGAGGCGCAGGTCGGCGGACGTCGTCGATCCCGTGATCGACGAGGAGCTGCGTGAGCTGCGCAAGAGCGCCTGGTTCCTCCAGAACGAGAACAAGAACCTGGCGAAGTTCCTGACGCTCCTTCCCGAGTTCGCGCGGGAGCTGAGCGAGAACAGGGACAAGCGGCCCATCGCGCCCCTGCTGCGCCGGATGATCGATCAGATTTTCGAACCGGAGCAGATCCTCGTCTTCTACACCAACCACGAGGACAACGGCCTCATCCTGGTGGACGAGAAGGGGATCGACAAGAACCTGAGCCGCTCGTCCACCCTGGCCTTCGGAGAGGGGCGCATCGGCTGGGTCGCCTCCCAGCAGATCACCATGGACGAGAACGACTTCGAGCAGAAGTCGAAGCTCGTGAAGTCGGACCTGAACCCCGAGGCCCACCCCCATTTCAAGGTGGAGCTGGCGGCCCCGATGGCGCAGGACGAGAGGACGCTGGGCGTCATCGCCGTCGGCGGGATGCTGCGGCACCCCAAGAACGAGAAGACGATGCTCCGCATGATCGCGGACCTGGGGAGCATCGCGCTGAACAACGCCGTCCTCTTCCGCCAGCTCCAGAAGACCGCCAACAACGACGGCCTCACCGGACTCTGCACCAAGCGGCACTTCCTCAACAGCCTCGCCGAGGAGCTGATGCGCGCGGAGAGCCGCCACGAGGAGTTCAGCGTCTTCATCTTCGACATCGATCACTTCAAGAGCTACAACGACAACAACGGCCATCTCGCCGGCGACGAGTGCCTGAAGATCACCGGCAAGCTCCTCAAGCAGTCGCTCCGTGAGGAGGACCTCCCCGCGCGCTACGGCGGAGAGGAGTTCATCATCCTCCTGCCCAATACGCCCAAGGCGGGCGCGGCGGTCGTGGCCGAGAAGATCCGCGCCGCGATCCAGAACCACGCCTATCCCAAGGAAAAATCCCAGCCGATGGGCGATCTGACGATCTCGGGCGGAGTGGCCTGCTTCCCCTACGACGGCCGCAGCAGCGCGGAGCTCATCAGCGCGGCCGACGAGGCCCTCTACAGGGCCAAGAGAAGCGGCCGGAACCGCGTGGCGATCTACGAGCCGACCTATCTGTCCGAATCGGAGCAGGTGCCCGAGACGGTGTCCGCCGCCAAGGCCGACGCATGAGCGAGCGGCAGCCCGGCATCGATGCTTCCGCACAGGCGGCGCAGGAAGCAGCGGGCATCGATCCCGTCACCGCCCTGCCCACGGTGCCGCTCCTGCTCGACCGGATGCGGGACTCGCTCAAGCAGCACGGGGCGCTCGCCATCCTCTCGGTCAACGTCCTGCAGGCCCTGCCGGCCGAGCGCATCACGGGCTGGCAGTCCTTCGATGCCATCGTCCGGGACGTCGGCCGCTTCCTCGCCTCGGTGCGCAACGTCCACCTGAGAAGGGAGGACTTCATCTCCGAGGTCATGATCAGCGGCAACGCTTTCGTGATCCTGCTGGCCCCTCCGCGCCAGAAGAGCTCCATCGAGCTCGACGATCTGAGGCGGATGCGCGATCGCCTGGACTCCCAGCTGACGCGCTTCCTGAGCCGCCGCCTCCCCTACGAGATCAGCGGCAGGTTCCCTTGCTTCATCGGCTCGGCCCTGGTCCGCGACGAGCCCACGATGCGCACCGAGCGGCTGGTCTACCGGGCGCTGGACGAGGCCTATGCCGATTCCATCCAGGAGCGCCAGCGCCGGGATTCGCGGTCGGCCCGCGATCTGGAGTACGTCATCTCGGAGCGGCTCGTGCACACGGTCTACCAGCCCGTGATCGACATGGAGAAGGGCCGCATCCTCGGCTACGAGGCGCTCTCCCGGGTCATCGGAGACAACTTCCCGAGCGTGGACGCGGTCTTTCGCGCCGCCCAGGCCTCGAATTGCCTGTGGAAGCTCGAGAGGCTCTGCCGCGAGCGGGCGCTCGAGGGAGCGCACAACCTCCCCGCGAACTCGCTCCTCTTCCTGAACGTCGAGCCCGAGTCGATCTTCGATCCTCACTTCAGGAGCGACAACACCATGCGCCTGCTGGAGCGAGCGGGCCTGACGCCCGAGCGCGTGGTCCTCGAGGTGACGGAGCACTCGGAGGTCAACGACTTCACCGCCTTCCGCCAGACCCTCTCCTACTTCCGCTCGAGAGGGTTCCGCCTCGCGATCGACGACATGGGCTCCGCCTACGCGGGCCTCCAGTCGGTGGCCGAGATCCAGCCGGAGTTCCTCAAGGTGGACATCAGCCTGGTGCGCAACCTCGACACGCAGCCCCTGAAGCGCGAGCTCATCGCGACGATGGCCCGCTTCTCCCGCTCGGTCGGGATCCAGCTCATCGCGGAAGGGATCGAGCGCCCCGAAGAGCTGGCGGCTCTCCTCGAGATCGGCGTCCCCTTCGGGCAGGGCTACCTCTTCGCCCGCCCCGGCGCCCCCCTGCCCATTCCCGACCTCTCGCTGATCAGCGGCGCCTCGGCCGTCGCGAGCTGACCCCCCGGGGCGGCCAGCCCGCCCCACCCCCCCTTGACAGCCCGGAGGGGGGGGAGTACATTTCTGGACAGAGATTGAGACTGAGTCTCAATAGCATGGGAAGCCGGGAGCCACGGACATGCGGAAGCAGGCCAGGGAGCGCGAGGTCTTCACGGGGTACCTGGGGACCCGGAACCGGCGGATGACCCGCGAGCGCCAGCTCATCCTCGACGCCGTGGGCTCGATGAAAGGCCACTTCAACGCGGATGGGCTCTACCTCGCCATCGCCTCGAGCGACGTCCCCGTCTCGCGCGCCACGGTCTACCGAACCCTGGACCACCTCGTCTCCAGCGGGCTCGTCCAGAAGATCTACCTCAGCGACCACACGCAGCGGAAGGCGCTCTACGAGCGGGTCCACGGGCGCGAGCACCACGAGCACATGCACTGCCTGAAGTGCGACCGGATCATCGAGTTCACCGACAATCCACTCGAGGAGCGGCAGGCCGAGGTCTGCCGCGAGATGGGATTCAAGCCGACGAGGCACTCGCTCCGGATCGAAGGGATCTGCTCCGCCTGCCAGAGGAGCGCCTCGTGAGCGCCTCCACTCCGCTGATCCTCGTCGGAAACCCCAACGTGGGCAAGAGCGTCATCTTCAGCCTGCTGACGGGCAAGTACGTGACCGTCTCCAACTACCCCGGCACGACGGTGGAGGTCACGCGGGGCCGGGCCCCCGGTGCCGACTCCATGGAGGTCATCGACACGCCGGGGGTGAACAGCCTCATGCCGCAGTCCGAGGATGAGCAGGTCACCCGGGACATCCTCCTCAAGGAGTCGACCGGGAGCGTGCTGCAAGTCGGGGATCAGAAGAACCTCGCGCGCACGCTCTTCATCTCGCTGCAGATCGCCGAGGCCGGACGCCGC
This sequence comes from uncultured Acidobacteriota bacterium, assembly GCA_964568735.1. Lineage (GTDB taxonomy): Bacteria > Acidobacteriota > Polarisedimenticolia > JACPZX01 > JACPZX01 > CAZMRF01. Next base: position 21,008 of record CAZMRF010000016.1, read on the forward strand.
TTCGTGGTCTGCCTCAACATGGGAGACGAAGCCGCCGACCGAGGCGTCACCGTGGACGCCCACGCGCTCTCCGCGGAGCTGGGAGTCGAGGTGGCCTGCACGACGGCCACCCGCCGTGAGGGAACCGGGCGGCTCCTCCCGCTCGCCCGCGAGGCGAGGGCCTCCAGCGTGAGCCTTCGCTACGATCCGCGCATCGAGGAGGCCGTCGCCCGTATCGAGCCCCTCCTCCCCGCTTGCGGGATCTCCTCGCGCTCCCTCGCCCTGATGGCGCTCGCCGGAGACACCACCCTCGGCGAGTGGCTCAACGCTCAGCTCGGCGATGACACGATCGCTTCGATCGAGGAGGCCCGGCACCGGCTCCAGCGCCAGCTCACCCGCTCCCCGGCCTGGGTCATCAACGAGCAGCGGCAGAAGGTCGCCGCCGCGATGGCTCGCCGCGTAACCACCGAGAAGGAGGCCAGGTCCGGGAAGCTCGCCGCGGCGCTCGGAGCGGCAGCGGTCCACCCCTTCTGGGGAGTGCCCGTCATGCTGCTGGTCCTCTGGGCGATGTTCGTCTTCGTCGGCCAGTTCGGCGCCGGGACGGCCGTGGACCTGATGGAGACCGAGCTCTTCGGAAAGCAGCTCGCGACCCTTCGAGTGCAGATTGACGGCGCGGGCGAGGTCACCCCAGGGCCGGAGCCGCAGTCCTGGAACCAGCGCCTGAGGCCCCTGGCCGGCAGGATCGACCCGCAGGACGGAACGCTCCTCGTCCTCTTCGAGGAGCGCGCGAAATCGGGGCAGCTCTGGCAGCCCGTCACGGGGAGGAAGCTCCAAGCGCTCGCCGGCAGCCCACCGCGCCTCCTCTCGCCCCCGCCGGTGGAGACGGCCGAGCCGGGCATCTTCAAGGTTTCGGCCCCGCGCGGAGAGGGGACGGTCGAGCTGCAGGCCTGGAGCGGGATCCTGAACCCGGCCCTCCAGGGGCTGCTTCGCGCATGGCTCCCCTGGGAAACGGCCGCTGATTTCCTCGTCGGCCGGTACGGGCTCGTGACGATGGGCCTCACCTACGCCATCGCCATCGTCTTCCCCATCATCGTGACCTTCTTCCTCGCCTTCGCCCTGCTCGAGGATTCGGGCTACCTCCCGCGCCTCGCGGCCATGCTTAACCGGATCTTCCGCGTCATGGGGCTGAACGGAAAGGCGGTCCTCCCGATGGTCCTCGGCCTCGGGTGCGACACGATGGCCACGCTGACCACCCGGATCCTCGACTCGCGCAAGGAGCGGATGATCGCGATCCTCCTGCTGGCGCTCGGCGTCCCCTGCTCGGCCCAGCTCGGCGTCACCCTCGGCCTCCTCGCGGGGCTGTCGTGGATGGCGGCCGCCATCTGGGTCGGAGTCGTGATCGGGGTCCTGCTCCTCGTGGGCTTCCTCGCCTCGCGGATCATCAAGGGCACTGCTTCTCCCTTCATCCTGGAGCTTCCACCCCTCCGCGTGCCGAGCGCGGGCAACATCGCCTCGAAGACCATGGCCCGCACCGAGTGGTACCTCAAGGAGGCCGTCCCGCTCTTCCTCATCGGCACGGCGCTCCTCTTCGTGGCGCACCTGACCGGAGGCCTCGCCGTCCTGGAGCGTCTCTTCGAGCCGATCGTGACGGGGATCCTCGGCCTCCCCGCGAGCGCCTCCGAGGCTCTCATCGTCGGCTTCCTCAGGCGCGACTTCGGCGCGGCCGGCCTCTTCCGCCTCGCCGACGAGGGGATGCTCAGCCCCGTCCAGATCGTCGTGGCGCTCGTGACGATCACGCTCTTCATCCCGTGCATCGCGAACCTCCTGATGATCATCAAGGAGCAGGGAGCGCGCGTGGGCGCCCTCGTCGCGGCCTTCGTCTTCCCCTTCGCCATCGCGGTGGGCGGCATCCTGAACTTCATCCTTACGAAGGCGGGGGTGACCCTGTGAGCACCCCGCTCCAGATGCATTCGGCCGGGCCCCTCCACCGGTGTCCCCTCTGCGGGCACGGCTTCGACAGGGGCGTGGAGAAGTGCGGAGGCTGCCCGATGCACGGCGGCTGCGGCACGCTGTGCTGCCCGGGCTGCGGCTACAGCTACGCCGAGCGCTCGGCCACGCTCGACGGCATCGGGCGCGTCGCGCGGGCCCTGCGGCGCCTCTTCGCCCCGGGCCGGGACGGCCGCGGGGAGGCCGCATGATCCCCAGGGAGCGGGAGCAGCTCGAGGAGCTGGCCGAGGAGATCTGGGCGCTGATGGAGATCGGCGAGAACCACTACGAGCGCGTGACGAAGGGCTCGAAGCTCGAGGAGCCCATCCTCGTGCTCGACTCGATGCGCCGCGACGGGCTGGCCTCCATCGAAGGAGCCTCCGTCGTGCTCACGGGGCGCGGCGAGGAGATCGGGCGCGCCGTCATCCGGCGCCACCGGCTGGCCGAGATCCTCTTCACCCAGGTCCTCGCCGTGCAGGAGGAGCAATCGGACTCGGCCGCCTGCGAGCTGGAGCACATCCTCTCCCCGGAGGTCACGGACTCGGTCTGCAGCTTCCTGGGTCACCCGCCCTGCTGCCCCCACGGCAAGCCCATCCCGAAGGGGGACTGCTGCCGGATCTTCACCCGCCAGGTCGCCCCGCTGGTCCTTCCGCTGACGGAGCTGGGCGTGGGGGAGCGCTGCCGGATCGTCTTCATGGCGCCCGGCGGCCACGGCAGCCTCGAGCGGATCGCGGCGATGGGGATCCTCCCGGGAGCCGAGGTGAGGCTGCGGCAGAAGCGCCCGTCGATGATCCTCGAGGTGGGCCACACGACGCTCGCCATCGACTCCGAGATCGCCACGGCCATCTTCGTCAAGAGCCTCCCGGCCGGAAAAACGGCGGCGGGTCTCTCCCCCCGCGCGGCGGGCAGCACGGCCTGACGATGCGGCGCTTTACCCCCTCCACGCTGGCGATTGGGCTCGCGGCTTCCTCGGCCCTCCTGTTCGCCCATTCCGCGGCGCGCGCGGGCGAGGTGGCCGAGCGGGCCCGGTACCTCATGGGATCGCCCTGCCGGATCGTCGCCTCGCATCCTGAGCCGGGGAGGGCGGCGGTACTCATCGAGAGCGCCTTCTCCGAGATCGACCGGTGGAACTCCATCCTGAGCGACTGGGACGCCGGCAGCGAGCTCTCCCGGGTGAACGCCTCTGCGGCGCAGGCGCCCGTGGCCTGCTCGGAGGATCTCTTCGCCTGGCTCGAGCGTACGGTCGCGTTCGTCCGCGAGACGGAGGGGACCTTCGATCCCACAGCCGGGGCGCTCGTCGATCTCTACGCGATCCGCTCCGGCGGTCGCTGGCCCTCCGACTCGGAGATCGAAGCTGCCCGCGGGCGCGTCGGCTTCTCCCGCGTGGCCCTCGACCCTCGCGGCCGGACGGTCCGCTTCCTCTCCGCGGGGGTGCGGCTGGATCCGGGCGCCATCGGGAAAGGCACCGCGCTCGACGCTGCGGGCCACGTGCTTCGGGAAGGAGGCGCCGACTGGGCCCTGCTCGACTTCGGGGGCCAGATTCTCGCCGTCGGGGCGGGCCCGTCCGGCGACGGCTTCCCCGTCGAGCTCCCCCTCTCGGGCCCCGGCCGCGGGCCGGAGGTGATCCGCCTCAGGGACGCCTCGGCCTCCACGAGCTCCAACTCCGAGCGCGGCGTCGAGGTCGAAGGCCGGCTCCTCGGCCACATCTTCGATCCGCGGACGCTCCTCCCCGTCGGATCCCGCGGCACGGTGACGGTCGTGGCCCCGACGGCCGAGCGCGCCGACGCGCTCGACACGGCTTTCTTCGTCATGGGAGCCGAGGAGGCCCTGAAAGCCGCGCTCCGCCTCGGGGTCGAAGCCCGCTTCGTCCCCGGGACGGACGACGAGGACGCGGCAGCTCACGCCACGCCGGGCTTCGCGCGTCTCCTCGAGCCAGCCTCCCCCGCCCCGCAGCTCGCAGCTCGCTCGGAGCCCCCCACAGACTGATCCATCACTGAATCCGCGAGACCGCGCCCGCGCACGGGAAGCCCCTCTCGATGAGGCACCACCTGGACGACCTGCCCGCTACTCAGGAGCTCGACCACATGCGACCGCCCATTGACGATAGAAACGACTCGAACAGGTACCTGTTCATCCGACCCCCAGGCGAAGGCTCCCCCGGCATCGCCGCGCTCGAGCCGATGAAGCATCCCACCCGCGTCACGATTGACAGCCCGCACGTCGAGTCCCCGCGACGGCGCGATTCACAGGGAGAGTCTCCGAGGCGGCTCTGGCACGCCGGCCCGATCGTGGTCCTCTCCATCCTGCTTGCATGGGGGATTGCGGCGGCACCCGCTCACGCCCAGGAGGTGTCCGATGCGGCGCGCGTCCGCGCGCTCGAGGAGCGCGTCGCGGCGCTCGAGGCGCGGATGGGCGAGCTGCTCGACGCCCTCCGGGCGGCGGAGGGCGGGGACGCGGCCGAGCTGCGCCGCCGGATCGATCTCCTGGCCGCAGAGCTGGAGAAGCTGAGGATGGGCGAGGCCGCCGCCGACCGGCCCCTCACCTCGGTCCACGGCCTCGGGCCCGCCGCGTCGCGCGTCTACGGCGTGACCCGGGGAGTCTCCATCGGCGGATACGGCGAGGCGCTCTACGAGGACTTCTCCGCCCGCAACGACGACGGCGATCCATCGGGGAAGACCGACCGGCTCGATTTCCTCCGGGCGGTCCTCTACTTCGGCTACAAGCTCAGCGACAGGATCGTCTTCAACTCGGAGCTGGAGTTCGAGCACGGCAGCACGGAGGAGGAGGGCTCGGTCTCGGTGGAGTTCGCCTACCTGGACTTCCTCATGTCCCCCGCCTTCAACGTCAGGGCGGGGATGGTCCTCGTGCCATCGGGCTTCGTCAACGAGCTTCACGAGCCGCCGATCTACCTCGGCGCCCGCCGCCCCGAGGTCGATCGCAGGATCATCCCGACGACCTGGCGCGAGAACGGGATCGGGCTCTTCGGCGATGCCGGCCCCTTCAGCTACCGCGGCTACATCCTCGCGGGCTTCGACAGCGAAGGCTTCGACGCGTCCACCGCGCTGCGCGAGGGACGCCAGGCCGGCTCCGAGTCCGACGCCGAGGATCTCGCCATCGCGGCTCGCGTGGACTACACCGGGGTGCCGGGGCTCCTGGTCGGTGGCTTCTACTACCAGGGTGGCTCCGACCAGGGACGCGAGACTCCCACGGCGCTCGACCCCAACGGGTTCGCGACCGCGACGGCCCCCCTCGACGCGACCGTGAGCCTCTACGACTTCCACGCCGAGTACCGCGCCCGCGGTGTGGATCTGCGCGCCGTCTACGCAGCCGGCTCCGTCGATGACGCCGCCGCCGTCAACGAGGCCAACGGGCTCGACGGTGGCGACTCCGTGGGAGAGGATTTCCGGGGCTGGTACGCCCAGGCCGGATACGACCTCCTCTCGCACCGCTCCGAGGCTACGGAGCAGGCGCTGATCCCCTACGTCCGCTTCGAGAGCATGGATACGCAGTCCAGCGTGCCGGGCGACGCGCCGCTGAACCCCGCTGCCAGCCCCTTCGCCTCGAACCCGGCCAATGACCTGACGGTCCTGACCTATGGAGTGGCCTGGAAGCCGATCTTCAACGTCTCCATCAAGCTCGACTACTCGGACTTCAAGAACGACGCCGACACCGGCGTCGATCAGCTCTCCCTGGCGCTCGGGTACCTGTTCTGAGGGAAATGGCGCCATGCGAAACCGACCGGCACGCTTGACCATCCTTCTGATCGTGACGGCCCTGAGCTGCTCCGTGGCGATTGAGGCCAAGGTCTTCCTCACGCAGGAGGAGGCCCTTGCCCTGGCCTTTGGCGAGGCCTCCCGCGCGGAGAGGAAGACGGCCTTCCTGACGGACGAGCAGGTGCAGCGGATCAAGGCGCTCGCGGGAAGCGAGCCGGCCAGCCGCGTGGTCGTCTACTACTGGGGCGCCTCGCAGGCCGGTGCCCCGATAACGGCTTTCTTCGACACGCACATGGTCCGGACGCTCCCCGAGACGGTGATGGTCGTGGTGGGTGGTGACTCCCGGATCGTGCGGGTGGACATCCTCTCCTTCGACGAGCCCGAGGACTACCTCCCGCGCTCGCGCTGGCTCGAGCAGTTCGAGGGGCGGGTGCTCGATGAGGATCTCTCGACCCGCCGGGCGATCCGGGCCGTGACAGGCGCCACGATGTCCTCGAGAGCCGTCACGGAGACCGTCAGGCGGGCCCTTGCGCTGCACCAGGTGCTCCGCGAAGAGACCACCGGAGGCGGCTCCGGTGAGAAGCCACCGAGCGAATCGGGGGCATCACACAGGAGCGGAGGCGATCAGCCGTGACGCGCCTCGAGAAGATCTTCTTGCACGGCGGGACGCTGGCCACCGGAGTCACGGGCCTCGCCTACGCGGCCTTCAAGCACTTGATGACGAGCGACGACCCCTTCACCGCCTACAACCACCCGCTCCAGCCCTGGATGCTCACTCTCCACGTCCTGGGTGCGCCGGTTCTCGTCTTCGGCGTGGGGATCATCTTCAAGGACCACGTCCTGGGGAAGATGAAGAATGGCGCGCCCCCCGCCGCGCGGCGCGGAGGACTCTGGACGCTGGCTCTCGTCGTCCCGCTAATCCTGACCGGCTACCTCGTCCAGGTGCTCGCTTCGGGAGACTTCCGGAACCTGTCGTCCTGGATCCACCTCGGCCTCGGCATCGCCTTCCTCGTCTTCTACGGGATCCACCTGGCCGGGGCCATCAAGCTGAAGGCGGAGAAGGAGCGCCGCGGGAAAGCACTCCCACTGCAACGCCCCGGTGATGCCCCCGTCGCGCTCCGTGGAAGCTCCGCGGCCCTCGTCCGGGGGCGGGCGGCTCTCCGGGCTGGTAGAATCGCGGCACCATGACCACGATCCGGGCGAGCTGGGACACCTACTTCATGAACATGGCCCGCCAGGCCTCCACGCGCTCCACCTGCGCCCGCAAGAACGTGGGCGCCGTGATCGTCCGCGAGCGCACGATCCTCTCGACCGGCTACAACGGCTCGATCCGGGGAATGCCCCACTGCGACGAGGTGGGGCACGAGATGGAGGCGGGCCACTGCGTCGCCACGATCCACGCCGAGGCGAACGCGATCATCCAGGCCGCCCGCAACGGGGTGAACATCAGCGGCGCGGAGATGTACACGACGGCCAGCCCCTGCTGGAACTGCTTCAAGCTCATCGCGAACGCCGGGATCCAGCGGATCTGCTACGGGGAGTTCTATCGCGACGAGCGATCCCTGAAGATTGCCGGGAGGATCGGGATCCAGCTCGTGGACCTCAGCGCGGCCGAGGAGACGGCGCCCGCGTCGTCCTGATTCAGCCTCACTCCGGCGAGGGCTCAGGTGGCGCCGCTTCCGAGGGTTGCGCCTCCCCTTCCTGCGCGTTGCCGGGCAGGCTGGCGCTGAAGGGACTCAACCTGCCGAAGGGGAACATGTCGGCCATCGCCGAGTGGGCGAGATCCACGAGGGCCGCCTGGGGGAAGGTGGTCGATGCTCGCACGACCGTGCCGTCCACCTGCACTTCGAACCCGCTGAGCAGGCGTGAAGCCTCGACGCCCGTCTGCTTGAGGGCCAGCTTTCCCATCGCTCCGGCGCCTTCGAGGATGTCCCCGATAAGGAGAGCCTCCTCTTCGTTCCGGGCGACGGCATCGGCCGCCACGAGGATCGTCTCACCCGTCGTGACGAAGAAGGCGATGTCCTCGATCGACTTGAAGGCGGCGAGCTCTTTCCGCTCCTCGGCCATCTTCTGGAGGAAACCCGCGAGCGATCCGGCGAGCTGGCGCCCTCGCGCAAGCCCCCAGATCGCCGCGTTCCTGTCCACCCGGGAGAGGATCCGCGCCGCGGTCGCGTCGCCCGTGAGCCCCGGCGAGCCTCCCTGGCGCGCCTCCCCCATGCTGCGCAGCGTCTCGCCGTCGCCGAAGGCCGCCGTCTGGTCGTCGAGAACGGCCACGCAGAGCCTGCATCGATCCTGGACGATGACCACCTGGAAGATGTCGAGCCCGAAGTGCGTCTCGTAGGGGAGCCCGCTGTCCTTCAAGAAGTCGTAGACCTTCTTGCCGTCGAAGGAGCCGCGAACGAGGGCCGAGAGCTGATCGATCGCCATGCCCTCCTCGCCCTTGCCCCTTCCCACGAAGGTGAGCCACTCGACGTCTCGCGCGGGATCCAGGCCGGTCGCCGTCGCGAACTGGAAGAAGTTGAGCCGGTTGAGACCGACCGCGCCCCCCTGTTCCTTCAACTCCCGGTAGAGGTCGGTGGAGGCGAGCGTCTTGAGGTTCATGGCGAGCACGAAGGCGGTGTCGGGAGGGATGTACTCGGCTCCGGCGGGAAGCCCGGCGGCGATGCCGCAGCCCGGGATGGCGAGAGGGAGGAGCGCGATTGCCGCCATCGCCGCACAGAGGGATCGACCAGGAGCCAATTTCACCTCCGCTGGAACGGGCGGACCCACGGGAGGGTTCCGGCCGGGCGCGCGATGTTAGCATCGCGCGCCGCGATCACGGACCTGGCAGCGGCGACCGGCTCACGCATTACAACGCCGTAACCCCTCATGGGGTCTGTACGTTGCGACCCTCCAGACCCGGTGCTAAAGTCGGCCCCGAAGAACACTCCGACGCCAGAAACCCCTCACCCGCCGACTCAACCCGGACCCTTACGGACTGAATGACCTCACCGAGCAACCCTACAAGCGCACCCCCCGCCATCACCGACTTCAAGGCTCTCTACCGGAAGCTGGAGAAGACCCTCGACCGGATCGAGAGAACCGAAGACGTCGCGGGCGTGCTGACCGAGATCCTCAACTCCCTCGTGCGGGATTTCGAGGAAGACCTGGGCTTCCAGGCGGGACGCCTCTACAGCCGCGGCTCCTCCGCGCTGGTCCTTCGCGCCGTGGCCGGCAAGGCGGCCCAGCCGCCCGATTCCTACAAGGTCCCGCTGGACTACGCGCCCGTGCAGAGGATCCTCGAGGAGGGGCTCGTCATCATGAAGCGCGGGGATCCGGGCTTCGACGAGAGCATCGAAGGCCCCATCGGCGTCTCGAAGTTCGCGGCGATCGCCGTCCACGACGCCCGGTACATCCTTTCGTTCACGATCCGCGGGGCCATCAAGGAAGAGCAGATCCTCTACTCGCTCAGCGCGGTCCGCCACGTCATCAACATCAAGCTCCGGCAGGAGCGGCTGGCGGGCATCATGGAGGAGGCTCGCCTGATCCAGGAGAGCCTCCTTCCCTCGGGGCCGCCGGGCTTCCCGGGCTACGACGTGCACGGCCTCTCGAGGCCCACGGAGATCGTCGGCGGCGACCTCTTCGACTACCTGCCCCTGTCGCCGAAGCTCCTGGGGATCGCCGTCGCCGACGCATCCGGCCACGGGCTCCCGGCGGCGCTGCTCGCGCGCGACGTCATCACCGGGCTCCGGATGGGGATCGCCGAAGACCTCAAGATCATCAAGACAATCGAGAAGCTCAACCGCGTCATCCACCGCTCCGCGCTCTCTTCGAAGTTCGCCTCCCTCTTCTACGGCGAGCTGGAGCCCAGCGGGAACCTCCTCTACGTCAACGCGGGGCACACGCCCGCTCTCCTGTTCGACGGGACGTCGTTCCAGGAGCTGACGCTCGGCGGCCTCGTCCTGGGGCCGAACCCGGGCGCCCAGTACGAGCGCGGCTACGTCCGGCTCGTGACCGGCAACCTGGTCGTGATGTATACCGATGGCGTGCCGGAGTGCGAGTCCGCCGCGGGCATGCCCTTCGGCATGCACCGGCTCCGCGACGTCATCCGCGAGCACGCCCGCGCCACGGCGAAGGAGATCGTCGAGGAGATCTTCAACGCCGCGGACGTGCACCGGGGCAAGGCGCCGCAGGTCGACGACATGACCGTCGTCGTCCTCCGCAAGACCTGACAGGCCTGGAATACCGCTTGACGGAGCGGGCGCTCCCGGTACATTTAGCCGAACCCGATCGCTCCCCCTGCCGCGAACGGACGACACCGACAATCCCGACGGAGCCGACAGGCTGATCATCAATTCGGGAAGGTACGACCTGGGGGGGTCATGGAGATTCGGGAGCGAATCGAGTCCTGCCTGAACGATCTCGATGCACGCAGGCGCCGGATGGCCGAGTTCGAGTCGAGGGTGCGGGCGTTGATGGAGACTCTCAAGACCGACGCCGGCTCGCCATCCACGGTGCGCGAGATCCTCGAGGTCCTCGCGAGCGCGCTCGAGAACTACAACGAGATCGACGGGAGCTGCCGGGCCATGATCTCCGCCCTCACCGAGATCGGCCTCAACCAGGAGCGGATCGAGGACGGCCGCAGGAAGATCATCGGCGGCGTCGAGAAGATCCTCGGCCACCTCTCGCAGATGGAAACTCTCGCGAATCAATCCATGGTCGAGACGAAGGCCGCCGCGGCCCCCGCGGAGGGCTCCCGTCCGAAGAAGATCCTCCTCATACGCCTGCGCCCGCAGGCCGGCGAGGCTGAAGGCGGCGAGGCGGTCTCGCCGTCCTCGAAGGCCGCATCTCGCGAGGTGGAGATCTCCTCGCGACCCGACTCGTCACGAGGGGAACGGGACCCCGTCGAGGACCTGCTCAACGCCGACGACGATCAGGACGCCACGATTCACTGAGCCTCAGTCGTTGGGACATTCCGGGACATCCTGAGTGTCCGGTGTCAGGGATCCGACGCTTTCGCCGAGGACATCTCGGGACTATCCGGGACATCCCGGTCATCTATTCTCTGCGGCCCAGCCTATCGGCCATTTATCGCCGCGGAAACGCCATCGGCTTGACGATCGATGTGACATTCTGGCCCACACGCCTTCCGGCGACTCCTTCGTCGATTATCTCCACAGCGCCAACGTGTGAGTCCGCAGCACATTGCGACGTGCCACCGCGCGGTGGCACGAATCTCGCTCCTATATGAGCAGACTCGCACGAACGCGAGTTCCCGGGAAGGACATTCGGCCCCGGCACGGAGGCTACGAAAATGGTCCCAACGATTTCGGAGTTCTACCGGGCTGCGCGCAACCTGATCGAGCTGCATCTCCTGCAAGCCCTCGCGCATTGCCCGAACGACTCGCAGAGCAGGATCGCCAAGCGCGCGGGCATCGGTCTGTCGGTGGCCCACGTCTACCTCCACAGGCTCAACATCGCCGGCCTCGTCGAGTTTCGCGGCCCCAGCGACAAGAAGCTCCTCTACACGGTGACGGAGACGGGACGCCAGTACATGGAGGATCTCCAGGGTCGCCACTTCGGCGCTCTCATGAGCTTCGTGGCCGAGGCGGGCCATCAGATCTCGCTCGCCCTCGAGCAGGCGCGTTCCGACGGCTTCCGCCGTGTCGGCGTCCTGGGAGGCGACGGCGCGCTGCGCGCCGCGGCCGGAGCCGCACAGCCGCTCGGGATGGAGGTCGTGGCGCTGCACCACGAGGATCTGGTGCACGACGAGAAGAACGGCGACGCTCCGGAGCTACCCGCGGCCGTCCTCGTCGCGGCCAACCCCTACCGCTCCGACATCGCGGCGAGCCTGACGCGCCTGAGCTCGCTCGGCATCCGGTGCTACAACGCGGCCCTGGCCCGCACCCCCGGGGACGACGATATCTCCGCCGCCGCGGCGGAGAAGCTCTCGCGAAGCCCGCTGCGCTCCACCGCCGAGCGTCGCGAGTACGAGACCCGGAGGGCCACCTGGTGATGCGCCGGGCTGCGACCGCCGCGGCCCCCGAGGCCGCGGCGGGGCAGGCCGGCGGGCACGTGAAGGTCGCCCCGACCGGCCCGCGGGGAATGTACACGCTCCTGCTGGCCGACGACGTCCGCACGACCCTCGCCGTGGAGAAATCCTTCCTCGAGTCCCGCAACCTCAAGGTCTTCGCGACCACTTCGGCGACGGAGGCCCTGAAGCTGGCCGAGGCGGTCCGTCCGGACCTCATCGTCCTCGACTACGAGATGCCCGAGATGAACGGGGACGAGGCGTGCAGGAGGCTCAAGGCCAACCCGCACACCAAGGGGATACCGATCCTCGTCCTGAGCGCCCACGGGGACGAGGCGATAGCCACGAAGTGCGAGGCGGCCGGCGCCGCCGGCTTCCAGCGCAAGACGGAGGGGCGTGAGGCGCTCCTCGACGCCGTGGCGGCCATCCTGGGCCTCCCCCAGCGCCGGCACACCCGCGTCCCCTGCTCGATGTCGATCGGGATCCTCTCGGAGGATCGGAAGGTCGAGGGCATGGTGCACAACCTGAGCCTCTCGGGCCTCTACCTGACAGTCGAAACACCCTTGAAGGAGAACAGCCTCGTCCGCCTGGTCTTCACGCTGCCGAACACGAAGCGTGAGATCCGCGCCCTCGGCGAGGTCGTCAGGGCCGAAACCCTCAGCGGCAACCTCCGCGGCTACGGCATCCAGATGATCGAGGCCGACGAGGAGTCCCAGGCCACCCTCAAGGAATACGTCAAGAGCACGATCTGAGGCGGTAGGACGCCGCCTCATCTGGCCTGCGCGCGGAGGCTCGCCCCCCGGCCTTCCTGAATGCCCCCCTTTCGGCCGGAGGGGTCGCTTCGCTCGTCCCTCGGACTCGCCCAGCCGTCATGCGTTCGAGCGACCCTCAGCATTCCGGGTGTCACCGATCAGTCCTGCGGCAACTCCGCTAATATGCGTGGCCTGCACACACGGGCTCTTCCAGGGCCAGCCTGGGAGGGGGCAGGCAGGGGGGGCTGGTACCTTGCGTTGGAACGCGCGGGACCGCGGTTCACTCGGTGAGTGGACCAGAACGGGCACCTGGGCCCTCCTCGATCAGGCGGTGAATTCGGGGGCGGGCTTCGCTCTGAACCTGCTCCTCGCGATGTGGCTGGCACCCTCGGAGTACGGCGCCTTCGCAGTGGGTTTCGCGATCTTCCTCGTTCTCTCCGGCCTCCACAACGCGATCCTGATCGAACCGGTCAGCATCCTGGGCCCCTCGCGCCACTCCGAGCGGCTGGGCCCCTACTTGCGCCGCCAGGTCGTGCTGCACTTCCTCCTGACGCTCCCCACGAGCATCACGGTTGCCGCAATCGGGGCGACCCTGCAGGCAAGCGCAAGCACGGCATCCGTGGGGCGATGCCTCGTGGGCCTCGGAGTCGCGCTCCCCCCGCTCCTGCTCTTCTGGACGCTGCGGCGATTCCAATACGTGATCAGCACCCCCGCGGTGGCGGTGGCCGGCGCCGTCACCTACAGCGCCATCCTCCTCGGGCTGATCCTGGCTGCCCGCATGGGAGGGGCCCTCACTCCCGCTGCTGGCTTTCTCGCCATGGGGATCGCGGGCCTCCTCGCTTCCGCGGTCCTCCGCGTTCCCGCGACGCCATCCGCGGAAGCGCGCGGGCGGGAAGCTCTCCCCGCGCTGCGCTCCCTCCTTCACGAGCAATGGAGCTACGGCCGCTGGATGATCGCCGCGAGCCTCCTCTCGGCCGCCGGCCTGCAGCTCTATAGCGTCATCTGCGCGGCGACCGTGGGGCTCGCGGCAGCCGGAACTCTGCGCGCCATGGAGCTACTTATGCTGCCGATGGCTCAGGGAATCACCGCCATCGCCACGCTCGCCCTCCCACGGCTCGCCGCGGATCACGGCCGGGGAGATCTGGCGGGATTCTCGAGACTGGGGCACGTCATTTCCGCCAGCCTCGTGGCGGCCGCCCTGCTCTATGAGATGGTGCTCATCCTCTGGCACCGCGATCTGGAGCGGCTCCTCTTCGGCGGCCGCTTCGCGCAGGCGAGCTGGCTGATCCCCGTCCTGGGCCTCATTCCGATACTGACAGCGGCCTCGGCCGGCTTCACGCTCATGCTCAAGGCGGCCCAGCTTCCCTCCCACTACCTCGTGGGGGGCATCGTCGTATCGGCCGTGGGCCTCCCCCTGAACTTCCTTCTCGGTCTGAGGTTCGGCCTGGCCGGTTTCGCGTGGAGCCTCGTCTTCACCTACGTCGCTTCGCTGGTCGCAGTCCTCGAGATGTACCGCCGTTGGGTCCGGCCCTCGGTACTGAAGGGGGAAGCAGCCCTCGCAGTGTCCCAGGTAGCTCGATGAGTCTACGCGCGCGCCTCGACTACCTGCTCTCCAGCACGGCCTACCGGCGCCGTCCCTTGCGCACACTCCTCCGCCTGGGAGCCTGGCGTTTCCTGACAGCGGCCGGCGTCCCCCGAACCGTCACCCTCGAGCCCTGGAATGTTCACTTGTGGCTCCCCGCTCAGTGGAGGGGTGTCTCGAAGATCGTCTACTCCTTCCGCGAGGACTACGAGCCGGAGCTTGCGCTCCTACCGCGGCTCTTCCGTTCAGGCGAGACCTTCGTGGACGCAGGTGCCTCGTTCGGCGTCTACTCCCTCGTCGCGAGTCGGATCGCGGGGGAGAAGGGAAGAGTGCTGGCCTTCGAGCCAGCTGTTGCCACGAGGAGTGTCCTCAAGCGAAACATTCGGCTGAACGGCGTCACGAACATCCGGGTCTTTCACGCGGCGCTCAACGACAGGGCCGGCCGCGCTTGCCTCTCCAACGACCCCGACCCCAGCCGCAACGCACTCCTGCCGCGCGGCGATTGTGACCATGGATCGGAATCAATCGAGACGGTCACTTTCGACGACGCCCTCACATCCGAGGAGCGCTCCCGCGTGAGCGTGTTCAAGCTCGACATCGAAGGAGCGGAGGAGCTCGCCCTGAGGGGTGCCAGCAAGACTCTCCGCGGAGCGTCACCCCACGTCATCTTCGAGGTGAACCCGGAAGCCGCCGCGCGCCTCTCCCTCCAGCCCGACGGGGCCTGGCGCTTCCTCGATGCGCACGGCTACAGCTTCTATCGTGTGGATGGGACGGGGGCGCTCCTCCGGCTGGAGCAGCAGCCCGCGGGAGGTAACGTCATCGCCATCCACCCCGCGAGGCGGCGCGAGGAGTCCGTCCCGTGAGGGTGCTCCTGTCGGCCTTCGCGTGCATGCCGGGCTCAGGCTCGGAGCCCTCCGTCGGGTGGGAGACCGCCTTCCAGGCGGCTGCCCGCCACGAGGTCTGGGTTCTCACGAACGAGGCCAACAGGGAGAAGATCGAAGGCTGGCCTGAGGGCCCCCTCCCCTCGACGCTCCATTTCGAGTACGTGGCTCTTCCGCGTCCCCTGCGACTGATTCAGGCGGGGCCGGTACGGCATCATCTTTACTACTGCCTCTGGCAGCTCCGGGCCTTTTTCCGGGCCCGCGCGCTGCACGCCCGGATCGGCTTCGATCTGGTCCATCACGTCACGTATGTGAACTCATGGATGCCCAGCCTCATGGGCTGGCTCGGCGTGCCTTTCATCTGGAACGCTGGAGGCCGCGAGAGGACTCCATGGTCCTTCTATAGATCCATGTCCCTGCGGGGGAAGCTCGCCGAGGTCGCGCGGGACTGCGCCATGGCCGTGATGACGCCCCTCGCGCGACTCCTCGCCGGAAGCCGCGCGCGCGCGATCCTGACGTGCTCCGCCCCTGCTGAGTGGCCCTCCCGTTTTCCGGTCACGCGCTTCGCCCAGGGCGGCCTCTCGAAGGCGGACCTCGAGAGCATGGCGAAGGCCTCGCCGAGAGTGGAGCCTCCCTTCCGGGTGATCAGTGCCGGTCGGCTTCTCGGACTGAAGGGATTCTCTCTGGTGATTCAGGCCTTCGCCGGCCTTCGCCGCGATCTGCCGGGATGCGAGTACTGGATCGTCGGGGAAGGCCCCGAGCAGTCACGCCTCGTGCGCCTGGCCTCCGACCTGGGGTGCGGCGCCTCCGTTCGCTTTCTCGGCTGGCGGCCACGACCAGAAGTACTCAGGCTGATGGCGGAGGCGGACGTTCTCGTCCATCCCAGCCTCCACGAGCAGTTCTGCTACGTTCTCCTCGAGGCGATGGCCTCGGGCCGGCCCGTCATCACGCTGGATCGCGGCGGGCCCTCGATCGTGGCTGCGCCCCCGGGCGCCATTCTCCTCGACGCGAGGAGCCCCGAGCAGGTGATTCAAGATCTCTCCGTAGCGCTCGGCGCTCTCGCACTTGACCGAGCCGACCGGACTTCGAGAGGCCGTGCGGCGCGCGAGCACGCCGTGGGACAGTGGAGCTGGAGCCAGGTGGGCGAACGGCTCATGAGGGTCTACTCGGAGGCAGCCCGACAGCCGTGAGCCTTCAATCCTCCACGCTGGCCCTGGGGAAAGCCGCCAGCGGCCCGGCACGCCAGGCCCTCATCCCGGCCATCGTCGCCGTCGCCGTGGGCCTTGCCCTATCCAGCGCTCCGCTTCAGGTCGCCGCCCTGGAGGTCGTCCTCGTCGCCTGCCTGTTCGGCTTCGCGCGGCTCGAGTTCGAGCCCCTCCTCGTGGGATGGCTCTGGCTCGTATGCACCATCCACTTCATGAAACGGGCGATCTTCCTCCTGGGTCCCCAGACGCAGGCCACCTACTACTCAGTCCTGATCCTGGCGACGGTCGCCTTCATCCCGCTCGTGCTCCTCTCGCTCGTTCGTCTCCGTCAGCGCGGAGTGCCTCCGAGCGCCCGCATCCTGGGATTCTTCATCGCCTGGAGCCTTTTCCAGACGCTGCTCCCGGGCTCCGGGGCGACGGTGATTACGCGGCTGGCGGCCGTCCACGAGAGGATCCTGCCCATGGCGGCCTTCGCCATCGGGCTCTGCATGGCACCAGGCTCGCGTCCCTTCGGCCGGGCAGCGCGCACCATCCTCACGACGGCGCTCCTCTCGGTTGTCTACGGTCTCTTCCTCGCCGCGAATGGGCCGACCATCATCGAGAGGGCCTGGGCCTACGAGACCGCGCCCTTCTCCCTGCAGGGGCGCAATGTCCTCTCGTGGATCGAAGGGCAGAGCGGGGATTGGATGTTCCGCAGCTTCTCCTTCTACGCCGACCCGCTGACCTGGGGGCTCTTCCTTCTCACGGCGGTGGCCTGCCTCCTGCTCACGATGCCCACCGGGCCGCGGAAGGGGATCCGTTTCTGGGCGAGCATGGGGCTTCTCCTCGCGGGGCTCACGGTCAGCCTGACGAGGACCCCCTGGGCGGGGCTACTCATCATGCTGGCGACCTGGGCGCTTCTGGGCAAGCGCGGCGCAGCCCGCCCCGTCCCGATGATGCTCCTTCTCGCCGCGGGGTTCCTCGTCGTCGTCACGGTGGGCGGCTTCGTCTACTCGACGCTGATGCCACGCATCATCTTCACCGCCCCGTTCAGCAACCCGCTGGCCGACCGGCTTCTCACCGTGGGAACGCTCGAGGCTCGGGTCGGAGCCTGGGAGGGGCTCACGCGCGCCGTCGTCGACTATCCGGTTCTCGGAGAGGGCTTCGCGTACGGGGAGTATTTCCTCCGCGCCTTCAGCAACGAGACGGGTGAGGACACGAGCGGCCACAACTTCCTCCTCGAGACGACTCTCTGCACGGGAGCGGCTGGAATGCTCATCTTCCTGGCCTTCCTCTACCGGCTCTTCGTCGAGGGCACACGCGCTCCCGCAGGCTCGGCGCTGTCGAGCA
This sequence comes from uncultured Acidobacteriota bacterium, assembly GCA_964568735.1. GTDB lineage: Bacteria > Acidobacteriota > Polarisedimenticolia > JACPZX01 > JACPZX01 > CAZMRF01. Next base: position 38,445 of record CAZMRF010000016.1, read on the forward strand.
GCCGGCGCTGGCTGCTGGCCTTCACAGTCGGCTGTATCATGACCGGGTACTTGAACGGGGGAACCTTCATGAACGTCTACTTCTTCCTCCTGGCCGGGAGCCTCGTGGCCGCGCCAGATCGAAACCAGGAAGTAGATCCGGCGCTCGGCTCCGAATCCACGGCGGATTCTTCCGCCCAGGGTGAATGACCATCACCGGCTCCCGCCCCGCCGCCTCCAGAGAGTGACGCGAAGGTGCCTCACGCGCGGCTCCTCGTCGTCGGCCACACCTACCTCGAGCGGACGGCGCAGAAGAAGCTCGATGCATTGGCCCGCAGAGGCTTCGATGTCGCCCTCCTCCTGCCCTCCCGATGGGCTCTGCCGCGTAACGGCCTCTTCGCCGGCCCCGATCTGAAAGCTGCTGCCTTCTTCCCGAGCCTCCGCCTCTTCGTCTCACCCGTCCTCCGCTCGGGGCACATCGCCAGCTTCCTGCTGGCTCCTGGAGCGATCCGCCGTGCGCTCGCCGAGTTCAAGCCCGAGATCGTCCAGGTGGAGCAGGAGACCTACTCCTTCGCCGCCGCACAGGTGGTCCGGGCCGCCGCCCGCGAGGGCTGCCGCGCTGTCGTCTTCGGATGGGAGAACTTCGACCGGCCACTCCCCCTCGCGCAGCGGTGGGCGGAGCGGATCGTCCTGTCGCGCTCCAGCGCGGTGATCTCGGGGAACAGGGCCGGAGCAGATCGGGTTCGCCGGAAGGGATTCGGAGGGCACATCTGCGTCCTGCCCCAGGTCGGCGTCGACCCTGCGCTCTTCCGGCCAGACATGAGGAACCGCGCCGCCCCCGGCTCCGCCTTCAGGGTTGGCTACATCGGGCGCCTCGTGGCGGAAAAAGGAGTGGACACGATCCTGCGCGCCGCGGCTCTCGCCGTTCACGGAGGAGTCAGGATCCGGCTTCTCGTGACGGGAGGGGGACCGCAACGCGCCGCTCTCGAGAGGCTCTCAGCGGAGCTGGGCGTCGCTCCCCTCATCGAGTGGTCGGGCACGGTCCCGCACGAGGGCGTCCCTGACCGGATGGCGCACCTCGACGCGCTCGTTCTCCCGTCGAAGGATGCTCCTCGCTGGCAGGAGCAGTTCGGGTTGGTTCTGGCCCAGGCCATGACGATGAGCATCCCGGTCCTTGGGTCGCGCTCGGGCGCCATCCCCGACGTCATCGGCCGGGAAGACCTCACCTTCCCTCAGGAGGACCACGAGGCCCTGGCCTCTCTCCTTGTCCGCCTCGCTCGCGACGAGGGGTTTCGGCGGGAGGCGGGAGACTGGGGGCTGGAGCGCGCCCGGAAGCACTTCACGGTGGATGCCGTCGCCGACGGACTCTGCCGCTTCTACGAGCGCCTGAGGGGCGCTCCAGACCGGACAGAACACACTGACTACGGATATGCCGACGATGCGCGCCATGCGGCAGCCGGCGAGAGGCTGCCTTGACGGGGCCGGATTGAGAGTCCTCCTCTTCTCTGCCGACTACACTCCCGATCCTGGCGGCATCGCGATGCACGTTCATGAGCTTTCGAGGGCTCTCGCCGCGTCGGGAGCCGCGGTGACGGTCATCGGCGGATCGAGGCTGCTGCACCAGGTAGCCGCGGATCGTGAACCTGGTTCGGGGCCCCGTGAGATTCGGATCCCACGCGGCGGCCCGCCTGGGCTTCGCGGACTGCGCTTCATGGCACGCGCTCGGGGGGCGCTGAGTGATGCTGGCCCCATTCCGTGGGACATCGTGCACTTCCACAACTTCCTGCCCGATGGACTGCTCCTGGGAGCGTGGCGCGGCGCGCGCGTGCGGATCATGACGAACCACAGCTCCTGGTTTCTCGTGGACGTCGAGCGCAACCGCCGCCGCCGGCGCCTGAGGTGGCTGACGCGCGGAGTGCACGGCATCATCGGCCCGAGCCGGGAGCTGGCGGAGAAGAGCGCATGGATCGGCCGGCCAGGACAGGCGATCGAGTACATCCCCAATGGCGTGGATCCAGACCGGTTCACCCCCGAAGGTGATGGCGAGATCCCCGCACTTCCTCGCGACATTCCTCGGAGTTCACCGATCATCCTCTCGGTCCGGCGCCACGATCCGAGCAAGAGCGGCCTCCCCTACCTGATCCAGGCGATGCCTGAAGTCCTCCGGGGCAGGCCGGAAGCGATCCTCTGCCTCGTGGGCGACGGGCCGGAAACACCTCTGCTGAAGCGCCTCGCCGCGGATCTCGTTCCCGGCCCGAGCGTCCGCTTCCTCGGGAGAGTGCCGAATGAGAACCTGCCTCCTCTCTACCGCGCTGCATGCCTGTCGGTTCTCCCTTCGCTCTACGAGGCCGTGAGCCTCAGCGGGCTCGAATCCCTGGCCTGTGGGCGCCCCGTGATCGGGACGCGCCTGGGCGGCATTCCCGAGATCGTCCTCGACGGGAGAACCGGCATCCTCGTACCCCCGCGCTCTGCTCCGGCGCTTGCCACCGCGATCCTGGACCTCCTCACCAATGACGACAGACGGCGGGCCATGGGTGAGCAGGGGCGGCGCCTCGTCACGGCTGACTTCTCGTGGCGTGCCGTGGCGGGGCGGACGATGGCCTTCTACCGGCGCTGCCTGGAGAGCCTCTCCTGATGCAGATCGGCACTGGTCTGGACACCTCCTTCATGAGAATGGTGGCCCCATGTGCGGGATAGCTGGAATCCTCTCCAGCGGCTCCGCCGATCACGATGACGCCATCCGGCGGATGGTGGATTCGCAGTTCCATCGCGGACCGGACCATTCGGGCATCACCAAGATTGGCCTGGCAGACGGGAATCTCTGGCTCGGCAGCACCCGCCTCGCCATCCTTGACCTCACCGAAGCCGGCTCGATGCCCATGTCAGACCCGGCCACGGGCAACACCGTCGTCCACAACGGCGAGGTCTATAACCATCCAGCCCTGCGTGAGGCGCTCCAGGGAATGGGGCGACGCTTCGTCTCCCGCAGCGACACCGAGGTAATCCTCCATGCCTGCGGGCGGAGCGGCGCTGAGGCCTTCCGTGCCTTCCAGGGAATGTTTGCCACGGCTTTCTGGGACGCCGGCCGCCGCGAGCTCCTTCTCGCCCGCGATCGGGCCGGGAAGAAGCCGCTCTACTACGCCGCGCTCCCCGGCCTCTTCGTTTTCGCTTCCGAGGTCCGTGCCCTCCTGGCGAGCGGGTTGATCCCGCGGCGGCTGAGCGCGGAGGCCCTCGATGTGTACCTCGCGAACGGCTTCGTCGTAGGGCCGGGAACGCTCGTCGAGGGGGTGCGCGCCCTGATGCCCGGCCATTGGATGCGGCTCACCTCGGATGCCCGGCCCCTGGAGATCACCTCCTACTGGAGGCCTGGCGGCCTGCGCAGGGAAGAGGCACGCGGACGTGGGCCCGAGCTCGATTCACTTCGTGATTGCTTCAGGGAAGCTGTCACGCAGCGCCTCATCGCGGACGTTCCCGTGGCCGTCTTTCTCTCGGGCGGGATGGACTCCTCCGCGATCGCCCTCGCCATTCACGAGGCCGGGTATTCGCCGATGACCTTCACCGTCGGCGTGGATGACGAGAGCCTTGATGAGTCGGCCCCCGCCCGCTCACTCGCTCAACGGATCTCCGCCCGCCACCACGAGGTGAAGATCACGGCGGAGCAGGTCGCTCAGTGGCTGCCCGACGCCGTAGCTGCGCAGGACCAGCCGAGCTTCGATGGCGTGAACACTTTTTGCGTGGCCCGGGCGGCACGGCAGGCTGGATTGAAAGTGGCGATCTCCGGCCTGGGGGCGGATGAGCTTTTCGGCGGATACCCCTTCCTCAGGTGGACCGCGTGGATGAGCCGCCTCGCCCGCGTCGCCCCCTGGCTGCCGGCGCCATGGGCGGGGGCGATCGTGCGGAGCCTCGAAGGCCGCAATGGACCTCCACCGCTCGGGGCGCCCTGGAAGGCGCTGGACCTCATGCGGTCTCCTTCGGGCGGAGAGACTGGTTCGTTCGATAGCCTCCTCGCCGGCTACCAGGTGACGCAGATCGTCTTCCCCTCCTGGGCCCGGCGGAGGCTGCTCCCTTTGCTTACAGGCGCTGACAACGGGACTGCGGTATGGCAGGCACTGGGACTGCCGGCCTCCTTCGTCGCCTTCCTGCGCACGCAGATCCCCGAGTCCGACCCGGACCCGGGGGACTTCTTCACGATCGCCACAATGCGTCTCTTCCTGGGAGAGCGCTGCCTCAGGGACACGGACAGCATGGCGATGGCCAGCTCGCTCGAGGTCCGAGCCCCATTCACGGACCATCGCTTCGTCGAGGAGGCGCTTCGATTCCCAGGGCGGCTCCGCTGCGCCTCGCCGCCTGAGAAGCGCTTCGAGAGGCGCCTCATGGGGCCGATCCTGGATGGAGCCTGGTCGCCGAGACCGAAGCAGGGATTCATCATGCCCTTCACCAGGTGGCTCCGCGCGAAGGAAGGCGAGCGCATGCTTCGCGAGTCGCTCTCGGATCATTCCGTGCTCGTCCGGGCCGGGCTGCGACCCGAGTCCGTGCACGAGATCCTGCGCGGTCACCTGGAGAACCCGCGACGGGTGCCATGGTCGAGAGTGTGGGCCCTCTTCGTCCTCGTCGAGTGGATCCGGCGCCATGGGATGTCCCTCTGATGGGAGCTCCTGCGTTGCGTGTTCTGCTGGGTCACAACGACTACCGGGAGCCCGGCGGTGAGAACACCTCATTCGAGGTCGAAAGCGAGCTCCTCAGATCACACGGGATCGAGGTCATCACGTACCGCCGGGACAGCCGCGAGATCGCCGGATACTCGACACGACGGATGCTCACGCTCGGCTTTCGCGCAATCCGGGCGGGCGACTCCCGGGAGGATGTCCGGCGGCTCCTGAAGCAGCACCGGCCCGCTCTCGCCCACTTTCACAACACCTTCCCGCTGATCTCGCCTTCCGTCTACGAGGCCTGCCGGGACGAAGGGATCCCCGTCATCCAGGCGCTGCGCAACTACCGGCTCATCTGCCCCAAGGCGACGCTGCTTCGCGACGGGCGTCCTTGCAACGACTGCGTCGGCCGGGCGGTCGCCTGGCCAGGGATCGCGCACGCCTGCTACCAGGGCTCCCGCGCCAGAACATCCGTCGTTGCAGCCATGCTCGCCTGGCACCGCTCGCGCGGGACGTGGACTCGGGACGTCAGGCTCTTCATCACGCCGTCCGACTTCGCCCGGTCGAGGCTCATCGCTGGCGGGCTGCCGGCTGACAGGATCGTGGTCAATCCCAACTTCACCCGCGATCCCGGAGCGGTTCCTCCTCCTCCCCCCGATGGGAAGGCCCTCTTCATCGGGAGGCTGTCCGAGGAGAAGGGAGCGGAGGATCTCCTGAGGGCGTGCGCGACGCCTGCCCTCAGAGCGCGACTGCGTCTCGCGGGGAGCGGACCCGAGGAGGCTGGCCTGCGGCGCCTCGCGTCGGAGCTGGGATACGCAGAGTCCGTGTTCGCGGGACACCTGACGGGCGACGAGATGACCGCCGAGGTGGCCGGCGCCGCCTGCATCGTGGTGCCCTCCCGTTGCTACGAGACGTTCGGTCGTGCGGTCATCGAAGCCTATGCCGCAGGCCGAGCCGTCGTCGCCGCGAGCCACGGCGCGCTCGCCGAGCTGGTGCGGGAGGGAGAGACCGGAAGCCTGTTCCGCCCCGCAGATCCTGGAAGTCTCGCCGGAGCGATCGAGCGGCTGCTCTCCACGCCCGGCGGCCTCCAACGGATGGGCGCCGCCGCACGACGGGAGTACGAGGCGCGCTACACGCCCAGAGCGGGGTTCGAAAACCTCATGCGCATCTACAAGGTTGCGATCGACGGGTCGCAGCTTCCTTCCTGATCCCGTATCGCCGCCTCTTCTTCAGAGAGATCCGTCCCGTCGAGCGGCCCGGCGGCATGCGAATACGGCGAGCCCGATCGAGTGGAAGGTCCGCCTCCTGAGCACGGCGGTCTTCGTCCAGTGCTTCAGCGCGCCCGCCATTGTTCGGGCCGTGGAGTGATTCCACGGGAGGTGGTCCGGCTGGCTTCTGAAGGCATCCGTCGACAGCAGATCAGGCGAGTGATTGGTCGAGTCACTATCGAATAGCGGCTCGAGACCGCTACGAATCAAGGTGGACCGGAAAGCCTCGAGATTCCCTGGATTCAGGAAACTCTCGCCGCCGGCAGCCTCGAGGGAGACGTCCACGGTGATCAGGCAGATTCCCTTCGGCGAGAGGACCCTGTGGAATTCCGCGAGAGCCGCCTCGGCCGCCTTCAGCGGGAGATGCTCCAGGACGGAAACGCAGATGACAGTCGAGTACGATGCCGATCGATAGGGCAGCCTGCCAAGATCTCCGATCTCCAGAGAAACGCGTAGTCGGGCCGGCAACAGTTCATTCCGCGCCACGAAGGCAGCGCCCAGTCGTTCGTCCCCGTCGAAACACCTGACCCGGAGTCCCCGCGATTTGAGATAGAAGGGGAAGAAGGTGATTCCCGAGCCTGCGTCGAGTATCCGGCCGCTCGTCTCCCCCAGCTCCGCGAGATGGTGGAGAATCCAGGGATACTCGTACTGCCGGCTCCACTGGTGAAGAGCATCCGGTGGCCAGGGCACGTCGGGCCACCACCGTTCTCGATCCCTGAGGAACGGAGCCGAGAATCGCTCCATCTCCCTGAAAGCAGACGCCCGGCGCGAATCCTGAAGGTCTGAAAGCCGGACGAGCCCGCACTTCTCCATCCGCGTCCCGCCGAGTCAGCTTCGCTCGAAAAGGTAGAAGTCCGGCAGGGTCCGTCGGTCCCTCTCATCCGATATCGAGAAAGGATTCGGTACGTGCTCGGTCACACTCCAGCCTGGCAGCCGTTCACTGACGAAGTCTGTGAATCTACGATGGAGCACGTGCGGCGCCCGCCATCGAGGCTGCGTATTGGAGTCCGTTGAGTAAATCACGACGTAGCGAGTCGACGTCCGGAAGAGGCGTTCCATGTACTCACGGTAGGTACCATCCTCCACAAGGTGGTAAATGACGTCGAGTGACACGGAAAGCTCCGCCCGCTCCTCCTGGTACTCACTGACAAGCTTGAACGCTTTGCGAGGGTCCTTGGAGAAGAGCCCTCTGCATTTCTCGACCGCCGCCGGACTGACATCGAATCCGAGGTAGATTGAGTACTGAATCTGTTCCAAGAGGTGACCGTCGCCACATCCGAACTCGATGGCCGATCCGATCCTCCTTTCGCTGATGAACCGGTTCATTTGATCCGTCTTGAACCTGACCAGCTCTGGTGCGTAGGAGCCCGGCCCGGAGTCTCCCCCGCTCCGATAGTAGCCAATCCAGTATTTCTCGGATCCCGGGAAGGTGACCCGCCGGATCCCTCGAACGAGGCCACCGACGAGTGTCCCCAGAATAGGCAGACGGCGTGCCTTGTCCGGAATCCCGAGCAGGTTCATCGGGCCGCTTCTGATGGGTCCTGCCTCTCAGCGGTTCTCATGCCGCGAGCCGCTTCCTGACCGCTTCCACGACCTTCTTCCCGGTCGGCAGCACGCCCAGAAAGGCCATCGCGCCGGCGTCGATAAGGACTTCCCCGTCCACGAGGATCTTGAACTCGCCGTAGCGGCCGTGGACCATCTCGACCTCGGTCTTCAGCTCCCGCCGGATTCGCGCCGCCACCCGGGCGGCATGCACCCCCGACAGTCAGTACACGCAGTATCGAACCTGAATCCTGGCCATGGGTCCCTCCCTACAACGACTCGGGGGCGGCGCCTACCTCTCCGCGAGCATCGCCTCGAGCGAGGCGGCGACCACCTTGCGGTCCCGGGACTTCACGTACCAGTCGATCGTGCGCTGGAGGCCCTCCTTGAACATGACCTGGGGCTCCCAGCCGAGGAGGCGCTTTGCGAGCGCGTTGTCGGCCACGCGGTTGTAGGGGCCCGTGGGCATGTCGGGGCGCGTCACGAGCTTCGCCTCCTTGCCCATGGAGCGCAGCACGTCGCGCGCGGCGTCGATGACGCGGATCCTCTCCATCGTGCCCAGGTTCACGGCGGTGGCGTCGTCGATGCGCTCGGCGGCCGCGATCGTCCCGCTGACGATGTCGGAGATGTAGGTCCAGTTGCGGATCTGCTCCCCGGTCCCCCAGACCTCGAAGGGGTTCTGCCCGACGAAGGCGCGCGCGATCATCGCGATGACGGCGTGGTTCTCGACGCCCCGGGGCCCGTAGACGGTGAAGTAGCGGCACGAGGCGGACTTCATTCCGAAGTCGCGGTGGTAGGCCTTGAGGGTCATTTCCCCCATGAGCTTCGCCCAGCCGTAGGTGTTGTCGGCGTCGAAGGGGGGGCCGACCATCTCCTCGGTCAGGTAGAGGATCTCGCCCGGATCCTCCTGGAGGTGGTTGGGGTAGACGCAGCCGGAAGAGGCGTAGACGACCTTCTCGACGCCCGCCGCCCGGCAGGCCTCAAGGAGGATCCCGTCCAGCATCAGGTTGCGGGCGCAGGCGGCCTGGTGGAGATCCACGTAGCCCCGTCCCCCGTGGTCCGCGGCGAGGTGGAAGACGAGCTTCTGCCCGCGGACGGCAGCCTCGGCTGCCTCCTGCCGCTTCAGGTCGGCCTTCATCAGCTCGACCCTGCCCGAGGCCAGGTGGGCTTGGAGATTTTCCAGCCGGCCGCTGCTGAGGTCGTCGGCAACCGTGACGCGGGCTCCCCGTTCGACGAGCACGTCCACGAGGTGCGAGCCGATGAACGAGGCGCCTCCGGTGACGAGCACCGGTAATCCTTTCCAATCCATCACGACCATCCCCCGTGTTCCATCCCGGCCCGGCCGGGCCCCTTCAGTCGAAGCGCCTCAGGCGCATCCGCTCCAGGGCGACGTTGTAGGCGAAGCGGGGGCCCTGGACGAGATACCGCCTCCACAGGCGCCGCGGCTCCCGCGCCAGCCTGAAGAGCCATTCGAGCCCGTTCTCCCTCATCCACTCCGGCGCCTGCCTCAGGCGCCCCGAGTTCAGATCGAAGGCCGCACCGACGCCCACGAGAAGCGGCACGTCGAGCCTCCCGCGGCTCTCCTGCATCCACTTTTCCTGTTTCGGTGTGCTCAGCCCCACCCAGACGACGTCGGGCCGCGTCGCCGAGATGGTCTTCCAGACCTCTTCACGCTCAGAGGTGCTCAGTGTGCGGTAGGGCGGAGACAGGGTCCCCGCGATCACCGTGCCGGGGAAGCGCTCCGCCAGTCGCGCCGCAAGCGCATCTGCGATCCCAGGGGCGCCGCCATACAGGAAGTGGCGGCAGCCGCGGCTTGCTGCGGACTCGAAGAACTCGAGCATCAGCTCGGGACCGTAGACGCGCCGCTTGAGCGGATGGCCGCTCATTCGTGCAAGCCAGACGAGAGGCATGCCGTCCGGGACGACGAGGTCCGCGGCCAGGAGCGCCTCGCGTGTCTCCGGGTCACCGAGCGCCTCGGTGACGCCGTGCATTCCGGTGACCGCGACGAGGCGGCCTCGCTCCCCCGCCTCGATCCAGCCCAGCATGCGCTCGACGGCACCGGGGATCTGGACGGCATCCACCGGGATCCCCAACACGCGAAATCGAGCCGGAGCGTGACCGGCACTCCCGAGTGTCGCGCGAGCGGGAGCTGGCGCGGCCCCGAGAATCCTCTCCGAGGGCACCGGGCCTGTGGGCCACGTCCCCGATGGGGCGGTGGGCTCGACGGCCGAGCCCTGAGCAATCATCCGGGGGCGAGGTGCCCTGGCGGGTCGCGGGCCGCTCAGCATGCGCCCCTCCCCCCGAGGGCGGCCGGGAGGGTCTCGAGGAGGATCTGGAGGTCGAGGCGGAAGCTCCACCCGCGGACGTAGAGGATGTCGTACCGGATCATCTCCTCGAAACGGACGTCGCTGCGCCCCCGCACCTGCCAGAGGCCCGTGATGCCCGGGCGCACCTTGGCGCGGTCCTGCGCCCAGGCGCGGTGCTCGCTGCTGAGGCCGTCCGGGTCGAGATCCTCGGCCGGCAGCGGCCTCGGGCCGACGAGGCTCATCTCGCCGATGAGTACATTGACGAGCTGCGGCAGCTCGTCGAGGCTGAAGCGCCTCATGAAGCGGCCGATGGGGGTCACTCTCGGGTCGTCGCCGATCTTGAAGAGGTGCCCCTGCTTCTCGTTGCGCGCGGCAAGGGAGGCTCGCCGATCGCCGGCGTCGGCCACCATCGTGCGGAACTTGTAGAACTTGAAGTAGCGCCCGCCTCGGCCCACCCTCGGTGCGACGTAGAGCACCGGGCCCGGCGAGGTCAGTTTCACGAGGGCGGCCAGCGCGAGGAGGAAGGGGCTCCCCACGACGAGGAGCAGACCCGCCGCCGCCAGATCGAAGATTCGCTTGGAGAGGTCCTGGAGCCTCGTGAACTCCACGCCCCTCAGCTCCACGAGGCGGACCGTGCCGACCTCGGTGAGAGCGATCCGCATGGAGCCCTCGTGGATGACGCCAGCGGTGTGGTTGACCGGCACTCCCATCCGCGTGCAGGTCGAGATGCATTCCCCCAGGTGCTCCGCGGAGATCTCGCTCTCGACGGCGATCACGCGGTCGATGGCGTGCCGGTTGATGATGATGCCGAGGTCGGCGAGGGAGCCGAGCACCGGGACGGGGTTGCCGAGGACGCCGGCTCCTGTCCCCGGCTCGGGCGTCACGACGCCGCAGATGCGCGCGGAGTCGGGGGCGGTCTTCTCGATCCTCCCGATGAGCGCGGCGGCGGCGGCGCCCGTGCCCACGATGAGGACGCGCTGGGGCCCGAGGGCACGCCAGCCTGCGGCCTTCAGGGCCAGGAAGAGAATCGCCCTGCCGGCGAGCATCAACAAGACACCAAGGGTGCCGAGGAGGATGACGAAGGAGCGGGAGAGATCCGTCCCGAAGTCCCTCAAGAAAAAGGTCGCCACGATCGTCAGGACGAGGACGAGACCCATCGCCTCCACGACCTGCGTGATCGTGGTGAGCAGCCGGGGACCGCGGCGCGTCCGGTAGAGGCCTATCCAGGGGGCCGCGCCCACCCAGAGGAGAACGACGAGTCCAAGGGGCGGAATGAGGTAGTCGATCTGCGGAACGTCGATCTGGGCCTTGAAGAACTGGTTCAGGGAGACCCGCAGCATCTGCGCGGCCTGGTAGGCCGCGATGATGGCCGCGAGATCCACGAGCATCGTCAGGAGGCGGATGTCCCGCCGCCAGCCCCTCATCCCTTCACCTCGCCCTTCGCCGCGACGAGCGCCTGCTGCAGTGCCGCATCGGCGGAGTTCATCTCTGCCGCCCTCTCGATGACCGCGAGCGCCTCCCGCCGCGCATCATCGTCCAGCAGCGGCCAGGCCCGGATGTAGAAGCGGGCCACCTTGGCGTGGGTCGACGCGCTCATCGGGTTGAGCCTCAGGGCCGTCCTGAGATCCTGCGCGCCCGCCTGGACACAGGCGCTCTCGTCGCCGCCCCGCAACTCACGAGCCGCGCAGAGAGCGGCCGCGAGATGGCCCCGGTAGAGATGCCCCTGGGGGTAGGTGGGCGCGTGGCGGATCCCATTTTCCTGACGCTGCATCGCCTCACCCAGGAGAGTGCCCACCTTCCGCGCTCTCGCCTCGTCGAGGGCACCTCCGGTCGCGAGCTGTTCGCTCAGGGCCTGGAGGTCCGCGACGGCCACCCTTCCGAGCGCCGCCGCTTCCGTGAAGAGCCGCTCCGAGTTGTCCCCGTCCAGAGTGCGGGCCACCCAGGCCCGGGTGCGGCATCGCATGGAGCTGTCCGGCTTCCCGTCGAGCATCGCACGCTCCACGACATGGCTTTCCGAGAGCGCGGCCACGGTGGGAACTATCGCGGAGGCCGCCACAAGGAGCATCCCCGCCGCCGGAGCGAGGCTCCTCGGAATCCACGATGACGGCACCGCCACCCGTGCGCGGGCGGGAACGGCCGCGGCTCCGGCCTGCCGGCGCCATGCGATGAGGATCCCGCAGGCGGCCGCGAAGGTCACGGCGTTCGCGGGGATGGCAAGGTCGAAATCCACCAGCGAGTGAAGTCCTATCGCGAGGACGGCCGCGAGGGCGGCCGGGCCGAGCGGGCCGAAGGCGTCCCGCTCGAGGCGCGTTCGGATCAGGGAGCGCGTCACGAGAAGGACTCCGGCCCCGAGGACCACCAGGCCCGTCCAGCCCGTCTCCGCGAGGGCCTCGAGGTAGTCGTTGTGCGCGTGGGCGAGGAAGACCCCCGCTCCCGCAGCACGGAAGCCGGGGAAGACGTACTGGAAGCTGCCTAGCCCCGTGCCCGTCAGCGGGAAGGCCGCGGCCATCACGAGCGCCTGCTGCCACATCTCCCAGCGTCCCACCTGGCCGGTCATCGAGTCGGGCGCCACCCTGAAGTCGTCCAGGATGATGGAGCCGCGGCTCTGGCTGAAGAAGAGCAGCAGCGTCACGGCCACGGCGAGCGCCGCCGCGACGGCGAAGGCTCTTCTCTTCCGGCTGACGGCGGCCGCCATCCCCGCCGCGAGAAGCCCCGCCATGGCACAGGCCATCCCCGCCCTCGATCGCGACGACCCGAGGGCCGTGGCCATCAGGACTGCCACGATCAGGACCATCGCCGCGGAGAAGATCTTCCGCCCCGGCAGCGCGGCGACGCGCTGGAGAAGGGGGATCTGCTCCGATGGGTGCAGCCTCGGGAAGAGGCCCGCCGCCATCGCGAGCGCCAAGGGCAGGCACATGGCCAGGTAGCCGGCATAGTGGTTCTTGTTGATGAAGGTGCCGGTCGCCATCTCGGCGTAGTACTGCTTGGCGTAGCCGAAGATGTGCTGGCGCCCGCTGAGGTGCTCGGCGAGGCCGTAGACGGCCTGGAAGCCGCCCCCGGCCACGAGCGCCCAGGCGAGTGCGCGCCGCGGCCCGCCCTGCATGGCGAGATCCAGCGCCATGAGCGCCACGAGGGAGCAGGCCACGAAGCGGGAGAGGGACTGGCGCGTGGCCCAGGTGTGGAGCGAGAGGGGCCGCCAGCGACCCGCCTCGGCGGGGGCAGGCTCCGGGGCCCCGCCGGGCTCATTCATGCGTCCGGCCGCCCCCGGCTCCAGCTCGGCTCTGAGCGATGCGGCCGCCGGGGAGAGGGAAGCACCGAGCGCGGGCGGGAGCGGGACGAGCTGGGCTGCCACGACGGCCGCGAAGGCGGCCGTCGCGAGGAGCGCCGGCTCACGCCAGGGAAGGGCCGGGAGCCCCCTGCGGCAGCGTCCGACGATCCAGATGACGGCGAGGATGGCCGAGGCGACGACGAGCGCGGCACTCCATGAGGGCTCGACGGCGCCGAAAGGAAGCGGCGCGAGCAGGAGCAGGGCGATCACGCCGCCGAGCAGGAGCCTCTCTGTCGTCATCCCCCACCTCAGGCACGCGGATCGGTGCCCGTCCCGGCGTCACTGGAGGCGCTCGAGGCGCTGCGCTCCAGCGCCGCGAGCTCCGCCTGCTCCCTGGCCGTCTCCGTGTAGCTTCCGTAGTAGCGGCTCTCCGGCTCGGCCTTGTTCAGGACGGCGCCCGTGAGCTGGGCCTTCACCTGCCTCAGCTTCCCGACGGCGTGCTCCAGCGCGTCCCTCCCTGTCACTCCGGCCCACGCCACGACGATGACCGACTCCATCCGCGCGGCGATGATGCAGGCGTCCGCCACGACGAGGACCGGCGGGGAGTCGAAGATGATGTGGTCGTAGCCGGCCGCCAGGAGCCGGCTCTCGATCTCGGCGAAGCGGTTCGAGTTCAGGAGATCAGCCGGGTTGGGCGGCGGCGGCCCGCTGGCGAGGATGTCCAGCCCCTCCACGCGCGTGGGCTGGATGGCCAGGCCGTCGGTCCCGGACCCGCCGAGAGCCGTGGAGAGGCCCGTTCCGTTCGAGAGCCCGAAGATCGCATGGAGGCGCGGCTTTCTCATGTCGGCGTCCACGAGCAGGACGCGGCGCCCCGCCTGCGCCAGGGAGACGGCCAGGTTCCCGCTGATGGCCGTCTTGCCCTCGCTGGGCTGCGAGCTGGTCACGAGGATCATCCGCGGCGGCCCGCCGGGCCTCGAGACGAGGAGAGTGGTCCGCATCTCGCGAACCGCCTCGGAGATCTTCGAGGCGGGATTCTCGTGGGCGATGAGCCCCACGGTGGCCGTCGCGCGCGCCTCCTCGGTGCCGTTGGATCTCACGAGGCGCAGGCGCGGGCCGTCGGGGCGCCACATGGGGATCACGCCGAGGACCGGAAGGCCGGTCAGGGCATGGACCTCTTCGCCGCTCTTGACGGACTTGTCCACGTACTCGAAGAAGAGCGCGAGCCCGATCCCCAGCGCGAGGCCGCTCGCGAAGCTCAGGATGAAGTTCATCCCGCTCCGGGGGCTGCTGGCCCGGACCGGGATCTCGGCCCGATCCACGATGCGCACGTTGCTGCTCGTGACCTCGTTCATCCCCGCCGTCGTGCGGGCCTCACCCTGGCGCCTGAGGATCGCCTCGAGCATCTGCCGGCGGTTCTCGATCTCGCTCTTGAGCGTGCGGTACTCGATTTCCTTGAGGCTGAGCGCCTGCGACAGCCCCTTGAGCCCCTCCAGCGCCTTCTCGAGCCCGGCCTCCTCCTTCTTCGATGCCCGGTAGTCGGCCTCGGCGGCGCCGAGGATCTGCCCGTAGACCGCGCGGTTCTCCCTCTCGATTCTCTGATCGATCTCCCCCAGCTCCCCCTTCACGCGCGAGAGCTCGGGCCACGCGGGCCCGTACTTCTCGGACAGCTCCGCGTGGCGGCGGGCCAGCTCGATCCGCTTGGCAGCGAGGTCGCCGATGAGGCGGCTCTCCCTCACTTCCTTCACGTCCTGAGGCGCCGATTCCTCGAGGGAGGCGAACCTGGCTTCCTTCTCGATGCGGACGCCCCGCGCCGCGGTGAGGGACTTGCTGAGGTCCGTGAGGTTCTGCAGCGTGATGTCCTGGGTCTCGTTGATCGGGACGATGCCGTGCTCGGTGGCGTAGGCCTGGAGGCGCTTCTCCATCTCCTGGATCTCGCCCTGGAGGGAGGTCACCTGCTCGCCCAGCGACGTGGATGCCTGCTCCGTCGTGTTGTACTCGGCCTGCGTGTTGAAGGCGATGTAGGTCTCCGCGACCTGGTTCGCGGCCTTCGCGGAGAGCACCCGATCCCGGGAGGAGAACGAGACGTTGACGAGCCGGCTCTTGCTCACAGGCGAGACATTCAGGCGCTCCAGGAAGCGGTTGATGCGGGCCCCCTCGGCCACTTCCTCGGGGGTCAGCCCCGTATCGACGCGGCCGGGGGCCTCGACGCGGAACTCCGGGTGATGCGGCAGATCGAGGGCGCGGATCACCTCACGGGCCACGCGGCGGCTGGTGATGAGGCCGTACTGGGTCTCGTAGAAGCCGAAGAACTGATCGCCGCCGTCCGTCGCCACGCGCTGGAAGGGCAGCACGTTGGGGTTCTGCCGCTCGATCTGGAGCGTCGTCGTCGCCGTGTAGACCGGCTCCATCAGCAGGGAGCGGAGCATCACGGTCGTCACCGTGACGGCCAGGCAGGTGTAGACGACCCACCGGCGCTTGACGAGAATGCGCCAGTAGTCCAGCAGGTGAGCTTCCCTGGGCTCCGCTTCCCTCATCCCATCTCCTAGAAGAAGGTCTCGGCGACCACGACCACGTCGCCGTCGGCAAGGACCGGATCCAGCTCCTCTCCGCTGCGGATCCTGAGCAGGTTCACCGTGAAGCTCGTCTTGGTCCCCGAAGGCCCGCGGCGGAGGATCAGGACCTTCTTGAGGTTCGCCCGCTCCGTCGCGCCTCCGGTCTTCGCGATGGCCTGCATCACGGTGATCTCCCGGCTGGCCGCCTGCTCGATCCGCCCGGGGTCGCGGACGGCGCCGTCCACGTAGATCTGGAGGATCCGGTCGGGGGGGACGCTGACGACGTCTCCCGGCTCGATGGGGAGGTTCAGCGAGGGATCCCGGCTCGTCATTAGAGAATCGATGGGGACGGGGATCCGATCGTGGCCCCCTCCGGGCGATGCGCGGATCACGAAGAGCTCGGCCCCGCTTTCCTGCGTGAGGCCGCCGGCCTGCGCGATCACCTGGAGCAGGGTGCGGGGGCCCAGCATCTCGTAGACGCCGGGCTTGCCGACCGCCCCGAGGACGGAGACCTTCTTGCTGCCATGCTCCTGCACGAAGACCGAGACGTGGGGATCCCTGACGTACGTGCCGTCGAGCATCTCGCGGATCTTCAGCTCCAGCTCGCGCGGCGTGAGGCCGGCCGCGTGGATCTCGCCCACGAGGGGAAGAGAGACCGCGCCGGACTCACCGACCCTCACCGTGCGATTCAGATCGGGGACCTCGAAGACGGTGATCTCGAGGAGATCCTCCGTGCCCAGGGGGCGGGCCGCTCCGGGCTCCGCATCCCCTCCCTCCTCGCGTGGAACGAACCTGAGCTGGAGCCCTTCCGGCACGGAGCGGATCATGGCCGCGGAGGGCCGCTCCAGCGTGAAATCGACCCTCGCCCCCTCGGCCGCCGCGCCGAGCGCAATCGCGCGAACGGGGCCGGAGGGCTGGGGGAGATCCTCGGGGCCTACCTCGACGAGCACTCCCGCCAGCTCGACGCTCACGACGCGTCCACCCGCCCCCTCCAGGATCCGGTGAGAGGGATTCCCGCGGCAGGCGAGAAGCCAGCTCTCGCCACCGGGCGCCGAGACGACGGCCGTCAGGGCGGGGCTCTCCGCTCCGGGCTCCGCGCACCAGGCGGGCGCCTCCGCGAGCACGAAGACGAGCACGAGAATGAGCACACCTCGGAGCGCCGCCTCCGCGCGAAGGAACGCGCCGGCAGCCTGCCCGCGCGCTCTCACGGGCCCGGCCTGCTCCGCGGACCGGCCGCTACAGGAGCAGCGACGTGCCGAAGGTGATGAGATCGCGATCTCTGTCGAGCGAATCATCCGTGGAATCCCGCCTCTGGCGCTGGACGCTCCCCGTCAACGCGAAGTCGTCGCCCAGCCTGTAGTAGAGCTTCATCTCCCAGGTCTTCAGTCGATCGTCCCTCGTGCGTGCTTCCGTCCTCTTCGAGTCGTCGGCATCGATCAGCTCCTCCGGATAGTGGTAGAGCGTCCGCCCGTACCGCAGCTCGGCGCTCAGCTTCCGCGAGAAGAACCTCTCGAAGCCCGCGGCCCACGTGGTCTGGATGGCATAGAGGTTGTTCTCGAGCATGGAGAAGGGCAGGGCCCGCTCCGCCTCGAGCTTCAGCCGCGAGGCATTCCCGAGGCGCGCGGCGACGGCGCCCTCTCCCGCGAAGCCCTTGTAGTCCGCCGGGATGGGAGAGTTCGGGTCGCCGGGATCGAGCCTCCCCCCGGGCGCGTTCAGGCTCACGACTCCGGCCTTCACCTCGCCCGAGATCGGTGCGGAGGCGTCGAGGCGCAGCCCCGGCAGGACGGTGATCGACCGGGTGTCGCGGACCTGCTCCGGGCTGCGGAAGTTCACGTCGTCGAGGATCGTCTCGAGGGTGGCCGTCGTCCGGGGACGAACCCGCATCTCTCCCGTCAGCTCGACCGTGCGGTTGTCCCGGTCGAGGCGCTCCTTGATGTCGTCGATCCCCTCCCCATCCACGTAGCGGATCGAGCCCGCGCGGAGCGACGCGTGGCCGCCGAGCCGGTCCCGCAGCGGGATGCGCGCCATGGCGGTGAGCTCGTTGACGCTGCGCCGGACGCGCGTGTCGATCTCGTTGGAGGGCCTCTCACGATCGGAGCGGAAGCGCTCTTCCAGCGAGAGCACGGAGGGGCCCATCAACAGAATGCCCCTCGCTCTCGAATCGCTGTTCCAGTGATCGAGCTGGCTGTTGTTCTTGAAGGCGACGTAGCTGAGCTCCTGGCCGAAAGCCACTCCGCCGCGATGGCCCGTGCGAAGGAGCGCGCGCAGCCCCGGGACGGCGGTAGCCGTGAAATCCCCTTCTCCCTCCCTGGAGTCGAAGAAGACGTTGTCGTCGTACCCGACGTCCCTGAGGTTGAAATAGGGGCCGAGCCAGAGCGGGCCCACCTTCCGCAGCGCATCGATCGAGAGATCGGGATCCGGCGGGACCTCGGGATCCGGGGCCGCCAGCGCGAGAGAGCACGCGCACAGGCCGGAGGCGAGGAGGAAGAGGGCCCGGGCCGGGGCTGCCGGGCCTCTTCCGATACTGGCTTCAGGGACCGCCCGGGCTTCCGTCATCGTCCTCGTTGTTGTCGCCGTCAGCCGCATCGATGAGGGCGCCTGTCGCGATGACGAAAGCGAGCCCGGCGGCCAGCACGACGAGCGGGTTGCTCCATCCGAGGCCGGGTTGGCCCTGGCCCTTGGTCTTGGGCCGCTTCGGCGTCTGCTTGGCCTCACCCGTGCCGGCACCTTCGGGTCCGGCCTCGGCAAGCGACGCAGGATCGAAGCCGGGCCGGTCCTCGATCCTGAAGGAGTAGCTCTGGGGCGTGACCGCGGTGACAAGAAGTGAGCGCGCTCCAAGGTAGATCCCCTTCTCCGTCTGGACGGCCACCTCGTACTCGCCCGCGGGAAGCCCCACGAGGCGATAGGTGCCGTCCTCCGTCGTGGGCACGCTCGCATGCTCGCGAGCGTCGTCCAGGCTGCGAACCATGACCACGGCTCCGGTCACGGGCCCGCCGGCCCCCGCGATCACCTTCCCTTCCAGCGACGCCGGGCCCTCTGTGTCAGCCGCGAGCGGTGGCAACGTCCCGAGCGGAAGCGCCGCGATCAGCAGCGCCGCCGCAAAAACTCTCATCCTTCCCTGCATGCGCCTCTCCTCCACGTGGGCCTGCGTCCCGGCGAGCGCCCGCAGGCGGGACCGAGCTTGCGTATGAGCCCCGCGCCGGCGGGGCGGGATGAGTTCATGCTTCAGGGCAGTTTCGGGCTCGCGTCTTCGTCCTTCTCGAACAACTGGTCCGCCGCGAACGCAGCCACCAGGATGCCGCCGATGGTCGGGATCAGGATGGCGGCCTTTCCGCCGCTGCGCGCCGTTCCGGAGCCGGAAGAGCCTGCGGCCTCCGAGGCGGCCGGGGTCATGATCAAGGTGATAGAAGAGGGCTGCCCCCCCGCGATGGTGACCCTGCTGGGCAGCATGAACTCGCCGCCACCGGTGCTCACGACGATCGTGTACTCACCGTCCGGCACTTCCTGGATCTCGTACCTTCCCGTGGCATCGGTCTGCCGGCTCGAGAATTCCTGGCCGGAGGTGCGATCCCTGAGCCGGACCGTGACGTTGCGCGCCGGGCTGATGCCATCCTGGTGCAGGACGGTTCCGGTGAGATCCGTGCCGGAATCGGCCGCGATCGGAGAGGTGACAGAAGCGGGGAAGACCATCACCGCCGCAAGGGCGAGCACGCACGGTAATCTTCCCCGTAGACCGACAATCATGGCAGCTCCATCTGGACTGGCCTGAACTGAAGAGGTGGATCGCAGGCCGGGCTATTCTATCGGGCCGCCAGCCACGGTCAAGCAGACTGCACCACTTTCACGGACTGCCTCTGCACCCGCCCCCGCTGGTCTGCGGCTAGTGGCCTCGGCCGCCCTTGGCCCCCGGCTCTCCCGGGGGCCCTGAGCCGTTTCCCTGGCCGTTGCCCTTGTCCTTCCCGGGCGGATCAGATGCGCCTGGACCCGCTCCCGAACCCCCCTTCCCATCCCCTGGATGAGAGCCGCCGCCCTGTCCGGGCGGATCTCCTGTGCGACCCGGTGGGCCGTCCCCCCCATGGCCGGGCGGATCGAGATCGCCCTGCCCTGGCGGGTCATCGCCACCGTTGCCGGGAGGAGGGCCACCTCCATGCCCCGGAGGGTTCGGGCCTCCCCGGTGGTCGGGGGGCAGGTCGGGAGGACGGCCGCGCCCGCGCCCAGGACGGCTCGGGCTCGCATCGTCGTCGGTCTCGGCGATGGCCGTTGCCGCCAGATCGCTGCTGAGAATCACGCTCAGCAGATGGAGGGCACCGGAGCCTGCCGCCTCTGGCGGAAGCTGAGCTGCCGGCTCGGCACCGATGACGGGTGCCCTGGGAGCGACCAGCAGAACCAACACGGCACACCACAAGGGAGCCGCAGACCCCATGAACGCGATTCGCTTCAAGATCACTCCCTCCCGACGATCAGGTTCACTGAAACCGGCGATGACTGCCGAATACTACGGCCCTCGTCATCGCCGTCAAGGAGAATACTGAAGGGGAGTGTGCCGGGGTCAGGGATCTTCAAGGATGGAATTCTTCGCCGCGGAGCCGACCAGGATGGCACCCGCCACGATCATGAGCACGACGCCAACCCTCGAGCGGAAGAAGGACTTCCTCGTCCCGGGGGGAGTTTCGCGGCGGGGCTCGGGCGGGATGGCCCCTTCGTTCACGGCGAGAAGGCGTGCCGCAAGGGCCTGCCTGAGCCCCCCTGACTCGGGAGGGCACGGGAGTTGTCTCGCCGGGGCCGGGACCTGGATGGACGAGGCGGCTTCCTGGCCGGCCGGAGGGAGCGCCTCCGCGGCAGGGCTGGCCCCGGGGGCCACTCCCCCCCAGACCGGCGTCACCCCCCCGGCCGCGGCGAGCGCAAGGATCGCGGCGAGTAGCCTCGAGCCCACGAGCTCCGCGTGAACTGGCGGAATCCGGATGACGAACCTCCTGGCCGCCGGCGCCCGCCGGCGGTGGATGCGGTGTCCCGGATCCTGTCGGGTCCCGACGGGGCGGTCAAGCCCCGAGATCAGTTCATGCGGAGGTGCGGGGCGACGGACCTCACGAAGAGACGCGTGTCGATGGGTGCGGCCTCAAGCCCGGGGCCGGGCACCGGGATGCCGCCAAGGGATCGGAGGATGACCTCGGCGCTCTCGGTCAGGAGACCTCGCAGGTCGTTCAAGGTCAGGGTCTGTGCGTCGCTCAGGTCGTATTGCGTGGCGGTCTTGGTGTCTTCCAAGGCTTCAGGCTCCCCTCCCCCGGCTGGTTCAGAGCCCACCCCCTGGGCTCACTCCTGGGCTGTGCTGAAATCGAGCAGGCGCGCGATCTTGCTCCTGAACTCCTCGATGTTCAGGGGTTTTTTCATGTAATCGGAGGCACCGCAGCGGACGATCTCCTCCTGGGCGTTGTTGTCCATGAAGCCGGAAATCGCGAGGATCTTGGTCCCCGAGGTCGCCGGGTTGGCGCGTATTCTGCGGCAAGCCTCGAAGCCGTCCATCCGGGGCATCTTCAGGTCGAGCACGAGCAGGTCGGGCTTGGAGTGACCGGCCTTCAGGAGCGCCTCGTAGCCGTCGCCCGCCTCCTCCACCTCGAGACCCATCTCCATGGTCCTGAGGACCTCGGCGAGCATCTCGCGCACGGAGGAGTCGTCGTCCACGAGGAGGACCCTTCGCGCGGTTCTCTCGAAGAACTCGGGGTAGATCGGCATCTGGTGCCGGACCAGGAACTCCTTGAAGTCCTCGCTGTCGACCCGGAAGTGACCGCCGGGCGTTCGGAAAGCCTTCAGGCGACCATTGCGGATCCACTTCTTGACGGCATTCGTGGAAACGTCGCAGTAGCGTGCGACCTCGCCTGTCGTCAGGAGCTTCGAATGGCTGGTAGGTGCTTTGGCCTTCGCCACTTTTATATCCTTTTTCCGAATGTTCCGCTTTTTACGGCTCGCGCAATATATGCCGACCCGAAAGGGGTGTCAAGCGGGAAACCAGGGACAGAGAGACCTGCGATCGGGCCCTCCTTCTATCCGATAACCCTTTATTCTGGAAAGGCTTAGAGCTAGCCAGAAAGGGCAGCGGCGCGGCGCTTCGCGCCGGGGGCGATTGCGGGCCCGTCGTGCGATTCCCATGTCGCGGTCGCGGAGGAGGCGGCCTCCGAGAAGGCCGAGCGAGCTTCGGCTTTGAGGCCGAGCCGCTCGTAGCAGAGGCCGGTCAGGTACCGGACCGTTCCTATCGAGATCCCGGCGCCGTCGGGAAGGTGCGAGTTCCTGAATGCGTCCCGGATGGCAGCCTCCCACTGATCGAAGTGCATCAGCGCGACCCCGAGGTTCAACCATGCATAGCCCGCGGTGACGGCATCCTCACCCGCAAGCGCGGCGGCCTGTCGCAGGTCCGCGATGGCCTTGTTGTAGAGGATCGTCGCGTCCCGCATGGGCAGCATGACCGGCGTCTCCCTCAGCACGATCTCGAGGCGGCGTGACCCCCCCGGGCCCTCCGCGCTGACCGAGGCCGTCTCCCCCGGGTTCATCTTCCGCAGCGCTCCCTCGAAATCCGCGGAGCCGGCGAGTGGCGAGCCCGCGAAGGAGGCCAGCGCATCTCCCGCCGCGACTCCCGCGACGGCCGCGGGACTGCCCGGAGTGACGGCGAGCACGATGGGGTGCTTCTCTCCCCTCACGTCGATGAGCTTGATGCCGCTCCAGGGCTGGCGGACGGGGAGCTCCCGCTCCAGGGCCGCCGAGACCGCGCGGAACGGAGCTCCCGCCGAGCCTTCGAGGGTCCAGCGATCGGGAATGTCCTGCGCAGGGCCGTAGAGGAGGACCTCCACTTTCTCGCCAATCGCGCCCGCCGGCTGGGCGATCAGGATCAGCTCCACCTTGAGCGAGGCGAAGAGGTCCTTGAGCGTCGCTCCGCCCAGGCCCCGGCCGCGCGAGCTCTCCATCTCCAGGCGGACGCGCTGAGGAGTGTCACCCGGGATTCCGCCGCCCGGTCGCACGACGTTGTAGCGCTCCAGGGATCCCATCGCGCTGCCGAGGCTCTCGGCCTCGGAGAGGCCGGGACGAAGGTCGAAAGCTGCGATCGTGAGACGGAGCGCCTTCTTGATCTCCACCTGCTGGTTCTTCCTGACTTCCACGCCGCCCGCGTATCGCCCGAGCCCGGCTGCCTCCAGGACGAGATCGTGCGGGCCGGAGCAGAGCCCCTCCAGCGTGAGGGGCGCCTTGCCCCGGGACTTACCGTCGAGGATCACGTCGGCCCCGGGAGGCTCGGAGGCGATTCTCAGGCTCCCCCTGCTCGGCTCGAGGACGAAGGGCTTGTAGGCCACGGGCGCGTTGTCAGCCGGATCCACCTTGACGTCGACATTGACCGTTACGGGCTCGTAGCAGTCCTTCCGGAGAGCCATGGTGTGCTCACCCGGAGGGAGATTCGCGACGAGGAGAGGCTCGGAGAGGTCCGCGATGGCGATTCCCATCTCCCGGGCAACATCCTCGTACTCCGCTCCGGCCCTGCCGAAGGTCGAGCCCTTCTCGACGCCGTCCACGAGGACCTTGACCTCCCGGGGAAGCGTCGCCACACGGATGCCTCGCGCATTGGGCGTCAGCTTGAGGCTGCGTTCGAGCCTGCCTCCCGCCTCCACCTGGATCGGCTCCTCGATCCCGTCGAAGCCTTCTCGCACGATCTTCAAGCTATGCGGCCCCGCCAGCACGTCCCGATCGCTGATGGGTGAAGGGCCGAGGGAGACGCCGTCCAGGAGGACCTCGGCCCCGAGCGGATCCGTGTCGATCCGCAGCACCCCGGCGAGCTTCTTCTTGGCGCCCGTGAAGAGGGCGACGATCTTGGAGGAGATCCCCTCGAGATCGATCGTGTGGGCGGGCTCGAAGCGAATCAGCTCCTCGAAGTCGGCGGATGCCTCGTCGTTGCGGCCCAGGTTGGCCAGCGCGACCGCCCGCCCCTCCCAGGCCTCAGCCACGATCTGGCGAGCGTCGGGGGTCACCGTCGGCATCTGCCCGCTCTTGTAGGCGTCGACGAGCCGCGTGTACGACTCGATGGCCCCGGCGAACTCGAGCGAGTCCAGGAGCCCGGTCGCTTCCTGAAGCATCGCGCGGTAATGCGCGATGGCCGAGGCGATGTCCTCTTCTTCCACCTGGCCGAGCGGAGCCGAGATCGCCATGAGAAGCGCCGCGGCCAGCACCGCGAGGCGCCGCCTCACGGTGGGCTCAGTCGAAGAGGAGGATCGTTCGCTTGCGCTTGTCATAGACGTAGACCTCGCCACTCGGCCCCACCGCGACGCAGCCCGGCTCCTCCAGCGCGTGGGGCGCGCCGGCGGAGGGAGAGATGGACGCAAGCCTGGCTCCATCGGGCGAGAGCACATCCACCGCCGCCCGCTTCGCGTCCAGCACGTAGAGGTTGCCGAGCGGATCGGAGGCCACATCGACGGGATCCTCGAAAGTGAGCGCCTTGCCGCCGGGAGCCAGCGGCGCCAGGCGATCGCGATCGAGGACCATGAGGCCGCGGCTCTTGCCGTCGAGGACGATCACCCGGCCTCCGGGCTGAACGGTCATCGCGAGCATCCTCGCTCCCGAGGCCTTGTCCCCCGCGAGCACCCTCGGGCTCGACAGGTCCTTGCCGAAGAGGAGCAGCTCCCCCTCCCCGCGATCGAGGATGTAGAGCTCGTTGAGCGTGCTTCGCCAGGAGCCGGCGATGCGCTCCACCGGCTCGAGCTTCGCCCCGTCCTTGCGCTGGGGCGCGAGGCTCTCGCCTCCAGCCGTCACCTTCCCGGCTCCGGAAACGACGAGGCCGCCGAAGGCGTCGAAGGAGGTGAGAATCGCGCCCGGGAAGGGCTCGTTCTTTGCGAGCCGCCCCTCACGCGTGAAGGTCAGGATCGCGCCTCGCCTGGAATCGGCGGCGACGATGTCGCCCGAAGGCGCGACGGCCATGTGGATCTCCCCCCGGAGATCCTCTCCGGCCGGGAGCTGCGGCACGAAGGCCGCGGCGGGCTGGTATCGTGGCGGCCGGCCCGCAGCAGGCAGGAGGCGGACCCGGTACAGGAGGGTCAGCCAGTCCAGGGCGCTCTGCGCCGCCGGCCCCTCCGGAGCCTCCAGGCGGCAGGCCTGGAAGGCCTCCGCGGAGCTGACCGCGTCCCCGATCCTGGCGTTGCAGATCCCGAGGAAGTACTGCGCCTCGGCCGCGGCTGCGCCGTGAGGGGTTTCTTGAAGCGCGCGCTCCAGGGAGAGGATGGCCCTGTCGTAGCCCAGCTTCTCCAGCTCGGAGAAGGCGGCTCCGACGTGGGCCCTGCCCACCCAGGGGCTGCCGGGGTAGATGTTGACCACGCGCGAGAAGCTCGCGTAGGCCTCGTCGAGGTTGCGCCGCGGAGATTGAGGCTCGAGCGCGAGCAGCCCGAGAAGGTAGAGCGCCTGCGGCGCCGAATCGGATTGTGGGTAGCGCTCTCGCACTTGCTCGAAGTACGAGCGCGCCGCCTCCTGGCCCTTCACGGCGACGGAGCCGAGCTGCCACAGCGAGGCGGCCGGATACTGCTGCGCGCCCAGGCGCATCAGGGCGTCGTCAGCCCAGGCGCTCTCCGGGAAGGACTGGACGATCTGCTGGAAATCCCGCACGGCCTGCTCGAGCTTGCCCTCCCGCATGAGCTGATCGGCGTTGTCGAAGGTCCTGCGAGCCAGGTCGGCGTCGGCGGCGGTCTGCGCAAAGGCGGGCGGGAAGGCGGCCGCCAGCGAGGCCGCGGCGAGGATCACTCCGATGCGTGCGATTCCGTTCATGCTCCCGGTCCGGGGAAGGCCGAGCCTACTTGAGGATGAACTTGACGGGCGCGCGCTGCCCTTCGATCACGAGAACCGTCTGCTCCTGGCTCTGGCCCGTCGGAAGAACATACCTGATCTTGTAGGTGCCTTCCGCAAGAGAGTAATCCAGGATGGGCGGCGATCCCAGCTTCTTCCCGTTGACGAAGATTTCTCCGCTGCTCGGGTTGGCGTGGACGGTGATGGCGCCGACACCGGGGAATTCTACCGCAGGGGTGACGGTGTCATCTGGACGCACCTCGACCTCCGCGGAGATCCGCACGAAGAGGTCCTCGTTCACGAATGTCAGCGAGTGGCTGCCCGCCTTGAGCTGGAGCCGCTCCCCCGCCCGCCCGACGGGGGTGTCGCCCTCCAGCACCCGCAGGGCGTAGGGAGCCTTGATCGAGACGAAGCCATCGGGCAGCGTCGGGAGGTCCAGCGCCACGGTCGAGCTGGAGACCCAATCCGTGTCCGCGGCGTAGTCGCGGGAAACGTTCTGGTGGCCTTCGAGGCGCGCGCCGATCGTGTGCGGCTGGCAGAGCTCCACGTTGATGTCGGCGGGAGTCCTCGCTCCGGCGCTCCGGCCGTCCAGGAGGATCGCAGCCCCGGGCGGCGTGGAGGTCACGCGCACGGGCTCGAGCCTCGCCGTCTTCAGCTCGATCCTGACCGGCTCCTCGCGGCTCGCCTTCACCGTGGTCCGATCCACGAAACACTCGTTCTCCCCGACCAGCGTGTGCGAGGCCTTGTCGCTCTTGGCCAGCGTGATCGCGTCACCCATGACCTCGTTGTTGTCGAGATAGATGCGCCCCCCCGGCGGGTCGGTGATGACGGAGATCGTGACCACTTCACCCTCGGGCAGCGGCGAGGGGAGATCCACGGCGGGGCCTGCCGGAGCCGGGGCCGCCGGCGCCGGAGCCTCCGACCCGGACTGAGGCGCCGACGGGAGCAGGCCCGCGCTCTTGAGGCTCCGCGCCAGATCGGCCAGTCCGACGCGGTCCAGCAGGTCGGGCCTGAGGTAGGCGACGGCGGCGGAGGCTGCCAGGGCGAAGAAGATCGAGAGGACCACGACGAATGCCACGAGAAGCCCGTGGCTCCTCGGCGCGGGCCGGGCCGCGGACTGCATCGCCATGGCCGCGACGGCCGCTCCGGCGGCTGCCACGGCCGCGGCCTCGCTCTGCCGCAGAGCCGATCGGGAGGCACGGGATTGCTCCACGGATCGGCGGGCGACGTCCGCCATGGAGCGGGCCATGTCGGCCGGCTCGTCGTCGTCAGCCTCGGCCTCCAGCTCCAGATCCGGCCCCTCGATCCTCGAACCCGTCGCACCGGGCGCCAGCAGCTCCGTGGGCGGCGCCGGAGCCGCGCGCCCGCCTCTCTGGCTGCCGGAGCCCGACGTCACCGAATCCAGGTACTCCTGGAGCGCCTTTCCGAGCTCCTGGCAGGAGGCGTAGCGGCTGGCAGGGTCCTTCTCGATGGACTTGAGGAGGATCTTGCACAGAGGGGAGGGCACCCTCGGGTTCGCGAGATCGGGCCGCGTGGGGTGCTCGTGGAGGATGCGGTAGATGATCGTGGAGATGGTCTCGCCGCCGAAGGGCCGCTCGCCCGTGAGCATCTCGTAGAGAACGACGCCCAGGGAGAAGAGGTCGCTGCGGCCGTCGAGGGCCTTGCCCATGATCTGCTCGGGCGACATGTAGGTCGGCGT
The DNA here is from genome assembly GCA_964568735.1 of uncultured Acidobacteriota bacterium. Taxonomy (GTDB): domain Bacteria; phylum Acidobacteriota; class Polarisedimenticolia; order JACPZX01; family JACPZX01; genus CAZMRF01. Next base: position 65,508 of record CAZMRF010000016.1, read on the forward strand.
GCCGATGAGCGTCCCGGCGCTCGTGAGGTCGGCGGAGGGGTTCTTGGCCAGCCCGAAGTCCGTCACCTTCACCTGGCGGTTCTCGACCAGCATCAGGTTCGCGGGCTTGACGTCCCTGTGGATGATCTTGTGCTGGTGGGCGAAGTGGAGCGCCTCGCAGGCCTGGATGACGAGCTGCACCACCTTCTCGACCGGCATGAGGTTGTCGGACTTGGTGGCGGCCTCCAGGGTGGGGCCGTCGATGTACTCCATGGCGATGTAGGAGTCGCCGCGGTCCTCACCCACGTCGAAGATGGTGACGATCCCCGGGTGAAGGAGCCTTCCTGCGGCCTGGGCCTCGCGCAGGAAGCGCACCCGGGATTCGTTCGCCTCCGCCTGCGACGAGCCGGGGTTGCTATGGATGGTCTTGATGGCGACCTTGCGGTCGATCTTGGGATCGTGGGCGAGGTAGACGCGGCCCATGGCGCCACGCCCGAGCTCGATCTGAATCTCGAAGCGCCCGATGGTCGAGGGATGATCCGCCACGGAAACCCTTTGGGAAAGCGTGACTTACAGGCGAGCGGCAGGGCAGAGATAGTACGGCCCGCGCCTCGGCGCTGTCAAACCCCCGCTGATCCATGGGGGGGCGGGCGGGGCGGGCTCGGGCCGCGCTGGGCGCGGCCCGAGATGAACCGTCACACCGGCCCTGGATCTCCTCAGGGATTGTCGGTGTCGGTAGCGGAGTTGTTGGTGGAGACCGGGTCGGCCACTCCCGCGGGGGGTCTGACCGATGCCTTGTTGACGAGGCGCCCGGTGGCATTGAACACCACGCTGGTGTTGACAGTGAAGGTGACGGAGGCGCCTGCCGGGAGATTCACCGTCTGATTGAGGTTGCCCGCACCGGTAGGATTGCAGAACCCCGAGCCGGAGGCGACGCACGACCAGCTCACGCTGGTCAGGTCGCTCGGGAAGCCGTCGCTGACATTGGCCCCGATGGCATCGGCGGGACCGGCGTTGGAGACGACGATCGTGTAGACGAGGGGGGCGTTGGGATCGTAGTTGGTCTGGCCGTCGGTCTTGGTGATGGAGAGGTCGGCGAAGGGGGGGATCGCCGAGACGACGGGTGTCACGTCCTCTCGCCCGGGGTCGTTCTTCGGAAGGTCGAGATCCTTGCGTAGAACCCGGAAGTAGAGCACCGGGCTGCCGGGATTCTCTCTGTAGGCCTGACTGCAGGCCTTCCTCCACTGCTTGCCGTTGGGCTCCCAGAAATCCGTCGGCAGGCTCACGAAGCTCTGGATCGTCTTCTTCTTCGCGAAACCGGGATCCCAGGAGATCTGCGGGCGGAAGACGTCGAAGTTCTTCGTGTACCAGCGCACTCGCGGCTGGACTGCCCTGGGGTCGGTGCAATCCAGGGCGCTGCCCGCGACGGGGTTGAAGAGCTCACAGGGCAGGGCGCTTCCCTCGTCCGTCATGGCGTTGCAGTCGTTGTCGAGCCCGTCGCAGATCTCCGGAAGCGGGCCCGGGAAGGGAATGCTGTTGGGGTCGTTGGGGTCGAACCTGGGGTCGTTGGGGTCGGCATCGGACCCGCCCGGCCCTGTCGAGCAGAGCGACAGCGTCGGGAAGGCTCCGCCATTGGGATCACACTCGATGACGCCCACGGCGCAGACGCCCGGAGGGTTGCAGGCCGCTCCGACGGCGAACTCCACCACGTCCGAGACCGCATCACAATCATCGTCGCTGCCGTTGCCGCAGATCTCGGGCACCGACAGGTCCCCCGATCCGCCCGGCCCGCTCGAGCACAGCATCGCGTTGGGATCTCCGGGGTCCAGGGGGTTGCACTCCTTCACACCGGCCCCGCATATGCCTGGCGAGACGCACACCGCACCCACCGGGAAGCCCTCGTCGGTCTGCCCATCGCAGTCGTTGTTGAGGCCGTCGCAGATCTCCGTCGAGGAGGCGTCCTGCGACCCTCCGGGCTCCGTGGAGCAGAAGCCTGCCTCGTTGGGATCGGCCGGGTTGCACTCGACCGTCCCGGCGCCGCAGACGCCGGAGCCCGTGCAGGCGGCGCCGATGTTGAAGCCGTTATCAATACCACCGACGCAGTCGTTGTCGGCGCCGTCGCAGACCTCGGAGGCTCCGGGCTCGTCCGTCAGCCCGTCGCAATCGTCGTCGAAGCCGTTGAAGCAGATCTCAGTGACCGACTGATCATTTGAGCCTCCGGGGTCGGAAGAGCAGAATGTGCTGTTCGAGCTGAAGCACTCCGTGACACCGGCCCCGCACTCGCCCGTTCCCGTGCAGGCCTGGCCCAGGTTGAAGCCCTCGTCCGTGGAGGCGTCGCAGTCGTTGTCGAGGGCGTCGCATATCTCCGTCATGGACTGATCGCCCGAGCCGTTGGGGTCGGTGGAACAGATGGAGGTGAATGAAGGCGGATTGAGGCACTCGAAGGCGCCGATGCCGCACGCGCCTACCCCGTCGCATGTCATTCCGACCGAGAAGTTCTCGTCGGTGGCGGCATCGCAGTCGTTGTCCAGAGCATCGCAGCTCTCGGGATTCGACTGGTCCGACGAGCCGCCGAACTCCGTCGAGCAGATCGCGCCGATGGCATTGGGATCGCACTCGACCGTGCCCGCGCCGCACTCGCCGGCGCCGTCACAGATGGCGCCGAGGTTGAAGATCTCATCCGTGGCGGCGTCGCAGTCGTTGTCGAGCGTGTCGCACCGCTCGGTGTCGGACTGGTCGATGGTCCCGCCCGGATTCGTCGAGCACTGCGTCGCGTTAGGGTCAGAGATGGAGCACTCCACGGTGCCCAAGATGGGGCTCCCGTTGGGATCGAACGCACACTCCCCGATCCCGGTGCAAGTGCCTCCCAGCGTGAAATCCTCGTCCGTTGAGGCGTCGCAGTCGTTGTCGACGGTGTCGCAGAGGTCAGGTTGCGGACCTGGATAGGGCCCGACGAAGTTGGGGTCGCCCGGGTCCCACCTGGGATCGTTCGGGTCGGTGTCGGAGCCGCCGGGCTCCGTCGAGCACCTGGCGCTGGTGGGGTCCTGGCATTCGAGGACGCCGAGACCGCACGCGCCGATGCCATTGCAGGCCTGGCCGATATTGAAGCCCTCGTCAACCTGGGAGTCGCAGTCGTCGTCCAGCCCGTTGCACGTCTCCCCGTTGGGATCCGGGTTGCAGGGACCGGCGCAGACCCTGGCTCCATTCACGCCGTAGCCGATGTCGCCGCACTGGCCCAGCCGGCAGGTGCCGGTGCTCAAGATCGTCGTCCTCGGGGGCTCGCCGAAGAGAGTGCGTATCCGGACGCACTCCGAAGCGCCGACGGCGAGGGACACGGTGGTGCCGGGGCCGCAATTCGGATCACCCGGGCATGTGACCGTCTGGGTGATCGTCGAGAAGCCCACGTCGTTGCCCGCGGCCGCCTGGATCTGGTACCTGACGAGGCCGAAGGCTCCGAGGATGTCCACGACTCCTACGCCCGGAGCGGCGTTGGGGTCGGAGAGTAGGCTGGGATTGCGCGTGTCCAGCGTGGGGTTGTTGGATGGGACGACGCTGCCATCGTGATGGAAAGTGACTGCGGGCCAGCTCAGGTCGAGCAGAAGGATGTTGGGGTCATTCGGGTCGAGAGCGCTGTTGTCGACCACGGGCGCAGGCGGCTGCTGCCAGGGGATGACGTTGCTCTTTCCAGCTCCGAACGGTGTCGCGTTGGGCAGGCCGTTCGTGATCTCGGCGAAGTTCATGAATCCCTGCCGCAGGTCGCAGGCACCGTCGTTCGTCCCCCCCGGGTTGAGCGGGTGGCAGGGCCCCGTCCACGTGGTCATGTCGTTGGGATCGAAGTTGTTCATCCGATCCATGTTCGTGACGGCGGCGACGGCGAAGAAGGCGTCTCCGGGCAGCTTGGCGAGGACGGCGGTCGGGTAGTCCATGATGGAGGCTATGGAGAAATAGCCGGGATATGCCTGCAGGTTCTGGAAGGTCCCGAAGTAGGGGTTCAGGATGTCATCGTCGTTGGCGTAGTAGTAGGGGCCGAGACCGTTGTAGTAGTTCGTGTAGGCGAAAGGAGCGGAGGGGCGCGGGTTGTCGCAGCAGCCGTCGACCCCGGAGTTCGCCCAGTTGTTGCTGCCGAGGCATATGGACCCCGCCGGGAACCCCTCGAGAGGGAAGGTCGCCGCCGCGTCGAGGAAGTTCACGGTGAAGATCCCCGAGTCGTTCCCGTTGAAGGCCTTCGACGCGAAGCTCGTGCCGTCCGTACCGAGCCCGGTGGTCACGGTGGAGTTGCCGAAGCCGAGCTGCCAGAAGACCCCGGTGACGTCCGAAGGGGTGAAGGGTGAGGGTACGGACGCGAAGTAGGCCCGCTGTCCACACTGGAAGATCGCGTAGGTTTCCGTCGAGGAGTTGCAGAAGGCCCGGAGGCTGCTGGTTGCCGCCGCCAGGGCGACGACGCCGATGAAGGCCGTCCTGACCAGAGTGTGCGCTCTCATGAGTCGTTCCTCATCTCGGTTGCCGGTCTCGAGTCCCCGTCGCCCCTTCCGGCGACTGGGGTAGAGGCTCCCGGAGCGTAGCGCCGGGCCGTCATCTCCGTCCGATAAACGGAGCCCTCAGCTCCGCACGAAGCTCCCCCCGGAGCGGTCGTTCGATGTTCCGTCTCTCCCCTGCTGGAGCGGGGCATCTTACCCCAACCTTCCGGGGGATGCCTAGGCCAGCAGCCCTTCCCCTTCACGACCGAGGATAGACCCGCCACGTTACGGCGGGGTTACCACTTCCGGTCCTGGAAGCGGCACCCGGCAGCCGTTCGACCTGCTGCCGGGGACGAACCGGCCCGGCGCGTGACGGGCTCACCGCCCGCCCTCAGGCGGGTCCGCCCTCGCTCCCCTTGCAGGCCCGCCCCCGCGGGACCCGCTACCGGATCGTCAGGGGACCCGTCAGGCATGGCCGAGATCGGCGAGCACTCCCATGATGAGCGGCTCGGGCGCGGGCCAGGTCCATCGCCCCTCGCGGCTCGCCATCCTTCCGATCCGCTCCGGGAGCGCGAGCTCGATGTGTCCCCCTCTCGACTTCTTGTCGAGGGCCATGGCCCCGATGATTGCGGCGGGCTCAGCCCCCGGCGGGAGCACCACGGGCAGCCCCAGCCCGCTCAGGAGTGCCTGGATCCTGTCCGCATCGCCCGCGGCCATGAGGCTCATCCCGGCGGCGATTCGAGCCTCCGCGACCATCCCCGCGCTGACGGCCTCGCCATGGGGCAGCGAGTAGCCGGAGATTCTCTCGAGCGCATGGCCGATCGTGTGTCCGAAATTCAGCGTGCTCCGCCGGCCCTCCTCGCGCCCGTCCTCGGAGACGATGGATGCCTTGAGGCGGATCGAGCCGCTCAGCGGCTCGGCGACAGCTCGCGGATCGCACTGTCCGAGCAGAGCCTCGCGCTCTTCGATCAGCCCGAAGAGCTCCGCGTCGCCGACGATTGCGGCCTTGACGATCTCGGCCAGCCCCGAGCGGAACTCGCGCGGTGGAAGCGTGGCGAGGAGGCTCGTGTCGGCCAGGACGGAGGCCGGCTGGTGGAAGGCGCCGATCAGGTTCTTGCCGGCAGGGTGATCGACCCCCGTCTTCCCTCCGATGGAGGCATCGGCCATCGCCAGGAGCGAGGTGGGCACCTGCACCCAGGCAATCCCCCGCATCCAGGTTGCCGCCACGAAGCCGGCCAGGTCGCCGGTGACCCCGCCGCCGACAGCGACGATGGCGGTGTCGCGACCGCAGCCCAGAGCGGCCAGGCGGTCCTCGATGAACGCCTTGGTCTCGCGCGTCTTCCGCGCCTCTCCCGCGGGGAAGACGATGATCTCGGGGGCGCGGCCTTCCCTGGCGAGGAGGCCGGCGAGGCGCCGGCCGTGGAGGAGCTCGACGTTCGAGTCGCTGACCACCACGATCCGGGCAGCGTGCAGGGGCGCGACGGCCGCAGCGAGCCCCTCCGAGGCGCCCGGCCCCACGGTGACGGTGTACGAGACCCCGCGGGCCAGGAGGACCTTGTGTCGGGAGAGGCTCATTCCCGGACCCCCAGGAGCTCCGCCGATCCCCGATCCCGCAGGCGCGGTGTGCGGCCCGCCGCCGGCGTCAGGGTTCGCGCGAGCCCTGCTCCATCTCAACGAGGAACTCGGCGACGAGCTTCCTCTGGGCGGCCTCGTCCATGGAGGACGTGACGATCCGGCCCGCCGCGGCCACGGCCAGATCGGCCGCCGACTTCCGGATCTCCGCGATCGCCGCCCGCTTCTCGCGCTCGATCTCCTCGAGGCCCCGCTTCCGGGTCTCGTCGGCGTCCTTGCGGGCCTTCTCCATCAGCTCCTCGCGGAGCCTCCCCGCCTCCTTCTGCCCTTTCTCGATCACCGCGGCCATCTCCTGCCGCGCCTTCTTCATGGCCTCCCGGCTCTCGGCCAGGTGCTTCTCGCCCTCCTCCCTCGCCCGGCGGGCCGACTCGAGGGAGTCCTTGATCGTCTTCTCACGCTCCTCGAGGAGCGCGAGCACGGGCTTCCACGCGAAGAGGCGCAGGCCGATCAGGAGCACTGCAAACGTGATCAGCGTCCAGATGATCGTCCCGGCCTGCGGGCTCAGGAGCGGGTTGCCGCCTTTCATTCCGCCCGCCTCACTTTAACAAGATTATGACGAAGCAGAAGACCTCGGCGATGAGCGTCGCTCCTTCGATGAGCGCCGCCGCGATCAGCATGTTCGTGCCGATCGCGCCGCCCGCCTGCGGCTGCCGGGCGATGCCGTCCATGGCCGCCGCCGCGAGCTTGCCGATCCCGAGGCCGCCTCCGATGACGGCCATTCCCATTCCGAGGGCCGCCGCCACGTAGGGCAGGTTCCACGAGGTCGCCCTCATCAAGTCTGCAGCTGCTTCCGGGCTCAATCCTTCGGGCATTGCTTCCTTCCTCCTTGCTAGCCGATCAGTGGGCCGGGTGGAGAGAGAGTCCTATGAACAGGGACGTGAGCATCGTGAAAACGTAGGCCTGGATGAGAGCGACGAGGAGCTCCAGGACGTAGACGAAGAGAGCGAAGGGAACCGCGAGCCCCGCCGCCAGCACGCTCTGGAGCGCGAAGACGATGGAGATGAAGGCCAGGATCGCGACGTGCCCCGCGGTCATGTTGGCGAAGAGCCGGACCATCAGGGCGAAGGGCTTGATGACGATGAAGCCCAGCAGCTCGATGAAGAAGATCAGCAGCGTGACCGGGAACATCCAGACCGGCAGGCCGCTCGGAATCATGTGCTTGAAGTGCTTGAGGACGCCGTGGCGCCGGATCCCCTCGAGCTGCACGAGCACGAGCGTCCCGAGCGCCAGGGAGCCCGTCACGTTGATGTTCCCCGTGGCCGTGGCGGCGTAGGGAACGAGCCCGAGAAGGTTGCAGGTGAAGATGAAGAAGAAGACCGTCAGGAGATAGGGCGAGAGGCGCCGGCCGTCCTCGTCCCCGAGGTTCTTGATGGCGATCTCGTCACGGACGAACTGGACGCCGACCTCGAGGAGGTTGGCGACCCCGCTGGGGACGAGGGAGCGCCGGCGGAAGGCGAACCCGAAGAGAAGCAGGAGAAAGAGCCCCGCGATCCACATCATGACCACGTGCTTGGTGATCGAGAGATCGATGCCGAAGAGCTCGATGTGAGGCAGGCGCACCTGGCCGAGGAAGGGCAGCTCGATCTCGTTCGAATTGGTGATGTGATGGATGATGGTGTGGGAGATCTGGTCGCCGAGGCTGTGGCCCTCCCCGGCGGCCTTCTGCGCCATGTCGCCGGTTGCCGCCACGGCCGAGGCCGCGTGATCCGCCGCAGCTCCGTGCGCCGCGGCTCCCGCCTGCTCTGTCATCGTCAGTGACCGCCCGTTTCCCTGGCCTTCTCCGTCCTCCGCAGACTCGTGATGACGAGGCATTCGCCCACGAGGGTGGCCCCCACGAGGCCCGTGGCGAGCGCCACGGGGTTCAGCGAGGTCGTGAGCGCGAGGGTCAGGAGAAAGGCCGCGAAGGCTATCACCTTGCCGGTCATGACGGCAAGAAATGCCTGGACGGCCTTCTCCATTGAGCGGGCCGCCGAGCGGGCGACGAGCAGGTAGCCCGACAGGCTCGCGGCACCGCCGAAGGCCGCGCCGGTGGCCGCGGCCACGAGCAGATCTTCCCGCCGCGGCGCCGCGGCGGCCAGGCCGCCGAGGCCCGCCGCGATCGCGATGCCGAGCCAGGTGCCGAATCTCCCGGCCGACCACAGGCCCGCGGGAGCGGCGCCGGGGGTCGCCCTCACTTCTCCTCCCCCCCTTCGTCTCTCCGGGCCGCGCTCCGGATCGTCTTCACGAACAGGTAGAAGCCCATGGCGATGCCGAGGAAGGCCCCCGTCACGGTCAGCCAGGGGCTCGTTCCCAGCACCCTGTCGAGCCACCAGCCCCCGAACAGGCACACGGCAATCGAGGCCAGGAACGTGCTGCCGAGGCCGAGGTAGGGGCCTGCTCGCCTCATGATCTCCTCTCTCGAGGAGGGCTCCGGCTCGAGGTCGGGCTCTCTGGGAGGCAAGGCTATCCGCGGGCCCGGCCCGCCCGGGAGGTCGTTCGCGTCATCGCTCGGACAGCTCCTAGCCGACCAGGGCGAGGCGGGCGTAGAGGACGAACTGCTCCGGGTAGACTCCGATGAGCAGCGTGAAGAAGGCGGCGATCCCGATGGCCGCGGCGAGCGCCGGAGAGACGGCGAATCGCTCCTCGCTCATGGGCTCCTTGATGTACATCTGTACGACGATGCGGACGTAGTAGTACAGCGAGATGGCGCTGTTGACGACGGCGAGGACCGCCAGCCAGGCGTAGCCGGCCTTGATGGCTGCGCCGAAGAGGTACCACTTCCCGATGAAGCCGGCCGTGAGCGGGATGCCCGCGAGGGAGAGCATGAAGATCAGCATGGCGAAGGCCGGAAGCGGCGCGCGCCTCGAGAGCCCCGCGAAGTCGACCACCATGTCGCCTATCAGGTTCTCGCGCCTGAGCATGATCACGAGCCCGAAGGCGCCCAGCGTGGTGAAGCTGTAGACGAGCAGGTAGAGCGCCACGGCCGTCATCCCGTACGACGACGTCTCCGCCCCGCGCCCCGCCGCGATGACCCCCATCAGCGCGAAGCCGGCGTGGGAGATGCTCGAGTAGGCCAGCATCCTCTTCGTGTTCTCCTGGATGATCGCGGCGACGTTGCCGAGCGTCATGCTCGCGGCCGACATGAGCACGAAGAGCGGGATCCAGGAAGAGGACAGGGGGCCGAAGCCTTCGATGAAGACCCGGATCAGCACGGCGAAGGCCGCGGCCTTGGAGGCCGTGGCCATGAACGCGGTGACGGCCGTCGGGGCTCCCTCGTAGGCGTCGGGGATGTACATGTGGAACGGGACTGCCGCGACCTTGAAGCCCAGCGAGACCGTGATCAGGATGACGCCGAGGAGCAGGAGCGGCGAGGCAGGCGCGGCCGCGATGGCCCGGCCGATCGCCGGCAGCGTCAGCTCCCCGGTCATGCCGTAAACGAGCGAAACACCGTAGAGGAAGATGGCCGACGAAAAGGCCCCGAGGATGAAGTACTTCAGCGCGGCCTCGTTCGACTTGCGGTTGTCCTTCAGGAAGCCCGCCAGGACGTAGATCGACAGGGCCATGGTCTCCAGGCCGACATAGATGAGGACGAAGTTCGAGGCGCCGGCCATGAACATCATCCCGGTGATGGCGAACAGGATCAGGGCGTAGTACTCGCCGGCCTGCGCGCCCTCGATGTCCATGTACCGGATCGAGAGCATGATCGTGAGGGCACCCGCCGCGAGGAAGATGACCTTGAACCAGAGCGAGAAGGTGTCCAGGGTGAACTGGCCGAAGAAGCCCGGCGCGACCTTCCCGCCGTCCAGCTCGGCGCCCATCCTGAGCACCAGCACGAGCGTGACGGCGACGGCGAAGAGGGCCCAGTAGCCGAGCTGATGGCGCCGGTCGCGTCGCCACACGACGCTGATGGCCAGGATGAAGAAGGCGTAGAAGGCGAGCACCATCTCGGGCAGGATCTTGACGAGATCCTGGAGGAAGGCGGCGGTGTTGACGGCGACGGTCATCTGCCGGCCCGGGGGCTCTCCTGCCCGATACCGGGGGCCGGGGCGGCCTCGGCCAGCGACGTTTCGGCCTGCGCGCTGCCGGGCACCAGCCCGGCCGTCGCGTCACCGCTCCACTCGTGATGCACCTGCTGGACCAGCCTCGCGACGGGGCGCTCCAGGATCCGGAAGAAGGGCCTCGGGTAGAGCCCGATCCAGAATGCGAGCAAGACGAGCGGGACGAGCGTCGCGATCTCCCTGGCGTTGAGGTCCTTCAACCCCTGGTTCTCCGGGTTCTCCAGCTTCCCCCACATCGTGCGCTGGTAGAGCCACAGCATGTAGGCGGCTCCCAGCACGATCCCGAAGACGGCGCAGACCGCCCAGAACATCCCTCCGACGTGCGTGCCGAAGATCGTGAACCCGACCTCGGAGGGGATCTGGAAGGCGCCGGCGAGGATGGTGAACTCGCCGATGAATCCGTTCAGCGCCGGGAGGCCGATCGACGACATCGTCATGATCATGAAGAGGACCGCGAAGACGGGCATGACCTTGCTCAGGCCGCCGTACTCCGCGATGAGCCTCGTGTGGCGCCGCTCGTAGACGAGGCCCACGATGAGGAAGAGCGCTCCGGTGGAGATCCCGTGGTTGATCATCTGGAGGATTCCGCCGTTGAGGCCGTTCACGTTGAGCGCGAAGACGCCCAGCATGCAGAAGCCCAGGTGGCTCACGGAGGAGTAGGCGACGAGCTTCTTCCAGTCCTTCTGCACCATCGCCACCATGGCGCCGTAGATGATCCCGATGACGCAGAGGCCCAGCATCCACGGGAGGAACTCCTTCGTGGCGTCGGGAAGCATGGGCAGCGAGAACCTCACGAACCCGTAGGTCCCCATTTTCAACAAGACAGCGGCGAGGATCACGGACCCCGCCGTCGGGGCCTCGGTGTGGGCGTCAGGCAGCCATGTGTGGAAGGGGAACATCGGCACCTTGATGGCGAAGCCGACGAAGAAGGCCCAGAAGATCCACTGCTGGACGGCGAGGGTCCACCCCGGATCCAGCGGCAGCAGGTGAAACTCCCTGACGTCGAAGGTCGTGGCGCCGTTGTAGAAGTAGACCGCCAGGATGCCGAGGAGCATCAGGACCGAGCCGAACAGCGTGTAGAGGAAGAACTTGATGGCGGCGTAGAGGCGGTTGTGGCTTCCCCAGATCCCGATCAGGAAGTACATCGGGACGAGCATGACCTCCCAGAACACGTAGAAGAGGAACATGTCCAGCGACATGAAGACGCCGAGCATCCCCGTCTGGAGCAGCAGCAGGAAGACGTAGTACTCCTTCACGCGCTCCTTGATCGCGGTCCAGGAGGACAGGGCCCCGATGAAGCCCAGCAGCGTCGTGAGCATCACGAGGAGCATCGAGATGCCGTCGATGCCGAAGATGTACTTGACCCCGATCGCGGGGATCCAGTCCCACTCCTCGAGCGTGCGCGCGTCGAAGCCCGCCAGCGAGTGATCCCACGACAGGAACAGCGGGAGGGAGACGAGGAAGTCGGCCAGCATCACGAGCGTGGCGAACTTCGCGATGGCCCCCTTCTTCTCCTTCGGGAAGAGAAGCAGAAGGATGGCCCCCGCGAGGGGCAGGTAACAGATCAGCGATAGGAGTGGCTTGAAAAGCATCTGCTCAACCTCGGCTCATGAACAGGTACATGCAGAGAAGAACGAAGAGTCCGAAGACCATGACGGCGGCGTAGGCCTGGACGAATCCGCTCTGGATCCGCCTCAGGACACGCGACCCCGACTTGAAGAACCATCCCACGAAATTGACGAGCCCGTCCACGACCCACGAGTCCCAGAAAGCGCCCAGGTAGGAGGAGCCGATGGTCACGTGCCGCACCCCGTTGACCAGGCCGTCGACGACGCTCCTGTCGAAGCGGGCCGCCATGTCGCAGGCGGCATAGTAGGCTTTCAGCACGGTGGCATCGTAGATCTCGTCCACGTGATACTTGTCGCGAAGGAGCGCGTAGAGGCCTCCGGCCGGGCGCGCCGCGGCATCGGCCATCTCGCCCTGCTCCCTGCGGTAGTAGCGCACGCCCATCAGGATGCCCATCACCGCGGCGCCCACGGAGACGGCCATCAACCCGATCTCGAGCGCCATGCTCACGTGGTGGCCCCCCGAGGCGCCCTCGATCCCGTTCGCGGCGGTCTCCCCTCCGTGGCCGGCCACCGAGAGGACAGGCGCGAGCCATTTCTCGAGGGCGTGAAACCCCGGCAGGCCGAGCGTTCCCCCCAGGGCGCTGAGGATCGCCAGCACGACGAGGACGTATTTCATGCTGGAGGGCACCTCGTGCACGTGGCCCTCCACGTGCGCGTCCACCCGGCTCTCTCCCCAGAAGGTCAGCCCCACCAGCCTCGTCATGTACAGCGCCGTCAGCACCGCCCCGAGCAGACCCACCACCCACAGCGCCTTGCTCTCCTGAAACGCCCCCATCAAGATTTCGTCCTTGCTCCAGAACCCGCTCAGCGGGAAGATCCCCGCGATCGCCAGCCACCCCACCAGGAACGTCCCGTACGTCCACGGCAGCTTCCCCCTCAGCGCCCCCATCTTCTTCATGTCCTGCTCGTGGTGCAGCGCGTGGATCACCGCCCCCGCTCCCAAAAACAGCAGCGCCTTGAAGAACGCGTGCGTCGTGAGGTGGAAGATCGCCCCCGTGAAGGCCCCCACCCCCGCCCCCAGCATCATGTAGCCCAGCTGGCTCACCGTGCTGTAGGCCAGCACCTTCTTGATGTCGTCCTGCGCCACCCCGATCGTCGCCGCGAACAGCGCCGTCGCCGCTCCCACCACCGCCACCACCGTCATCGCCCCCGGCGCCGCCACGTACAGCGCCGAGCACCTCACCACCATGTACACCCCCGCCGTCACCATCGTCGCCGCATGGATCAGCGCCGACACCGGCGTCGGCCCCGCCATCGCGTCCGGCAGCCACACGTACAGCGGGATCTGCGCGCTCTTGCCGCACGCCCCCACGAACAGCAGCAGCGCCGCCGCCGTCAGAAGCCCCTCTGCCACCCCCGTTCGGCCCCCTCCAATAGCCTCCATCACGGGGGCGATCTCCATCGTCCCGAAGGCTCCCCACAGCAAGAAGACCCCCACCACGAACCCCATATCCCCGATCCGGTTCGTCATGAAGGCCTTCCGCCCGGCCTGCGCGTTACCCTCGTCCTCGTACCAGTACCCGATAAGGAGATAACTGCACAGTCCCACCCCCTCCCAGCCCACGAACATCACCGGGAAGGCTCCCCCCAGCACCAGCGTCAGCATCGACGCCATGAACAGGTTCAGGTAGGCGAAAAACCTCCAGTACGACGCGTCCTCCCCCATGTACCCCGTCGAGTACACGTGGATCAAAAACCCCACCCCCGTCACCACCAGCAGCATCACCGACGAGAGCGGGTCCAGCGTCAGCAGCCATGGAACTCGCAGCGCGGGGGCGGTGCCGGGACTGTCGCCGGTGGGCACGAGGCTGACATCCTGACCGACAACATGCCCGGCGCCGCCTCCGCTCTCGGAGAGCCCCCCCACGGACCTTGCTTCGTGGCCGCGCGCGCCGGCAGGGGGCGTCCCGCGTTCAGAGATGCCCTCGTAGGCAACCTGCGAGAGCCGCTCCGATGAGGATGGCTGCTGCGGCGCAGGGAACCACTCCCACACGAGAAGCTCGACACGGCGGTGCTCCGCCGAGACGCGAAGCCCCGAGCCTTCCGGCGGCCTCCAGGTGCGCAGGTCCGTGGTGGCGAGATCCCACACCGTCGCCCCGCTGAGGACGAAGGCCAGGAGCACCGTCC
>CAZMRF010000017.1:0-35835 GCA_964568735.1 uncultured Acidobacteriota bacterium
CCTGGTTGGCGAAGGACATGTCCATGACGCTGGCCGGGTGCCCCTCGGCGGCGGCCAGGTTGATGAGCCTTCCCTCGCCCAGCAGGTTGAGCCGCCGGCCGTCCGGCAGGGTGTACTCGTCCACGTACTCGCGGATCCGCCGCTTCCCCGTGGAGAGCTCCTCGAGCGCCGGGATGTCAATCTCGACGTTGAAGTGGCCCGAGTTGGCGAGGATGGAAGTGCGCCCTGCGAAGCACGTGCTTGTTCCCGGTCACGGTCACGAAGATGTCGCCCCGCGCGGCAGCCTCCTGCATGGGCATCACGCTGAAGCCGTCCATCGCGGCCTCCAGGGCGCGGATCGGATCCACCTCGGTGACGATGACGTGCGCCCCGTGCCCCTTGGCCCGCTGCGCGACGCCCTTGCCGCACCAGCCGTAGCCGGCGACGACCACCGACCTGCCGGCGATGAGGATGTTCGTGGCGCGGATGATGCCGTCCAGGGTGCTCTGGCCCGTCCCGTAGCGGTTGTCGAACAGGTGCTTGGTCAGCGCGTCGTTGACCGCGATGACCGGATAGCGCAACACGCCTTCAGCAGCCATGCTGCGCAGCCGGATGACGCCCGTCGTCGTCTCCTCGGTGCCGCCCATGACCTGCTCGATCGCGTCCTTGCGCTCCGTGTGCAGCCTGCTGACGAGGTCCGCTCCGTCATCCATCGTGATGCGCGGCCGCGTCGAGAGGACGGCATCGATGTGGCGGTAGTAAGTCGCGTTGTCCTCTCCCTTGATGGCCCAGGTGGCGATGCCCTCGTCGGCAACCAGCGACGCGGTGACGTCGTCCTGCGTGCTCAGGGGATTGCTGGCGCAGAGCGCCACGTCGGCGCCTCCGGCCTTCAGCGTCCGCGCGAGGACTGCCGTCTCGGTCGTGACGTGGAGGCAGGCCGCGACGGTCATTCCCTTCAGAGGCTTTTCCTTTTCGAAGCGCCGCCGGACCACCGCGAGGACGGGCATCTGCCTCTCGGCCCACTCGATGCGCAGCTTCCCCTGAGGGGCCAGGCCGGGATCCTTGATGTCGCCCGTCTTCACGCCGCGGCCTCCTTCTTGAGCGTCTCGGCCATGTCGATCTTCTCCCACGTGAAGCCCGGCTCGCTCCGGCCGAAGTGGCCGAAGACGGCTGTCTTCCTGTAAATCGGTCGCAGGAGGTCGAGATGCCGGATGATCTCGCGAGGCTTGAGCGGGAATATCGCCCGGACCCGCTCGGCGAGCATGGCGTCGGGGAGCCTCCCCGAGCCGAAGCTGTCCACCATGAGCGAGACGGGCTCCGGGACTCCGATGGCGTAGGCGATCTGGACCTCGCAGCGATCGGCCAAGCCGGCGGCCACGATGTTCTTCGCGATGTAGCGCGCCATGTAGGAGGCCGACCGATCGACCTTGGAGGGGTCCTTCCCGGAGAAGGCGCCGCCGCCGTGGCTGCCGACTCCCCCGTAGGTGTCGACGATGATCTTGCGCCCCGTCAGTCCCGTGTCCGCGTGCGGGCCCCCCTTGACGAAGCGGCCCGTGGGGTTGATGTGGAACTTCGTGCGCGCGTCCATCATTTCAACAGGTACGACCCGGTCGATGACCTGCGTGCGGACGTCCTTCCGGAGATCCTCGATGCGAACCTGCTCGTCGTGCTGCACGCTCACCACGACGGCCTCGACGCGAACCGGCCGGTCCCCGTCGTACTCGATCGTCACCTGGGATTTCCCGTCGGGGCGGAGGTAGGTCAGCTCCCCCTTGCGGCGGGCCTCCGAGAGGCGCCGGACGAGCTTGTGAGCCAGGGTGATGGGCAGGGGCATCAGCTCGGGGGTCTCGTTGCAGGCATAGCCGAACATCAGGCCCTGATCCCCGGCTCCGCCGGGATCCACGCCCATGGCGATGTCCGGAGACTGCGGCCGGATCGACGAGAGGACCGAGCAGGTCTCGTAGTCGAAGCCGTGGGCGGACGAGGTGTAACCGACGTCCTTGATCGTGTCGCGGACGATGTCGGTGAACTCGACGTAGGTGGTCGTCGTGATCTCGCCGGCGATGAGGGCGAGCCCGGTGGTCAGCAGGCACTCGCAGGCGACCCGGCCGTTGGGGTCGTCCTTCAGGATGCTGTCCACGATCGAGTCGGATATCTGATCGGCGATCTTGTCGGGATGCCCTTCCGTCACGGACTCGGACGTGAAAAGGCGCTTTCCGCTCCTTCCCATGGAACCTCCTGGAATGGGGAATGACTCGGCAGGCGTCTCGAAGATCCGCGAGTATAGGGGACTCCCCGAGGCACAGTCAACGGCAGGGCCCGTTCCGAGCGGAGGCCGGGGTGCCTCCCCGCCCGGGGGTGGGGCTCAGTGAGCCGCCCGGGCCCCGGCCCGGGTGCGCGGCGCCCCGGCGGCGAACCTTCCCTTGAGCCTGACGCTGCCGCTGCCCAGCAGCCGCTCAAGGGAGACGACGAGGCCGCGGCTCGGATTGATGGAATAGGGGCTGCCCGCCTTCACCATCATGGAGAAGGCTCCGGCCTCGGTGACCTCCAGGTAGATGGGGCAGGCGCCCTTGTTCTCCGCGAGGAGCAGCTTCAGGCGTCCGAGGAGCTCCTCGGAGAGTCCTTCCAGCGGCACCCGGATCGCCACGCTCTCCGTCCGGGTCTGGCGCGCCTCCGAGATGGGAACGAGCTCGGTGGCAAGGATGCGCGTGCGGGACTCGTCGCTCTCCACCCTCCCCCCCACCAGGACGGGGGCCTCTTCCATGAAGACCCCCTGGGATCGTCCGTAGAGCTCGGGGAAGACGACGACCTCGACGCTGCCTTCGAGATCCTCGAGCGTGAAGACGGCCATCGCCTCGCCCTTGCGGGTGCGCCGCCTCGCCACCGACGCCATCATCCCCCCCACGGAGACCGCTGCGCCGCTCGCGGCCTCCGACAGCCCTCGCGTCGTGTGCGTGGCCACGCCCTCGAGATCCGCGGCGAACCTCGACAGGGGGTGCCCCGTCAGGTAGAAGCCGAGCGCCTCGCGCTCGAAGCCGAGCTTTTCGATGTCGGTCCACTCCTTCGCTTCCGCGGGGTAGACGTCCCTCGGGAGGGGCGGTGCGCCGCCGTCGTCGAGAAAGAGGTTCACCTGCCCGCTCTCCCTCGCCTTCGTGGCCCGCTGCGCCGCCTCCATCGCGCCGTCGAGGGCCGCGGCCAGCCGCGCCCGCGAGGCGCCCAGCCCGTCGAAGGCCCCGGCCTTCACCAGGGCTTCGAGCACGCCCTTGTTGACGAGGCGGCTCTCCGCCTCCGCGCAGACCTGCGTCAGCGACGTGTAACGGCCCACTCTCTTCCGGCCGGCGACGAGGCTCTCGACGGCGGAGGCACCCACCTTCTTCACGGCGGCCAGGCCATAGCGAAGGGCCTCCCCTTCCACCGCGAAGTCCGTCCCGCTCTCGTTGATGTCGGGCGGGAAGACCTCGATCCCCATCTCCCGGCACTCCTGCACGTACTTGGCGACGTTGTCGGTGTGCTCCTTCTCGATGGAGAGCAGCGCCGCCATGAACTGCCTCGGATGGTGCGCCTTGAGCCAGGCGGTGCGGTAGGCGATGAGCGCGTAGGCGGCGCTGTGGCTGGCATTGAAGCCGTATCCCGCGAAGTGCTCCATGAGGTCGAAGACCTCGGCCGCGGTCTTCTCCGGGATACCCTTCGACCTGGCTCCCTCGACGAACTTCGTCCGCTCCCCGGCCATCGTCTCCTTGCTCTTCTTGCCCATCGCGCGGCGCAGGATGTCGGCCTCTCCCAGGGAGTAGCCGGCCATCGCCGAGGCGATCTGCATGACCTGCTCCTGGTAGACGATGACGCCGTAGGTGGGCTCCAGGATCTCCGCGAGGATGGGGTGCGGGTAGGAGACCCGGACCTTCCCGTGCCGCCCCTTGATGAACTCGTCGATCAGGCCCCCCTTGATGGGCCCCGGCCGGTAGAGCGCGTTCAGCGCGATCAGATCCTCGAACCGGTTCGGCTTCAGCCGCGAGAGGATGTCCTTCATCCCCGCCGATTCGAACTGGAAGACGCCGCTCGTACGGGCCTCGGAGAAGAGCCTGTACGTCTCCGCGTCGTCGAGCGGAAGGCGGTCCAGCGCGATCCGCTGCCCGCCCGCCGCTTCGAGCATGTCGAGGATGTCCTCGATGAGCGTGAGCGTCTTCAGCCCCAGGAAGTCCATCTTGAGGAGGCCGATCCGCTCGATCTCGTTCTTGGCGTACTGCGTGGTGATCTCGCCCTCCCCGGCCTGGTAGAGCGGAGCGAACTCGGTGATGGGCCTGGGCGCGATGACGACCCCGGCGGCATGCGTGGAGGCGTGGCGGGTGAGCCCTTCGAGCCGCTTCGCGATGTCGAGGAGGTTCGCGATCCTGGGATCTTTCTCCGCGGCCTCGCGGAGCTGGGGGACCGTCGAGATGGCCTTGTCGATCGTCGCGTCCAGCTCGGCGGGGACGAGCTTGGCGACCCGATCCACGTCGCCATAGGGGATGTCGAGCCCTCGCCCGGCGTCCCGGATCGCGGCGCGGGCGGCCATCGTCCCGAAGGTGATGATCTGGGCCACCTTGTCGCGGCCGTACTTGCGGGTGACGTACTCGATCACCTGCCCCCTCTTCTTCATGCAGAAGTCGATGTCGATGTCGGGCAGCGAGACGCGCTCCGGGTTGAGGAAGCGCTCGAAGAGGAGGTTGTAGGGGAGAGGGTCGATGTCCGTGATGCCGAGGCAGTAGGCGACCAGGCTTCCGGCCGCCGAGCCGCGGCCCGGCCCCACGGGGATCCCGCTCTCGCGGGCGTAGCGCATGAAGTCCCAGACGACGAGGAAGTAGCCCGGGAACTTCATCCGACAGATGATCTCGAGCTCGACCCGGAGCCTGGCCTCGTAGACCTCGGCCGGGATCGCCAGCGTCCCCGCGGCGCGCAGCTCGCTCCATCGTCCGGAGCGGGCCTCGAAGCCGTCCCCGACCACCTTGCGGAAGTAGCCCTCCAGGTCGTAGCCGTCGGGCACCTCGAAGTCGGGCAGGTGGTACTCGGCCCTCCCCAGCTTGAAGTTGCACCGCTCGGCGATCTCCAGAGTGCTCCGCACGGCCTCGGGATGGTCCCTGAAGGCGTGTTCCATCTCCTCCGGCGACTTGAAGTAGTGCTCCGGCGTGTAGCGCATCCGGGAGGCGTCGTTGACGGTCTTTCCCGTCTGGATGCACATCAATACATCGTGGGCGGCGTGGTCGTCACGGGTGAGGAAGTGGCAGTCGTTCGTGGCGACGAGCGGCAGGCCGAGCCGTCTCGCGATCTCGAGGATGCCGGGCGTCACGCGCGCCTGCTCCGGCATGCCGTGATCCTGGATCTCGAGGAAGAAGCGCCCCTCCCCGAGCATGTCCCGATAGGTCGCGGCGGCGGCTTCGGCGTCGGCGTTCCGACCTGCGAGGATGAGCTGGGCCACCTCCCCGCCCAGGCAGGCGCTCGTCCCGATGAGCCCCTCGCTGTGCTCGGCCAGGATCTCCCGGTCGATCCTCGGCTTGTAGTAGAAGCCCTCCGTGTAGGCGAGGGAGCTGAGGTGCACGAGGTTCCTGTAGCCTGCCTCGTTCTCCGCCAGGAGGATCATGTGGAAGTAGGGCTTCTTGCCACCGCCGCCGCCCGCCGAGGGGCCCCCCGCGCGCTCCCGCCGGCTGCCGGGCGCCATGTAGGCCTCGCAGCCGATGATGGGCTTGATCCCTCGCGCCACCGCGAGGTCGTGGAATCTCACCGCGCCGAAGAGGTTTCCGTGGTCGGTGACGGCCAGCGCGGGCATGCCGAAGCCTGCGGCACGCTCGAGCATGTCCTCGAGGCGGCTGGCGCCGTCGAGCAACGAGTATTGCGAGTGGTTGTGCAGGTGGACGAACGATCTTCCCGCCAAGGAGCTCCCCCTTCCCCCTCCCCGGCGCGGAGCCGGGGCCGGCCCCCTACTCCCACTCGATGGTCGCGGGGGGCTTGCTGCTGATGTCGTAGACCACGCGGTTGATCCCGCGGACCTCGTTGACGATGCGGCTGCTGACGTGCGCGAGCAGGTCGTGGGGCAGACGGCTCCAGGATGCCGTCATGAAGTCGCTCGTGTCCACGGCCCGCAGCGCCAGCACGCTCTCGTAGGTGCGGGCGTCGCCCATCACGCCCACGGTCTTCACGGGCAGGAGCACCGCGAAGGCCTGCGCCACCTGATCGTAGAGGCCCGCCCTGCTGATCTCCTCGAGGAAGATGGCGTCCGCTTCCTGCAGCAGGCGGATCCGCTCGGGGGTGACCTCCCCGGGGATGCGCACCGCGAGCCCGGGCCCCGGGAAGGGATGGCGTGCCACGAGCGAATCGTCCAGGCCGATCTCCCTTGCCAGGGAGCGCACCTCGTCCTTGAAGAGATCCCGGAGAGGCTCGACCAGCTCGAAATCCATCCTCCCGGGCAGGCCCCCCACGTTGTGATGCGTCTTGATCGTGGCCGAGGGCCCGCGCACGGCGAAGGACTCGATCCTGTCGGGATAGAGCGTCCCCTGGGCGAGGTAGCGGGCGCCCCCGGCAGCGCGCGCCTCCTCCTCGAAGACGCGGACGAAGACCTCGCCGATGACGCGCCTCTTGTGCTCGGGATCCGTCACGCCGCGGAGCGCCTCCACGAACCGGCCCGACGCATCGGCGTGGCGGACCTCGATGTGAAGGTGCTTCCTGAACCGGCCCAGCACCTCGGCGGCCTCCCCTTTCCTCAACAGGCCGGTGTCGATGAAGAGAGGAAGCAGCCTGCCGCCGATGGCCCGGTGGATCAGGGTCGCGGTCACGGTGGAGTCCACCCCGCCGCTGACGCCGCAGAGGACCCTCTCGCCGGCATGTATCTCCCCGCGCAGGCGCTCGACCACCTCCTCCGCGAAGCTCGCCATCGTCCAGTCGCCCGTACATCGGCAGATGCCGTAGACGAAGTTGCGCAGGATCCGGCCGCCCCGGGGCGTGTTCGCGACCTCCGGGTGGAACTGCAGCCCGAAGAGGGCCCGGCCGGGATCCTCCATCGCCGCGATGGCGCCGGCCGGAGTGCGCGCCGTGATCCTGAATCCTCGCGGGACCTCCACCACCTCGTCGCCGTGGCTCATCCAGACGGGCTCGCGCACGGCGAGACCCTCGAGCAGCGTCGACTCCCTCTCCGGCTCCACCTCCGCGTGGCCGTACTCGCGCCGGCCGCTCCTCTCGATGCCCCCGCCCAGCTGCCGGGCGATGAGCTGCATCCCGTAGCAGATGCCGAGGACGGGAGTGCGGCCTTCGAGCAGACGAGGATCGAGCCCCGGGGCTCCGTCGTCGTCCACGCTGTCGGGCCCTCCGGAGAGGATCACCCCCGCGGGTGAGCGCGCGAGGATTCGATCGGCCGGGCTGTCGCAGGGGAGGATCTCGCAGAGGACGCTCTGCTCGCGGATCCGCCGGGCAATGAGCTTCGTGTACTGCGATCCGTAGTCGAGGACAACGATGGCCTGGTGATGGGCGCTCGTCACCTGGTCCCTCCTCGCCCGGCCGTGGCGGAGGCGGGCCTCCCCTCGCGGAGACTCCAGAGGTAGGCCTCGATGGCCGGAAGCCCGTCGTCTCCCCTCTTCACGCGCCGGTCCGCTTCGAGGAGGCGACGGTAGGCCTCCCGGAGGCGGGGCTCGGACCAGCGCCGCAGCGAGGCGGCGAAGGGCTCCACGTCCTTCCAGAAGACCCCGGCCGATCGCGCCGCCTCGGCGGGCGACATGCCTCCGGCGACGTTCCCCCTCGCCGCGAGGATCCTCCTCAAGTGCATGCCCAGCTCGAAGAGGACACGAGGCTCGCCGCGCTCCTCGGCCTCGAGGTAGCCGCGCGCGGCGGCCACGGCCCCGGCCACGTCTCCCCGCGCGAGCGCGGAGGCCACCTTGAAGACGTCGCCCTGGGCCTCGCCACCGCCGACCGCCTCGGCCATCTCGCGCGTGATCACCCGGTCGGCGCCCGCGAGGAGCGCGACCTTCTGCAGCTCCGAGACCGCGCGCGTGAGATCCCGTCCGCAGCGCGCGGCGATCCAGGCCGCGGCGGCGGGGTCGAGCTTCAGGCCCAGCCTTCGAGCCTCCTCCGCGAGAAGAGCGGGGATGCGATCCTCCCAGGGAGAGCTGCAGTCCACGGTCGTGACTCCGGCGAGCGCCTTCGCGAGGGATTCCTTCACGGAGTCCGCCGAGAGGACCAGGCAGGTCTCGGGGGCCGGATCCGCGGCGTAGGCAGCCAGCGCGGTGATCTGGTCCTTGAGGAGCTTCTCCGCGCCCTGGATCACGACGAGCCTCCCGCCTCCCCCCATCGGGAGGACCCTCAGCTCCTCGACGAGCGCCTCGCCGTCGAGCCCGGAGGGCTCGACGACGCGGTAGTTGAAGGCCTCGAACTCGGGAGCGACCCGGCGCCGCTTCAGGGCGGCGAGGGCACGGTCGCGCAGGATGGCCTCCGGCCCCGCCAGGATGTAGATCGGGCCGGGCTCGGACTTCTCGAGGGCGCCCTCGATCTCGGCGGGGGTGATCTTGCGCGTACCGGAGCCCTCCCGGCGCGCTCCCCTCGCCATGGGGATCAGAATCCCTCGAGGATGGAGGTGACGACAGACTCCGCGAAGTCGCCGGCCACCTCGTCGATGGCGACGATCTCGCGATCGATGAAGTCGTCCGCGGAGCGCGTGACGTCGTACTGCTGCTTGAAGACGAAGTGATCGCTCCGGAAGAGGACCTTCTCCGTCGAGGATTCCCGGAGCTCGACCCGTGCCGTGACGACGACCTCGTTGCGCGTGGCGCGGCCGTCGTCCCCCACGTTCACCGGGCTCACGTCGTAGCCCGTGACCTCGCCCGTCAGCACGGCGTCCGCCCCTTCTTCGGCCGGCAGGGTCCTGTAGCCGCCCCTCGCCACGAAGGTGCGCGTCACCTCTTCCGTGATCCGCTGGGCGATATCGGGCTGGCGCGTGCTGTTCGCGAAGGGCGGGATGCCGATGGTCCTGACCGCGGGAGGAAGGAGCTGGTTCCGGCCGGCGAGGTGGTAGCCGCAGGCGCTCGCGGCGGCCAGGACCGCGAGCACCACGCACGCCAGGAGCGTTGCGCGGCTTCCATGCGGCCTCCCCGGGGACTCCGCGATCATGCGCCCTTCCCCACGACCACGTTCAGCAGCTTGTCCGGCACGTAGACCGTCCTGGCGATCCCCCCGCTCAGGTGGGGGGCGACCCTCTCGTCGGCGCGGGCGGCTTCGAGAACCTCGCTCTCGGCGGCACCGGCGGGCACGGAGATCCTCCCGCGCAGCTTCCCGTTGACCTGCACGACGACGGTCACTTCCTCCCTCTCGAGCAGGGAGGCATCCGCTTCGGGCCAGCGCTCGAGCGCCGCGAGCGACTCGCGCCCAAGGATCGCCCAGCACTCCTCGGCAAGGTGGGGAGCGAAGGGCGAGAGCAGCAGCGTGGCGGCCTCGAGCCCCTCTCGGAGCGCTGAGGCCTCCGGCGCGCTCAGGGTGCTGCCGGCCGTGCCTCCCTCCGGGGGAGCGAAGAGATAGAGCGCGTTCGTCAGCTCCATCAGCGCGGCCACGGCCGTGTTGAGGTGGAGCCTGCGGCCGACGTCCTCGGTGACGCGAGCGATGGTGGCGTGCGTCGTCCTGCGAAGCTCCGCGATCCGCCCCTCCGCCCCCCCGGCCGGAGGAAGGGGGCACCCCTCCGTGCCGAAGACCGGGGCGACATTGCGGAGGGCCCCGCTGTGGTGCTCGATGAGCCTGTGGAACCTGCGCGCGAAGCGCTCCACGCCCTCGACGCCCGATTCGTTCCACTCCAGGTCCTTCTCGGGCGGAGCGGCGAATATCGTGAAGAGGCGCGTCACGTCGGCGCCGTACCGATCGACCATGCTGTCCGGATCGACGATGTTGCCGCGCGACTTGGACATGGCCGAGCCCCCCAGCGTCACCATCCCCTGCGTGAGGAGGCGCTCCACGGGCTCGCCCCGCGCCGAGAGACCGAGGTCCCTCAGGACCATCCCGAAGAAGCGGGCGTACATCAGGTGGAGGATCGCGTGGGTGATTCCGCCGACGTAGAGATCGATCGGGAACCAGCCATCAATGACTTCCCTGTCGAAGGGAGCGGATTCGTTGGCCGGGTCCAGATAACGGTAGAAATACCAGGAGGAGTCGACGAAGGTGTCCATCGTGTCGGTCTCGCGCCTCGCCTTGCCGCCACACGAAGGACAGCACACCTCGACGAAGGCCCGGTGCGAGGCGAGCGGCGAGCCGCCCTCCCCCGTGAGCCGCACCCCCGCGGGCAGGACGACGGGCAGGTCCCGATCGGGAACGGGAACGACCCCGCAGCTCCCGCAGTGGATGATCGGGATGGGTGTTCCCCAGTAGCGCTGGCGGCTGATGCCCCAGTCGCGCAGGCGATACTGCACCTCCCCGCGGCCGAAGCCCTTCCTCTCCGCTTCGGCCGTGATCCG
The DNA here is from genome assembly GCA_964568735.1 of uncultured Acidobacteriota bacterium. Classification (GTDB taxonomy): domain Bacteria; phylum Acidobacteriota; class Polarisedimenticolia; order JACPZX01; family JACPZX01; genus CAZMRF01. The sequence goes on from CAZMRF010000017.1 coordinate 10,431, forward strand.
CCGCCGGGCCTCGGGCGTCTCGAGGCCCGACCAGGGGCCGCTGTCCCGCGTGACGCCTTCGCCCGTGTAGGCCTCCGTCATCGTCGCGGCATCGAGCGGCCCCCCGGGCGGATCCACGACGACCTTGATGGGAAGGCCGTACTTCCGCGCGAACTCGAAATCCCGCGCATCGTGGGCCGGGACGGCCTCGAGCGCCCCGGTTCCGTATCCGGCCACCACGAAGTTGGCGACCCATACGGGCACCTTCTCCCCGGAGAGCGGGTTCACGGCGAAGCGCCCCGTGAAGACTCCCTTCTTCTCGCCCTCGGCGCGCAGCCGCTCGGCGGCCGGGACGCGGCGCTCCTCCTCGGCGAAACGCACGACGGCCTCCCTCTCGGGGCGCCCGTGCAACAGGCGCTCAAGGTGGGGATGGTCGGGAGCGAGCGCCACGAAGCTGCACCCGTAGATGGTGTCGACCCGGGTCGTGAAGACGGAGATCCTGGCGTCCAGCCCCTCGACGGGGAAATCCAGGGCGCAGCCCTCGCTCCGCCCGATCCAGTTCTCCTGCATCGTGAGGACCCGCGCGGGCCAGCCGGGGAGGCCCGGCAGATCGTCGAGAAGCTCGCCCGCGTAGCGCGTGATCCGGAAGAACCACTGGTCGAGATCGCGCTGCTCGACAGGACTCTCGCATCGCCAGCAGGCGCCGCCCTCGACCTGCTCGTTGGCCAGCACCGTCAGGCACGAAGGGCACCAGTTGACCTTGCTGCGGCCCCGGTAGGCGAGGTCCTTCTCCAGCATCCTGAGGAAGAGCCACTGGTTCCACCTGTAGTACTCGGGCCTGTGGCTCGCGATCTCGCGGCTCCAGGCGTAGGCGTAGCCCATCCGCTTGAGCTGCTTCCTCATCGCGGAGATGTTCTCTTCGGTCCACTCGGCCGGCGGGCGGCCGTGCTTGATGGCCGCGTTCTCCGCGGGCAGGCCGAAGGCATCCCAGCCCATCGGATGCATGACCTCGTAGCCGCACATCTTCTTCATGCGAGCGACCACGTCTCCGATCGAGTAGTTCCGCACGTGGCCCATGTGCAGGCGGCCCGAGGGGTACGGGAGCATCTCGAGGCAGTAGAACTTGCGATCCCCCGCGGACCGGGGGGGCTCGAAGGCGCGCGCCTTCTCCCAGGCGGCCTGCCAGCGAGGTTCCAGCTTCTGAGGTTCGTAGGCGGTCCTCTGGGAGCCTGTCCGGGTCATGGCTGGGGTCCGGGTGCGCGCGCCGCGCCGCCGGGTGTGCGGAGGGGCGGCGAAGTCGCTCGAAGAATGGGCACGGAGAGGCCTTGTCCCCGCGTTTCAGGGCGCGGATCTTATCACGGTCCCGACAAGCCGGACAAGGAACCGCCGCACGCCGAGGTCATGAGCCGGAGCCGCAGCGTGGGATCAGGCGATGGTTCGGAGGCGGGGCCCCGCGGGGTGGCGAGCGTCGCCTGCCCCGGCCGGGTCCGCGGCTTCGAGGCGGAGCCGCACGGCGTCGAGGATCCCGTTGATGAAGGGACCCGACTCATCGTCGCCGAACTTCTTGGCCACTTCGATGGCCTCGTTGATCGCGACGATGCGGGGAGTCGCCGTCTCGAAGAGCATCTCGTAAACCGCCAGTCGCATGACGTTGCGGTCCACGACGGCCATCCTGGGGATCCGCCAGTGATGGGAGACTCCCGACAGCAGCGCGTCGATCTCCTCCCGCTTCCCGATGGTGCCCCGCGACAGCCTCGAGGCGAACTCCACGATCCCGCGGCGCGCCTGCCTGCCGAGCCAGAACTCCTCGAGGCACTCCTCGACCGGGCGCGGGGAGAGATCGAGCTGGTAGAGGATTTGTAGAGCAAACTCCCTCGCCCGGCGCCTCTCCCCCGTGGGGATCGTCTCCCGGATCTCAGCCAAGCTCGCGCCCCAGACGCGCCATTTCGACGGCGGAAAGCGCGGCTTCCCAGCCGCGGTTCCCCATCTTGCCTCCCGCGCGCTCGAGGGCCTGCTCCGTCGACTCCGCCGTGACGACCCCGAAGGCGACGGGCACTCCGTGCGCGGTCGCGACCGCGCCGAGCCCCCTCGCCACCGTCGTGGCGATGAGATCGAAATGCGGGGTCTCCCCGCGGATCAGGACACCCAGCGCGATGATGGCGTCGTGCTTCCGCGCGGCGGCGAGCTTCTGAGCCACCTGGGGAAGCTCCCACGAGCCCGGCACCCTCACAAGGGTGACGTCCGCGTCGGCCGCTCCGTGCCGCAGCAGGCAGTCGGTCGCGCCGTCGATCAGGCGCGCGACCATCGCTTCGTTGAACCGGCTGGCGACGATCGCGAACTTGAGACCGGACGCATCCAGGGACGTTTCGATTTTCTTGGGCATAAGTGTCCGTTTTTCAGCGGCTTGGAGAATTCTAGGAGGCTTCACCCCGGGGTGTCAACCTCGCAGGCGATGGACGCGCCCCGTCCAGATCAGAAACCGCGATTCCTGGCGGCCTTCGCGCGCGGTGTCCGCCCTTCGCTCCCGGCTACGGCCGCAGAGGCAGCGGCTCCGCCTTCGCGCCCACGAGCGAGGCCAGATCCTCGTGGCGCTCCTGGATCACCCTGGGGGTGGCCCGCAGCAGGCCCTCCATGCCGAATCCCTGGACCGTGAAGGAGGCCATGACGGCCCCGGCCGCCGCGGCCCGCAGCAGGGAGCGATCGTCGGTGGAGCCCAGCGCCGCGAGGCATCCGAGCATGCCTCCCGCGAAGGAGTCGCCGGCTCCCGTCGGGTCCACGACGTCCTCGAGGAGAAGGGCCGGAAGCGCTCCCGTGAAGGTCTCCGTGAAGATCGCCGCCCCGTACTCGCCCCTCTTCACGACGAGCGATCGCGGCCCCAGGCTCCGGATCTTCCGCGCCGCGGCGAGGAGGCTCGCCTCTCCCGAGAGCAGGCGCGCCTCGGAGTCGTTGATGATCAGGAGATCGATGAGCCCCAGCGTCTTGAGCAGCGACTCCCGTTTTCCTTCGATCCAGAAGTTCATCGTGTCGCACGCCACCATGCGCGGGCGCTCTACTGCTCTACACACATCGGCCTGGAGATCCGGATCGATGTTGCCCAGGAAGAGGAAGGGAGGACGGCGATGCGCTTCGGGTATCTCGGGACGGAAGTCGGCGAAGACCCCCAGCTCGGTGTAGAGCGTCGTCCTGTCGTTGAGATCGTCCGAGTAGCGCGCCGCCCACCGGAAGGTCCGTCCCGGCATCCTCGCAACGCCGCTGACGTCCACGCCGCGGGAGGCGAGCAGGCTCAGATCGCGCTCGAGGAAGTCATCCCCCACGGCCGCCACGACCGCCACGGGCACGAAGTGAGAGGCCGCGATCGAGAAGTAGGTGACGGATCCCGCCAGGACGTCCTTGCGGGAGCCGAAGGGCGTCTCGACGGTGTCGTAGGCAATCGATCCGACTGCCAGGATCCTGCTCACGGCAGACGCTCTTTCAGGATAGGTCGAAGCCTTTCCCGGGTCGCCGCCGGGACCGCCGCCGGATCCGTGATGAACGCGGACTCGAGGGCGGATCCGCAGGCGCAGCCGCGTCCTCCGGGCATCTTCGCCACGGCCGTCCCCAGCACGGCGCGGGCCGTCTCCGTGTTCTTCCGCAGATGCTCGAGGATCGCCTCCACGGTCACCGCCTCCTCGCTGACGTGCCAGCAGTCGTAGTCCGTCACCAGGGCGAGCGTCGCGTAGCAGATCTCGGCCTCGCGGGCGAGCCTGGCCTCCGGGAGGTTGGTCATCCCGATGACCGAGGCCCCCAGGCTGCGGAAGAAGGCCGACTCCGCCCGGGTGGAGAACTGGGGCCCTTCGATGCACACGTAGGTGCCGCCCGAGTGCGAGGCGGCCTTCTCCTGCCTGCACGCCTCCTCCAGCGTCCGCCGCGCCTCGGGGCAGGTAGGATCCGCCATCGAGACGTGCGCTACGAGGCCGTCACCGAAGAATGTCATCGGGCGGAGCCGGGTGCGGTCGAAGAACTGGTCGGGGATCACGACCTCCATCGGGTGGATGTTCTCCCGCAGCGAGCCCACGGCGCTCGCCGAGAGGATCCGGGTCACGCCGAGGAGCTTGAAGCCGAAGATGTTGGCCCTGAAGTTGATCTCCGTGGGCAGGATCGTGTGCCCCCGCCCATGGCGGGAGAGGAAGGCGACCTCACGTCCCCTCCAACGCCCCACGACGTAGGGCGCCGAGGGAGAGCCGAACGGAGTCGAGAGGGTCGTCTCGCGCGCCCCTTCGATCTCGCCGGCCTGGTAGAGGCCGGTTCCTCCGATGATGCCGATCTCCGCCCGCAGCTCCCCCGCTCCGCTCACCCGATCCCCCATGAATCCCGGCCTGCTGTCGGCCGCTCTATGGTGTTGCCGGCCTGCCCGATCCGGGCTTGATGAAACTCTCGAGCTTCCCCTCCAGCCCCGCGTCGGGAGGGAAGGGGCCCGCGCAATCGCCGGCAATGCAGAAGGCGATCCAGGGGCCCTCGATCGGCGCCTTGCCGCGCCGCGCGATCTCCGTGGCGCCCTCCTCGATCCCGTAATGGCGCACGATCCTCCATGGATGGTAGAGCCGCAACGCCGCCGCGATCGCGCCGGAGTCCGCCCCGCCCGAGCGCACCCCTCCGGCGACGAGGATCTCGAGCGGAGGGTTCAGGAACCTCTGGCTCGCAAGCGCGAAGGCCGCAGCATGTTTCGCCATGCCTCCGTACTCGTCCATCCACGACTCGACGGCGCGGCGCCCGGCCCGCACCAGTAGATCATCATCCGCCAGGAGCCCCAACCTGAGAAGAGCCTCGGCCATGGCCATGTTCTCGGACATGTCGCGGTAGGGCCAGGACATCAGGCCCGGAGCCTCCGGATCCGCGATCGTATCCGAGAAGCCGCCCGTGGTGACGTCCTTGAAGAGCTCCGCGGCCCTGACGGCCAGTCCCTGCGCTTCGACGAGGCGGCGGCCGTCGCCCGTGTACTCGTAGGCGTCCACGAGGGCCCCGATGACGCGCGCCTGGTCCGAGAGGAAGCTCCAGGGCACCATCTGCAGGCGGTCCGGCTCGCAGACGTGGGCCATCAGCCCCTCCTGCAGCCGGCACCTGGCCATGAGGATATCGAGCGACTCCAGGGCCGGGCGCGCCAGCTCCTTCTCCCCGAGCGCTCCGGCGGCCCGGAGAAAGGCCGAGATCAGCCGGCCGCTCGCATCGGAGAAGGTCCGCTTGTCGACGGGGGGAAGAGCGCGGCTCTCCCTGGCGGTCTTCATCCTGGCGACGGCGCTCGCGAGGAGATCCTCCGCCCGCTCGCGAGGCATCCCCGTCCGCTGCGAGTAGAGGGTCGGGCCTTCCTCCATGAAGATGATGTTGCGGCGGGGAGCGCTCTGGCTCATCTCGCCGACGGCGCCGATCTCGAAGGCGGCCACGGCCACCGGAAGCTCCTCGGGAGTGAGGAGTTTCTCGAGCTCCTCCGCCGTCCAGGTGTAGTAGTCGCCGTTGCCTCCTCCCGGCGAGAAGGCGGCCATCGCGCCGACGAAGGAGTGGCTTGCCGGGCTCCAGCCGTGGCGCTGCTCGTGCTCGATCACGCCCCTGGCGACGGTCAGGTAGGCCGGGTGCCGGGTCACCTGCCACGCCTCGATGTAGGCCTCCAGGGCGTCCGCGTTCGTGGATGGGAGCTTCTCGAAGGCGGTGTGGCGGAAGAGGGCGTCCTGGGCGTAGCGGAAGAAGCCGCCGCCCACGCGATCGTGGATGCCGCCGCGGGTCAGCACGACGAGGTGGCCGAGAGCCATGTCGAGGACCTTGCGATCGGATTTCAACCCCCAGTAATAGAAGCCCAGCTTCGCGAGCGCGAAATCAGGATGATGCTCGCCGGGAGTCGCCTGCTCGGGAGGCGTACCGTACCTGTCGAGGAGGGCGCCCACGACGACCTCGAGCGCCTGGGGGGCAAGCTCCCCGCGCTCCGCGTTGCGCTGCTGCAGCACCCTCGCATCGGTCGCCTCCGAGAGCGCCTCGACCTGCGCGCGATGGGCGGAGTAGTAGTCGGCGAGCTGGGAGAGGTAGGCGACGAGCTCCTCCGGCGTGAAGAAGGTTCCGCCCGCCCGCTTGATCGTGTGGCCATCCGGCTCCGGGAAGTAGAGCGGGTGCCCCGAGGGAATGAGCACGGACGTGGAGGGCCAGGCTCCCATCCCGTACCGGAAGAAGATGTCCGGCCGCTCCTCGGTGTCCACACGGATCGCCACGAATCGATCGCGAAGCAGCTGCTGCACGCGCGGATCGCCGTAGGTCACCTCGGCCATCACGTGGTCGTGGTACTCCCAGGGGGCCGAGACGTACAGGAGGATGGGCCGCCCCGACTCCCGCGCGACGGAGAAGGCCTCGGGACTGAAGGGCACCCAGGGAACGCCGGGCGCCTCGATCGCCACGGCATCACTCCGGATGACGGGGGCCTTGCTCCCGGCCGGCGTCCCGTTCGGATCGATCGCCTGCGCGATCAGCGCGGGAGCGAGCAAGGCAAGGGCCGCCGCTTGGAACAGCATGGAGACTCCTCCGGAAATCGTGGAGCGGGAGGGGATTCTAGCCCCTGGGCCGGGGACTTGCCCCTGGAGAGGGGACAGGCCGCCGCGAGGGGGGATATATTGTGCGCGCCCGCCCCCCGGAAGCGGCGACCCGACCCCGCTGCGGGGACGGGCCCATCCCCACGGGTTTCCACCAGGAGATCACCGTCGGGCCCACGGACGAGCGCGCATGGAACCAGCCCGCCGACCCGCCTTCGCCGTCTACTCGCTCGTCATGGGCCTGGCCGCCTACTCGGGGCTGGCCTATCTCCTGATCCGGCGGCTGGACTCCCTGACGGGCTACTGGGTCGAGATCGCCGTCTTCACCGTCCTGGCGGCCCTCTCCTGGCGCTTCTCGTTCTCGATCTTCCCCAAGACGAGCGTCTCGCTGGACATGGCCTATGTCCTGACCGCCCTCCTCGTTCTCCCCTCCCCCTCCGCGGCGATCATCGGGGCCGGAACGGCGGTGCTGGGCAGCTTTCTCAGGAGCCGGGAGGAGGCAACGCTTCTCGGCAACGTCACCGTGGTCATGATCAACAGCGCCATCCTCGTCACCATGACGATCGCGGGCGAGACTCTCGTGCGGTTCCAGGGGCTCGGCTCTCTCGCACCGGGGGGTCTCTCGCCGGCGCTGCTCGGGGCGCTGCTCCTGCTCTTCGTCCTCCTGAACGGCATCAACCTGAGCCTCATGTCCGCCTCGGTCGGCATCCGCGGCGAGGCGATCCTCCCCTACATCCGCCACTACGGCTACATCTTCGTGATGGAGCTGCTCTACACCGTGCCGCTCGCCGCGGTCATGGTCCTTCTGTATGTCCATGGCGGCTTCGCCGCCTTCCTCCTCCTGGGAGCGACCACGCTCTTCGCCAGCGTCCTGCTCAAGAACCTGAACCTGGCTCAGGAGGAGCTGAGGCGCAGCAACGAGGAGCTCTCCCTGAGGGCGCGCCAGCTCGAGGCGCTCAACAGCATCGGCCGGGAGATCACCGCCAACCTGGATCTCGACGGCGTCTTCGAGACCATCCACACCCAGTGCGCCCGCCTCGTGGACGCGACCTCCTTCACGATCTGCCTCTACAACCGGGAGCGGGCCGAGATCCACTACGCCTACCTCGTCCGCGACGGGAGGCGCCGCGCCGCGCGCACGGAGCCGCTGGCGAGGGATGCCGTCTCCTGGGTGATCAAGAGCGGCCGCCCGGTGAGCGTCAAGGATACGCTGGCCCGTGAAGAGGAGCTGCCCCTGGAGCTGTCGGACCACGAGTCCGGGCTGCGATCCCTCCTGGCGATCCCCCTCGTGAGGCTGGACAACGAGGTGACGGGGGTGCTCTCCGTGGCCAGCCCCCGGCCCGACGCCTACACCGCCCGGCACCAGGAGACGCTCGTCGCGATCGGGCAGACCGCCGCCATCGCCATCGAGAACGCGCGCTACTACGAGATGGCCACCGTCGACCAGCTCACGAAGCTCTATCTCAAGGACTATTTCCACTTGAGGATCGAGGAGGAGATGAACCGGGCGCGGCGCTACGGCCACGCCTTCTCGGTCCTCATGATGGACATCGACTCCTTCAAAGAGCTCAACGACGCCCACGGGCATCTTGCGGGCGATCGTTTTCTCAGGTCGGTCGGAGAGGTGATCAAGGGCAGCCTCCGATCCCACGACATCCCCTGCCGCTACGGCGGCGAGGAGTTCGCGGTCCTGCTGCCCGAGACCGAGCCCGCCGAGGCCATCGTGATCGCGGAGCGCATCCGGCGCACCGTCGCGGAGACGCGCATCCGAGAGGGCCGGAAGATGATCGGCACGACGATCAGCATCGGCATCTCGTCCTATCCCCGCTCCGCCCGCCGCTCGGCCTCGGACCTCCTGCGCAAGGCCGACGGAGCCCTCTACCAGGCCAAGCGCGAAGGCAAGGACAAGGTCATCGCGGCGGCCTGAGGACCCCGCGCGGCCCAGAAGCCGGCCTGAACCTTCGTGGTCCCCAGAAACCTGTCCTGGATCCTGTCGGCCCGACGATCATGGTGAGCGGTCGGCTCCACGGGGTCGGTCCGCTCAACCATGCCGTTCGACAGCGCCGTGCGCCGGTACGGCTTTTCGATAGACCAGGTCGGCGGCGACGATATCCTCCACCGCGACGCCTACGGACTTGAAGAGAGTGATTTCGTCCTCGGACGTCCGGCCGGGTTGTGTCCCCGCCACCACCTCGCCGATCTCGGCGAAGATCTGGCCGGCTGCGATGACGTCTCCGGACTCATGCATCGCCGCTTCCCGTGACTCGACGTAGATCCGGCCCTTGCTCAACGTTTCATCATCCAGCTCCCGCCACGTCGGTCGGGCGGCGCCAACTGCGTTGATGTGTGTTCCCGGCGAGAGCCACCTTCCCAACAGCACGGGTGTCATCGAAGTCGTCGCCACCACGATGACGTCGGCGCCAGACACGGCCTCCGCCGCCGAGGATGCGGCCCGGATCCCGAACCGCTCGGCGAAGGCCAGGGCATTGCGCGGGCTCCACACTCGCACTTCACGGAACTCGCGGACGAGCCGGAGCGCCTCCAGGTGGCTGCGCGCCTGCACCCCCGAGCCAAGAATGGCAAGCACCGACGTCGCCGGCCGAGCAAGCAGCATGGTTGCGACCGCCGATACCGCAGCCGTGCGCATCTCCGTGATGAGGCGCCCGTCGATTGTGGCAAGAGGTTCTCCCGTCTCCGAGCGGAACAGAAGGATTACTGCATGATGTGTGTGCACGCCCTGATTCTTCGGGTAGAAGGTGACGAGCTTGGCGCCGAGAGCTCCACTGTAGGCAGGCATGATGCCAAAGAAGCCCTGGTGCTCGGCGACAGGCACGATGACGCGCATCGGCTGCACCACCTTGCCGCTTGAGAGGTCGGCCAGCGCGCCGGCCATGGCGGGGATCAGGTCCTTCATGTGCAGCAGATCGCGGACGGTATCCTCGTCGAGCACCATCTCAGCCCCCTCCTCATTCCGCCCGAAGCCACATAGAGAATCCCTCGAAGCTGGCCTATTCGGGATCGACCAGAGCGAGGATCTTCGCTGTCGTCTCCTCGAGCACTTCGTCGGGGGCGGCGCAGATTCGTCTCGCCTTCCTCGCTCTCCAGTCCAGACTCTTGAGCTGGTCCGAGAGAACCGCCCCCTTGAGATCCAGCGTCGCGGGCAGGGCGACCTCGAAGGGATATCCCTTGACCTTCGACGTGATCGGACAGAAGAGGGCGAGCCCTACGCGGCGGTTGTAGCTCTTCGGGGAGATCACGAGCGCGGGACGATGTCCGGCCTGCTCATGGCCCGCCCGCGGGTCGAACTGGAGCCACACGAGGTCGCCTCGATCCGGAACGTAGGCGGAGGCCACTACCAGGATTCCCGACCCACGCGCTCCCCCGTCCGTATCTCGCGGTGGCGATTCCTCGTGCTGATCTTCCGGACAAGATCGGCCAGCCGGTACTTTTTCCGAGTGATGGGCCTGACGACCAGCCCGCCGTCGACGACGGAGAGGTCAACGGGAGTGCCCGGTCCGACCTCGGCTTCCTCCGCGAAAGACTTCGGAATGCGGAGACCGAGGCTGTTGCCCCATTTCTGGATCTTCGTGACCATCACAACCTCCTGGGATACACATTGAGTATACGAAGGATCCGCGAGATGCGCAACCCATCCCGCTGCGCTGCACTCGCCGACGGGGTCAGGCGGGGTGGTCGATGAGGACGGTGAGGATGGAGGAGCCCATCCGGATCTCGTCGCCGTCGTTGAGCTTGCAGTGATCGATGAGGTGGCCGTTGTGGTAGGTGCCGTTCGTCGATGAGAGATCCTTGAGGATGATCGTCTCTCCGTCGTAGACCTCGAGGACGGCGTGCCTCCGCGAGACCAGCGGATCCTCCACGCTGATGTCCCCCGCCTCCCGGCCGAGGAAGCAGCGGCTCCGGTTCACGGCGACGCTCCGGCCCCGCTCGGGGCCATCGACGAACTCGAGCGTGAGCGCCACGCCCGGGGGGAGCCCTTCCGATTCCGACGGTGTGGCCATCTCGTGCAGCAGGGCCACCGGCCTCGCACCCCGGGGAGCCACCCGCTGCAGACTGACGGTCTGCAGGCCCGAGTCCTCGAGGTCGGGGGCGCCCACGAGACTCTCCTCCTCGTCGAGCAGGGCGAGGCTGCGCTCGCAGCTCAGGCAGCGATAAACCATCCTTCCCGCCTTGCGGCTGGCCCCCTCGCGGAAGCGGACTCCGCCTCCGCAGAAGGGACAGGTGAGGGTGGCTTCGCTCACGAGTCGAGGAACTCCGCGAAGGGCTTGCCCACGCGCGACAGGAACTGATCCTGGAGCGACGGCGCGGTCTCGGTCCCCAGATCCAGCATCACCTTCTCGACGCGCCGGAGCGGGTAGTAGACCACGGAGATGTCTCTAGGTCCCATCTCGCCGCCGGCTGCGCCCCTGAGCAGATCGTCGAAGGATCGGAGGTCCACCCCCTGGTGGGCCATCCCCGAGCCATCCATCGAGAGGATCCTGCCCCAGACCTTGGAGGGAGGATCGAGGAGGTAGATCACCGCGACGGACCCGGGCCCCACGGTGGGTGCCCTCCCCTCCCGGCGCGCCCCTTCGCGGATCTCGACGAGGACGCCGTGCGCCGACTTCGGATGAACGAAGGCGACGCGGCTTCCCTCGGCCCCGCTGCGGATCTCGGGGTCGATCAGAGTCGCACCGGCGGACTTGAGCCTCCGGACGGCATCCTCGATGCTCTCGACCTCGAAGCAGATGTGGTGGATCCCCTCCCCGCGCCTGTCGAGGTGGCGGGCGATGGGCGAGCTGTCGTCGAGGGGCTCCAGCAGCTCAACGCGCGGCCCGCCGGCGGGGAGGAAGGCCACCCGCACCCCCTCCGAAGCCACGTCCTCCAGCCCCGTCACCTTCATGCCGAGCGCATCTTCGTAGAAGCGGACGGCGTCGCGGAGCGATCGGACCGCGAGCCCCAGGTGATCGATCTTCACGGACGCTCTCCTCCGTGGCGCTCCCTCTCGATGCGGGCGAAGGTCATCAGGATAGCCTCGGCGGCCTCGTAGGGGTCGAGCTGTCGGTGGAAGACCTGCTCCTGGGCCTTCTCGAGGGCGCTGTCGCCGGCCGCCTCGCGCGAGGCCCACTGGTAGATGCGCTCCCGCACGACGTCGAGGAGGCGCCAGCGGCTGCGCTCCCGCCGCCTCCTTTCCGATTCGCCCGATCCCTCCGATCCGCGGCGATGCTCCTCCACCGCGGCGACCACCTCCGGGACTCCCTCGCCCGTGGTCGCCACGGTCCTCACGATGGGCGGGCGCCGGAGCTCCCCTCCGTCACCCTCTCCGAACGAGAGCATCGTGGCGATCTCCGCCTCCAGCCGGTCGACTCCTTCACGGTCGGACTTGTTCAGGACGAAGATGTCCGCGATCTCGAGGAGGCCCGCCTTGATGGCCTGGATGTCGTCGCCGAGGCCCGGCACGAGGACGACGAGGACCGTGTCGGCCGCACGAACGACCTCGACCTCGTCCTGCCCGACGCCGACCGTCTCGAGGAGGATCCTCCCGAAGCCGGCCGCATCGAGGACGTCCGCGGCGTCCGATGCGGCCCTGGCCAGCCCGCCGAAATGGCCCCGGGTCGCCATGGAGCGGATGAAGACTCCGGGATCCGAGGTGTGTCTCTGCATCCGGATCCGATCCCCGAGGATGGCGCCTCCCGAGAAGGCGCTCGTGGGATCCACGGCGAGGATTCCCACCTTCTCCCCCGCAGCCCGGGAGGCCGAGGCGAGGGCATCCACGAGCGTGCTCTTCCCCGCGCCCGGCGGCCCCGTCACTCCGACGATCCAGGAGCTGCCCGAGCGGGGGTGGATCTCCCGCATGATCCGCCGGGCCTCGTCGCCCTGGTCCTCCAGGCGCGAGATCGCCAGCGCCACGGATCGGACGCGACCGGCGAGGACCCCCTCGACGATCCCCGGCGCCCCACCTGGGCTCACGCCGCTCCCAGGATCTGGCGCGCGATGACCAGGCGCTGGATCTCGGAGGTCCCCTCGCCGATCGTGCACAGCTTCGCGTCCCTGTAGAACTTCTCCGCCGGGAAGTCCTTCGTGTAGCCGTAGCCGCCCATGATCTGCACGGCGCGGTCCGCCGTCCTGACGGCCGTCTCCGAGGCGCGCAGCTTGGCGATGGCGGCGGCGCGGGTGAGCGGGCGGCGCTGGTCCTTCATCCAGGCCGCGGAGTAGGTCAGCCAGCGGGAGGCTTCGACGTCCACGGCCATGTCGGCCAGCATGTTCTGTATGGCCTGGAAGGTCGAGATGCTCCTCCCGAACTGCTCGCGCTGCTTCGCGTAGGCCAGCGCGGCCTCGAAGGCCCCCTGCGCCATGCCGAGCCCCAGCGCCGCGATGGCGATGCGGCCGCCGTCGAGGATCTGCAGCGCGTTGACGAAGCCCTCTCCCTCCTTCCCGAGAATCTGCGCCTCCGGGACGCGGCACTGCTCCATGACGACCTCCGCCGTCTCCGAGGCCCTCATGCCGAGCTTGTCCTCGAGCTTTCCGTGGCGGAAGCCCGCAGTCCCCTTCTCGATGACGAAGGCCGAGATCCCGTGCTTGCCTTTCGAGGGATCCGTCACCGCGAAGATGACGCAGAGGTCGCCCGTGGCCCCGTGCGTCGTGAAGGTCTTCGAGCCGTTGATGACGAAGTGCTTCCCGTCGCGCACCGCGCGGCTGCGCGTGCCCCCGGCGTCGGAGCCCGCCGTGGGCTCCGTGAGCGACCAGGCGCCGATGTAATCGCCGCGGGCGAGGGGCTTGAGGTATTTCTGCTTCTGCTCCTCGGTGCCGAAGAGGTAGATGTGGCTGCTGCAGAGGCCGTTGTGGGCGGCCACCCCCAGGCCGATCGAGCCGTCCACCCGCGAGATTTCCTCGATGATCATGGCGTACTCGAGGGTGGAGAGGCCGGAGCCTTCGTACTCGGGGGGGAAGCAGACTCCGAGGTATCCCTGCTGCCCGAGCTTCCGGAAGAGGTCGCGGGGGAAGACTCCTGCCTCGTCGCGCTCCCGGACGCCGGGCCGGATCTCCTTCTCGGCGAACTCCCGGACGGTGTCCCGGGTCAGGGCAAGCTCATCGGTGAAGCTGAAGTCCAAGGTCGCTCCAGGGGCGCGCGGAGGGGCGGGCGCTTCTCGTTTCGAGAGGGGATCTTAGGGGCGCCGCTCGGGGCGGGTCAACTGGTCAGGCTGCTCGTTCGGCAGCAGGCGCAGGGGGAGGCTCCTCCGCTCCCTCCGACGTTCGCCGGAGTCGATCTGGGGCACTGGCCGAAGGAGGCCCGGCTCACGAAGTCGCTCGCTCCGGACCTCCCCCTACGCCCGCCGTGGCTTCGTGGCATCCACTATTGGTCGGCTGCTCAGGAAGTCGCTCGCTCCGGACCTCCCCGTTCGCCTCCCGTCGCTGCGTGGTACTTCATCCCGGCGGGCGATGCGATGCGGGCGAAGACTTCGTTCGCCAGCAGGAGACCCCGGCGCGTCAGGCGGAGGGTTTTCTCGTCGAGTTCCACGCACCCTGCCTCGATGAGATCGCCGACCTCCTCCGCGATCGAGGTGGCGAATCGCGTTCCTCTTGTCCGATCGAATGCGGCCAGATCGACGCCTTCTACGAGGCGCAGGTTGAGGATCAGGGCCTCGCGATGGACGGCTTCCGGGGTGGCCGGAGTGTGGCTCTCCTCCCGGGAGCGCCCTTCCAGGAAGGCGTCCAGATCGCGGGGGATCGACCAGAGGCGCCCGGCCTGCGATGAGAAGGCCGAGGGGCCGAAGCCCAGGAAGGCGCCTCCCGTCCAGTACTTCAGGTTGTGGCGGGAACGCCTGCCCGGCAGGCAGAAGCTGGAGATCTCGTACTGCTCGTAGCCGGCCTGCGCGAGAAGCAGGCAGGCTGCTTCGTAGGCACCGGCCACCTCGTCGTCTCCCGGAAGGCCGATCCGCCCCTCGCGGGCCGCGGTCATGAGCGGCGCCTCCTTGTCGGTCTCGAGCAGGTAGAGGCTCACATGCTCGGGGCGCCTCGCGAGGAGCGAGCACAGGCTCTCGAGGATCTCCTCCGCCGCGCTCCCGCCGGGCTCCCCCGGGGGAAGTCCCGCGATGAGGTCCGCTCCCACGTTGTCGAATCCCGCCCTGTGCGCGGCGGCGATCGCTTCGAGGCCCGCGAGACCCGTGTGGAGCCTCCCGCGGGCCTTGAGGGTCGCGTCGCGAGTCGATTGCAGGCCGACGCTGAGCCTGTTGACGCCTGCATGCAGCCAACCCTCGAGGCTGGGAGCGTCGATCCCCTCGGGGTTCGCCTCCAGCGTCACCTCCGCCCCGGCCTCCACGTCGAAGCCGCCTCGGCACGCATCGAGGATTCCCTCCACCTGCTCCGGGCGCAGGAGCGAGGGCGTCCCGCCTCCGAGATAGAGGCTGTCCACGAGGATTGGCGCGCCCCGCGAGCGCTCCCCTGCCGCGCGGATCTCCTCGACGAGGCGGGCGACGTACCTCTCGATATCGGCGCCCCGGCCCACGGTCACGTAGAAGTCGCAGTAGTCGCAGCGCCGGGTGCAGAAGGGAATGTGAACGTAGATCCCGGCACGGGTCATATTTCCTCGACGCTCTCTTCCGGCAGCCAGCCGGTCAGCCCATTCTCCAGGGAGACCTGGGTCCAGCCCTCGGAGCGGGCACGGATCCTCACCCTGAGCCCCTCGTGCACCGTGAAGAGAGCGGGATTCTCCTGGCCGGCGCCGCTGAGGACTTCGGCCTCGGGGGCGATGACCACCCCGAACTCCATGGAGGAGTCCTGCCAGCTCTTCAGGCCGAGCAGGGCGCCCCCCAGGAGCGCCGGGAGGAGCAAGGCTCCCGCCGCGTAGAAGGCACTACGCTTCACCCCTTCCGAGCGCACGGCAATCCCGATGCCGAAGGCGACGCCGGCGAGGAGCCAGCCGAGGAGCAGGATCGCGGCATCCTGGGCAGGCGTCGTGAGATCGAGCAGGTCACCGATCCCCAGGGCCGACAGCGGCGACGGGGCCGGAGTGATCTCGTCGACCGTCAGGGATCGGAGGTACTCGAGGTTGTCCCGGATGTCCGGGTCGCCCGGGTCGAGCAGGTGGGCCCGCTCGTACTCGAGAAGCGCTTCGCCGAGGCGGCCCGACTTGAAGAGCGAGTTGCCCAGGTTGTAGTGCAGTGCCGCGGATCTCACGCCGCTCGAAGCGATCTCGCGGTAGATCTCCGCTGCACGCTCGAAATCGCCCTTCTCGTAGGCGTCGTTCCCGGCGGTGAAGCGCGACTCGACCGCCGCGCCGGGCGTCCGCCCCGAGCATCCGGGCGCGGCCAGCAGCGCGGCGAGGAGCAGCGCCCCCGCGCCCGCGTACCGGTTAGGCCAGCGCACGTTCGAGCTTCGTGATGACATCCTCGCTCCTCGAGACCAGCCCCGCGAGGCGCTCCGGACCGGCGCCCCCCGGCGCGAAGCGGCCGGCGTCGCAGCGCTCGAGGCAGGTGAGGACCGAGCCCTTGAGATCCTCGCCGACGTTCCTCGACGCGAGCAGCTCCGCGATCCGCTCACGCGTGAGCCCGGAGGGGGCCACGTTGAACTTGTCGGCCAGGTATCCCGTCAGCGCCCTGTCCACGTCGGCGAAGAAGGCCTCGAGGTTCCCGCCGGGGCCTGCGGCGCGCGCGGCCCTCCGGAGCCGCTGGCGCGCGACGCGCGGCGCGCGGCGCCCCCGGAAGAGGTGCACGTTCGCCGAGAGGTGGTCGCGCCACCTGAGCCTGGCCACGAGGGCGACGTTGCCGGCCACCGGCAGGACGAGGAGGAGGTAGAACCAGGGCCTCCGGTGAAGCGGCGTGCCGTCCACGGCCAGCGCCCCGGCGGGCTTGATGTAGCGGATGTCCTGCCGCATGGCGACGACCTCGCGCCGCACCGCGCCGGAGGCGGGAGCGCCCGGGCCCGAGGGGGCCTTCGCCACGCTGATGAGGAACTTCGGGCTGACCAGCTCCTTGTAGGACTCAGCCACCGGGTCGAAGTAGCTGAAGCGGATGTCCGGTATCCGCTTCTCCCCGGGCGCGAGCGGGACGAAGACGTAGGACCAGGTGCGCGTCCCGAGGAGCCGATCCTCCTCGACGTTCCGCGTTTCATTGAGGCGCGGATCGAATCTCCGGTAGTCCGGGGCGTCCGCGATGACCGGGCTTTCGAGGGATCGGAGGTTGCCATCCCCGGTGATCTCCACCGTGACGCCGACGGCGTCGTTGACGGCGGCTTCGTGGCGATCGGCCTTCACGTCCATCGAGAAGCGGCCGACGGCCCCCGTGAACGAGTCCGGCCGCCCCTGCTCGGGCAGCGGAAGGACCGTGAGGCTCTTCTCGGGGGCCCGCCGGTAGACGATCCGCGATGGATTCATCAGGCGGTCGAAGGGATCCCCCGTGCTCGCGCTGACGGGGACCTGGAAGATCGTCTCCTCGATCGTGAGCCGGCCGCTCTTCGTGGGGAAGAGTGCCTTCTTCATGAGCGTGACCTCCGTGTACTCCTTGCCGCGCACGATCGTCCTGCGCAGCGACGCACGGGGATCGACGGGGATCTCCTCCACCCAGAAGCCGGTCAGGGAGGGTGCTTCCTGGGGCTGGGGCAGCGCGGCCAGGGTGGGCTGCGAGTAGATCTTGTAGGTGAGGAGCACCTGCTCGCCCACGTAGGCGCGATCCCGGTCGAGCGAGACGTCGATGTAGATCTCCCCCTCCGGGATCTGCGGCTCGCCTCCCCTGCGGCCGAAGAGCGATCCGAGGGGATCATCCGGGGGGAAGCCGCCGCGGCGCCCGCCTCCCGCCCCCGGGCTGCCTCGCACGCTCCCCTGAACCACCTCCACCTGCGCCCCGCGTGTCCGGAAGACCTTGTCCCCCATGCGCACTTCGATCGGCGGGATGGAAAGCGTGCCGATCCGCTTCGGCAGAAGCACCCAGGCATACCGTCGCGAGGAGGTGACCTTCGCCCCGCCTCCCGTCCAGACCATCGAGGTCGAGGTCGCGCTGCTCGGACCCGAGGCCACCGTGAAGTCCGTGAGCGGGGCGAGAAGAGGCTCCTCGATGGAGGGCATCTCCGAGCCGCTGATCTCGATGGTGAAGGTGACGGTCTCGTCCTGGCCGATCTTCGCCGCGTCGACGGAGGCGCGCACGAGCGGATCCTCCGCTCGCAGGAGTCCGCCCGGGAGCGACAGCAAGGCGAGCGCGATGGCGATCCGGGCTTTCATCTCACCAGTCCTTCCCTCTCCTCGTCTCCCCGCGTCGCTCCCTTCCGGGATCCACCCGGGGCTTGTCCTCCCCCTTGAGGGCGTCGAGGATCCTCCGGGCCTCCTCCGACTCCTTGCCCTTCCCGGCGGCGTCGGGCGGCTTCTGCGACTGTCCCGGATCTTCCTGCTCTCGAGGCTTGCTCGCACCCTCTCCCTGCTTGGGATCCTTCTCCTTCTCCCCTTCGCTGCCCTCGGACTGCTGTGGCTTCCCCTTCTGCTCCCCCTCCCCCGGCTTCGGCTTCTGCTGCTGCGACGAGGGCGGCGGCTCCATCTGCTGGAGGCGGAGGAGCGCCAGCTCGAGGTTGCGGCGGGCGTCGGCGTCGGATGGATCGAGCCTGAGGGCATCGCGGAAATCCTGGACGGCCCCCTCGAGATCCCCGGAGGAGAGGCCCGCGGTCCCCGAGTTGTACCGCGCGCTCTCCGCCAGGGCCTGATCCCGCGCCTGCCAGGCTTTCCTGTAGGCCTCGCGCGCCTTGTCGAACTCGCCCCTCCGGTAGAAGACGTTGCCGATGTTGAGCTGGATCTCCGGCGCGTCGGGGCTCTCGACCTGGGCCTGCGTGTAGAGCTTCAGCGCGTCGTCGAAGCGCCCCTCCTGGTAATGGCGGTTGCCCTCCTCGACGAGGGATCGGGCCGACGCGGCCGCGGCATCGCCCGGGGCCACGAAGGGCAGGCCGAGAGCGATCAGGATCCCCGCCGCGCGCGCGAGCCCCGCCGCTCCCCCGGGCCTCTTCGGCCGGCGCCTCTCCGGGATGAGCGAGTCGGCCACGAGGCAGAGCAGCCCGAGCGCCAGGGGGATCTGGAATCGCTCCTCGTACCGGGCGAGGATCTTCTGCTTCATCTCGCGCTCCTCCATGGCTCCGACGGCCTCGGCCACGCGCTCGATCTCCCCGCCGCCGGGCGTCGCCGCCACGTAGACGCCGCCGGTCGCGGCGGCGATCTCGGAGAGAGAACCCTCCTCCAGCCGGCTCGTGACCACGCGGCCCTCACTGTCCTCCTTGTAGCCCGCCACGGTGCCGTCGGGACGGCGGATCGGGATGGGTCCCCCGGCCGCCGTTCCGACGCCGACAGTATGGATGATGACCCCGGCCTCCGCAGCCTTCCGCGCGGCCGCCTCGACCCCCCCCTGGTGATCCTCGCCGTCGCTGAAGATCACCGCCGTCCGGAACCTCCGCTCCTTCTCGTCGAAGACCGAGAAGATCTCATCGAGGGCCGTCGGCAGGTCGGTGCCCTGATCGCTCAGGATCTCCGGGGAGAGAGCGTCGATGAAGAGCTGCGCGGCGCCGTAGTCGAGCGTGAGGGGGCAGAGCGTGGCGGCCGAGCCGGCGAAGGCGACCACCGCGACGCGATCCCCGTCGAGGAGGTCGAGCAGCCGCTCCGCGTCGGCCCGGGCCTTCTCGAGCCGGGAGGGGCGCAGGTCTTCGGAGAGCATGGACGACGAGACGTCCATGGCGATGACGACGTCCACCCCGCGCCGGGTGACGGGATCGAGGCCCATCCCCCACTGAGGCCGCGCGAGGGCCGCCACGAGGAAGACCGCCGCAGCGCAGGCCAGGAGGGCCTTCACGATTCGCCTCTGGACGCTCACCTGCGTGACCATCCGCTCCACGAGGGGCCTTCCTGCGAGCAGATCGAGATCCCGCCGGCGGCGCGAGATGGCCCACCAGAAGAGCGCGGCGAGGAAGGGCACTCCCGCAAGCCCCCACAGCGCGACGGGCGCGGCGAAGCGCATCAGGGGATCCTCCGGAAGCGCGTCGAGCCCAGCACCCACTCCAGGGAGAGAAGGCCCAGCGCCGGCCAGAGCAGCCAGGGAAAGAGCTCCGAGTAGTTCGTGTAATGGCGGACCTTGATCTCGCTCTGCTCGAGCCCGTCGATCTCGGCGAGGATCTCGTGCAGCGAGTCGCGATCGGTGGCCCTGAAGTACCGGCCCCCCGTGGAGTCCGCGATCCCGCGAAGCGTCTCCTCGTCGATGTCGGCCCTCAGGTAGACGTACCGCTTGCCCAGGATGGGATCCTGCACGGGGAAGGGAGCCTCCCCCCTCGCGCCGACGCCGACCGTGTAGACACGCACCCCGAGCGTGGCGGCGAGAGAGGCCGCCGTGCTGGGATCGATCGCGCCGCGGTTGCTCCGCCCGTCGGTGAGCAGGACGACCACGCGGCTCTTCGCGTCGCTCTCCCGCAACCGGTTGAGGGCGACGGAGAGGCCCATGCCGATCGCGGTGCCCTCGTCCCTCTGCGCCAGCTGCGTCGAGGAGAGGATCTCGAGCAGCACGTCGTAGTCGAGCGTGAGCGGGCAGGCCGTGTAGCCGCTCCCTGCGAAGACCACGAGACCCAGACGGTCGCTGCGGCGGCCCGCGATGAAGGCGGCCACGGCCTCCTTCGCCACCACCAGCCGGTTGCGCGGGCGGAAGTCCTCGGCGGCCATGCTCGTCGAGTTGTCGAGCACGAGGACGATGTCCACACCACGGCTCAGGAGCTCCTCCTCGTCGTGCGCCCCCTGCGGGCGGGCGAGCCCGACCGCGAGCAGCGCGATCGCGAGGAGGCGCAGCGCGAAGGGCAGCCAGGCCAGCCGCGCCACGAGGGTCCGCCCCGAGGCCGCCACGAGCCCCAGCGATGGGTACCTCCATGAAGCACGTGCGCGGCGCGCGGCGCGCACGTGAAACACCAGGACGACCGCGATGGTGGCCGCGGCGAGGAGGAGCCAGGGATCCGCCAGCCTCAAGCTGGTCATTCGTGACGCCCCTGCGTCGCGGGCCGCCCCGGAGCCGGAGCGGGCGCCGCCGGCCTGCCGAGATCGAGGATCGTCCGCGCCCGGCGGGCGGCCTCGCGGCTCTCCTCGGCGCGGGGGGCGTGCTCGGCGAACTTGACCCGATCACACTGGTCGAGGAGCGCCCCCGTCTCGGCCCTCAGCGTCGGGCGGGCCCGGGACTCGAGATCCCCGAGCACCTCCTGGCTCGTGCGATCGATGGCGTCGAAGGCGAAGACCTCTCCGAGGTAATGCTTCACGATCTCCGCGAGGCGGATGTGGAAGTCCCGGGTACGGCCGGCCTCGATGAGCTTCTCCGCGAGCAGGCTCTCCAGCGCCTCCAGCCACCGATCGTAGGCGGGCCTCTGCGGAGCGCGCGGCTTCAGGGGAGCCGGAAGTGGGAGCGCCTTCGGCTTTCTCCGGCTTCGGCGCCAGAGCCACACCGCCACCGCGGCGGCGAGGAGGAGCCCCAGCCCGGCAAGCCAGAATCCCAGCCGGCTCACCGCCGGGGGGAGGAATCCCGATCGCACGTCGGCGGGCTCCTCCTCGGCCCCCTTCACCGTGGCCTCGACCTTCACCGGCCGGGCCTCGGTGCTCACCGAGTGAGGCTCCGCGCTCCCCGGCAGGCTGTAGCGGAGGGTGAGGGGGGGGAGCTCCAGATCTCCCAGCTCGAAGGCCGTCAGCCGGAAGGTCCAGGCCGTCACCACCTGACCCGACCCGGGCGGCTCCCCGGCAGCCGGAGGCAGCAGCTCGGGCCCCTTCACCTGCTGGATGTCGAAGGGGCCGAGACGGTCGCTCACGCTCCGGGCCTCCCACTCGAAGCCCGGCGCGTGCGTGGCGCGGATCGTCATCGTGATGGGCTCGCCCACGCGCGCGGTCTCAGGCTCGACCGTGACCTCCAGTGTGATCTCCCCCTCCGCGGTCGCGGCGTGGGCGGCGAACAGAACTGCGAGGAGGACGACTGCGGCGCATCGAGCGCGCCGAAGGGCCGCCCGGAGCGACGGCGCGCGCCGCGTGGCTGCGGGCGTGGCGATGAGGGTACGTCGCAACGTTGGCGCGGGACGGAGGGCGCCGCCCGGAGCGTACGTTTGGAGGCCGGACGGGAAGACACGTCTCATATCGATGTGACTCCGGCCGAAAGTAGGAGCGCAGGGCGGTGCCCTCCGTCCCGCGCTGAGGGGTGCGCCACAAGGCGACCCTTCGACGCGCTGGGTCATTACTCGCGCAGGCTCTCTCATTCAACGGAAGCGGCGCGCACGCTCTTCGAAATACCTGACGAGGGGAACATCGTAGGGCTCCGCCGTCGAGAGGCGGACGAGATCGACGCCGGCGGCGCGAAGGGTCCCGGCGAGCTTCGCCTTCCGCTCGGCGCTCCCCCGCGCGGCTGCGCGTCGCATGAGGGGGTCCCGCGTGTCCAGCAGCCTGACCTCTCCGGTCTCGGCGTCCTCCAGCTCCACCAGTCCGACAGGAGGGATCTCCTCCTCACGCGGATCCTCGATCGAGAGGGCCACCAGGTCGTACTTGCGGGCCGCGATCCCGAGGCTCCGCTCGAAGCCCGTGTCGAGGAAGTCAGAGATCAGGAAGAGCACGCAGTGGCGGCGCAGGACCCGGCCCGCGTAGTCGAGGGCCGCGGCGATCTTCGTGCGGGGATCACGCGGCCGGAAGGAGAGGACCTCGCGGATGACGCGCAGGACGTGCGAGCGCCCCTTCTTGGCCGGTATGTAGCGCTCGACCTCGCCCGTGAAGAGGATGGCGCCCACCCTGTCGTTGTTCTTGATGGCCGAGAAGGCGAGCAGCGCGCTGACCTCCGCCGCGAGCTCGCCCTTGGTCCTCGAGAGCGACCCGAACTCCTTGGACCCGCTCACGTCCACGACGAGGAAGACGGTCATCTCGCGCTCCTCGACGTACTTCTTGATGTAGGGGTGGCCCATCCGGGCCGAGACGTTCCAGTCGATCGAGCGGACGTCGTCTCCGGGCATGTACTCGCGGACCTCGGAGAACTCCATGCCCTGGCCGCGAAACACGCTGTGGTACTCGCCGGCCATCGACTCCTTGACGAGCCGCCGTGTACGAATCTCGATCCGCCGGACCGTCTTGAGGATCTCCGGCGGCACCCCCGCCCCGGGCAATCAGGGCACCTCGACGCCGTCGAAGAGGCGCTGGACGACGTCCTCCGGCGTGACCTCCTGGGCTTCGGCCTCGTAGGTGAGGATCACGCGGTGGCGCAGGACGTCGGGGCCGATGGCCTTGACGTCCTCGGGTGTGACGTAGCCCCTGCCCCTCACGAAGGCGTGCGCCCGCGCCGCCATCGTCAGAAAGATCGTGGCCCTCGGCGAGGCCCCGTACTGTATGAGTCCCCCCAGGTCGAGCCCGTGCTCGGCGGGGCGCCGCGTCGCATGCACCAGGTTCACGACGTAGTCCTTGATCCGCTCGTCCACGTAGACCTCGGCTACCGCCCTGCGCGCCGAGGCGATAGCGGCGGTCGTGATCACCGGGTCCACACGGGGCAGCGAGGGCCCGGTCATCCGCTCCAGGATCTGCTTCTCCTCCTCCTTCGAGGGGTAGTCCACGCGGACCTTCAGCATGAAGCGGTCCACCTGGGCCTCGGGCAGCGGGTAGGTGCCTTCCTGCTCGATGGGGTTCTGCGTGGCGAGGACGAGGAAGGGATCGGGCAGGGGGAAGGTCGTCTCGCCGATGGTGACCTGGCGCTCCTGCATTGCCTCGAGAAGCGCCGACTGCACCTTGGCGGGAGCCCGGTTGATCTCGTCGGCGAGGATGACGTTCGCGAAGAGCGGGCCCTTCCGGGGGGTGAAGACGCCCTCCTTCTGGTTGTAGATGAGCGTCCCGACGAGATCCGCGGGGAGCAGGTCGGGAGTGAACTGGATTCGCTGGAAGCGCGCGTCCACGGCGTCGGCGAAGGTGCGGACGGCCAGCGTCTTCGCCAGGCCCGGCACGCCCTCCAGGAGGACGTGGCCGTCGCAGAGCACGCCGAGGAGCAGGCGATCCAGGAGCCCCTTCTGCCCCACGATGACCTTCCTCATCTCGCCGAGCAGGCGCTCGACGAAGGCCGACTCCTTGCGGACGAGTTCGTTGATAGCCTGGATGTCCGTGCTCATGCGCTCTCCACTGGGGGTTCGGCGGGACGCCGGGAGGCGGCCGGCCGCCTGCGGCGGCTCTTGCAGAGATCCGGTGCCCTCATTATCTTTGCGGCCCGGCGGCGGCGAGCCATCGTAGAGGAAATCTCCAACTGGGTCAAGGATTTAGGCCCTTCGCGCCGGAGCCAGGTGGTATTATCCGCCACGTGCATGGAAGCCGATCCCGACGGTCAGATCTCGAGGATTCGCCGCCTTGTCATCCGGAGCCGGGGGGTGGACCTCGCCCACTACAGGGAGTCCTACGTCGCCCGGCGGATCCAGAAGCGCATGCGCGCCCGGCAGGCGGGCGATCTCGCCGCCTATGCGAGGATCCTCGCCCGGGATGGAGACGAGGTGGCGAGCCTCCTCTCCGCCATCAGCACGGGCGTCACGTCCTTTTTCCGCGATCCCGGCCTCTACCGCTTCATCGAGGCGAAGATTCTGCCGGCGATCCTCCCCACGACCCCCGGCCGCACCATCCGGCTCTGGTCGGCCGGCTGCGCCACGGGAGAGGAGACCTGGTCGCTGGCCGCCCTCGCGGCCTCTTCGGTGGCCCTCCCCGGAGCGGGCGGCCTGCGCGTCGTGGGAACCGACGTGGACCGGCGAGCCATCGCCGTGGCGCGGAAGGGCGAGTACCCGCTGCGGGCCCTGCGAAGGCTGCCCGTTGACATCCAGCGGCGCTTCTTCGAGGCCGATCGCGCGCGGGGGGTCTGCCGGGTCACCGGAGGCCTCCGAGGTTTCGCCACCTTCCGCGTGGAGAGCCTCGACAGGGCTGCTCCCGCGGGCGCCTTCGACCTGGTCCTCTGCCGCAACGTCCTCATCTACTTCGACCCTTTGCTCCAGGAGCGGATCCACGGCCATCTCGCCGCGGCGCTCCGGCCCGGCGGCTACCTGGCCCTCGGGAGGGTGGAGCGCGTCGTCGGCCGCGCGCGGAGTGCCTTCGAGATCGTCAACGCGAAGGAGCGTGTCTACCGGAAGCTCTGAGGGATAGCTCATGCAGCGGAAGCTCTTCTTCGGGTTCATGGGTGTCGTCATCGTCGTGTCGGCGCTCAATTTCATCGACGACTGGTGGCCCGCCGCCCTCGAGCGGCTCCCCTTCTCGACCATCGCGGCCATCATCATGCTGGACTTCATCGTCGGCAGCGCGGCCGCCGTCCTTCTTTCGCGCTATTACACGCGCCACATCAAGGAGCTGGTCTCCGCTTCGGCGGCCATGAGCAAGGGCGACCTCACCCGCCGGGTCGAGGTCCGCTCGGGCGATGAGGTCGGCGAGCTGGCCACCTCCTTCAACTCGATGCTGGCAAGCCTCCTGAACGTCGTGACCGAGGTGAAATCCACGTCCGAGAGGGTCTTCGAGTCGGCCCAGGCCCTCTCCTCGACGGCCGAGGAGATGAATGCCTCGACGGAGGAGATCTCCAACACGGTCCAGGGGATAGCGAGGGGCGCCGAGACGCAGGCCGACATGGTGAACCGGACCCAGGAGATTACGCGCTCGCTGGCCGCCTCCACCGAGGAGATCGCCGCGAAGGCGCGGGCCGCCGCGAAGCTGGCCGGCGAGGCGGCCGGGACCTCCCGGCAGGGCAGCACGGACGCCTCCCGGGCCGAGGAGAAGATGTCGGAGGTGTCGGGGAAGGTCGGGCGCGCGGCCTCCTCCGTCGAGGGCTTCCGGGACAGGGCGCTGCAGATCAACAAGACCGTGGATTTCATCACCTCCATCGCCCACCAGACCCTCCTCCTTGCGCTCAAGGCGACCATCG
>CAZMRF010000017.1:35845-79048 GCA_964568735.1 uncultured Acidobacteriota bacterium
CACCGGACGTGTGAGCGAAGAGGAACTGCGCGACGAGCGGCCGGCTGAGTACGAGCGGCTGCAGGCCGAGGGTCGGCTCGAACGGCTCGTGGTCGGACCCGCGCCGGCGTGGATCATGCCAATGGCGCGCGTGGCTGCGGTCGTGGTGTTGGCGCTGGGCTTCGCGGTGGTCGCCGTGGAGATAAGCCAGCTCGCCGACAATGCCCGGGGCTTCGCCGAGCAGATCTCGTCTCTCGCGCAGAGCATCAACGACGGCTCCGCCGACGTCCTGAGATCCATGACCGACACGAACAAGGCGGCCGGCGAGGCCCGCGACGTCGTCACCGCGGCGGGCCGCTCTCTCACCGAGATCTCCTCGGCCATCCAGGCCGTCCTCTCGCGCTCCGAGGAGATCTCGGCGCTCACCGAGAAGCAGGCCCGGGACGCCGAGGAGGTCGTCAAGGCGATCGAGGAGATCGCGCGGATCGCCGAGTCGAACGCCGCGGGGACCCAGGAGGCTTCCGCGGCCACGCAGGAGCAGACCGCTTCGATGCAGGAGATGTACACTTCGGCCGCGCAGCTCGCGCGGACGTCCGACACCCTCAAGGATCTCGTCTCGATCTTCAAGATGTGAGGTGCGGCGGGTGGCGACGCGGACCTTCGTGCATTTCGAGGCCGGGGGGGACCGTCTGGGCCTCCCGCTCGACGAGGTCAAGGAGATCTCGCGCGTGACGCGCGTCACGCCCGTTCCGCGATCTCCAGGGTGCATCCTGGGAGTGGCCAACATCCGCGGCCGGGTCGTGACGCTGCTGGACATGGAATGCCTCTACGGCCCGGGGCCCGGGGGGCCTCCCGAGGGCCACGCGGTCGTGCTCGCGGCGCCCCGCGAGCACCTGGCGCTCTTCACGCGCTCCCGGGTGGACATCGGCAAGGGGCGCGAGCCCGAGGGGGGCGCGCAGCCGGCAGGCACGGCGACGGGCGGCGCAGGGCCCCCGCGGGCGCCGCTGGAGGGGCTTGTCATCATGAAGGACCACATCGTTCACATGATCCCGCCTGCGGCGCTGGAGGCTCACTGCGAGGCGCTGATCCTGGAGCGTTACCGCCGCCGCGCGTGAGCGCGCGAGGAACAGGGGAAGGAGAGACGAGATGAGCACCCGCGTGCTGGTCGTGGACGACGCGCTCTACATGCGGACCATGATCCGCGACATTCTCACGGGCAACGGCGGCTTCGAGGTGGTGGGAGAGGCCTCGAACGGACGCGAGGCGGTCGAGCGCTTCATCGAGCTCTCGCCGGACCTGATCACCATGGACATCGTGATGCCGGAGCTCGACGGCATCGAGGCCACGCGCGAGATCCTCAGCCGCGACCCCTCGGCGACGATCGTCATGTGCAGCGCCCTGGGCCAGGAGGCTCTCGTCATCGAGTCCATCGCGGCAGGCGCGCGGGATTTCATCGTGAAGCCCTTCACCCCCGAGAAGGTCCTGAAAGTCGTCAGGAACGTCCTCAAGGGGAAGTGAAACCATGGACATGAGCCGCTATCTCGACCTCTTCGTCTCCGAGGCGCGCCAGCACCTCCAGGGGGTCGAGAAGGAGCTGTCGCGGATCGCGGACCTCTCGCCGGCCGAGGCCGCCGAGCCGCTCAACAACCTGTTCAGACATTTCCACTCGCTGAAGGGTATGGCCGCCTCCATGGGCTTCGCGGAGATCGCCACGCTGAGCCACGCCGTGGAGGACCTCTTCGACGGGATCCGGGAGCAGCCCGACACCGCCCGCAGGCCCGGAGTCTCCGATCTCGTCCTCGAGGCGCTCGACACCGTGGCCCGGATGGTGGATGCGGCGGCCGGCGGCGCCACCGAGTTCCCATCCCAGGCGCCCCTCATCGCACGGGTGAAGGACTCCGCCGTGAGGATCTCCGAGCCGCAGCAGCTCGATATCGAGCCCGCCGACGCCGGAGCGCCGCCCGAGCCGCCCGGCCCCCGCGCACCCGCCGCCGCAGCGTCGAGCGTCTTCCGCTGCCAGCTCCGCATCGATCCCGGCGCCGAGCTGCCGACGGCGAGAGCGGCCCTCGTGATGAGGACGCTGGAGTCGCTGGGGTCGATCCTGACCTCGACTCCGGCGCGGGAGGATCTGGGCCGGGGCCCCTTCGACGGGTCGCTGACCTTCCTTCTCTCCACGGAGTCCAGCAGGAAGGAGCTCGCCGCGGCCCTCGAGGATCTCGTGGACGTGGCCTCCTACAACATCATCGAGGAGACGCTCCCGACAGCCTCGCAGGCCCTGCATGGCCCCGAGGTCCGGGAGGCGGAGCCGGCGCTTCCGTCGATGATCCGCATCCCGACGGCGGCCCTCGACGGCTTCCTCGACACGCTCTCGGAGCTGATCACCTGGCGGGGAAGCCTGGGGGCCTCGCTGCGCGCCGCCGACGCGGGCGGCGCCACGGAGAGTCACCGGAAGCTCTCTCGCGCCATCGATCGGCTCCGCGGGGAGGTGATGGCGATACGGCTCCTCCCCTTCGAGCACATCGTCCCGCACCTCAACCAGAGCGTGAGGACGCTGTGCCGGCAGACCGGCAAGCGCGTCTCGCTCCAGATCTCGGGGACCGAGGTGGCCCTCGATCGCGCGGTGCTCGAGGAGATCCTCGACCCTCTCAACCACCTGCTGCGCAATGCCGTGGATCACGGCATCGAGGGCGAGGAGGAGAGGCGGGCGGCGGGCAAGGAGCCCGGCGGGAGGATCCTCATCGCGGTATCCCGCGTCGGGGATCGCGTGCAGGTCCGGCTGGAGGACGACGGGCGCGGGATGGACACGGAGAGGATCCTCAGGCAGGCCGTGGAGGGAGGCTTCATCTCGCCGACGGAGGCGGTGCCCCTCTCCCCCGATGAGATCCTGATGTTGACGACCATTCCCGGCTTCTCCACGACCGAGAAGCTCTCCGAGATCTCGGGGCGCGGCGTGGGGATGGACGTGGTGCGCACACGCGTCGAGAAGCTCAACGGGCGGATGGTCTTGAAGAGCCAGCCCGGCCGCGGGCTGGAGGTCCTGATGGATCTGCCGCTCACGGTGGCCGTCATCGAGGCCTTCCTCGTGGAGGCATCGGGAGTCGTCTTCGCCGTGCCCGCCTCCCTCGCCGAGCGCACGCTCCTCGTCGAAGCCGCCGCCGTCAGGCGATCGCGATCCGGCTTCTTCCTCGAGGAAGGTGAGACGCTCCTGCCCGCCTTCCGCCCCGATGAGGCCCTCGGCATGCTGGCGGAGCCCCGAGCGCTGGCCCCGCAATTCCCGGTGATCCTCTTCTCCTCCGACGACGTCCGTGCCGCGCTGGCCGTCGATGCCATCCTCGAGCGCCGCGAGCTGGTCGTGAAGCCTCTCGGGAGCCTCCTCGAGCACCTGCGCGAGTACAGCGGCGCCGCTCTCCTCGATGACGGGACGATCGCCCTGATCCTCGACGTACGGAACCTGGCCCACCTCGGCACGGCCTCCTAGGAGCCCATCCCGCGCATGCAGCCCTTCACGCCACGCGACCTCGAGGCGCTCCGGGCCATCTCGCTGGAGGGCGCGCGCTCCGCGCGAACGGCGCTCCGGCAGCTCACCGGCCTGCCCGTGGAGCTGGAGGTGCGCCGCGTCCAGCCGGTTCCCTTCGCGGACGTGCCGGCGCTGCTCGGGGGAGACGAGGCTCCGGTTGTTGGACTCCACTTGAAGGTCTACGGGGATTTCCGGGCGAACGTGCTGCTCGCCCTGTCTCCGGACACCGCTTTGAAGATGGTGGCGGCGCTCTTCCCGCCCGGGCCGGAATCCCTCGAGGCCATGGAGGAGATCGAGAAATCCGGCCTCGCCGAGCTGGGCAACATCGTGACCTGCGCCTACCTCAACGCGCTGAGCGCCGCGCTGCACCGGAGCCTCATCCCCAGCGTCCCCGCCCTCGCCCACGACATGGCCGGAGCCGTCGTGGACGTGCTCCTCATCGAGATGGGGCAGCGCGGCGACGACGCCTTGATCATCATGGCGGAGATCTCATCGGGCCCGAACTTGAAGGGCTTCCTCCTCCTCATGCCCGATCCGGCCTCCCTGCCGGGGATCCTCTCGTCCCTGCGAGGAGCGCCAGGGCACGCAGGCTCCTAGGTGAGCACGACCCCCCCTCCCGATGCCGAGCGGGTCCGGATGGGCGAGTACGCGATCCGCAGCGCCCCGGCCCGTCTCGCGATCTTCGGGCTGGGATCGTGCGTGGCGCTCTTCGTCTGGGAGAGCGAGAGGAGGATCGCGGCGATGGCCCACATCCTCCTGCCCGCTCCCCTGCCCGATCAGCCGCGGGGCCCCGCGGGCAAGTACGCGGACACCGCAATCGCGGCCATCGTCGGCGGTATCCTGGAGCTGGGCGGGCGCAGGGAGCGGCTCATCGCGAAGGTGGCCGGCGGAGCCCACATGTTCGGAGCCACCTCGACTCCCGACCGGGAAACCCTCGGCGAGCGGAACCTCCGGGCAGTCCTCGAGGGTCTTCGCCGCGACGGCATCGAAGTGGCCGGGATGGACATCGGCGGCTCCTACGGCCGCACGCTCCTGGCCGACGCCTCGACCGGCCTCGTCCGGATCACCAGCCTGAAGCGCCAGCCGAAAGAGATCTGAGATCGAGCAGATCCGAGATCGAGCGCGCCGAAGGGTCGCCCGGAGCGTACGTCTGGAGGCCGGCCATGACCGGTGATCTGACTTCGACGTAGTTCCGGCCGAAAGTAGGAGCGCAGGGCGGCCCTTCGGCGCGCGGCCTCAGACTCAGAGGTGGCGCTGGATCATTCCGGCGATCGCCTCGCGGGGCTGCGCGCCCACGATCTGGTCGGCGACCTTGCCGTTCTTGAAGAGCAGCATGGTGGGGATGCTCATGATGCCGAACTTGGCTGCCGTGGAGGGATTGCTGTCCACGTCGAGCTTCCCGATCCGGGCCTTCCCCTTGTACTCCTTCGAGAGCGCTTCCAGAATGGGCGCGACGGCCCGGCAGGGACCGCACCATGTGGCCCAGAAATCAACGAGGAGGGGCCCACCCTCCTTCCTGCTGATTTCTTCCTCGAAGTTGCCGTCCGTGAGGACGATCATGTCGTTGCCCATCGAATCCTCTGCTCCCTTGGCTGAATGGCTGGACGGCTGCGCTAGTCCGGGTGGATCGAAGGCCAATATAACACGCCTCCCGGCGCCGCTATTCCACGCCGTGATGCGAGCGGAGATCTGATCGTGGCGGGCTCGCGTCCGCGCCGCGCCGGCTCCGCGCGCCGCAAGTCGCTGGGCCAGAACTTCCTTCGCAACCTCGCCGCGGCCGACAGGATCGTCGAGCTCTTCGCTCCCTCGCCTGGAGAGGTTGTCCTCGAGGTCGGCCCCGGGGAGGGCGTCCTCACCGAGCGCCTCCTGGATCGGGGTGCCGTCGTCGTCGCCATCGAGCGCGACACGGATCTGGCGGAGGCCACGGCGCGGCGCCTTGGAGGCAAGCAGGGGCTCCACCTGCACCCGGGAGACGCGCGGCGCCTCCCCCTCGAGCCCCTTCTGCTTCCCCACCTGCCGCCGGGGGGACGGGCACGGGTCCTCTCGAACCTCCCCTACTCCGCCGGAACCGACATCCTCATCCGCCTCCTGCGCCACCGTGTGCTCCTGGCGGGGATCATGGTGATGCTGCAGCGTGAGGTCGCCGACAGGATCTGCGCGCCGCCCGGCAGCCGCGTCTACGGCTCGATCTCCGTCCTCGCGCAGTACTTCACCGAGCCGCGCCGGCTCATGACGCTCGAGCCGGGCTCCTTCTCTCCTCCTCCCAGGGTGCGCAGCGCCGTCGTGAGCCTTCCTTTCCGCCCCGTCCTTGAGCTCTACGGTGAAGCCGAGAGCCGCTACGGCAGCTTCATCCACGCCGCCTTCCACAGCCGCCGCCGCACGCTGCCGCACAACCTGGCCCCCGCCTGGAACTGCGCCGCTCCCGAGGCGGCCCGGCAGATCGCGGAGGCGGGGATCGATCCTCGAAGGAGACCCGAGAGCCTCGATCGATCCGAGTTCCTGGTCCTCTTCAATGCGGGGCCGCCGGGGGTATAATCCCTGTCCATGTCCGGGCCCTGCATCGTCACCCGGCCCGCCAGCCCGCTCGTCACGAGCCGGCGGAGCGTGGCCCGGCGGCTGGAAAACCCGCGATGACCACCGGAGGAGGCCCCACGGCAGCCATCCCGCTTCAGATCACCCCCCTCGGCGGCCTGGGGGAGTTCGGCATGAACATGATGGCCCTCCGGTACGGCGAGGCCATCATCGTGGTCGACACGGGCCTCATGTTCCCGGACGAGAGCGATCACGGCGTCGATTTCATCGTGCCGGACATGTCCTGCCTCCTCGAGATGCCCGGAGCCATCCACGGCATCCTCCTGACCCACGGGCACGAAGATCACATCGGCGCCCTCCCTCATCTCCTCGGAAAGGCGCGCGCCCCGGTCTACGGCACCCGCTTCACGCTGGGCATGGCGCGCAAGCGCCTCGACGAATACCAGATCGGCATCGCGGATGACGCGCTGCGGATCGTCTCGGCAGGCGACGTGGTCACGCTGGGGCCCTTCACCATCGAGTTCATCCGCGTCACGCACAGCATCCCGGACGCCGTGGCGCTGGCCATCCGCACTCCCGTGGGCACCATCATCCACACGGCCGATTTCAAGATGGACCAGACCCCGGTGGACGGGCTACCCATCAACCTGGCTCGCTTCAGCCAGTACGGCGACGAAGGGGTCCTCGCGCTTCTGTCGGACAGCACGAACGCGGCCCGGCCCGGCTTCACGCCTTCGGAGCGCAACGTGGGGCACCACCTGGAGCCCCTGATGATGTCGGCCCGAGGGCGCATCGTGGTGACCACCTTCGCCAGCAACATCCACCGCCTCCAGCAGGTGATCAACATCGCCTCGAGGATGGGCCGGAAGGTGGCGCTGACCGGGCGGAGCATGATGCAGAACGTCCAGACGGCCCAGGAGCTGGGATACATGCGTGTGGCCGAGGGCTGCCTGATCGACGGCCGCGATGCGTCGGCCTATCCTGCCTCCGATCTGGTCGTCCTCGCCTCGGGGAGCCAGGGTGAGCCCATGAGCGCCATGGCGCGGATCGCGCTCGATCACCACAGCGACGTGGCCGTGGGCCCAGGCGACCTGGTCATCCTCTCCGCGAGGAGGATCCCGGGCAACGAGGTTCCCATCGGGCGGATGGTCAACCACCTCTGCCGGCGCGGCGCGGACGTCCTGCTCGACGACACGCCGGGCATCCACGTCTCGGGCCACGCCAGCCGGGAGGAGCTGAAGCTCATGCTCGCGCTGACCCGCCCGAAGTTCTTCATCCCCGTCCACGGCGACTTCCACCACCTCTCCCAGCACGCGGGCCTCGCCCGCGAGATGGGCTTCGGCGAGGCGAACGTGCTCCTCGCCGAGACCGGGGACCAGATCGAGCTCACCTCCGAGTCCGCCGCCATCACCGGCAAGATCCCCGTGGGCTCGGTCTACATCGACGGGAGGCTCGACGAGGTGGACGAGATGGTGATCCGCGACCGGCGGCACATCGCCGCCGACGGGGTCATCATGCCCATCGTCGTCATCAACAAGCACAACGGCGAGCTGGAGGCTCCCCCGGAGATGGTGACGCGGGGCTTCGTCTGGGCGCCGGACTCGGAGCGGCTCATGGAAGAGGCCGGCCGGGTGATCACGGAGTCCATCGAGGATTCGACTCTCGAAGAGCGGACCGACGACGGATTCGTCCGCTCCCGCATCGTCTCCGATCTCAAGCGATTCATGCGCAAGCGCACCCGGAAACGCCCCCTGATCATCCCCGTCGTGATGGAGATCTGAGATGGCGAGGATTCCGAGGCTCGGAGAGGCGATGGGCGTCCTGCTCCTGTCCGCCTCTCTCGTGCTCGGCCTCGCGCTCATCTCCCATTCGTCGGGAGACCCCTCCTTCTTCGCACGGGGCGGCGGCGACGCGCACAACCTGATCGGGCGCTTCGGCGCGACGCTGTCGGAGGCCTTCCTGCAGCTCTTCGGCCTGGGCTCCTTCGCGGTGGCCGCGGCCGGCTGCTGGGTCGGGGTCCGCCACCTCTTCGGCCGGGGCGGGCCCGGAGCCCTGCCGGCGGCCATCGGGGTCGCGGGGCTGCTCCTGGGCCTCCTGCCGCTGCTGCACGCGGTGGCGGGGCGCGGGCTCCTCGGCGGAGGGCTCGACGCCGGAGGGATCATCGGGACGGCCATTGGCGACGGGCTGCGCGCCTTCCTGAACCCGCTGGGGACGATCCTCTTCTGCCTGACCATCGTCACCATCTCCGCCATCGTCTCCACCCAGGTCTCATTCCCCAACCTTTTCCTGACCCTGTGGAAGGCGGCCCTGGAGGGGTGGCGCAAGGCACGGCTTCAGCTCGCGCGGTGGCAGGAGCGCCGCCGCAAGGACAGGATGCGCCGCGACGTCCTGCGCAAGCAGGAGGAACGGCAGCGTTCGCTCGCCCCGAGCGCGGAGCCGAAGCTCTCGACCTCACGAGCCGCCGAGCCCCGGCCCGCTCCCGCGCTCCCTCCCGCTCCACCCGCCCCACCGGCTCCCGCGATGGCAGCGCGTGCCGAGGCCCACGCAGCCCCCGCGCACTCCCAGGCCCGCCTTCCGATCGGGCCCGGCAAGCACGAGTTCACGCTTCCGCCGACCACGCTCTTCACCGCCGCCTCGGCCTCCGCAGCGGTCGACGACCGCGAGCTTTTCGCGCGCGCGAAGACGCTCACCGAGAAGTGCCGGGAGTTCGGCGTCGATGGATCGGTCATCGAGATCCACCCGGGCCCCGTGGTCACGACCTTCGAGTTCAAGCCCGAGGCCGGGATCAAGTACAGCAAGATCGTCTCGCTCTCCGACGACCTCTGCCTGGCGCTGGAGGCCGAATCGGTCCGCATCGATCGCATCTCCGGGAAGTCCACCGTGGGGATCGAGGTGCCCAACAAGACCCGCGAGACCATCTACATCCGCGAAGTTCTAGAAAGTGAGAAGTACCGGCGCTCGCACTCGAAGCTGGCCCTCGCCCTGGGAAAGAAGATCGACGGGGAGGTCTACGTCTCCGACCTGGCCCGCATGCCCCACCTCCTCATCGCCGGGGCCACGGGGGCCGGGAAGTCTGTGACCCTCAACGCCATCATCGCGAGCATCCTCTGCCGGGCCACCCCCGACGAGGTCAAGTTCATCTTCATCGACACGAAGCGGCTCGAGCTGGGGATTTACGAGAACATCCCGCACCTGCTGACACCCGTGGTGGCCGAGGCCAAGAAGGCGAGCAACGCCCTGCGCTGGGCGACGGCCGAGATGGAGAGACGCTACAAGCTGCTGTCCGGATGCAACGTGAGGAATATCGACCACTACAACGCGCAGATCCGGCAGGGGCGGCTCACCCCGCAGCAGGTGGCCGACGGGGCCACCGAGCTGAAACCTCTCCCCTACATCCTGGTCGTCATCGACGAGCTGGCGGATCTCATGATCCTCGCGGCGCGGGACGTTGAAGACTCGATCACCCGCCTGGCGCAGATGGCGCGCGCGGTGGGCATCCATCTCATCCTCTCGACCCAGCGCCCCTCCGTGGACGTTCTGACGGGCGTCATCAAGGCGAATCTCCCCTCGCGCATCGCGCTGCGCGTCTCCTCCAAGGTGGACTCGCGCACCATCATCGACGGCAACGGCGCCGAGAAGCTCCTCGGCAACGGCGACATGCTCTTCCTGCCGCCGGGCAGCGCGCGCCTGATCCGGATCCACGCCTCCTACATCAGCGACAACGAGTGCCAGGCCCTCGCGGAATACCTCCGCAAGCAGTCGCGGCCGGAGTTCGACGAATCGGTCACGGTCGAAAAGAAGAAGATCGAGGAGATCGACGGCGAGGCCGATACCATGTTCCCGGAGGCCGTCCGGCTCGCCATCGACCTGCGCCAGGTCTCCGCCTCCCATCTCCAGCGCCGGCTCCGGCTCGGCTACGCGCGGGCGGCGCGCCTGGTGGACATGATGGAGGCCCGCGGAATAGTCGGGCCCGCCGACGGGAGCAAGCCCCGCGAGGTGCTGGTCGGCCCCGAGTACCTGGAGCGGATGGCCGCGGGAGCCGCCTGACGGCGCGATGAAGGCGCTCCTCTCCTCGGTGGGCGCCTCGCTCCTCCTCGCCGCCCTCTTCGTCCAGCTCTTTACCGCGTCGCGCTCGACCTCGGCCGTCGTGGACGAGCCGGCTCACCTGACGGCCGGGTACCTAGCGCTCACCCGGGGCGACCTCGGCGTGAACCGCGAGCACCCGCCGCTCATCAAGGCGATCGCGGCGCTTCCCCTCCTGGTCGTGAAGCCGCGCCTCCCCGAGCCCGCGCCGGGAGGCCCGCTTCCCGGCACGGAGGACTTCGAGTTCCACTACTCGAGGGAGTTCCTCTACCGGGCGAACGACGCCGGGCGCCTCCTCGCCGCCGCCCGCCTTCCCATGATGATCCTGACGGTCCTCCTGGGCGCGGTGCTCTTCGTCTGGACCCGTGAGATCGCCGGGGCGGGCGCCGCCCTTGCCGCCCTCGCGCTCTTCTCCTTCGAGCCCGGCATCCTGGGCCACGGCCGCCTCGTGACGACCGATCTGGGAGCTGCCTTTTTCATCATGGCCACGCTCTGGACGCTGCGGCTCACGCTCAGGCGGGGCTCCCTCATGGGTGCGATGGCCTGCGGGCTCCTTCTGGGCTGCGCCCTGCTCGCGAAGTTCTCCACGCTGCTTCTCCTTCCGATCGGCGGGCTGCTCCTCCTGCTCGATCGCTTCCTGCGCAGCAGGGAAGCCGACGCAGGAGGGCATGGCGTCGACCGGGCCGGGGAGGCGAGGCGTCGGGCAGAGGCAACTCGTGAGCCCGGGGGCGAAGGCTCAGCTCCGGCGCCGGGCGGCTCTCAGGCTCCCACTCGAGGGAGTCGTCCCGATCGAAGTAACGGCTGGGGGCGCACGGCGATCCTCGCCGCGATCGTCCTGCTCACGGGCTGGCTCGTTCTCCTGGCCGGGTATGGGTTCAAGGGCTTCCCGCTCCCTTCGCTCTACGTCGAGGGGCTCCAGCTCGCGAGATTGAAGAACGTGACGCTCGAGGGGCCGACCTATCTCATGGGCGAGATCTCGGCGAACGGCTTCTGGTCCTATTACCTGATCGCCCTCCTCGTGAAGACTCCCATCCCGCTCCTGCTCCTCTCTGCGGTAGGGAGTGTCTCGCTTCTGCGCCACCCCTCGTGGCGTCGGGAGGCGCTCTGGCTGCTCCTTCCCCCCGCGTCCTGGATTGTCGCGATGAGCGCTCTGACCCACGCCCAGATCGGGGTCCGCTACGTCCTGCCCGCGGTCCCCTTCCTGTGCGCCGCCGCCGGGGCCGGCCTGCCGGTGCTCGCGGGTGCCCTTTCGCGACGCGGGAGCAAGGAGGATGGCGCGGCTCTCCAGGCGCTCAAGGCGCGTGGCGGTGGAAGCGCCGAGGAGGCCGCGGCCGGTGCGGGCTCGACCGCGTGCGTGGCGGCGGGCGGCGTGGCCGGCCCGGGGCGGGCGCCCGCTCGGGCACGGGCTGTGGTGGTCGTGGCGTCAGCCATCATTCTGATCGGCTGGCAGGCGGCCTCGACGCTGGCCGCCCATCCCTACCACCTCTCCTGGTTCAACGCCCTTGCGGGTGGATCGCAGAACGGATGGAAGTGGCTCGCCGATTCGAACGTGGACTGGGGGCAGGATCTGATCGGGCTGCGCCGGTGGCAG
Source organism: uncultured Acidobacteriota bacterium (assembly GCA_964568735.1). Classification (GTDB taxonomy): domain Bacteria; phylum Acidobacteriota; class Polarisedimenticolia; order JACPZX01; family JACPZX01; genus CAZMRF01. The sequence continues at coordinate 47,548 of CAZMRF010000017.1, forward strand.
GAGGGGGCCGGGAATCCTCCCGTGAACCTCTACTACTTCGGCACCGCCGACCCCGAAGCCGAGGGGATCCGCCGCTACCCGTACGGGGAGGTTCATCCCGGCTGGTTCGCGGTGAGCGCGACGCACCTTGCCGGCGTCTACCTGCCCGACAGGGACTACTTCGCGGTGCTCAGGGAGAGGAAGCCCGACGTGAGCATCGGGGGATCGATCTTTCTCTATCACCTCGACCCTGTCCCCGCGCCGCTCCTCGAGCCGCTGCGCCGCCGGGGCCCTTCGCCTTGATGCACCGATCCAGCACAGGTACCTTCTGGACCTCATGAGACTCCGCGCTCAATTCATCGCGCGCCCATCACTGACTTCCGTCCGCGTTTTCCCATCGAGATGAGCCCGGATCAAGGCATCCTCGAGGAGCGCGCCCAACCCGGGCTGATCGCGATGGCGGGCGTGGGCGCAGCCGCGGTACTGATCCGCCTGGCCTACTTCGCCGAATACCGCCACTCCCCCTTCTTCGATTTCCTCCACCTCGATCCCCTCTACTACTTCGAGTGGGCGACCCGCATCGCCTCGGGGGAGTGGATCGGCCGGGAAGTCTTCGAGCAGAGCCCGCTCTATCCCTACCTCCTGGCGATCTACATCGGCCTCTTCGGGCAGGACCTCACGGCGCTGCGCCTGGTCCAGTTCGCGATCGGATCGGCCACGGCCGTCCTGACCTGCATCCTCGCGGCCCGCCTCTTCGGAAGGAGCGCTGGGATCTGCGCGGGGCTGCTCGCGGCGGTCTACGGCCCTCTTCTGTTCTTCGAAGGCCAGGTGATGAAGGAGTTCCTCACCCCCTTCTTCTCGATCGCGATGCTCCTGCTCTTCGATCTCGCCGTCACCCGAACGAAGGGCCGGGGGATACTGCTTGCCGCCTCGGGGGCCTGCATCGGGCTGGCGGCGCTGGTCCGAGACAACGTGCTCCTGGTCCTGCCCTGCCTGGCCCTGTATCTCATCCTCGCCCGCCGCGGCCCGCGCCACCCGGTAGCCGAGGGCGGCTCGGCGGGAGAGCGTCACAGGCGGGTCGCGGGTGGGCCGGCGATACGAGAGGACGCCGGGATGCGCGGCCGGCTCCGGGAGGCGCTCCTGCTCGCGGGAGGGGCCCTGGTGATCCTCCTCCCCGTCGGGATGCGCAACTACGCGGTCTCGGGGGACTTCGTCCTGACGACCTCGGGCGGCGGGGAGGTCTTCTACATCGGCAACGGCCCCTATGCGAATGGCGCCTACATCGTCCCGCCCTGGGTGCGCAGCACTCCGAAGCTCGAGCACGAGGATTTCCGCGCGAAGGCCCGCGAGCTGACGGGGCGGGATCTCAGCCGCGCCGAGGCCTCGCGATTCTGGTGGCGCGAAGGGGTGAAGACGATCCTCTCTCATCCCCTCCGCTGGGTGCGGCTCGAAGCGCGCAAGGCGCTGCTCCTCCTCAACGATCACGAGCTGCCGGACAACTACTCCTACGGCTCCTTCATGCGCTTCTCGCGGATCCTCCCGTGGCTGCCGACCTTCGGCGCCGTCCTGGCTCTCGCGGCGGCGGGGATGGGCTCGGCCGCCGGACGCCGGCGCGAGCTTCTGCCGCTCGCCCTGGCCGGCGCGAGCTACATGTCCTCCGTGATGCTCTTCTTCAACTTCGGCCGCTTCCGGCTGCCCCTCCTCCCGATCCTCTTCATCTTCGCGGGGGCCGGCCTCGTCGCGATGGCGCGCTCGGCCCGGGCGCTCTGGCGCGCGCGCCCGCGTCCGCCGCTGCCCGAGATGCGGAAAGCCGCACTCCTCGGCCTCCTCGTGGCGGGAGTCTGGCTCGGATCACGGATCGACCTGCACTCGGGCGCCGAGGAGCCCTTCCAGGACCGGCTGCACCTGGCGGCCGCCTGGCAGAAGGCGGGGCGCCTCGACGAGGCCGAGGCGATCCTGCGCAAGACGATCGTCGAGGCCGAGGCGATCCTGGCCCGCCGGGGCTGGAAGCGGGGGGACCCGACCGTGCCGGGCGGCGTGACCTTCGCGCTCTCCCTGCACACGGCGCACCGCGATCTCGCGGCGATCCTGATCGAGAGGGAGCGCAGGCCCGAGGCCATCGAGGAGCTGCGCGCGGCGCTGCCGCTCGATCCGAACGACGCGGCGATCTACCAGATCCTCGGGGGCACCCTGCTCGAGGAGGGCGACGCGCAGGGAGCCATCTCGGCCCTGCGCCGGGGCGTGGGCCTGAAGCCTGGCTCCTTCACGATGAGGTTCGATCTCGCGACGGCTCTCTACGAGCAGGGCGATGCGAGAGGGGCGCTCGAAGAGCTGCGGGAAGCAGCCGACCGCAATCCCGATCTCCCCGATCTCGATCGGGCCGACTGGCACTACGGGATGGGCGTCGCCCTTCTCGCCTTGCCCGGGAACGAAGATGCAGGGGTCGAGCACCTGAAGCAGGCGCTCGCCCTCAACGCTTCTCACCCGCACGCTGCCGAGGCGCGCGCCGAGATCGCCCGGCGGCAGCACTGATCCCATCCACCCCCAGGCGTGCGAGAGCCTTGCGCGCCGCCTCCGCGCCGGCCGCCTTCTTGGTGCGCCCCTCGCCCCGCGCGAGGCTCCGGCCCTCCACGACGATCTCGACCGTAAAGGATCTCGCGTGGTCGGGGCCGGCCTCGGCCACGAGCCTGTACTCGGGCAGCGCGCCGCCACGGGCCTGGAGGTATTCCTGGACGAGCGTCTTCGGGTCCTCCGCCGCCTCGCCGGCCGCGGTGCCGAAGCCCTCCGGGAACTGCCTGAGAATGAAGGAGCGCGCGGCGCGCATCCCTCCATCCAGGTAGATGGCCGCCACGACCGCTTCGAACGAGTCGGCCAGGAGCGAGGCCTTCTCGCGCCCCCCCGTTCGCTCCTCCCCGCGCCCCAGCTTCAGCGCGCTGCCGAGGCCGAGGGCGGCCGCGCGCGGCGCGAGCGAGGCTTCGCTGACGAGGCTGGAGCGCCGGCGGGAGAGGCGTCCCACCTCGATCCCGGGCTCCCCTTCCCGGCGGAGAGTCTCGGCCACGACGAACCCCAGGATCGCGTCGCCGAGGAACTCGAGCGTCTCGTTGTCACTCGGCTGCGGCCCGCTCTCCCCGCCCATGAGATCTCCCTGCAGCGTACGGGAGGCACCCTGCGGGGATCGGGAGGAGCGGTGAGCCGATCGGGGGGCGCCCTGCTGGGCTCGGGCGGCATTCTGCGGAGTTCGGGATACGGGCTCCGCGGCCCGGCGAGCCTCCGCCTCACCGGCGCCGCCCGCCTCCTGCCGCCAGGAGCGGTGGGTCAGCGCCTGATCGAGGAGAGCCGGATCCCGGAACCGGTAGCCGAGCGTCTGCTGGAGCCGGGCGAGCAGGCCTGCCTCCAGGGCCCGCCTCCCCTTCTCCTGTTTCTTCGAAGTCACTCTTGCGGCTCCTTCTCCCCGAGGAGGACCTCGCGGAAGGCGGGCTCGAGAAGCGCCCTCGCCCTGTAGGGGGCCCCGCCCGTGGCCACGGCCGCCAGCAGATCCCTGCGGGCCGCCTGCCGCTCCCCGCGCCTGAGACGTATCCGCGCGCGCGTCATGAGCGCCTCGGGATCCCCGGGCTTCTCGCGCAGCGCGGCCTCGATCTCCTCGAGGCCGCGATCGATCTCGCCGTCATCGAGCGTGGCCGCCGCGAGAGCCGCGCGGATCTCCGCCGTCCTCGCTCCCGTCTCGAGCGCGGTCTCGTAGAGGCGCCGGGCCCTCGCGGTGTCCCCCTCCAGCCGGGCCATGTCGCCCATCAGGAGCAGCGGCTCGGGCTGCAGCGGGTCGAGCCAGTGGGCCTCGTTGAGGGAGCCCATCGCGCCCGTGATGTCTCCCGCCTCGTAGCGGAGCAGGCCGAGCCGGTAGTGCGTCTGGGCGATCCAGGGCGCGATCCTCACGGCCCTGCGGAGGAGCTGCTCGGCCCCCGCCCGGTCCCCGTCGGCGTAGCGTATCCAGGCGAGGTCGCCGAGGGCCTGCACGGAGGCGGGATAGAGGTCGAGCGCCGCGGCGTAGTCCATCCGCGCGCTCACGACGTCGCCTGCCGCCAGGGAGGCCGTGGCGCGCTCGACGATCCCGCGCGCGAGGAGGTAGCGCGCCTCCACATCGGACGGGTCCCGCGAGAGGGCCTCGGCGGCGGCGGCATGCGCGCCCGCTCCATCGCCCGCGAGCCAGGCGACACGAGAGGACATGACGAGCCTCATGGCCGTTCGGAGAACCTGGATCCTCATCTCGACCGAGCGGCGCGCCTCCTCGGCGAAGGAGACGGGGATCTTGAGCGATGGGACGGCCGCCGCGTGCGCGTCGAGGAGGGCGCGCAGATTCTCGAGGGCCACGGGCGAGAGCCTCGCAATGGAGGCGCCCCGGCGGATCGATTCGGTGAGATCGGGGCCGCTCTCCCCCGCCAGACGCGCCGTGTCGATCTGGAGCGCAAGGATCCTGAGAGGATCTTCGAGCCCGATGGCCGCAAGGCTCGCCGCCACCTCGGGCTGCCGGCTCACGGCGCCCATTCTTCCCAGATCCGGCACGAGGGGGCCGGCTCCTCCGGCGAGGATCAGCTCGCCCCGGGTGAACCAGGCCCTCCCCCCCGGGAAGCTTCGCTCAAAGGCGCCTGCCGCGACCCGAAGGGCGTGGATATCGAGCCCGTCGAGGGGCAGCGAGACGAGGACGAGTCCCTCGGGGTCGAGGGCCTCCTTCATGAGCATCAGGCTCGCCGGATCGAGGAGATCGGCGAGGAGGTCGGGGTCGACCCCCGGCGGGATGACGATCCTCTCCCAGGTGCCCGCCCGCCCCGAGAGCACCCGGCGCATGTCGCCGGGGATGATCCGAGGCGCGGTCACGCTGCGTCCGGCGCCCGGGAGAAGGGCCTCATGCGATGTGAGGAGCAGGAGCGCCCCCTGGGAGTCGGGAGCCACCAGATCCAGGTTTTGAGGAGCGTGGAGGGCCATGGCCTCCCAGGTGCCGCTGAGGAGCGGCCCGAGGACGAGGATGCGCTGCGGCGCGCGGCCGATCAGGAAGGGAAGGTGGCCCGCGAAGCCCAGCGAGCGGTCCGCATCGTGGCCTCCCGTCGCGCGCGCGCGCCCATCCATGAAGGCCGCGGGGATCTGCCCTTCGAGGAGGAAGATGCCGGCCGACGAGCGGGGCCCGTCAGCGTAGGCGAGGACCCGATCCCGGCCCGTGCGCCGCTGGATGATGGCGGAGCCGAGGGCGAGGTAGCGATCGGGGTGCTGCGAGGGGGCCGGAAGGAAGCGGCGCAGATCCCAGGGCTCTCCTGACGTCAGGAGGGCGCCTCCCGCCAGGAGGAGCGCTATCGCTCGGAATGCGCGGCCGGCGAGTGGGCCGCGAATCAGGAGCATCGCGAAGGCTCCGGAGAGCAGAAGGGCCGAGGATCCCACGAGGATGACCCCGCGCGCCCCCACCGCGCCGAGGAGCCAGGGCAGGATGACGAAGCCGATTGCCGACGAGGCCAGGGCGAGCGCCGTGAGAGCACCCCGCTCCATCGAGGCAGCCGCGCCCGACGCCGCGCCGGCGCAGATCGCGAAGCCCGCCAGGGCCACGGCCACCACGGCCCCCGTGGCGGCCAGCTCGCCCACCTGCCCTAAGCCGTACCTCCCGAGGACTTCGAGGTAGGCGGAGGGAAGCCGATCGCCGAGGACCGCGGCCGCGAGGCCCATCATGCCCGCGAGGCCCAGGAAGAAGGCGAGAGGACGCCACGGCCCCCCTCGCCTGCGGAGCGCACCGGGCGCGGCGAGAGCGCCGGCTCCCGCGCCGGCCAGGAGCATGAGAGCGGAGGCCGCGGGGACTCGCTCCGGGCCGGCCACGAGGATCGCCAGTCGCACGAGCCCTCCGGCGAGGATGACGCATCCGAGGCCGGCGCCCGAGAAGACGAGGGCGAGGGCTGCCTGCGCCTCGCGGCCCGCGATCCAGGCATCCTGCGAGGCGCCCTCCTGCTGCTCCTCGGCTGACGCGGCTTCGGCCGCGGATCTTCTCCCGGAGGAGAGGAGGCTCGCAGCCGAGGCGAGGAGGAGGAGCGAGGGGATGATCGGATGGCCGCCCGTGAGCCTTACCCATCCGGCGCCATCGAGAAGGACTCCCCCCGCAGCGCCGAGGAGCACGAAGGCCAGCCTCGCGGAAGCGCCGGCCGGCGAGCCGGCGGCACAGGTCACCATCGCGGCCAGGATCCAGGGGGCTGTCAGGGCGAAGAGCGCGATGGATTCGGCGACGAGGCCCGGAGATGGGACGGCCTTCCCCGCCGAGAGGGCCACAATGAGCGCACCGATGACCCTCGCGGCCGCCACCACGAGGAGGCCCAGGAGACCCGCCACGGCCAGCCCGGCCCCGGCCACCCGCACCGGGGTGCTCTCCCTGACCCTCAGTCGGTAGACCCCCCTCGCGAGGAGGAAGCCCAGAGAAAGGGAGAGGGCCGCGCCGACGAGCCGCGGAGTCCAGCCGTGGGGCCCGAGGCCGGCGCGCGCATCCAGAGCTATCCAGGCCGCGGAGACGAGCGAGCTGGAGGCCGCGCCGACCAGGAAGAGAACGGTGGTGGGCATTGGGCCACCGAGGGCTCCCAGCATCCGTCCATACAGAGCCGGCAGATCGACCCGGGACAGTCCCGTGCTCACTCCAGGCTGGTGCGAGGCGTGTTGCACTCTGGGATCTGAATCTAGTTCTTGCAGCGCTATGAGCCCCGTCGCCGGGTTGCAGGGAAGGGTCGCGGTTCCTCCAGATGAGGGAACCACAATCTCCGCACCACCATGAAGGCTGTACCTGAGTGAGCTACTCAATGTACGGCAGCAGGCCTCCTGCCACCGTAAGCTAATTCGATCCGCGAGCGCGCGCGAGGAGCGGCCCCTCGACGCAGACCGGCGGCCCGGGGACCGAGTAGCCGACGTCGCCGCAGCGCCCCAGGGCGCACGGAATGAAGCCTATCCCCGCGCTGGTGGGCGATCTACCGAAGTACACGACCGCCCGCGCGCAGGAGTCTTCGGCGAGATCGAGGCTCCCGGAGGGCTCCCCTGTCGTGAGGACGCGCTCCCACAGGAGGACCTCACGCCTGGGTACTCCATCGGCCGAGACCATCTCGGGAAGGATACGGACACGTTCGAGGGAGTAGCTGACGAGCGGCCCCATCTCGAGGACTCCCACGCCTCCGCTGCTCTTCGCCTTCCCTGCCTCGGAAGGACGCCGCGACTGATCGCTGTAGAGGATGACGGGATCCCAGGTGGCCTTGAAGCGGCGCGTGCCCCCGCGATTCTCCCCGGGATCGCCCCCGGCACGCGCGCCGGGGTCCGCATCGAGCGTGAGCCTCGGCGCAGGCTGCCAGGGAATGATGTTCCTGGCGCCCGTCAGGGGGTTCGCCTCGCCATCCGCAATCCACGCGAAGCTGTAGTGGCCCGAGCGGATGTCCGGGCGGTCGCTCGGACGCTCGAAGGGGGCCACGGCGGCCACGGCGAACCATCTCCCCGTCTCCTCGCGCAGGAGGACGGCCATGGGATGGTCGGTCATCCCTTCGAGGTCGGGTACGTAACGGCCCTCCCGATCCATCAGCTCTGCGTCGAAGTTGGCATTGAGGAAGCGGTCCTGGCCGGCACGCGGGCCGTCCATCCGGCGATTGTCGCAGCAGCCATCCACTCCGCGGTTGCCCCAGTTCACGGGGCCCAGGCAGAGAGCGTCCGGCTCGACACCGGCCTTCCCTTCCGGATCCACGAGGGGGGCCGCGGCGATGAGAGGCACCTCGAAGAGGCCGCTGTCGTTCCCGCTGAAGACACCGGGGGGGCCGAGGCCGGTCCCCTGCGTCCCCTCGGAATTGTTGACGGAGGCGTTGCCGTAGCCGATCTGCCAGAAGACGGCGCTGACAGCCCCGCTGCCTTCGGGAGGGGATTGGAACCAGGCGCGATCACCGCACTGGTAGACGGGGAAGCCTCCCTGGACCGTGCAGGCGGCACAAACCGGAGAGACCGTGGCAGCGGCCCAGAAGACCGCGGCGCTCGCGTAGCGGAGTATCGGCGGATGCGCAGACATAGAAAAAGGGCCGCCGGCTGAAGCCGGCGGCCCCGATTCTACCGCGTGTCAGGTCGTAGGACTAGGTGGGGACTAGCGGGCGGGCAGTTCGGCCACTGCGCCACTGCCACCCTTCATCTTCACCTGGAATCCCGTGACCTTCCCGCCCTTGATGTCGGCCGGGCGAACGACGGTCTCGTAGGAAGCTCCCGCACCGCTCGAGCACTCGGTGCAGCTCACGCTTCCGACCAGCTTCGGCCCGCGCTGCGTCACAGCGAAGATGTCGAAGCCCTGGACGGTCAGCTCGGCCGTGGTGTCCCACGTGATCGTGTGGCGACCCTTCACGGTCTTGACCGCGCCGTTGATGATGTTCTCGCTCACGAGCGGGTTGCGGTTGCCGAAGCAGGTGACTCCGCTTCTGGCAGCCTGCCGGATCGTGATGCCCAGGTCACCGCACTTGCCGACGCGGCAGTTGACCTCGGTGATGCTGGCGCCGGTCACTTCGGGCGCCTTTCCGATGTCAATCCGAGTCCGCCAGCAGCTCGGGATCGGGATGGGCATCGTCCCGCTCGCGGGGAACATGACGGGCCCGGTGGGATTGCCGTTCGCATCCATCGGGGGCGTCGCAAGGTCCGCCGTGTTGGGATCGTCCACCCAGACCAGAGTGCTGTAGAGAATGTCCCCATTCGGATCGACGTTGTCGGCGATAGCGTCGTTCGGGTCGGCGTTGATGACGGCCTTCTCGAGCGTGTACCGGACCATCCCGCCCCACTTCTTCTTGATGTCCCGAACGCCCACGCCGGCGGCCCTTGTCGCGTCACGCGTCTTGGTTGTGTTCCGCGTCGCGAGCGTCGGGTTGTTCGTCGGCACCGACTTCTCGTCGCTGTGGACCATGAGCGCATCAACCTGGAAGCGGACGGGAACCGTCGGCATGCTGCAGTCCACGACGTTGCAGTTCAGGCCGCTGACCTCACGGGGACGGGCTGTCTGCCACGGAATGGCATTGTTCTTCCCGGTCTCTGTCGGGATCACGTTCGGCTGGCCGTTCGTGACATTCGCGTAGGCATAGAAGCCCTGGCGGACATCGCAGGCTGCGCCGTTCGCCCCCGGCGTGAAGACCGCGCATGGCCCGTTGGCGGCGCCGCCGATGTTACCGCGATCCATGTTGGTCACGGCGGCGAGGGCGAAGAAGGCATCCCCGGGCAGCCGCAGAAGGACGGCCGTCGGGTAGTCCATCATCGAAGCAATCGAGTAATAGCCCGGGTAGGCCTGGCCGGCCTGGAAGAACCCGAAGTAAGGGTTCAGGATGTTGTCGTCATTCGCGTAGAGGTAGGCGGTGGCGACGCCGTCGTAGCTGTTGACGTAGCTGAAGGGTGCTAACGGCCGTGTGTTGTCGCAGCAGCCGTCCACCCCCGAGTTGGCCCAGTTGTTCGAGCCCAGGCAGACGGAGCCTAGAGGGAATCCCTCCAGGGGGAATGTCGCTGCGGCGTCGAGAAGATCCACGGGAAACATCCCGCTGTCGTTCCCGTTGAAGGCTTTCGACGCGAAGGCCGTTCCCGTGTTCCCGAGCCCCGTGTTCACATTCATGTTGCCGAAGCCGAACTGCCAGAAGATGCCCGTGATGTCGTTCTTCGTGAATCCGGGCGGGACGGGCTCGAAGTAGGCCCGGTTGGCGCACTGGAAGAGCGCGTAGGTCTCCTGGCTGGAGGCGCAGAAGGCCCAGGGGAGCGTGACCGTTCCGCCCAGGACCGCGGCACCGATGACCGATATCTTGAGGACTTTCGACAGGTTCATTGACCTCACCCCATTGACAGTTGAAGTAACCCGATTCCTCCCCCGCTGACATCAAGCAGGGCCCGGGGGGCGGGGTTGGCGCCCCCCAGGTCCGCCCATGAATCTCCTACTTGATAGCCACCTTGGCGGAGGCGCCCGTGCTGGCCTCGATCTCGAGGTCTCGCGCTCCCTTGAGCTGGCCCATGGGGATACGGACGGAGTACTCCGCCCCTTCCCCGTTCGTGCATGCCTTGCAACTCAGTGTCGCGACGACCTGGCGTCCCGATGCGGGCGTCAGAGCATAGACCGTGAAGTCGCGCACCTGAAGCTCCGTGCTCGTCTCGAAGGTCAGATCCACTCCACCCTTCCCGCGCAGGGCCTTCGCGTTCCTGGGGACACCGTCCGCAGCGAGCGCGCCGCCGATGCAGGAGGGAGCGGAGACCACTCCGTAGCCCAGGTCGCCGCACAACCCCTGCCGGCACGGTGTCGACGAAGGAGTGGCCTGGGGCGCCGCGCCGAAGTAGGTGCGGAGTCTCAGGCACGTATCCACCGGAACCTGCGCGTGGGCGGTGACGTCCCCGTTCGGATCGACGGTCGGACCGCTCGATGGAGAGAGCGAGGTCCAGCCGTTCGGATCGAGGCCGCCGACCGGGTTATTCGGGTCGTCGATGTCGTTCTGCTCGATGACGTATCTCAGGAGCGACTGGTCCGCCGTTCCCATCCCCGTCAGACCCTGCCCGTTCACGACAGCGTTCGTCGAGGGACGGGTGCTCTGATCGCTGTAGACCTTCACGCCGTGCCAGCCCAGGTCCACCTCTCGAGGAGATGAGTTGGGATCGACCGCCCGGACGAGGGGCGCGCTGTTGCCCGGTACCGACTGCCACAGGACGACGTTGTTCGCCGCCGTCATGGCATTCTGCCCGCCATTCGAGACATCGGCCATCCGGAAGAAGCCCTGCCGGACGTCGAAGGCGTCCGTGCGGGCCACGCTCGCGACGGCGGCCAAGGCGAAATAATGGCCCGTGCCTTCCGTCAGGAGGACACCCAGAGGTGCATCCTGGACCCACTTCGTATCCGCGACGCCTGGGAAGCCATTGTTGTTGGCCTCAACGTCGAAGGCCGGATTCAGAAGGTCGTCGTCGTTGAAGGGGAGCGACGTATCGCGGGGGTGGTCGCAGCAGCCGTCCACCCCGGAGTTGCCCCAGTTGTTGGAGCCCAGGCAAAGGGAGCCCGGCGGGAAGCTCTGCGTCGGGAAGGTAGCTGCGGCGTCCAGGATGTTCATGGCGAAGGTACCGCTGTCGTTCCCGTTGAATGCCTTGGCGTTGAATGCGGTTCCATCGAGGCCGCCACCGGTGTTCAGGGTCCCGTTCCCGAACCCGATGCTCCAGAAGACACCGGAGACCGCGCCGGAGCCCGCCGGGGGTGCCGCGATATATGCCCTGTCCGCACACCCGAAGATCGCGTAGGTCTCGCGCGTCGTGTCGCAGAACGCGAACAGCTGCGGCCCGACCACTGTGATGGCGACGGCGGCCAGCACCACCAGCGCCTTGAAGCCCCTTCTCATATGAAACCCTCCTCTCCTAAAGGTCTCCGGTATCTGTCTAAAAGTGTGGCGGCACACACGTCTTGGGTCCGTTGTCCTCCAGGATGAGCACGGCCTCCCCGAGCACCAGATTCCACAGCGGGAGCTGCGTGCACTGGTGGGTCAGGACGAAGCCGTTCTGGGCGTCGAACCGCGTGATCGTGGCCGTTGCGCTCAGGGCGCACTGCGTACAGATGTCCTCAGGCGTCACCGCCGTCGTGTGGTACTCCACCGGGAAAAAGGTGTAGCCCTTCGGGGGCGACCCCAGATCCGCAAAGAAGAACGAGTTCCCGGGGATGTCCGAGCCGACGATGATCCCGCTCGTCGAGACGGTGTCCTGGATGATGGCACCCAACTGGTCGGCGAAGCTGAAGGTCTCGAGCTGCCCGCACACGAAGGTGTTCACCGTTCCGGAAACAGGATTGAACTGCGTGAGCGTCCCGTTGGAACTGAGGTTCAGGGCGGCACAGGTGCTCGTCAGCCCCCCTGGGCCCGAATGCGGCCCCCGGTCCGGGAAGGAGACGATGTTCCTTCCCTTCCCGTCTCCGGTAATGGCGAAGATCTGCTTGTTGAGCTTGTAGGCCATGTTGGAGGCCATGGCCTCCCGGCCCAGGAGGCTCAGGGCGCAGAGAACGGCGGACAGTGCAAGCAGGCTTCGGAGGATCCGGCTCGTCACCTTTCTCGATTTCATCATCTCTCGTGTTCTCCCGGCTCCGGCCTCCCCCTCCGCGAGCCTGATCTCATCGTACGGGCCTTGGGACATCACTCTACCTCGATTCTGCCCTTACCGTCATGCCTAGTAGATCAGCGGCGCCGGGTAATTGGCGTTCGGCGTCGTCGGGCAGGGCAGCGGGTTCGCACCCGGGGTCAGGCAATTGACCGGCCGTCCCTCGGTCGTGGTGCCGCCGCCCGGAGCATTGCTCCCGAAGATCAGGGCCGCCTCACCCACGCGCAGCGGCGGGTTGCCATCCAGGTCTCTCGGCGTCACGCAGTTGTAGGTCTCGATGCTGCCCGTCGTCGGCGGGGCCGTATTGACGGTGAGAAGGACTGAGCCGTTCGGAAGGTTGAGCTGGTCGCAGATGCAGCCGCGCTCCGTGCAGGTCGTGGAGTTCGGGATCGGGAAATAGAGCTTCCCCTTCGCGTTCGCCTGCGCGACGTTCTTGTAGGCCGCGAACTTCTGGGAGCACTCGACGCCCGGGATGACCAGGCTGATGTCCGTCGCGCCGAGGCCGCCACCCAGGTTGACCCTGATCTCGACGCCCTGCCCCTCGTCCCACTCCGAGCTGGCGAGCGAAGCGGCGCAGTCGTGTGAGTTCACGAGCCCGGCAAGCGGATCGTACTGAGTCAGGGAACCGGTGTCCGTGATCGAGTCGCCGTTCACGTCGAAGGCGAGTCCGCCCGGCCTGTCGAGCCGCTGACAGAGCTTGATGAATCCGTTGTTCGAGAGGTTGGCCGGAGAGCCGTTGATCGGGCTGACCCGCTGGATCGAAACGAAGTTCCTCCCTGTCGTAGTCCCCGGAGGGCTGGGAGGCGTGGTCGTGATAGCGAAGTTCATGAGGCCCGCGCCGCTCCCGCACTTCGGGGCGGCCGGCGGAGCCTGGGGCATGGCGAATGCCATCGGCGCCGCGAGGGCAAAGATCCCAGCGGTCACTGCCATTCCCAGGAGCGCACGTCGGAACTGAATCGTAGTCATCTGCTCACTCCTCCCACCGAAGTCTGCTCCGGCCCCCGTGCCGCCCAGCTAGCGGCATGACGAGGACACTATCCCTTCCAAGCAGAAAAGGTTAGCCAAAGATACCCTGAAAAGGGGTACGGTCAAGCAAAAATCCCGCCACTTCGCTGTCATTCGACGACATAGAACACGGCCTGGCCCATCTCGGGCAGGCCCTCCTGGACGAAAGCGCTCCCCCTGACCTGGACGGCAGAGGCCGTCCTGGCTTCGGGTATGCTCGCCGCCCGGCGAACGGCGTATTCGGCCTCTTCGGCGCCCTTCCATGTGAGAACCACCTTGCCTTCCTCGTAGTCCACCCAGAGGTCGCTCGGCGCGGAATGGGAGGCCCCAATGGAACCGGCTCCATCCGAAACAAACGGAACGGAGCCCGGCTGACCCATGAAAAACCCGACGGACAAGATGACCAACGAGAGGCAGGCGGCCGCCAGGGAGAGGGCCGGCATCGAGTGAGCCCGGCTCCCGGCCGCCTCCCGGGCGGCGAGATCCGAACGAACACCGGCCAGAATCCGCCCGCGTGCGCTGGATCCGAGCCTGAGCCTGGTCGTTCCGTGCTCCTGGAGGTAGGCCTGGAGGGGGTCTGACCCGCTGATCCTGTTCATCTCGCGCATCGTCCCTGCTCTCCCCGAGTCCGTCGGCCGGAATCCGGCCTACAGACATCCAATACCCCTCCAAGCTCTCGATCGTTCAACCCGCCCCAAAAAAAGGCCGGCTTCACGGGCCGGTCTTGCCCGCCCTCTCGCGGGCGATGGCAAGGAGGGCCGCGAAATCGAAGCCCTGGCGGGCCTGCGCCAGCCGCTCCTCCTGCTCCTGCGCCGACATGGGGAGACGCTCCGCGAGGAGCGTATCGAAGGCCGCCGCCTCCTCACCGAGGATACGCCCCTTCCACTCGCCGCCCAGGCGATCGAGGAGAATGGCCTGCCCCGCGCCCGTGGATGCGGCTCTCCCCCAGGCATGGGAGGGCTCGGTGGGAGTCTCGAGGAGGGCGGTGAAGATGCGCGTCATCCTCAAGACCGCGCCGTACTTGAAGGCGTCGTAAGCGCTCTCACCCTCGCGCTTGCCGGGAGGGGCTATCTGGCGCCCCGCGAGGAGGCGCAGGACCTCGTACTCGGTGAAGAGCGCCAGCCCCTCGCTGATCTCCGCGGCCATGTATTCCTTCGCAGCGTCGCCGAGAAGCGTGACGCGCGCCCGCCGAACGGCAATGAACTGCCGCCCGAGATCCTCGATGTAGGAGCGATTGGCGGGAGCGGTGAAGAGGATCTCCGCGAGGATGCGGCTCTCGACGCCAGCGAGCGCGGTGCTCTCCGGGTAGGCCGCGACGGCCTTCGGGGATGACCTGTGCGCGAAGCGGCTGCCCCCCGCGGCGACGAGGTGAACGTGCGCGAGGTGATGCACCATGGCGAGGATCTCCAGCTCGGCGGAGGGATCCCCTCCTCCGGGCGGAGGAACGACGTCACCGAGGTCGTAGAGAGCGGTCGGAACGCCGCCCACCAGGACCGGCGAGGCGTTCGATCCCGTGGCGAGGGACCTGCCGATCCAGGCCGCAGCATCACCTGGAGCCTCTCCCGCCACGCGGGCCAGGCCGGCCGGAGGGGAGGGATGCCCGGCGAGGATCACGAAGGGCTCGCGACCGGGACGAGTTTCTCGAACGAGCAAGGGAGAGGGAGCGCCCTCGTTGCCCACCCAGATCTGGCGCCTCGCCGCCTCGTCGAGCTCCAGCGCGGCGCGCGCGCGGGCGAGGGCCTGGGCCTGCTGGGCCGTCGGCGTGACGGGGCTCTTGGCCTCGGCCCGAAGGGGGGCCTGAGCGGCGCCCGCCGTCATCACGAGGAGGAGCAGGAGCGCTCGAGCGGGCGCTTCGTTGAAGGACATGGGGAGTCTCCTTATAATCATCCGCGCCTGCGGGAGCGGAGCATCATAGCCGCGCGCCCGGCGCCCCATCAAGAAAACTCCCCACACATGCCCATCTCATCCCTCATCGGGAAGCTCATCCCTGCCGCGACCCTCCTCGCGATCGCCGGCACGATGGCGTGCGGGCGCGGAGCGGAGGAAGCGGAGCAGCCCGACGTGCTTCTCATCACCGTCGACTCCCTGCGCGCGGACAGGCCGGGATTCGCGGGCGGACAGGTCAGGACGCCGAACATGGATCGGCTCGCCGAGGGAGCGGTGATCTTCACGAGCGCCTACAGCCCCGCCCCGCAGACTCTGCCTTCTCTCGCGAGCCTCCTCACGGGGCTCTACCCGGCCGCGCACGGCGCGCGCCTGGACGGGGGCAGCCGGCTCGGAGAGGGCATCGAGACGCTGGCCTCTCTTTTGAAGAAGCAGGGATACACGACCGCCGCCTTTCCGGCCGCACGCGCGCTTCACCCGAAGCACGGGCTCGCGCTGGGCTTCGACACCTACCGCGAGGCCTTCGAGGATGTTCCGCGACTCGCCGTCGCCGACACGCTCGGACTGCCCGCGAACCAGGTGGCCGATCGGGCGCTGGAGTGGCTCGAAGCCGCCGCCCCCTCCCAGCGGATCTTCCTCTGGGTGAACTTCTTCGACCCGCACTACTTCCACACTCCTCCATCGCCCTGGAAGGAGCAGTACGAGGAGGTCCCCTACGACGGAGAGGTCGCCCAGGTGGACCACGAGATCGGGCGGCTCCTCGACGGGCTCAAGGAGCACGGGCGCGAGGGGAAGACGATCGTCGTCCTCGCAGGGAATCACGGCGAGGGGCTCGGCGACGGCGGGGAGCAGTTCTACGGGATCCTCCTGCGCGAGTCCACGCTCCGGGTTCCTCTCGTCGTCAGGCAGCCCCGCGCGGAAACCATCTCGCGCCGCGTGGCGGATCCCGTCAGCCTCGTGGACGTGACGCCCACTCTCCTCGATCTCCTCGGGATTCCGATGGCTCGAAAGATGGACGGTGTCTCTCTGGCCGGCCTGATCCGTGAGGGAGGAGCGCCTCCCCCGCCGCGCTCTCTCTATTTCGAGACGCTGGTGCCGCAGCACCTCTTCGGCTGGGCCTCCCTTCGCGGCGTACGCTCCGGGCACCTCAAGTACGTGGAGGCTCCCGGGACGGCCTGGCGCGCGCTCTACGATCTGGACTCCGATCCCAACGAGTCGGAGGATCTCTCGGCCGCGCGGGCGGCGGAGATGGAGCCGCTCGCCGCGGAGGCGCGCCGCATCGGGGGTGACCTCCCCGGGATCTCCACCAGCCTCAGCGGGCCCGTCGCCGAGGTCGTCTCCTCGCTGGGGCTGAGAACCGCTCCCCGCCCCACGGAGCAGAGGCTTCCCACGGACAACGTGGATCTCGGGAATGCCGCGCTGCAAGCGCGGCGATCCCTCGAGCGCGGGATGGCGCGCGCGGCCATCCTGCTCCTCCAGGACGTCCTCGCGAGCGACCCCGGCAACTACTCGGGCCTCATGGGAGCGGCCTTCATAGCCGTTGGAATGAACCAGCTCCCCGTCGCGGAGAAGTATCTCCGGGAAGCGCAGGCTCTCTACCCCGCCGACGGGGAGATCTACCACCAGCTCGGCCACGTGATCCTCTCGGCGAACAAGGGACCCCGGGCGCTCTCCGACGCCCGGCTCCTCTTCGAGACGGCGGCCACCCTGGCGCCTCTGAACGAGGAGGCGCTCTACGACGCGGCCTGCTCCGTATCGCGGGAGAACCAGGAGATGGCGCTCGGCTACCTCGAGGGCGCGGTCCGGAACGGCTACCGCGACTTCGCCCACATGGCCGTCGACCCGGACATGGCCCCGATCCGGGAGACAGCGCGCTTCAAGATGATCACGCAGGGCCGCGCGATTCCCGCGCCCGCCCCTCCGCCGGGCACTCCAGCCCCCGTTCAGGGCGCTCCGGCGTCCTCCCCGGGACGTTGAGGCGGCGGTGCGGGCTCGCCATCTCCTCCTGGCCGTGCCCCTCGCCGCGGCCCTCTTCTCTTCCGCATCGGCGTGCAGGCTCGCCGAGGCGAGCCCCGCGATCCGGAACGTCATCCTCATCACCATCGACACCTTCCGCGCCGACAAGCTGACGCTCTACGGGGGGCGGAAGCTCCACACTCCCGCCATCGACCGGCTGGCCGCGGACGGCGTACTCTTCGAGCGCGCCTACAGCACCGTGCCCCTGACGGCGCCGGCGCACGCCTCGATGATGACGGGGCGCTACCCGGCGACGCACGGCGTGAAGCTCAACGGCTCCTCGATCCTGCCCGACTCGGAGCACACGCTGGCCGAGATCGCAGGAGAGCATGGAATGCGCACCGGCGCCGTCGTCTCCTGCCTCGTCCTCTCCTCGCGCTTCGGGATCAACCAGGGGTTCAATCTCTACTACGAGGAGGGCATCTCGGGAGAGGAGGGGCGGCGCGGCCTCTGGTTCGACGAGCGAAAGGCGGCCGACAGCATCGAGCGCGCGCTGCGCTGGGTGCGCTCCGAGCCCGAACGGCCCTTCTTCCTCTGGCTCCACCTCTTCGACCCGCACCATCCCTACGAGCCTCCCCCGCCCTTCAGGAAGAACTACGAAGATCGCCCCTACGACGGCGAGATCATCTACACCGATCGGGCCCTGGGAGGATTCCTTCGCCAGCTCGAGGAGATGGGGCTCTACGACGACTCTCTGATCTTCCTCTCCGGGGATCATGGCGAGAGCCTCGGGGATCATCTGGAGAGCTTCCACGGCACCTTCCTCTACGACGTCACGATGCACGTGCCGATGATCATCAAGGCGCCCGGGGGGCGGCGCGGCGCGCGGGAGCACGGCATCGCCTCCATCATCGACGTGATGCCGACGATCGTGGACGCGCTGGGCCTGCCCGTGCCCGAGGGGACGCAGGGGATCAGCCTCATGCCCGCCGTGACGGGGCGCGGCTCGCTGCCCGATCGGACGCTCTACATGGAGACGATCTACCCGCGATCGAACTTCGGCTGGGCGGACGTCCGCGCGGTGCGGACAGGCAAATACAAGCTCGTCGAGCTGCCCACGCCCGAGCTGTACGACCTCGACTCGGACGGAGACGAGCTGGACAACATCCACGGGCAGGCGCCGCTGCAGGCCCGCGAGGCCCACGAGACCTTCGAGCAGATGAAGGCCTCCCTGGAGGCCTCCGTGCGGGGCAAGGCCGACGCGGCCGAGCTGGACGAGGCCTTCAGGGACCGGCTTCTCAGCCTCGGCTACATCGCGGGAACCGAGTCGGCGGCTCCCCGCGAGGGGGCGCGCGACCCCAAGGACCTGGTTCTCCTGACGCAGCCGATCATGTTCGCGCAGGGGCTCGTGAAGGAGAAGAAGTACGACGAGGCCATCGCCCTCCTCGTGCGCGCCGTCGTGCCCGATCCCGAGAACAAGATCGGCCTCGTGACGCTCGGGAGGGCCTACACGGGCGCGGGACGCATCGAGGAGGCGCGGCGCACCTACCAGAAGGCGCTCGAGTTCTACCCCGACGACGAGGAGATCCACCGCCTCCTGGGCTCGATCCTCCTCCACGACGGCGCCATCGACGAGGCGGTGAAGCTGATGGCCGGCCTCGTCCTCCATGCTCCCCGCTCGGCGCAGGCCCACTACCTCTACGGCTTCGCCTGGTTCTACGCGCGCAACTGGGAGAAGGCCGTCGAGGCCCTCACCCAGTCCACGGAGCTGGGGCGCTCCTTCGCGAGGAGCTGGTACCTGATGGCCATCTGCTACGAGCAGATGGGGCGGCGGGAAGAGGCCCTGAAGGCGATCGACAGCTACCTGAAGCTGGAGCCCTACGTGGAGACGCTGCTCCGGGATCCCTTCTTCGAAAAGCTGAGGGAGAGCCCGGAGTTCCGCCGGATCATCCGCCGGTATCTCTGATACCGAGGAGCTCGCGGAGGCGGATGCGGGCGCGCATGGCGTGCCGGCGGACGGTGACCGGGTTGAGCCCGAGGGCCCGGGCCACCTCCCATGTCCCGAGCCCGTGGAGGTCGCGGAGCACGATGACCTCGCGCTCCCGGACGGTCAGGAGAAGCAGAGCCTGCCGGATCCGCTCGTAGCCTTCCTGCTCGGCCATCCCTCCCGTCTCCGCGGCGGCCTCGCGCCCGTCGAGGCTTTCGGTGGGAGCGCCTCTCCGGCTGAGATGATCGCGCGCCGCGTTGACGACGAGGCGGTAGAACCACGCCGTGAACCTGTGCCCCCCGCGGTAGGAGCCGATGTGGCGGAAGAGCTTGAGGAAGGCCTCCTGCGCGATGTCCTCGGCGTCGGCGCGGGAGGCTCCCATCTGGTGAGCGATGGCCATCGCCCGGCTCTCGAAGAGCCCGAGGATCTCCGCGAAGGCGGCCTCCTCGCCGTCGCGGGCCCGCGCCACGAGATCGTCGAGCGCCTCGCCGCGGCCGGCCGTGCCCTCGAGAGCGAAGCTGTCGGGGAGGCTCATCTCTCGCTCGCTTCTCTCTCCAAGCCCGCGGCTCCTAGAAGGGGCTCTTGTTGCCGCGCGTGTCGACGACGATGAGAGTGTAGTAGAAGTGGACCGGGCTGACGGCCACTTCGACGTGGTTCACCGTGATGTTGTCGACGAGGGGCACCATGCTGCCCACGTTCTCGCGCGCCACGGGCTGCCCGCTCGCGTAGAGCGCGTACTTCGCGATGGAGGTCGGCTGCCCCTGCACGTCGGTCGAGACCGGGGTCCAGTCGAAGCGGACGAGGCTGCCGCCTCCCGTGAGGCTCAATTCGAGGTCATCCACGCCGTCCGGGAGGTCCCGTCCGAGGCCGCTCGAGAAGCCGCGCGCGTCCTTGGCGCCGACCACGTAGTAGTAGTTCCCGGGCGCGGCCGCGGCGCCGGTGTCCTTGTAGGTCGTGATCGACGGATTGGTGATCACCGCGATCCGGTTGGCCGTCGCCGGGATGAAGCCCGGAGTGTTGCTTCTATAAATGTCGAATGAGGCCAGGGTGGTCGGGGCGCCGTAGATGTCCACCGAGGGGTGGCTCCACTGGAGCGTCAGCGAGGTCGCGTCCCCCGGCGTGACGAAGATCTCGACGTCGTCGATGAAGGCCGGCGGGGCCTCCCCGATGAACTTCAGCGGCACTCCCGTGAGCTGCGCGGTCGGCGACGACTCCAGCCCGGAGGTGTTCTTCGCCGAGAGCCTGAGGTAATAGGTGAGCCCCTCGGTCAGCCCCGTCACGTCCGCCGTCGTCTCGGTCTTCCCTACCGTCACCTCGCCGGGATAGGGCCCTCCGTTCGTCGTCCCGTATCGAACGATGAAGGAGGCGAGATCGCTCTCGGGGCTCATCGTCCAGCCCACGGTCAGCCTCACGCCCGAGCCGTCGCTGTAGACGAAGGGGCCCGCCGGAGTCGTGGGCGGGTTGGGATTGAGGGGCCTGGCCCACACGCAATCGGGCCCGCTCGCGGGCAGGTTGAAGGTGTTGCAATCGCTGTTGAGGTTCGTCAGGGCCCCCAGGTAGCCCTCGGGGTCCTTCGAAGCCGCCTGGTAGTAGTAGGCCGTGGCGTTCGTGACGTTGGGATCGACGAAGAAGGTTCCCCCGACGGGCGCCGGGGTCACGAGCGTGTAGGGCCCCGCGGGGAAGGTCGCCCTGTAGAGGAGCGTGGCCGCGTTCGGATCCGTGCTGGGCGACCAGCTCAGCGTGACCTGGGCGTTCCCGGCCGTCGCCGAGAATCCGGAGGGAGGCGCCGGAGCCGGAAGCGTGAAGCTCTGGGTGGGGTCCCCGACGAGCGTGTAGGACTGCTGGTCGACGATCGAGCCCAGGGAGTTCAGGAGGCTGCGGACGCTCGTGATCAGCTCGCCGAACTTGCGGACGCGCCCGGGACCGAACATTTCGCCGTAGACCTCGGTATTGATCGCCTCCCCGATGAAGGCGAAGGAGAGGCCGGCCGGGGCGAAGAAGGCGACGGAGCCCTTGTCCGGAGCCTTGAGGAAAGACTCGCTGAGCGCGTCGTCCCCGATGAAGTGGAAGCCCCCCGAGAGGCAGTTCTCGTTGATGGAGAAGAAGTACTTCCCGCCGGTCGGCGAGAGCGCATCGACGTCGTCGTTGTCCCAGAAGCCGTCGTTGCCGAAGATGGAGAAGGCGCCGTGCCCCGTGTACTGCATCAAGGCCACGCCGCTGTTCATGTTGCTGAGCATGGCGTTGCGGAAGCCCGTCGGGTTGCTCCCGTTGTTGAAGGCGGGATCGTCGTAGTAGAGCTTCACCGCCGAGTGGGGAGGCACGGGCTGCCAGTAGCCGTCGACGATGGTGTTCGTGATCCTCTCGAACTCGAGCGCTTCGCCGGGCACCTTGCCCTCGTCGGTGATGAAGAGGCCCTTCCCGCGCCAGGCGCCGGCCGGCGGGCTCTCGTAGGCGAGCAGCTTCGTGAAGACGGTGTCCGCCTCGGCCGCCGTCCTGATGGGGATCCGACCCAGGTGCACGTCGGCGAACTGATCCGTTCCGTGGAAGGCGGCGATGTAGTTGTCGGAGGAGTAGAAGCCCAGGATGGCGTTCTCCTGGTACATGATGAAGGCGGGCAGGAGGTTGGCCCAGTCCGAAGGGAGAGGCCCGACGGTGCGGTTCAGGATGTTCTTCGGATCGACCGTCGTGTCGCCGACGAGCGTCACGAAGGACGGCGCGGGGCGGTTGGGGTCGAGCGTGGGCCCCTTCCAGTTCACGTAGGCGTATTCCAGGAATCTTCGCAGCGCCTCGGGGTGCTCGATGCCGAAGCCGAACTCGTCGTAGATGTCGCTGTCCGCGACGATCTCCACCGCGAAGCCGTCGGCGGCGGCCCGGTGATCCCAGTAGCTCATGAAGGGGCTCGAGGGAGACATGTCCATGAGACTGGCATCCCCGATCACGATCGCGTCGGCCTCGCGGGCCGGATCGGAGAGAGTCGAGGCCGTGTCCTGGACCACCGAGTCGGGAAGGCGCAAGCCGCCGCTGCCCGTCGAGGCGACGACGTAGCTCCTGTCGGCGGTGCTGTTCGGGTCGTCGTTGTTGTTGTAGGTGAGGGTCCAGTTCGACCCGCCTCCCGCCAGGGTTCCGCCCGTGACCCGGACCGGAACGGCGACGGCAGGCCCTCCGAAGCGGTCCAGGGGCTCGGCGGTGGCGGTGATCTCGTAGAGGCTCACCTGGTTGGGGTCCCCCGTCGGGAGGCTCGCCACGGCGATCCGCCGCGTAGCGTCGGGGATCGTGAAGCGCAGTCCGCCGCTGACGGCCTGGAAGAGCCTCCGGTAGCTGACCTCGACCCAGTCCACGGCGAGCTGCTCGGTGCTGGCCGTCGCCGCGAGGCCCGGCTGCTCGAGCCTGATGTCCAGCGTCGACGTGAGCTGCGCGTGCGTCAGAGTCTTCGTCTGCGTCGTGAGGATGTTGCGGTCCCAGCAGTGGACGGAGGTGAGCGCCGGGTTGTCGTTGACCTCCAGGACGGCGAGGTGGTCGGGGTTCGCGTTCGGGTCGTCGGTCGTGCCCCGCAGCCTCACGCTCAGCGTGGCGCTCTGCGCCGCGCCGGCGTTGATCGACGGCAGGCTCATCCTACAGACCGCGCAGTAGTTCGGATCGGCCGGGTTCGTGATGTCGGGGCCCAGATACTGGCCGGGTGACTGGTTCGGCACTCCCGTGTTGTTGTAGCTGCAGTTGTTCGGGTCGGCCACGACGCTGCCGGAGTTGCTGTTCAGCCTCGGCAGCATGAGGAAGGGATCGGAGCCGCCCGTCGGCTGGTAGAGGTTGTCCTTCTCGAAGTGGAGCGTCTCCTGGAAGTCGGCCAGCA
This sequence comes from uncultured Acidobacteriota bacterium, assembly GCA_964568735.1. Lineage (GTDB taxonomy): Bacteria > Acidobacteriota > Polarisedimenticolia > JACPZX01 > JACPZX01 > CAZMRF01. The sequence goes on from CAZMRF010000017.1 coordinate 70,317, forward strand.
GGGGATCCGCGCCATTGGGGGGGGCGCTGCGGACGGGGATCCTCGCCCGGGTTCCCACGTTGTCCACCGAGAGCCAGTAGACGTTGCGATCCCCGTAGTCGTCGTACTGGTAGATGTCGGGAAAGCTGGGGAAGTCGTAGTTCACCTTCGTCTCGGGGGCGTCGAGCCGCTGCCCGTAGAACTCGATCCAGTCCGAGGAGCCGAAGACGCCGTCGCCCTCCCCCTGCACCGTGATGGGCACCTCGATGCCGCGGTTCGTGAGCTTGAATTGCCTCGGGTCGGCGCCTGCGAGGCCCTGAGCCAGGCCCGAGTTCGGATCGAGGAGGTAGGGCTGGGTGAGCCTGTAGATCCCGTCGGCGGAGACGGTGATCTTGTAGACGGGGAAGCCGGTCTGGCTCTGATACCGTTCCCAGTAACGCCCGCTGCGGAGCCGGCCGCCGCGCGCGCGGAGCTGCCTGCCCTGCGCATAGTTCGCGAAGGTCCTGCGATAGACGGCCTCGAACGAGGGATCCTCCGGCGCGGCGTCGCTCGAGAGCGCCTCGGGCGCCACGCCGTCGACCATCACGTCGACCTCGACGTCCCCGTAGAAGAGCGCCTGGCCCCCGCCGCGCGGCGCGACGACCGGTGTGTAGATGATCTCGACGAAGCGCTGCTCCCTGAGCCAGCCGACGTCGCCCATGCGGATCGGGATGCCGGGGGGGACGAATCCCTTCCGGCCGGCGGCCGAGACCTTTCGGGAGGAAGCGGGGCCGGGCCCGGCTCTCCGGGGAGCGGTTCCCCAGTGGGCCTCCTCGGTCTCCGGGGAGTCGAGGGAGAGTCCCTCGAGGCGTTCCGGGTGGGACCGGAGGAGTTTGATCCTGACGGTCCCTTCCCCATCGGGGATGGCGATCCTGATGCTTCGCACGGGGAGGTAGACGGCCCCCGGCAGACCGAGCAGCCCAAACTCGGGAATCTGGACGCGTGTCGCGCCCTCGCGGAGAGGGTCGACGGAAATCGCCGGTCTGGGAGCGGAGATCCTTACCCGCGTCTCCCAGGGACCTCCACCGGGGTCGTTGCTGGAGCCCCCGACGAGCGCGGAGCCGCTCCCCAGTGCGGCGAGTACTGCGATTCCGATCATGACCAGAAGTCGGCGCATAAGATCCTGATGACGACGAGACCCGCCGCGCCCCCGCTCCCGCTTCACGGCCGGTAGGTCGCCTGCGGGAGCCACCCCTCGACCCCAGGGCACGCGTCAGCTCGTGATCGGGCCTCCAGGACAGGCGATATCGTCCTGCCTGGCGCAGCGGATCGCCCGTCCGTAGATCTTGTCCGAATAAACGATGACTGGCTTCTCGTACGGGCGCTTCTCGTCTTCCTTTTCCCTCTTCATGGACCCGCCTCATCCGCTCCGTGGGTGCCGGAGGAAATATGGCCTCCTGGAAGCGAAAAGCCTTAGCCAGGGTTGCCGGCGGCTACCTTCATGGAAGCCGCTGGCAACCCTGACTAAGGCCTGATCGCTCCCGAGTGCGGCGGAGGCTGCGATCCCGGTATTTTTCCGGAACCTTCGCATGAGATCCCCGAAATCTGGATCCGCCGCGCAACAGCCCCCGGCGCCTTGCCGGACGGTCGTCTGGAGGACCTTACGCCTGCCCCGAGGGGCCGGCGTCAGCTCGTGGTCGGTCCCCCAGGGCAGCTCGCGTCATCCGCCTTGGTGCAGCGAATCGCCCGTGCTTCGATCGTCTCAGTATGAATTATGGCCGGCTTTTCGTAACTCTTCTTCATGGAGCTTGCCTCACCTCCGAAACGGATTCAGCCACGACTTTCGTCGTGAGTGGCCCGGGAAGAGCCCCCTCGGATGGGCGGCCCTTCCGGTTCGGTTTGCCCGCTCCAGACGCCATTGCCTGGAAGAGGGCCTTCACCCCGCGTGCGTCTGAATCAGGACGTCAAAGGAGTGCCGCCGCAGTCCGTGTCGCTCGTCTTCGCACACGCAACGGCCCTTGCCTCGATCACCTCGGTGTGCTCGATGATCGGCTTCTGATAGGTCTTCTTCATGCGTTCCCCCCGTCGAGGTCCCCTCCGTGGGACTGCTCGAATTCGTTAAGAAACACGGTTTCGAATCTGCAAGAGCTGTGCATGCTTCGCAGCCCGAATCCTGGCGTTTTCCTTCACCTGAGGATAGAGGTTCCTCGGGTCACCTGTCTGGACCTCGGCGACACCAGCGCAGAACGACGCGAAAGCCCCGTGCTCGAAGTTCTTGAGAGTCGTCTGAGGAATCTCCTCGGCGATCCTCCGGACTTCGTTCAGCACCGGGGACTGGTGCCAAAGCGTCTTGAGATCATCGACCTCTGTGATCTTCCCCGCGCTGCGCCGCCACTGGACGCAGGGATAGATGTTGCCATAGGGGTCGAGCGAAAGCGTGGATCGTCCCGTGCCGCAGACCGGCTTGATGCGGCTGTCGTCGCGCGGGATGGGCATCTCCTCGCGCGTCAGGTCCGCGTACTCGCTGGAGAAGAAGCGGTCCAGGAAATCGGTCGTCGCCTGCAGGGCAAGAGGGCTCGTGTCCCCGTCGTCCCTCGGCGTGATGACCGGATCGAATTCGACGTGACATCCCAGCTCTTCCCCGATCTGCTTCACGCCGCGCAGCTCGGCTTCGTTCCAGCGCGTGATGGGAGTCTTGAGGTTGACCTTGAGGTTGTGCGCCCGGAGGTTGCGAATGCCCTGGATGACGCGGTGGAATGAGCCCGGTACGCCGGTGAGCTTGTCGAACGACGCCGGGTTGTCTCCATGGAACGAGACCTCGACCTCGAAGGGCATGAGGTCGGCGAACTTCTTCGCCACGAGCTCGTCGATCAGGTAGCCATTCGTGTAGACGCGGATCGCGAACCCGAGCTTCTTGCCGGCCCAGGCGATGTCGAAGAAATCCGATCTCGCGAGGGGCTCGCCGCCGGAGAGGACCAGGAAGATGCAGCCGAGATCGGCGATCTTCCTGAGGCCGTCCTTGATCTGCTCCCCCGAGAGCTCGCGCGCTCCGCGCGTGGGGCTGTTGTAGCAGAAGGAGCACTTGTGGTTGCAGGCGTAGGTGATCTCCCACAGGGCCGTCATGGGAGTGGCCGCGTTCCACGCATTCGCCACGAGGTCGACGTAGGGGTTGGTGCGGGCGGAGGCGTGTCCGTTGCCATTGCCGTTGCCGTTGCCGTTGCCGTTCCCGTTCCCGTTCCCCGGCACGATGTCCTCGTTCTTCAGCGTGGCCCGCATTCAAGGCTCCCGGATACGATCAGCTCACGATCGCGTGTTTTCTCAGATCCTCGATGAACTCTTTGACGTCCTCTTCCACCTCACCCTGCGCGACGTCGTATTCCTCCACGATGGTCTGCACGATGTCGTTCATCCCCCGAGTCCCGTCGATCAGCTCCCAGACCCGCGTTCCGAGCGGGTTGAGGATATTGTACTCGCCCAGCCCCGGCACCACGATGAGCGCCTTGCCGTCGTAGTTCCTCGCGGCGGCATGCGGGTGCCTATGCAGCGGAGCGTCCGACATCCTCGATCACCTTCCAGAAACCCGGCCCCTTCGTAAAATGCAACCGGCTCACGGGCACGGAGCCCGCGACCGCCGAGGCCACCTCGAGCACCGCGGGGATCGTCCCCGGGCAGTCCGTGACGAAGGGCAGGCTCTGCACCAGCTCTCCCACGGCCCGCGGGGTGTCGAGGCCTTCAATCCGATCTTCTGAATCCTGGACCAGCCGGAAGAGCCCCGCGAGGGGGAAGTTCCGATCGATCGTTGCTCCCGGGGTGAGAAGCCCGCGGAAAGGCACGCTGCACGCGGCGTAGCGTGCGCCCGGCGTCGCCGAAGGGACAATCATCACGAGATCGTCACTCAGGACGTGAGCCCCTCCGGAAAGTGTCGTCACCGTCGTTTTCCCCGATCCCGATGGTCCGAAAAAGATCCAGGCCCTGCCCTCTCGCACGACGCCCGCTCCATGAAGGAGCAGGGCGCCTCGCTCGATCGCGAGGTGGGCGAAGGCCACTCGAAGGAAGTTCTCGACGATCCTGTCGAAGACCACCCTCTCATCGCTCGCGGCGGCCACTGTCGCTCGGCCCGCCGCGCGATCCCACGAGGCGGCCCACTCGTAGGACCAGGCCACGAGCAGGTCGCCATCCTCGCGCGCGAGCAGGCGGTAGGTCTCCGCCGGCACGCTCCGGCGCACGCGAAGGAAGGCCTCTCTGGGCGACCTGTTGAAGGCCACCTCCAGATCGGCCCTGTGCGCCGCACCTCGATCGCGCGCGAAAATCCCATAACGGGCTGCGAGCTCGGCCTTCTGGCGCGAGGAGAGCCCCCGCAGCTGGGCACTGAGTCCGCCCGTCGTGATCCTGATCTCGTGGGGACCGAAGGGCTCATCGAGCCCCTCGAAGAAGGAGCGCTCGGGATGGTAATCACCGCCCGCGCGGCCCCCCTCCCCGGGGTACACGCCGCCCGCGGTCGGTGCGGGCCCGCCGATCGGCAACGCGTGAGGAAATGCTACCACTGTCTTCTCCGGAGAATCAAGGCTCCCCGCCGCGATCCGGTGAGGACCCTTCGCGCGGTCCAGCCGGCTGCGGCACTCAGCCATCCCATGCAGGCTCCCGTCCTCCGGACCCTCCTCCTGGTGCCGCCTCTCTCGACCTCGACCACGCGTCCGAGGCAATTCCCGGCCGCGATCGGTCGGTCCAGATACGAGAGCGCGTCCCCCTTTGTGTACAACGCCCTTGGCTCCCCCACCGGGGGGACCATCCAGATCAACCTGTGCACGACGAGCCCTGAGAGCGGGCTCTCGAACACCACGATATCTCCCCGGCGGAGCCGGGATGGTGCTGCACCATCAATCGTCACGCGGTCCCCTACACGAAGCGTAGGCTCCATGCTGCTGCTGGAAACCGTGACGACAGCCCTACTCCCTGCGAGAACCAGCGCTTCTCTCAGCAATCCGGCAGCTTCCGGCCTCTGCCGAGGGATCTCCGTTGTTTCAGACAAGGTTAGACCGGTGATGCCGCGGGAATATACGGCCATCCCCATAGTGAGTCAAAGACGTTTTTCCGATCTTTCGCACTGCGAGGCTCGTTTCAGAACGTTTCTCGTTTCGAAACCTGACCGGAACGACGAGCTCTTCGAGCTGCGTTCGCGATCGAATCGGATCAAGCAGAACGAGTCCATGCATTCCCGTGCCTCGCCTCGACTCATCTCCGCGTGGCGGAGTCGGGTTTCTCGCGGCTGGCTCCGATCTCCTGATTCTCCGAACGTCTGAGATGCTCCATGATCCGGGAGGCCAGCTTGGGGCCGACCTCCGATGCGAGCCCCGCCTCGGGTGCCTCCCGGATCCCCCGGAGGGATCCGAATACCCTGAGAAGCTTCCGGGCCGTCGCGTCGCCGACTCCCGGGATCTCCGTCAGGGCCGAGGCGATTGTCCGCCTGGACCGGAGCCGGCGATGATATGTGACCGCGAAGCGGTGGGCTTCGTCCCGTATCCTCTGAACAAGATGCAGGATGGGCGAGGCTCCTTCGAGGCGGATGGGCTCCTCTCGGCCGGGGACGAAGAGCAGCTCCTCCCGCTTGGCCAGCGCCGCCACCGGTACGGGGGGGAGGCCGGCTCTCCCCAGCGCCTCCAGCGCCGCCCCTAGCTGCCCCTTCCCGCCGTCGATAAGGATGAGGTCGGGCAGGTTCTTCCCCTCGCGCAGGACCCGGGAGTAGCGCCGGCCGACGACCTCCCGCATGGACGCGTAGTCGTCCACTCCGGCCACCGAGCGCACGCGGAAGCGCCGGTAGTCGGAACGGCGGGGGCGCCCCCCTTCCCACACCACCATCGAGGCCACCGTCTCGGCGCCCTGCGTGTGGGAGATGTCGAAGGCCTCGATCCTGTAGGGAACCTCGGGCAGCCCCAGCAGCTCTTGAAGTCCTTCCAGTACCAGCGCGCCGTGCGTGTGGGTGGAGCGGAACCTCGACTCGAAGGCCAGGGCCGCGTTCCGGGCCACCATCTCCATGAACTTCCGCTTCACCCCTCGATGAGGGACCTTGATCCTGACGGGGCTTCCCCTCAGCTCCGAGAGCCAGCTCTGGATGAGCTCCCGCCCCTCCGGCTCCCGGCCCAGGTAGACCTCGGCCGGCACATCCGTGCCCGACCCGTAGTAACGCTCGAGCACCTCCCCCATGAGCTTCGTGTCCGATTCCTCCAGGTCGTCGAAGGAGAACTCGCGGCGCGCCTGCACGAGTCCCTTGCGCATCACGAAGAGCTGCACCACCCCCTCGCGCCCCTCCCGGTGGAAATCGAAGAAGTCCTGGTCCTCGAGGCCGACGCTCGCCATGTGCTGCTTCTGGCCGGAGGCGCGGATCGTCCGGATGAGATCCCTGTACCGGGCGGCGCGCTCGTAGGCCTCACTCCCCGAGGCCTCGATCATTCTCCTCTCCAGCGACTCCGTCAGCGCCGCGTCCCGTCCCGTCAGGAAGAGCTCCGCATCCTTGACGGCCTGCCGGTACTCGCCCTGCTCCACCAGGCCGGCGCAGGGGGCGAGGCACTGGTCGAGCTGGTAGTAGAGGCAGGGGCGGGGCCGGGATCCGTCCAGGCGTTCGTGGCATGTCGCCACGCCGAAGAAGCGGGCGACCATCTTGGTGTTGCGGCGGGCATGGGCGGCTGGCAGGTAGGGGCCGAAGTAGAGGTTCCCGTCCTGCCGTGCCTTTCGAACGAGGGTCAGGCGTGGAAAAGGGTCTTTCACCGTGAGCTTCAGGTAGGGGAAGTTCTTGTCGTCCCGGAGCAGCGTGTTGTAGCGCGGGAGATCCTTCTTGATGAGGTTGTTCTCCAGGATGAGGGCTTCGACCTCCGAGCCGGTGAGGATCACCTCGAGCGACGCGGCCTCCGAGACCATCCGCGCGATCTTGGTCCCCAGCCTCGCCGGGTCCTGCGTGTAGGAGCGGACCCTTTCCCGGAGCGACAGGGCCTTCCCGATATAGAGCGCCTCCCCGCCCCCCGCTCGGAAGATGTAGCAGCCGGGCTGGGCGGGGAGATCCCTGATCCGGGCGACGAGCGCCTCATCCATAGAGGACCTGCCGGCTGAGGAAGTGGATCCGGTCCCTGATCTCCGCGGCCTCCTCGAACTCGAGCGCCTCCGCGCGCTCGCGCATCTTCGCCCGCAGCCTTGCGATCTCCGCTTCGAGCTCCTCGACGCTCCGGAAGGACTCCGCCACCTTCAAGGCTCCGGGCTCCCGCTCGACCTTCACGTAGTCCGCCTCCGAGATGCGAGAGAGCAGATCATCCACGGGCTTGACGATGCTCTCGGGAGTGATCCCGTGCTCGGCGTTGTAGGCGCTCTGGACTTCCCTCCTCCGGCTCATCTCCTCGACGGCCTCCCGGAGCGAGTCCGTCATCCGGTCGGCGTAGAGGATCACGCGCCCGTGGATGTTGCGCGCCGCCCGCCCGGACGTCTGGATCAGGGAGGATCGGCTCCTGAGAAAGCCCTCCTTGTCGGCGTCCAGGACCGCCACGAGCGAGACTTCGGGAAGGTCGAGGCCCTCACGAAGCAGGTTCACGCCCACGAGGACGTCGTGGGTGCCCAGCCGCAGCTCTCGGAGGATCCGGATCCTCTCGAGCGTGTCGATGTCCGAGTGGAGGTAGGCGACCTTCAAGTCCAGCTCCCTGTAGTAGTCGCAGAGATCCTCCGCCATCCGTTTCGTGAGGGTCGAGACGAGGACGCGGCCGCCCGAGGCGACCCGCTCGCGGATCTCCGCCAGGAGATCGTCGACCTGGCTCCTGACGGGGCGGATCAGGACCTCGGGATCCACGAGGCCGGTCGGCCGGATGAGCTGCTCGACGACCAGCCCCTCCGCCTTCTGCAGCTCGTAGGGCCCCGGGGTCGCCGAGATGTAGGTGACCTGCCCCACCCGCTCGTTGAACTCGTCGAAGGTCAGGGGTCTGTTGTCGAGCGCCGAGGGCAGGCGGAACCCGTAATCCACGAGCACCTGCTTGCGGGAGCGATCCCCGTGGAACATGCCGCGGACCTGGGGGATCGTCTGGTGGCTCTCGTCGACGATGACGAGGGCGTCGGCGGGCAGGTAGTCCATGAGCGTGGGAGGCGGCATGCCCGGCGCCCTTCCCGTGAGGTGGCGGGAGTAGTTCTCGATCCCGTGGCAGTAGCCGGTCTCCTGGATCATCTCGAGGTCGAAGAGCGTGCGCTGCTGGAGCCTCTGCGCCTCCAGGAGCTTGCCCGCCGCCTTCAGGGTCTCCAGCCTCTCCCCCAGCTCCGCACGGATGCTCTCCTGGGCCGCGAGCAGCTTCTCGCGAGGCGTCACGTAGTGGCTGTTGGGATAGATGGGGACCCGCTCCAGCGGCTCGATCGTCACCCCTCGAAGCGGATCGACGGCGGAGAGCGACTCGATCTCGTCGCCCCACAGCTCGACGCGGATCGCCCTTTCCTCGTAGGAGGGATAGATCTCCACCACGTCCCCCCGCACGCGGAAGGAGCCGCGCACGAGCTCGTTCTGCTTCCGCTCGTACTGGATGTCCACGAGCTTGCGAAGGATCGACTCGCGCGACATCCGCGCGCCGCGGGCCAGCATGAGGAGCATCCCGTGGTAGGCCTCGGGGGATCCCAGGCCGTAGATGCAGCTCACCGAGGCCACGACGATGACGTCCCGCCGCTCGAACAGGGATCGCGTGGCCGAGTGGCGCAGCTTGTCGATCTCGTCGTTGATGCTCGCGTCCTTCTCGATGTAGGTGTCGCTCGAAGGGACG
>CAZMRF010000018.1:0-37731 GCA_964568735.1 uncultured Acidobacteriota bacterium
GATCGACTTCGTAGTAGAGATCAGTCGACTGTTCCGCCGGTCCGGAAATAATCAGCGGCGTCCGCGCCTCGTCGATGAGGATGCTGTCCACTTCGTCGACGATGGCGAATTGATGCCCGCGCTGCACGTAGTGCGCGAGCTCGAACTTCATGTTGTCGCGCAGGTAGTCGAATCCGAACTCGTTGTTCGTGCCGTAGGTCACGTCGGCGCCGTAGCCGGCTTTCCTCTCGGCGTCCGAGGCGGAGTGCTGGATGAGGCCCACCGTCAGCCCCAGGAACTTGTAGATGGGGCCCATCCACTCGCTGTCCCGGCGGGCCAGGTAGTCGTTGACGGTGACGACGTGGACGCCCCTACCTGCCAGCGCGTTGAGGTAGACGGGCAGGGTGGCGACCAGGGTCTTCCCTTCGCCGGTCTTCATCTCGGCGATCTTGCCCTGGTGAAGGACCATCCCTCCGATGAGCTGCACGTCGAAGTGCCGCATGGCCACCGTGCGGCGGGCAACCTCCCGGACGAGCGCGAAGGCCTCGGGAAGGAGATCGTCGAAGGTGGCGCCGCGGGCCGAAGCCTCGCGCAGCGCGGGAGTCCTGGCGGCGAGCTCGGCGTCGCTGAGCGCGCGGATGCCGGGCTCGAGGGCGTTGATGGCTTCCACCCGGGGGTGAAGCCGCTTCATGTCGCGCTCGTGCTTCGTTCCGAAGACCTTGCTGGCGACGGTGTTCAGAAGCGACATGGACGCGGGTTCCGCTCCGATCCGGGATGCACCATCCCCCTTGGGTGGGCGATCTGAAAGGTCGTCGGGCCTAGATGGGTCGCGGGGGGCGCAACCTGGACGTTGCGCCCTATCCTAGACGGGTGCCGGAGGCCGCGTCAAGGCGGCGTGCCCGTGACCCGGATGGGAGGCTAGGAGAGGCGGTCGAGGTCCAGGATGTAGTCCATCGGGTCGACCTTCGTCCCGTGGAGGAGGACCTCGTAGTGGAGATGGTAGCCGAGGCTCCGGCCGGTGTTGCCTACGAACCCGATGATCTCGCCGCGCCGGATCTCCTGCCCCACGCTGATATTGAAGCCCTGGAGATGAGCGTAGCGCGTCGTGACCCCGTTGCCGTGGGAGATGTAGATCACCTGGCCGTAGTCGGGCTCCCGGCGCGCCCGGGTCACGATGCCGTCGGCCGGCGACCTGACCGCCGTCCCGAGCATCGCGACGATGTCCAGGCCCTTGTGGAAGGCGCGCGATCCCGTGAAGGGGTCGCGCCTGTACCCGAAGCCGTAGGAGATCATCCCTTTCACCGGAGCGATGGAAGGGGTGGAGGCCAGCAGGAGCGATTGATCGTGGTAGACGCGGTTGAGAACGCCGTAGGAGTCGACCAGCACTCCGGTGCGTTCGTGGAGAGTCTCGATCTCGTCTTTGAGCCGATTCGTCCTCACCGCGTCGACGCTCCGGACCTGCGGGACAACCTGTCCGGGTACGGCCTCTCGAGCGCCGCCGACGGGCTGCGACGAGGGGAGGTCTTCCACGCCGGCCATGAGCGCGAACTTCGTCGCTTCGGTTTCGAAGTAGGCCACGCGATCCCTCAGTGACGAGATCGACGAATCCAGATCGACGCCCGCCATCCGCAGCTCCTGGTTCTCGTCCCGCAGCGTCGAGACCTCGCCTCCCCGCTCGTGGGCCAGGTGGATGTAGAGGGGAAGGAGTCCCGTGGAGATGACGGCGGCGCCCGCGATGACCGACAGCGCGACGATGAACGCCGCGCTCACGCGGAGCTGGGTGAACTTCGCCCGCGTGTGCGGGACGACCATGATGGTGTAGAACTTGCCCTTCACCTGGCGCTCCGATGAGATTCCGTTGCAGGATTGGGGATCGGCCAGAAAACCGGCCGAGCCTACCACAGCGTTTCTCGCTCGCGCAACGAATCTGGGACTTTCGTAACTCGAAATCCAGCGCGGCCCCGGATTTCCCCCGCCGGCCGCAGAATCCGCCGACAATCACAACCCGTTGAAAGCCCCGTCAAGGTCTGAGAGAATCCCGCACATGCTCGGAAAGATGACGCCCGGCGCGGCCGGCGGGTTAGGCAGGCTCCTCTTCATAGGAATCGATGGCGGAGCCCTGACACCCGCGACCAGGAGGCTGCTCGAAGAGGTCCGGCCCGGGGGGGTCATCCTCTTCCGTCGCAACGTCGTCAGCCTGACGGAGCTGGCCGCCCTCTGCCATGCCATCCGGGCCGCCGTGGATCCGCCTCCGATCATCGCCGTGGACGAGGAGGGCGGCCGCGTCACCCGGCTCGCGCCTCATCTCACCGGGCTTCCGGCGGCCTCGAGGGCAGCCGCAGCCGGCACCGGACCCCTGCGCGACTACTGGACGCGCTACGGGGATCTCCTTCACCAGCTTGGTTTCGACGTCGACTTCGCCCCTGTCGTGGATCTCTGCGCTGCCGACGCTCCGAATGGGATCGCCGATCGCTCGTTCGGGACCTCCCCGGCCGTCGTGATCGGGTGCGCCCGCGCCGTGATCGAGGGGCTCGAATCGGCGGGCATCCTCCCGGTGCTGAAGCATTTCCCCGGCCTCGGCCCCACGCTCCTCGACTCGCACCATCACCTGCCCTCCCTCGAGAAGAGCAGGCAGAACTTCGAGAAGGAAGATCTCCTTCCTTACGTCGAGCTCGGTCCCGAGGCCGCCGCGGTGATGATCGGGCACGGCCACTACCCGTTCTATTCGGGGGCGGATCCCGTGGCGGCCACGCTGTCTCCCGCCGTGAGCACGGATCTCCTTCGAGGGCCCGTCGGATTCAGGGGAGTCGCCATCTCCGACGACCTCGAGATGAAGGCGGTTTCCGCCAGGGTGGCCTGGGACGATCTCGTCCCACGTGCGGTCGCCGCCGGCAGCGACATGCTCCTCATCTGTCACAAGGAGGAGAGGATCCGCGCCGCCGTCGAAGCGCTCCGGCGCCGCGCTGAATCCGACTCCTCCTTTGCCTCCAGGTGCGAGGAGTCGCTGAGAAGGATCGAGAACCTCGGGGCGCGCTGCCGCGCCACGCGCGCCGCGGCCCCCGCCCCCCCCTCGGCCATCGACGAGGCGCGTACGGCCTTGCTGCGCTCAGCGGCGGAGGTATCGGGGGAGGCTGCGAGAGCCTAGAGGCCCTTCCCGAGCCCGCCTCTCCGAGAGCCGGCGGACCCCGCGACTTGTTGGCCGCCCGGCGCGGGACATACAATCCCGGCCTGTCCGAGACCCGGCAGCGCGTTTCTGAGGAGTCCGCAGATGCCAGCCCAGAGCAGCCCGGAGGTCGAGAGCCTTCAGAGGGAAGTCACCTACCGTCGAAAGCTGGGCGAGATCACGAATCTCTTCAACTCGGCGCCTTCCCTCAACCACATCCTCGTCAATCTCAAGGACAAGATCCTCGAGCTCATCGGGGCCGAGCGCGTCACGATCTTCGCCATCGACTCGAAGAACCAGGAGCTCTATTCGCTCCAGAAGAGCGGGAACGACATCAAGGAGATCCGGGTCCCGAAGAGCTTCGGGTCCGTCACCGGCTTCACGGCGCTCTCGCGTCAGACCGTGCGCATCAAGAACGCCTACGACCCCGCCGAGCTCGGCGGGATCCACGAGAAGCTGAAGTTCGACGCACGCTGGGACAAGGCGACCGGGTTCAGGACCACGCAGGTGCTCGCCACTCCCATCATGTTCGAGAAGTACCTGATCGGAGTGCTCGAGTTCCTCAACAAGTCGGGAGAGGACACCTTCTCGCAGGCCGACCAGGAGGCCGCCGAGGAGATTGCCCGCATGCTGGGGGTGGCCTTCTACAACCAGAACCGGGCCTCCCGCCAGAGCAAGCCCGTCGGCAAGTTCAGCCTCCTGATCGACAAGGGGATCATCTCAGAGCAGGATCTCGCGACGGCCGCTCAGGCCGCCCGGGTCAACAACGCGGACCTCGCCGTCGCGCTCATGGAGCAGTTCAGGATCCCCAAGGAAGAGATCGGGGCCTCCCTGAGCCAGTTCTACCGAGTTCCCTTCTTCAACTACACCGGCAACGAGCGGATCCCCACGGACCTCGTCCAGAGGATTCCCTTCGACTGGCTCAAGAAGAGCCTGGTGGCGCCGGTCGAGAAGAAGGGCCCCTCGCTGGTCGTGGCCGTGGACGATCCCACCGATCTCGTGCGCCTGGACGGGATGAAGGTGCTGGGGATCGCTTCATCCGTGGAGCCCCAGGTCGCCCTGAGGGACGACCTGCTGCGCTACATCCACACCTCGTACGACCAGCCCATGGACCCCGGCGACGCGAGCATGGGCAGGCTCCTGGTCGAGCTGGGGAGCGCGGAGTCCGCGACGGAGGGTGAGGAGGGCGCCGGCGACGGGGAGATCGCCGAGAGCGACAGCGCGATCATCCGGCTGGCCAACCAGATCGTCACGGACGCCTACGAGCGGGGCGTCTCGGACATCCACATCGAGCCCAACGGGCCCAACCTGCCGACGATGATCCGCTTCCGGGTCGACGGCATGTGCCACAAGTACATGGACCTGCCCTCCGCCCACCGGAACGCCCTGGTGCAGCGCTTCAAGATCATGGCGACGCTGGACATCGCCGAGCGGCGCAAGCCCCAGGACGGCAAGATCCGCTTCAAGATGGGGCCGCAGACCATCGAGCTGCGCGTCGCGACGATTCCAACGTCCGGCAACAACGAGGACGTGGTGATGCGAATCCTGGCCGCGAGCAAGCCCCACCCGCTCGAGAAGATGGGGATGAGCGATCGGAACCTTCGCGAGTTCAAGGCCATCATCGACAAACCCTACGGCATCATCCTCTGCTGCGGGCCGACGGGCTCGGGGAAAACCACGACGCTGCACTCGGCGCTGGGCTACATCAACAGGATCGACCGGAAGATCTGGACGGCCGAGGATCCCGTCGAGATCACGCAGCCGGGCCTCCGGCAGGTCCAGGTGCACCCCAAGATCGACTTCACCTTCGCCGCCGCCATGCGCTCGTTCCTGCGCGCGGACCCCGACATCATCATGGTGGGCGAGATGCGCGACCAGGAGACCGCTCAGACGGGAATCGAGGCCTCCCTGACGGGCCACCTCGTTCTCTCAACCCTTCACACGAACAGCGCCCCCGAGACCATCGTCCGGCTCCTGGACATGAACATCGATCCCTTCAACTTCGCCGATTCGGTCCTCGGCATCCTGGCGCAGCGCCTGGCCCGGACAATCTGCTCCTCCTGCAAGGAGACCTACAAGCCGTCGAAGGAGGAGATAGCCGAGCTGCGCGAGTCCTACGGCCCGAGCCTCTTCGACGAGCGCCTCGCGGCGCAGGTTGGACCCACCCCGACCCTGGCCCGCGGACGCGGGTGCAAGGAGTGCACCGACACGGGCTACAAGGGCCGGATCGCCGTCCACGAGCTGATGATCGGCACCGACGAGATCAAGAGGATGATCGTCCGCCGTGCACCCGTCGAGGAGCTGAGGAATCACGCCATCAAGGAAGGGATGACCACGCTCCTGCAGGACGGCATCGACAAGGTCTTCAGGGGGTTCACGGACTTCAAGCAGGTCCGCGCCGTCTGCATCAGGTAGCGCGGGGGCCCCGATTCCCGCGCTTGGACATTCAGAGGGAGTGGCCGGTGAGGCGGCGGTAGATTTCCTGGTAGCGACCGCTCGTCCCTTCGACGATCTCGGGGGGGAGCATGGGGACGGGGGGCTGCTTGTCCCAGCCGCTCCGCTCCAGGTGATCGCGGACGAACTGCTTGTCGAAGGAGGGCGGGCTGATCCCGGGGCGGTAGCTCTCGCGATCCCAGAAGCGTGAGGAATCGGGAGTGAGGACCTCGTCGCACAGGAGGATCTCGCCGCTCCCGGCCAGGCGGCCGAACTCGAACTTCGTGTCCGCGATGATGACGCCGGCGGCTTCCGCGTGCTGGCTCGCCTTCATGAAGATCGCCAGGGAGAGCTCCCTCAGCCTGCGGGCGTCGTCCGCACCGATGATGGAGGCCATGCTCTCGAACGAGATGTTCTCGTCGTGCCCCGACGCCGCCTTCGTGGCCGGCGTGAAGATCGGCTCCGGCAGGCGGCTGGCGAGCTGCAGTCCCTTCGGGAGCCGCACGCCGCTCGTGGCGCCGGAGGCCAGGTACTCCTTGTAGCCCGATCCGGCCAGATACCCGCGCACGACGCACTCGACGGGGAACATGCGCGCCTTGCGGACGATCATCGATCGTCCCTCCAGCACGGCGGCGTGGCCTTTCAGGCTTCCGGGATAGCGGGCGACGTCGCACTCGATCAGGTGGTTCGGCACGATATCCCCGGTGAGCGCGAACCAGTGCCTGGAGAGCTGCGTCAGCACCTTGCCCTTGCCGGGAATGCCGTTCGGCAGCACGTAATCGAAGGCCGAGATCCGATCGGTGGAGAGCATCAAGAGTTGATCGCCGAGGTCGAAGATCTCCCTCACCTTCCCCGAGGCCATCTTCGTGAGCCCCGGAAGATCGACGGTCGTGATCGCCTCGGTCGCACTCATCGGGAGCTCCTCTCACGGGCGCTGGCCGCGCCGCAGGGACGCGCCGGAAACCTGTCCTCACCACGGCGCGGACAGGCTCGCAGAGGTTAGACTGGATGCGGGGCGCATCCTAGCCCCGGCCCCGGGGGACGATCAACCCCGGGATCTCCACACGACGAACCCACAGCCGCGAGGGCCGCCAGCGCCCTGTCCGGAGCCGCACCATGCCGACGCGCAGACTCACCACAGAGGGGCATCTCATCGACACCGGCCTGATGTCCCGGATCCTGAACGTCATCGTGGAGAACGGGGGCAGCTACGAGCTGCTCGGCTTCGACATCGGCCGGACCATCACAGACTTCTCACGCGCCGAGCTGGAGGTCACCGCCGGGGATCAGGACCAGCTCGATCTCGTGCTCGACAACCTCATCGGCATGGGGTGCCGGATCGTCGAGCATGGCCCGGCCGACATCCTCCTGCACCCTTCCGAGAAGGACGGCACGGTCCCCCCGGACTTCTACTCCACGACGAACCATCCCACCCGGGTGCGGGTGGCCGGGCGCTGGGTGGACGTCTCGGAGCAGAGGATGGACGCCGTCATCCGCATCGACGAGAGCGGAGAGGCTAGCTGCGTCAAGCTGAGGGACGTGCGTCGCGGCGACATGATCGTCTGCGGGGTCGAGGGAGTCAGGGTCATCCCTCCCTTCCGCAAGCGCGAGAAGATGGATTTCGTGTTCATGGACCGGGACATCTCCTCGGAGAGGCGCGTCGAGATCATCGTCGCCGATCTCGCCCGCGAGCTGAGAGAGGTCCGCGCGAAGGGCGGGCGGACGGTGATCGTGGCAGGCCCCGTCGTGGTCCACACCGGTGGCGCCGCTCACATGGGAAGGCTCTTCCGCGGCGGCTACGTCCAGGCCCTGCTCTCGGGCAACGCCCTCGCCGTCCACGACGTCGAGCAGGCCCTCTACGGAACGTCACTGGGAGTCGACGTGCGCACGGGCATTCCCGTCTACGAGGGGCACAAGAACCACATGAGGGCCATCAACGCCATCCGGACCGCCGGATCCATGCGCCAGGCGGTGGAGACGGGGCTCCTGCGATCCGGCGTGATGTTCGAGGCGATGAAGGCCGGCATCGACGTCGTCCTGGCGGGATCGATTCGCGACGACGGCCCCATGCCGGAGACGATCATGGACCTCGTCGAGGCCCAGGAGGCCTACTGGCGGGCCCTGCGCGGCGCGGAGATGGTCATCATCCTCTCGACCATGCTCCACGGCATCGGGACCGGCAACATGACGCCTTCCCACGTCCGCACGATCTGCGTGGACATCAACCCGGCCGTCGTCACCAAGCTCGTCGATCGGGGCTCGGCGCAGGCGGCGGGCGTCGTCACCGACGTGGGGCTCTTCCTGAGGCTCCTCGCCGACGAGCTGCAGCTCCCTCCCACCCCGGCCGGGGTCGAGTCGCAGATGGGCACGCGGAGCTAGGCGCTACGCCCTTCGCCGGCTGAACTGCGCCGGCTCATCTCGTGAGCATGGCCCTGCGCCAGCACGGGCCGCTCGTGGGAGCGGAGGGCGAGCACCGTGCGCGAAGCTGACTCGGAATCGTGATCTCTCGTTCAGTTCCCGCGCAGGATGCTGCCGAGCACCCCTCCCGCCTGCCCGCCCCCGCCGCCGGTCCGCGTCGGGAGCTGGGGGATGAGCCAGGAGAGGAAGGCCTGCGTGCTGCGGGTCTGGATGAAGAGATCTCCCTGCCCCTGGAACTCGCAGACCAGCCCCTCGCCGCCGAGGAAGGTGGATTTCCAGTTCCCGAAGCGCTGCACGCTGAAGGAGAGTCCCTGCGTGAAAGCCACGACGTGGCCCGTGTCACAGAGGTAGGGGCGTCCCTGCGTGATCGCCACCTTGTGGATGGCGCCGTACGACGACAGGAGGATGTCGCCGGAGCCCGAGGCCTTCAACAAGAACAGGCCCTCGCCGCTGAAGAAGGTCTTGGCCCCGCCCCAGGCGGTGTCGAGGTCGATGGCGGGGTCGCCGGCCAGGAAGGAAGCCGACTGGATGAAGAGAGTCTCTCCTTTCATCGGGACGTGGTAGATGTCGCCCGGCAGCGAAGGCGCCAGCGTCACTTCGCCCGGGGTCCCCTCGGCGCGGTAGGTGTTCGCGAAGAGGCTCTCCCCCCCGAGCACCTTCCGCTTCAGGGCACCGATGACGCCTCCCTTCATCGCGGTCTCGGGACGGATGTTGGCGGACATCGAGACCATGGCCCCGGATTCCGCCTGGACGGCCTCGCCGGGCCGGAGCTGGACGACGGCGAGCGAGTAGGATGGCCGATAGAGGATTTCGATCTGCATGATCAGGACCCCGTGGAGCCCGCTCGGAGCTTCTTGACGGCCGCGAACTCCTCGAGGAGCTTCTTCGCGATCCCGTCCCTGGGTATCTTCCCGTCCATGTATGAGGTCCAGATGTACTCGTAGGTGCTCAGGTAGGGGCGGTAGGCCGCGGCGTGGGCGGGTGAGAGCACGCCCGCGTGGACGTGCTCCCGGTTGACGAACCTCTTGACGAGCTCTCCCGCGTTGTAGGCGACGAGCCCGTGCAGGAAGACCTCGATCTCGTTCCTGTCCGCGGCCTCGGAGCCTCGCCTTACTTCCTGGAGCACGGTGCCCGCCGAGTAGGATTGCATGGCGTCCAGGATGTGGGTCGCCTCGTGGACCGCGGACTCTGCCAGGGTCGCGGGTGAGAGGCCGTAGACGCCTATCACCGTGAAGTAGCCCTCGTCCGAGAGGCCCCAGGTCGAAACCCCGCCCGCGCGGATGACGGTGTAGATCACGATCTCCTTGTCGATGGGCTGGAAGCCCATGAGCTTGATCAACGCGGACCCGACGCGCTCCTCGACCTTAACCCAGCGCTTGAGGGAGCTGATCAGGACCCGATTGACCCCCATCAGCTCTTCGGAGTAGACCGTCTCCAGATACCTGGGATATGCCGATTCCATGGCCTCCACGAGCATCCGGACCCCGGTAGCCGCCTCGGCATCTTGAAGAGAAGCCGGGAGCGTCTCGGTGGCCTTGCGGAGCCGAGGCAGATCGGCGCTCGAGGCAAGCCGTTCCTCGAACCACCTGATGACGAGAGGGTTGTCGATGATCTTGGCCGCCTGGGCATAGGCGGTCGCCTCGGAGACGAAATCCCCTCCGCTGCCCCCCCGCGGCTTCACGCTCTCGGGTCCGAAGCTCTTCAAGTAGTAGTGGCACATGATCATTGGATCCGCCTCGAAGCGGAGCTTCGCGGCGGGGGCCGCCGTTGCGGCCGCGCCGCCCGCCTGCTGCGCCACCAGCTCCCCCGGGGCGAGCATCGCGATCATTGCCAGGGCGTGAACTGCTCTCATCGACCTTGGACCTCCAGGATTCCGTCCGCGCGCCGCCCTCCCTCCGAGGGCCGGGTCCATGCTAGGACACCCGCGCTCCGCCTGCACTCCAGCCACCCCCGCAGCCGCGAATCGGAGGGTGGGCTGAAGGGCCGCCCGAAGCGGACGTCCGGAGGCCGGCGAAGAGTGTGGGCAGGATCTCGATCGTCTCCGGCCGAAGCCGGGAGCGCAGGGCGGCCCTTCAGCCCGCACCGTTGCATCAGCGCGGGGCGCTGAAGCGAAGGCGGACGAGAGTCCAGATCGCCTTGACGCCGTCGACCCAGCGGATCTTCTTGCCTTCCTCGAAGGAGCGGGGCCGGTAGCGGATCGGCACTTCGACCACACGCCTTCCGCTCCGCATGAGACGGGCCGTGATCTCCTCGCAGAACTCGAAGCCGTCGCATTCGAGCCCCGAGGCGATCGCATCCTCGCGCCTGAAGACCTTGTAGCACGTGGTCAGGTCGGTGAGGCGTCGCCCGTAGAGCAGGTTGAAGACGAGCGTGAGAAGGCGCCCGCCCCAGTAAAAGGCCCGGTAGGAGCCGGAGTTCTGCCCGAGGATCCTCGACCCGTAGACGGCGTCGGCCGATCCCGACTTCAGCGGAGCGAGCAGAGCCGGGTAGTCTGCGGGGTCGTACTCCAGGTCGGCATCCTGCACGAGGATGTAGTCGCCGGTCGCTTCCTGGATGCCGCGCCTCACGGCGGCACCCTTCCCCGCGTTCGCCGGGAGGTTGATGGCGACCAGGTCGGGCCCGCGCAGCGTTTCGATCACGCGGGAGGTCCCGTCCACGGAGCCGTCGTTGACGATGACGATCTCGCGCTGCACGTCACCGAGCGGCACCCGGCGAACCTCGGCGACGACCTTGGCGAGCGTCTTCTCCTCGTTGTAGGTCGGGATGACGACGCTCAGCTTCAAGGATCGCCGCCGGCGGCGCCGTCACGGTTCTCCGCGGTCGCCTTCCCCCGATCGCCCTCCTCGCCGACGCCGGAGACCGCGCCCCCGGCCTCGACCATCATCCGGACGAATTCGTCGAAGAGGTAATGCGCGTCATGGGGCCCGGGGGACGCCTCCGGGTGGTACTGGACCGAGAATGCCGGGAGGCTCCTGTGCCGGAAGCCCTCCACGGTGCCGTCGTTCAGGTTCACGTGGGTGATCTCGATTTCGGCGCCGAGGCTCTCGGGATCGACCGCGTATCCGTGGTTCTGAGACGTGATCTCCACGCGGCCTGTCCTCAAGTTCTTGACGGGGTGGTTCACTCCGCGGTGGCCGAACTTCAGCTTGAAGGTCTTCCCGCCCAGGGCCATGGACATCACTTGATGGCCGAGGCAGATGCCGAAGATCGGGACGCGGCCCAGGAGCCGTCGCACCATCTCCGCGGGCCCCGCGAGGACGCCTGGATCACCGGGCCCGTTCGAGAGGAAGACGCCGCCGGGAGCGAGCGCGAGGATCTCGTCGGCCGAGGTCCGCGCCGGGACCACGGTGACCCTGCATCCCGCCGCCGTCAGGCGACGAAGGATGCTCTCCTTCATTCCATAGTCCACGGCGACGACGCGGTGACGCGCCGCCTTCCGGTTCCTCGGGGCGCGGGCTGTCCTGCCCTGGCCCGATCCGTCAACCGGCGGAGCCGACCACAACGGGGGCCCTCCCCCTCTCCATTCGAAGCGGGACTGGCAGGTCACGCGGCCCACGAGATCGATCTCCTCGAGCCGGGGCAGGGCGAGCGCCTTGCGCCTCAGGCTCTCCGGGCTCATGTCGAGCGCCGAGATCATGCCCCGGAGCACGCCGCCGGATCGGAGGTGCCGCGTGAGCGCCCGGGTGTCCACCTCCGAGAGCGCCGGCACCTGGGACTCCTTGAGGTACTGCTGGAGGTCCTTGCGGGCGCGCCACGAGGAGGGAATCTCGCTCGCTTCGCGGACGACGAAACCCTCGACCTGGATCCGGCGGCTCTCCACGTCGATCTCGTTGACGCCGTAGTTGCCCACCTGCGGGGAGGTCATCGTGACGATCTGCCCCCGGTAGGAGGGATCGGTCAGGACCTCCTGATACCCGGTCATCGCGGTGTTGAAGACGACCTCGCCTCCCCTCTCGGCGGCGGCCCCGAAGGACCTTCCCCGGAAGACCTTGCCGTCTTCGAGCACGAGGAGCGCTTCCATCTCAGATCCTCATCCCGAGCAGCTGGGCGAGCGCGCGAATCTCTCCCATCAGCTGGGCGAACTGCGGCGGCAGGAGGGCCTGCGGCCCATCCGAGAGAGCGTGCTCCGGGTCGTTGTGGACTTCGATCATCAGCCCGTCGGCCTGCACCGCGACGGCGGCCCTCGCGAGGGGTGCGACTCGGTCCCGCCGGCCCGTGCCGTGGCTCGGATCCACGATGATCGGGAGGTGGCTCGCCGATCGGACCGCCGGGACGGCCGAGAGGTCGAGCGTGTTGCGCGCGTGCGTGGAGAAGGTGCGCACCCCCCGCTCGCACAGGACGATCCGCTCGTTGCCCTCCGCGGCGATGTACTCGGCGGACATCAATAGATCGTCCACCGTGGCCGACATGCCTCTCTTGAGAAGGACGGGCCTGTTGGACCTCCCCGCTTTCTTCAACAGAGGGTAGTTCTGCATGTTCCGCGTGCCGATCTGGATCATGTCGGCGTACTCGGCCACCATCTCGACCGACTCGGTGTCGAGCACCTCCGTGACCACGGGGAGGCCCGTCTCCTCCCTGGCCCTGGCGAGGATGCGCAGGCCCTCTTCGCCGAGCCCCTGGAAGGAGTAGGGAGAGGTGCGAGGCTTGAAGGCGCCGCCCCTGAGCAGGTGGGCTCCCGCCTCCTTCACGGCCCGCGCGACGGCGATCGTCTGCTCCAGCGACTCCACGGCGCAGGGGCCCGCGATCACCACGAAGCTCCCGCCCCCGATCACCCGGCCCGCCACCTCGACCCTCGTATCCTCGGGCTTCGCCTCGCGGCTGACCAGCTTGAAGGGCTGCGTGACGGGGATGACCGCTTTCACGCTCGGGAGGATCTCGAACTCCGCCGGGTTGAGCGGCTCGCGATTCCCCGTCACGCCGATGGCGGTCCGCTGGGAGCCCCGGATGGAGTGCGGACGCAGGCCCATACCGCGGATCCGCGCCTCGACACGGGCGACATCCTCCTCGGACGCGCCCTGATCCATCACGATGAGCATGCGGGGACCCCCTGAGGAGGATGTACCGCCCGGGAAGCCTGGAAGGTCGCGGCATCTTACCGTCGCGCCGTGTCCCCATCAAGAACGCGGGCCCTCGGCCCGCCCGTGGGGGCGCCGCCCGGCGCGGAGCACCGCGAGGCCGCCATCTGGCTATACTGAGGGCCTCGGCCCGCGAGCCACGTCGCGGAGACCGGCACCCAGGAGACCCATTCATGGAACTCAGCGAACTCGAAAAGAAGACCGTCATCGAGCTGCGGGAGATGGCGGCCGCGTACGATGATCTCGAGGGCGTCTCGGGAAGGAAGAAGGAAGACCTCATCGACGCGCTCTGCGCGAAGCTGGGGATCGAGAAGAAGAAGGCCCTGCCCACCGGGATCGGCCGCCGCGCGCTCAAGCATAAGATCCGCGGCCTGAAGAAGCGGCGCGATGAGGCTCTGTCCGCCCACGACGCGAAGGCCCTGAAGCGTGCGCGCACCCTCATGCGCAGGACGAAGCACCGCCTGCGCGACGTCGTCGAGCATGCCGCCAAGGTCAAGGCGGCCTCGGATGCGAAGGCGAAGAAGGACGCTGCCGCAGCGGCGCCGGCCTCCTGAGGCGTGGCCGGAGGCATGTCGAACCCAGGCTCCGAGCGCCGGAGTGCGCGGTGCCTCGCCGCGGCCGCCGCCATCCTCCTCCTGCCGGCGGCCGCTCCCGCCTCCGCCGTCGAGCCGAACATCTACCTCCACCCGGCCGTCTGGTTCGCCAACCTCACGGGTGACGGCGAGACGGGCCACGGCGGAGGAATGAGGGAATTCGACGTGGACGAGACGCTCGGACTCAACACCGACGAGACGGTCCCCTCCTTTGACGGCTTCGTCCGCTCGGGCAAGAGCCGCTTCATCCTGAGCTGGAACCACGGAGGCTACGACGGGGACAACCGCCTCGACGACGATCTCGATTTCAAGGGCACCACCTTCCCCTCCGGCGGCAAGCTCAAGAGCGAAGTGGACTACGACCGCCGGCGCGTTCTCTACGGGCGCCCCATGGTGGACATGAAGCGCTCGGCGGTGGGCTTCCTCATCGGCATCGAGGCCTACGACATCGATTCCCATCTCATGATGAAGGGCACGGGCCGGGCCTCCGCAAGCCTCGACTCGAAGATCCCGATCGTCGGCGCCTCCTACACCTTCCACCCGACTCCCGGCGTGCGCCTCTACGCCGAGGCGACGGGCTCCTCGTGGGAGCGGGGCGGCATCGACTCCAAGCTCCTCGACGCCTACGGCGGTGCCGAGTACACCTTCCTGGCGCAGGCCCTCGCCATTTCGATCGGCTACCGCTACAGCTTCCTCGACGGCGAGGAGAAAGACTCCGAGAAATTCAATTTCAGGCAGGAGGGCGTCTTCGCGGGGCTGGCCCTCAAGCTCTGAACGCCAGAATCCCTGGTGCATCGAGCACCGCGCGCCGCTCAGCGGCCCAGGAACCGCAGCTCCGAGACGGTCAGCGAGACCGAGCCGAAGTCCTCCTCCACTTTTCCCTTCAGGACGTAGGGGCGGGTGTACGAGAGCATGTGGCAGAACTTCCCGTAGGCCTCGGGAAAGAAGGTCGTCTCGTAGAGCGCCGTGGTGTCCTCGAAGGAGACGAACTCCATGGGCTCCCCCTTCCGCGTGTCCACCACCTTGCCGGTGACCAGCCAGCCCACGGCCGTCACCTTCCGCCCCGCGTGGCTCCTGAGATCCTTCCCCGCCACCACGCCCGGGATCCGGCCGATCGCCTCCCTGTAGAGCGTGAGGGGATGGCGGCTGATCAGGAAGCCCAGCGTCGCGATCTCGTCCGAGAGGATCTTGCGGGGGTCGTAGTCGCCGATGCCGCCCGGCGCCGGAGGCACCGCCTCGGCGAGCGTCTCCGCGAAGAGAGGGGCTCCGTGCCGCTTCGAGATCTGCGCGTTGCTCGCGGCCGCGGCCCTCACGGCGAGGAGCCTCCCCGCTCCGGCAGCCGGCCCCCTCCTGCGCCCGGCCCCTCCGGGGCGCAGCTCTCCCGCGCGGGGGGATCCCGCGGCTTCCGGCAGGCGGCCGCCGTTCCAGAGGGCCCACCGCCACATCAATTCGGGCCGGCTCCGCCCTCCCGCGATGGAGTCGAAGGCCCCCGCCAGGATCAGCAGCCTCGCGTCGGCCGGATCGATCTCCGCGCGGGCGAGGAAGTCCTCGAGCGACCGGTAGGGTCCCTCCCTCCTGCCCTCCAGCACCGCCTCGCGCGAGGCCTCCTTCATCTTCTGGATCTGCATGAGCCCCACCCGGACCGAGCCGTTGCAGCCGGTGTAGGGGATCCCGCTGGCGTTGACGTCCGGCGGGAGGATCGTGAGCCCCATCCTGCGGCTCTCGGAGATGTAGGCGAAGGTGGAGTAGTAGCCGCCCTGGTTCGAGATGACCGCGGCCATGAACTCCGCCGGGTAGTGGGCCCTGAGGTAGGCCGACTTGAAGGAGACCAGGGCATAGGAGGCGGAGTGGGGCTTGCAGAAGGAGTAGCCCCCGAACGACAGGATCATCTCCCAGACGGCCTCCGCCACGCCGCGCTCGAAGCCCCGCGCGGCGGCCCCGGCGTGGAAGCGCTGGCGGTAGTCGGCCAGCCTCTTCTCCTTGTGCTTCTTCGAGAGGACCTTGCGCAGGTCGTCGGCCGAGGCCGCGTCGAAGCCGGCCATGGCGATGGCCACCTTGGCCACGTCCTCCTGGTAGACCATGATCCCGAAGGTCTCGGGCATCAGGTCGTCCAGGAGCGGGTGGATCGAGCGGTAGGCCTCCCCGCGCAGCCGCCTCACGTACTCGCGGATGTAGGCGTTGGCCGCGGGGCGGATGATGCTGGAGTGGACGACCAGCCGCTCGAAGTCCCCCGTGAGCGTTTTTTCCTGGAGCTGCCTCATGGCCGGCGACTCGACGTAGAAGACGCCCACCGTGTCGCCCCGGCGAATCAGCTCCCGCGCCCGGAGATCCTCCAGAGGGTTGAACCGGTCGTAGGCGATGGCGACGCCGTGGTGCTCCTCAACCGAAGCCAGCGTGTCGCGGATCACGGCCAGGGAGCGGTTGCCCAGCAGATCGATCTTGACCAGCCCGGCGTCCTCGGTCTGGTCCTTCTCCCAGTGGATCACGTTGACGCCCTTGGCCGAGGGCTGGATGGGAACGTGGTTCCAGATCGCGTCCGGGACGATCACGACCCCGCCGCAGTGGACCGACAGGTGCCTGGGGCGGCCCTCCAGCCGGGAGGCCCAGCGAAGGATGTCGGGCCAGGGGCGCTCCAGCCGGACGTCCTTGAAGAGGGGGTGGAGGCGGATCATCTCTTCCGCCGATCCGGCGGCCCAGAAGCGGCCGAGCCGCTTCGTGACGGCGGCGATCTCGTCCTCGGGCAGCCCGTAGACCTTGGCCACCTCCCTCACCGAGGCGCGGCCGCGGAAGCACAGGTGGTTGCAGACCATGGCGGCCCGCTCCTCCCCGTAGACGGAGAGCACGTGCGCGATGACGTCGTCGCGCTCGTCCCAGGCGAAGTCCACGTCGATGTCGGGAGGATCGACGCGCCCCATGTTCAGGAAGCGATCGAAGTACAGGTCGTAGCGCACCGGATCCACGTGGGTGATCCCCAGCGCATAGGAGACCAGGCTGGCCGCCGCCGAGCCCCGGCCACAGGTTCTGGGTGAGCGCGTCACGATGTCGGCCACGACCAGGAAGTACTCGGCGAAGCCCTTCGCGCGGATGATCCCGAGCTCGCGGTCCAGCCTCTCCTGGACGGGCCGCGTGATCGCCCCGTAGCGCCGGATCGATCCCTCGTACGATCGCTTCTTCAAGATCTCGAAGGCCTCTTCCCGGGAGACATCCCCCTCGGCAAGCCGGTAGGACGGGAAGACGACGGGGCCCCACGGGGCCTCGCTCATCACGCAGTCGGCGGCCACGCGGGAGGCGGCCTCCACGGCGCCGCCCAGGTCGGGGAGGTGGGCGCGCAGTGTCGCCTCGTCCATGAGCCAGGAGCTTTCCGGGAGGCACTCCCGCGCGGAGAGCCGGCTGCCCTTCGTGTTGGCGTCGATGGCCCTCAGGAGCCTGTGCTGCACGTGGCCTTCCGGATCGACGAAGAAGGAGTCGGGCGCGGCGACCAGGAGCGTGCCCGAACGGTGCGCCCACTCCGCCGCCCGCTGGTGCGATCCACCGGGAGCGATCAGGAGCGCCAGGCGATCTCCCCCCGATCCCCGGCGGAGGCTCTCCGCGAGAGCGAGCCCCGCTTCCTCCCCCGCTCCCCCGCAGGGGATCAGGACCCAGAGCCCCTCGCGATCCTCGAGGAGCGCGTCGCGCAGTGAGAAGGCAACGGGCAGCGTGACGGATCCCACCATCCGCCCCCCTCCGGGCCAGGAGCGGGCCCCGTTGCCGCCTCCTTTCTCCTCCAGCAGCCCCGCGCCAACGCCTGTATTCCCTCGGCCGCGCGCGGCAGCAGTTCCGCGCACGCCTCCCGGGACGGCTCCCCGAGACACCCGCTCCCGCGCCTTTGCCTCCGCCGCCTTCGCCACGCCGGGCACGCCTCGGCACAGGTGGTACTCCGAGATGATCCGGCAGAGGCGCCGGTAGCCCTTCGCGCTTGCCGCCAGGAGGATCGCGCGCTCGGCCCAGGGCGCACCGTTGTGTTCCTCCCGGGAGCCGCCGGCGCGGACTCGTGCGGGCTCCGTCGCCGATCCGGGCGCCACACCCCTCTCCACCCACAGGTCGGCGCCGATGATCGGGGTCAGGCCGTGATCGAGCGCCACCTCCCGGAAGTGGACGGCGATGTAGAGGGCGTTCACGTCGGTGAGGGCGATGGCGCCGGCGCCGCGTGCCGCCGCCGCGGCGCAGATCGCCTCCACCGGATCCACGCCTCGCATCAGGGAGTAGTCCGAGTGGACGGCCAGGAGGGCGTACTCGCCTCCGCCCCTCCGTCCGGGATCGGCCGCCATCACAACCATGGAGGGGCTGCCTGCGGCGTCGCGGGCTGCGGCGAGGAAGAGGCCGTGGCGCGGAGTGATGCCATGCGCCCGGAGAAGATCGCGCCGGCGCCGAACCGGCTTCGCAACCGATCGAGCGCGGCCAGCAACGAAGGCTCGCGGCCGGGCCCGGGAGCGAGGGCGTTGCCCGCGGGAGATCCGCCGGTGTCACTCCGATCGGCGTTCTTCGAGCTTTCGAGGCTCTCCGGAAAGAGCGGGAGCTGCGCCGGGGCGGAGCCGAGCCGCGTCAGCTTCAGCGTCATGGAGCGGACGCGGCCGCGGCGGGCCACCACGCTCTCGAAGAGCGGGCGCAGGCGGCTGAAGAGCGAGAGATCTCCGTCGAGAGGCGGGTGCAGCCGCAGCCGGCGCGACGCGGCGAATCCGTCGCTGTAGCGGATGGAGAAGATCGCCTCGCCGGCCGGACTCTTCATCCGTCTCAGCCTCCGGCACGCCTTCTCCACCAGCCCGTAGAGGGCCGCGAGCAGGACCTCATCGTCGTTCGTGTCCTCCGGCAGCGCCGGCGTCGTCTCCTCCACGCAGGGCGCGCGCTCCGGAGGGCGCACCGGAGCATCGTCCACGCCGAGGGCCTGGCGGTGCAGGACGATCCCCGCCGGACCGAAGGCCACCACCAGCAGCGGGACGGGCAGAAGCGCCAGCTGCCCCGCGCGGACAATGTTGAGATCTGTGAGGAGCTTCCCCTCCACGCGGGGATTGACGGCCGGCAGGTTCCCCACGGCCACCGGCCTGAGGAAGGACTCCTCCCCGCCGGGCGGCACGTCGCAGAGGCCCACGGGGCGGAGGATCCGCGCGGCCACGCCGCTCACCAGCTTGTTGACGGCCACGCCGGCGTTCGCTGGAAGCCTCAGGCTCCCGCCGACCTCCTTCTGGATCCGGGCGGCCACGTCCACGGCCGCGCCGAAGAGGCGATGGGTTCCGGTCAGGTCGGCGAAGAAGCACCCCCCCGGGACCGGCTCCACGGCCGGCGTGAAGCGGCCCAGCACCTGCGCGACGGCCTCCGAGGCCCGCGCGTACAGATCGGGATCCGGGGGAAGAACCCGTGCGCCGTGGCAGCGCCGGAGCGCCTCCGGCAGGGCCAGCCCCCTCCAGACGCCGTCGCTCCGGGCCTCCTCCGAGACCGCCAGCACCACGGAGCGGGGCCCCAGCCCCGAGGCCACCAGGAGGGGCTTTCCCCGGAGAGAGGCATCCCGCGCCCGCTCCGCGGCCACGGCGAAGGAGACGATCCGGAAATGGAGGATCCGCCGGGTCACGGCACCTGCCTGACAATGAAATGCGGGGAGTGAACGGTGCAAGGCTAAGCGAAAATACAACGAAAGTCAACCCGGGACCCGGGTCACCGGACCGCGGAGTCATGGAGGGCCGTCGGCGGGCGCAAGGCAGACCACAGACCGGAGAGGCTGCCTGATCCCGCGGCGTACTGAATTCGCGGCCGCGGGGAAGGGTGGCGCCCGCCCCCGGATGGAGGCGCACAATCTGCGCGCCACGGTGCGCGACGTACTAAATTCGCCGGACCATGCGGAGGGATCGCGGGTACGGACCGGCCGCTGTCCTGGTGGCCCTCACCTGCCTTGCCGCCGCTGAGCCCGGGAGGCCCGGGCCCCCGGACCCGGCCCACCTCGCCACCGAGACGCTGCCCGCCTACGGGCTCGGCGAGGAGACCATCCCGAACGGCGACTTCGATCCGGTGGCACCTCTCTGGCGCCAGCTCCACCGGGATGAAGGAGAGCAGCTCGCGGTGGTCCCCGAAGGCTGGAAGGTCGGCCACCTGGGGGGCGAGCGGAGGATGCCGATCCCCGGCGTCGATCCCGAGACGCACGATCGCTGCATGGCCTTCCTCCACGGCGCGGGACGGATGGATCTGACGTCGCCCCCGCTGTCGCTGGCGGGTCCCGGCGCCTACACGCTCTCGATGAGGATCCGGAGCGTCGTCGCGCCCGCGCCGGCCGCATTGCGGGCCGTGCTCAGGATCACGATGGAGGAGGAATCCGCTCCTCCGGGCGAGCGCGCCGCCGAACGCTGGTTCCCTGCCGGACCCGAGGAGCGGCAGTGGCGGCGCTGGTCGGCCCTCGTCGAGGTGCCCCCCGGCGCCGCCGGGGCCGAGCTCCATCTCATCAAGGAAGATACGGCGGCCGACTTCCTCCTCGATGACGTCAGCCTGCGGAAGATCGAGAGAGTGCCGGAGGAGATCCGCCTCTCGCCGCCGGCGCGGGGAGCCTGGAGCTCTCCCGTCGTCTATCTCGGAGCGCTCGGGGCGCTGACGCTCGCGGCCGGCCCGGAAGCGGAGATCCAGATCCGCCTGGGGACCGCGGCGGAGCCCGGTGAAGCCTGGACAGGCTGGGGCTCGGTGGCCCCGAGTGCGAAGGCCGGCGCGGGTGCCGCGCTGCCGCTCGTGGCGCGCGGCGTCCCCATCTACCTCCAGGCGCGGCTGGAAGATGGGAGCGCCCCCCGCGCTGCCGGCGACATCATCCTTCGCGCGAAGCCATGGGAAGGAGAGACCCTCTCTCCGGAGGTCAGCGTGGTCGAGATTCCCCTCCTTCCATCGGGACATGATGGCGGCGGGCGCAGCAGGAAGGACCCGGCGAAGCACGAGGGGGAGGAGGGAGGCGCTCCGGATCGCGACGCGGGGGAGAAAGACGCACCCGTCGACTCCGTTCGGATCGAGATGGAGGCTGCCGGCGCCGCGAAGCTCGCCCTCGCCTTCTCCCACGTGATGCCGGACTTCTCGCGCTACGAGATCCGCTTCTCGGAGGAGGGGCCCTGGAGCGCTTCGCCACCGAGCCTGACCTGGTGGCTCGCCCCGGGAACGAACCAGCTCGAGGTTCGTGCCCGCAACGCAACGGGCAACCCGGGCCCCGTCTCACGCCTCCGGGCGGAGCGCCGGATGGATCCAGGTGCCAGACGCGAGCCCTACGCCGGCCTCCGCGCGCTCGGCGGCGATCCCCACGTGCACACGGGGCTCGCGATCTACTCGATCCTCGAGCCCGGAAGCCCCCTGGCCACGGGCGACCCCGCGAAGGTCTTCGAGTCCGCACGGGCCAACGGCCTGCAGTGGGCCGCCCTCACCGACTACGCGCAGAGCATCGACGACCCGCGATCTCTCGCCCTGCGGCGCGCCCCGGATCGCCAGCTCGTCAACCCCGACGGGAGCCGCACGGCGAGCGAGTGGGCGCACGCGAAGGCGGTCGTGGAGGCCGCCGACCGGCCCGGCGAGTTCGCCGCATTCCTCGGCGTCGAGTACGACGGCGGTGGATTCCGGTCGAAGGGCGGCACCGGCCGGAAGCTCATCCTGCTGCCCGACACGAAGCCGGCCACCTGGTGCTCCTCGTACGTCCTCAACGTGGGCGACTGCCCGGTGGTGGAGGATGCGTTCAGGTATGCCCGCGACAACGGCGGCGTGATGATCGCCGCCTCCCCATGCGCCGCTACGGGTGGCGAGGACACCGACTGGTCGCGCCACGACCCCGTCGTCTCCCTGCTCGAGATGCAGGGCGGCCTCTGCGAGCGTGGGCCGGGAGGCTTCGTCGAGGTGACTTCACGGCTCGGGTTGCGCGTGGGAGCCGGCGGCGGCAGCAAGAGCCGTTCGGCCGAGGCGGGTCAATACGATCGGACCATCTGCTGGGCCACCGAGATCCGGCGCGGCGCGATCCTGGAGGCCATCCGGGAGCGCCGCTGCTACTGGAGCGCCGCGGGGCACCTGGACCTCGCCTTCACACTGAACGGAGCGGCCATGGGACGGGCGATCGCGCCCGCACCCGTGACCTCATGGTCGGTCGTGGCCAAGAACCGAACGGCTCCCGCCTTCCACACGGTCGAGGTCCTGCGAGATGGAGAGGTGGTCGCCTCTGGGCCCTGCGCGAGCGGGTCGCGCTGCTTCCTCGAGGGTGGGATCGGCCGGGCGGAGCCGGGAGCCTGGTATGCCGCCATCAACGACGAGGAGGGGCAGAGGATCGCGATCACGAGCCCGGTCTTCGTGGCCGTGGAGCCTCCGCGCTGACGGGCGCGCTCCAACGAGAACTCAATCCTCGATCGGCATCCCCGGGGATCCCCGCCGCGGGACGGTCACCACGAAGGGAGCACGCTGCTCGCCGTGATCACGCGCGGTCGGGCGCGCGACGAGGCCGCCTTCGTAGTGGCCCGCCTCGACCGCCTCGGGGAGGCTCACCGTCCATTCGAGCGTGACGCTCTCGCCCGCGGCGGCGGCGACCTCCCGACGCGAAGGCTCGCTCTTCCACCCGCGCGGGAGATCCAGGGAGAGCCTCCCCTTCATGCCCGCCGCCCAGGTCGCGGTGATCGCGACATGCACGGTCCCGCCCGGCGCCGCCGAGATCTCGGGGGCGTAGTCCTCGACGAGCCCATCCGCGCCGATCTCCCCCGCGAGGCTCTCGAGGAAGAGCTGCATGAGGCTCGCTCCGTCACCCACGCGTATCCGGAAGGCAACGCCCGGCTGGCCGGCCCCGTCCCCCCGCGGGATCTCCACGGGGCGACCCGGGTTGAGATCCACGGGGAGGAGCCGGAGCGGCTCGTCGAAGGCTCCCCCTCGTCCGAGATTGCTGGCAGCGCCCACGGCCCGCTGCTCGCGGAGCGCCTCGCGCGCGATATCGGTGTAGCGGCGGCCGAGAGTGGGGCTCGCGACGTCGAGGTCCATGACGCGCGCCCCATCGGAGGGAGCACCGGCGCCACGGCGGGGATCCGGGTAGAGGGCGTAGCCCACCTTCTCCGGCTGAGCCACGAGCCAGATCGCCGGGGTGGGATGAGGCTCGAGGCCCTCCCTCCGTAGCTGCTCGGGCCAGGCCGAAGGATCGGCCGCGGAGACCGCCGCGAGGAGCGCCGCGGCCCCAGCCGCCGCATGATCCGGATTCGACGCCGCCGGTCCTGGAAACCAGGTGATGATCTCCCGGGGCCTCAGCAATCTCACGAGCCGAGCAAGCTCCGCGACGGTCGCCTCCCGGCCCCACCCGCCGAGAACGACCGCGGGATCGCCGCGCCCGAGCCCGTCGGCGAGATCGAGAGAGCGGACGACGCTCACGCCCAGGCGCCGCAGCGTCCAGGAGGCTTCGGTGAGCCTCACGATCCCGAAGCTCCGGCCCGCCAGCGAGCCCGCCCTGTTCGTCCCATTGCGCCCATCGGTGAGGTAGACCACCCCCACGCGCTTCGCGGATTCGAGGGCCTCGCGCGCGACGAGTGGCGCCACCACCCCTTCGTCGTCGGGATGGGCGAGGATCACGAGGAGATCGCAGCGCACGCGCTCGCGGACGTCCCACGTCGCGGAGGCGGTGGCCGGGCCCTCCGGCCCCGCGAGGGACAACGTGAGGATCGACGAGAGCACCGCCGCGCGGACCCCGGGAAGATCGCGCCGGGGTCGCGGTGGCCGCGGGCACCCTCCCTCCGCGCCCGCCCCGAATCCAACCGCTCTTGACCGAGTCTTCAAGTCTGCCTAGTCTCCGTGACGGCCGGGCCCCGCCGGCCGGTGCGGGTGAGTCTAATCCTCGCGCCGGTTTTCCGTCCGGCCCCGGGAGCTCGAGGACCCCGCGTGAGACAAGCCGCCTGCCTTCTCGCCCTCCTCGTCCTCGCCGTCTCGCCCGTGCCGGCGCCCGAGGGCCCTGCGCCCCCCGACACCCCCGATCCCTACGCCGGGCTCCGTCCGTGGATAGGTGACATCCACGTCCACACGGGACTCGCCATCTACAGGGTCCTCCAGCCCGATGACCCCCACGCCGTCGGAACACCCGACGAGGTGCTCGATGCGGCGGAGAGCCGCGGCCTCGACTTCGTCGTGATCACCGAGCACACGAACAACCTCAACGACCCACGAGGCGTGCAGTGGCGGAAGGATACCGGCAACACCTTCACGCTTCCCGGAGGCGCCACGACCGCGAGCGAGTGGGAGTACCTCCAGGCGATCCTCGCCGCGAGGAACCGGCCGGGGCGCTTCGTCACCTTCCTGGGGCTCGAGTACACCCTGGGCACGACGGAGAGCGCCAGCCCGGGCCACCAGGCCGGGATCTTCCCGGGCGACACGCTTCCGCGCTACTGCTCGAACTTCCCCCACAACGTGGGCGACTGCCCCACGACGAAGGACTTCTACGACTTCGTCCGCGCCGAGGGAGGCCTGGCCGTCATGGCCCACCCTTGCGAGGAGATCACATGGGGGCCGAGCGACTGGTCCGCCTGGGATCCGATCGCCAACAGCGTGGAGATCGTCAGCGGCAAGTGTGAGTTTGGCAAGTACGGCTACAACTGGGCGCTGGGCGAGCGAGGGCTCCAGGTGGGGGCGCGCGGCAGCAGCGACTCGCACCACTTCGAGGTGGGGGCCAACGACAAGACGGTCTGCTTCGCGACCGAGCTTACGCGCGCCGCGATCTTCGGCGCGATGCGCGCCAATCTCTGCTACTTCGTGGATCGCCACCTCGTGGATCTCCGCTTCAGCATCAATGGCGTGCCCATGGGGGGCACGGTGCGGGCTGACGGCTCGGGGCTCGCGGTGAAGGCCGTGGCGCACTCCGATTGGGAGACCGACCTCGCCTTCCTGGAGCTGATCCACGACGGCAAGGTGGCCGCGAGCCACGAGTGCAGGGACGCCGAGTACGACGATTGCAACTTCGAGACCTTCATCCTCACCGAGGAGACGGGCTACTACTACGTGGCGCTCGCAGGCTCCACCGGAAGGCGCATCGCCGTCTCCTCCCCCATCTGGGTCCGGCCTCCGGAATGAGGCTCGAGGAGGGGGCCTCCCCCGGGCTCGTCGCCACGAAAGCTCCCCCCGTCGTCAGCACGCGCTTCGCGCTCTTCCTGATCGCCCTGGTCGCCTTCCTCGTCCGGCTGCTTCACGTGATCTCCTGGGATCCGTGGCCGACGGGCGACATGGCGGTCTTCGTGGACATGGCGAACCGCCGGCTCACCTTCGAGAACCTCTTCCGCCCCGAGGGGGCCTGCAGCTATCCACCCGGCTACGCGCTCTTCCTCAAGCCCTTCCTGCTCCTCCTGAACCCGGGGAGCGCCTTCGCCGCCGTTCGGATCGCCCAGGCCGCGCTCGGGGCCCTCACCTGCCTGCTCGTCTACCGGCTCGCCCGCCGGCTCCACTCGCGACGCGCGGGACTCGCCGCCGCCCTCGTAACCTGCTTCTTCCACCACTTCCTCTTCTACTCGAGCGCCTACCTGAGCGAGAACCTCTTCATCCCCCTCTGGCTGGCCGCGCTCCTGGCCTTCCTCCGCGCGGAGTCCAGGGGGGGATCTCGCCGGCTTTACGCGGCGGGCCTTCTCGCGGGAGCCGCCTTCCTCGTGAGGCCGGTGGCGGTGTCGCTCGCGCCGGCGGCGCTCGCAGCCGCGGGGGCGGCCGCTGGAGCCTCGGCGGACCGCCCACGTCTCGCTCGCAGGATCACCCGCGGCCTCCTGCCCGTCCTCGCGGGCGGGCTCACGCTCGTGGCGCCGTGGGCGATCAGGAACTGGATCGCCGTGGGCTCCCCCGTCCTCCTGGCGCCCGCCTCGGCCTCCGACCTGGCGGCGGGCAACACCGCCGATGCCACCGGCGCTTCCATGGACATCGAGACCCCGGGCGCCGAGGGGGCGGAGCGCGATGCCGAGCTGCGCGCGCGCGTCGCGGACTTCCTGACGGGAGATCCCTGGGGCGCTCTCTACGTCACGCTGCGGCTGAAGTGGAATGCCTTCTGGGCCGGCGTGCCTCCGTGGCCCCTCTATGACGGCAACCCCTCGCTCTTCGCGGGCGGCCTCTTCTTTCCCGTGATCTCCTGGCGGCTCGTGCTCGTCAG
Source organism: uncultured Acidobacteriota bacterium (assembly GCA_964568735.1). Taxonomy (GTDB): domain Bacteria; phylum Acidobacteriota; class Polarisedimenticolia; order JACPZX01; family JACPZX01; genus CAZMRF01. The sequence continues at coordinate 25,780 of CAZMRF010000018.1, forward strand.
CGGCCTCGCCGGTCTCGGGCTCCTGATTGTCAGGAACGCGCGGGGCGCCCTCGTGACCGCCTGCTGCGCGGCCGCCTACGTCGCCTGCCATCTCGCCATCTTCGGCGAGCCGCGCTTCAGGCTGCCGCTGGAGGCGCTCTTCATCGCCTGGGGGGGCGCCGCCCTCGCGGTCCTCCCCGCGATGCTTCGCGGCCGGGCGGCCTTCCGCGCCGTGAGCTGGCCCCTGGCCACCTCGCTGCTCCTCGTGGCCATCGTCACCGAGGTCTCCGCAACGGCGATCCTCGGAAGGACGGGAAGCCCACATCCGGAGGACCTCGCCGCCCATGGCAAGCCGCTCCGCCTCCCCTCCAGGGAGCGCCTCATCCAGCTCTTCGGCGAGGAGCCGATCCCTCTCGATCGATCCCGCGGCCGCTACCTCCGCCTGAGCCTCATGGCGAGGCGCAGCGGGCCCGAGCGCACGACCCCCTCGAACGGCTCAATCCGGATCACCTTCCTCGAAGCGGATGGGGAGCTCCACCCCTGGGTGAACATACCCATCTTCAAGCTGGATGCTCTGCCTCCGGATCGCTGGGCCTTCGTCGAGATCAAGCACGCGATCCGGCCGTCATCGGTCGCGGCCCGTGTGGAGCTGATCCCCGATCCGGGCAGCCCGGACACCGTGAGGCTCGATCAGATCTCGCTGCACTACGCGCGCGGGAATGACCTTGCCCTGGAGTTCCTCTTCCCCTACCTGAGGCATGCGGAGTGATGGGGATCCGCCCGCGGCTGGCCGCCATGCTGATCGCGCTGACGGCCTTCCTCGTCCGCCTCCTGCACGTCCTCTCCTACGAGAGCACCCCCACGAACGACATGGCGGTCTACGTGGAGATGGCCGTGCGCCGCCTCGCGCTCGCGAACCTCTTCAGCATGGAGGGGCTCTGCTGGTTCCCGCCGGGCTACGCGATCTTCATGAAGCCCTTCTTCCTCCTCTTCGAGGAGCCGGCGGCGCTGATGGCCGTGCGGATCGCGCAGGCGGCGCTGGGGGCGTGGACCTGCCTCCTGCTCTACCGGATCGCGGCTCATACCTTCTCGCGCCTCGCAGGCCTCGCCGCTGCGGCCGCGGCGGCCTTCTACCCGCACTTCGTTTTCTACACCAGCGCCTGGATGAGCGAGACTCTCTTCATCGCGCTCTACTACGCGGCGCTGCTCCTGCTCTTGCGGGCGGGGCCGCGGCCGCGCGCGCGATCGTTCTACGCGGCAGGCCTGGTCGCCGGTGCGGCCCTCCTCGTGCGTCCCGTGGCCATCTCACTGGCTCCCGCCGCCCTTGCAGCCGCCTGGCGCGTGGACGGCACCCGGCGGGCGAACCTCGGAAGACTGGCGATCATCCTGGCCGGGGCGCTGACCCTCGCCGCTCCCTGGACGCTCAGGAACTGGATCGCTTACGGCCATCTCGTCCCGATCGCGCCCAACGGGGCCTTCAACCTGGCCACCGGCAACCACCCGCAGGCCACGGGACGCTACACCACGCCGCCGTCGATCCCCGGCAACCTCTGGGATCGCATGGACGACTACCAGAGCCGCGCGCTGCAGTTCATGGTCGAGGATCCCTGGGGCGCGCTCCTCGTGATCATGAGGTTCAAGTGGCTGGCCTTCTGGGAGCTCATCCCACCCTGGCCGCTCTATTCGAGCAACCCGCTTCTCTACTACGGCGAGCACTTCTTCCCCTGGATTCCGTGGAGGGTCGTCGCGGCGCTCGGCCTGGCGGGCCTCGGCGTGGTCCTGGCTCACCGGAAGAAAGGCTGGTGGATCGCTCCGGCCTGCCTGGGGACCTACCTGGCCTTCTACCTCCTCTATTTCGGCAACGCCCGCTACCGCATGCCCATCGAAGGGCTCTTCCTCGTGTGGGCCGGCATCCTCGCGGCCGCCCTGCTCCGCGTCCCGCGACGGCTCCGGCGCGTGAGGACCAGCGAGTGGGCGGCTTTCTCGGGCGTCGCCCTCTTCGCGATCCTCGCCTATGGCGCATGGACGGCCAGCTCGGTCCGCTCGGCGCTGCGCGAGCCCGGAGGCATCCTCGCCTCGGCGGAGCAGTTCCCGGTCCTCACGACGCGCAAGGAGATCCCGCTCTTCGGCGAGGAGCCGCTCCCCCTCGACCGTCGGCGCGGCAGGTTCCTGAGGCTCTCCCTCCAGGCGTGGAGGATGGGGCCCGCTCGAGATACGCCCAACAACGGGCTCGTGCGGATCGAGTACCGCGATCGCGCTGGAAAGCGCCTGAGCTGGCTCGATCACGCGAGCTACTACCTCGAAGCGCTTCCCGCCGATCGCTGGACGACCGTGGCCTTCCGCTCCCACATTCCACCCGCCGCCGCCGCCGCCCTCGTCATTCTCGTCCCCGATCCCTCGAGCCCGGACACCCTGATCATCGATCAGCCGATCCTGCGCTACTCGCCGGGGAACGACCTCTTCCTCGAGGCGCTCTTCCCCTATCTGCGCTACGAGGAGTGACCCCGGGCGGGCTGGATCTTCAGGCCCAATCAAGGTTTCGTTGACACTTACCGGGGGGCTCTGTTACCCTTCGGCCCCAAAACCGTGTCCAACATACCCCGTCCACAACCCCACCCTTGACGAAGGCGCGTAGCTCAGGGGGAGAGCGCTTCCCTGACACGGAAGAGGTCAGCGGTTCAAATCCGCTCGCGCCTACCACACCCGGTGTCCCCGGTGCTGGCTCGCGGGAGCGGTGCACCCGGGAATGGGTGGCGGGGCGTGGTGTTCCGGAGTGGCGGCGAGGCGAACGCGGAAGATCGTGAGTCATGTCCAACGAGGCTCTTATCAACGTCACACTGCCTGACGGGGCGATCCGCTCGTTCCCCCGGGGGATCCCTCTCTCCGAGGTGGTCTCATCGCTCGGGCCGGGGCTCGCGCGCGACGCCGTGGCCTGCCTCGTCGACGGGGAGCTCCTCGACCTGGGGCGCAAGGTGGAGAAGGACGCGAGCCTCCGCGTCCTCACGGAGAAGGACCCCGAGGCGCTGGAGATCCTTCGTCACTCGACGGCTCACCTCACGGCCCACGCGGTGAAGGATCTGTTCCCGGAAGTCCAGATCGGGATCGGCCCCGTGACGGAGGGGGGCTACTACTACGACTTCCTCCGCGAGGAGCCCTTCACGCCCGAGGATCTCGATCGGATCGAGAAGCGGATGGAGGAGATCACGCGCGCCGATTTCCCCATCGAGCGGGTCGAGCAGCCCAAGGAGGAGGCCCTCAAGGTCTTCGAGCGGCAGCGGGACGACCTCAAGGTCCAGCTCGTCCAGGAGAAGGGCGGCCCCGTCGTCTCCTGCTACCAGCAGGACGGCTTTATCGACTTCTGCCTCGGCCCCCACGTCCCCAGCACGGGCCGCATCAAGGCCTTCAAGCTCCTCTCCGTGGCCGGGGCCTACTGGAAGGGCGACGCGAGCAATGCCCAGCTCCAGAGGATCTACGGGACGTCCTTCTTCAAGAAGAAGGACCTCGAAGCCTTCCTCGAGCGCCGGGCCGAGGCCGAGAAGCGGGATCACCGCAAGCTGGGCCGGGCGCTGGATCTCTTCTCCTTCCACCCCGAGTCCCCGGCCAGCCCCTTCTTCCACCCGAAGGGCGCGCTCATCTACAACCTCCTCGTGGAGCACGTCCGCGGGCTGTACCGGAAGTACGGCTACAGCGAGGTCATCACGCCCCAGCTCTTCGACCTGTCGCTCTTCGAGCAGTCGGGCCATCTCGCGAACTACCAGGACAACATGTACATGGTCCGCGGGGGCGATCGCGAGTACGGCCTCAAGCCCATGAACTGCCCCTCCCACACGGTCCTCTACCGGGTGCAGAGGCGCTCCTACCGTGACCTGCCCATGCGCCTGGCCGACTTCGGCCGCCTCCACCGCCTGGAGCTCTCAGGGGTGACGTCAGGGCTCACGCGGGTGCGCAGCTTCTCGCAGGACGACGCCCACATCTTCTGCACGCCCGACCAGATCCTCGAAGAAGTCCGCGGCGTCACGGCCCAGATCCTCGAGCTCTACCGCCTCTTCGGCTTCGGTGCCGTGCGCATCTACCTCTCGACCCGGCCCGCCAAGGCGCAGGGTGCGGTCGAGATCTGGCGGAAGGCCGAGGCCGCGCTGGCCCAGGCCCTCGACGAGCAGCGGATCGACTACAAGGTCAGCCCGGGAGAGGGCGCCTTCTACGGCCCCAAGATCGACTTCTTCGTCACCGACGCCCTCGAGCGCGAGCACCAGCTCGGCACGATCCAGCTCGACTTCTCGATGCCGGAGAGGTTCGGGCTGAAGTACACGTCGCCCGACGGCACCGACCAGCAGCCGGTGATGATCCACCGGGCGATGTTCGGCTCCATCGAGCGCTTCATGGGGATCCTCATCGAGCACTTCGGGGGCGCGCTGCCCGCGTGGCTATCGCCCCTCCAGGCGGCGGTCCTTCCCGTCACCGACCGGGCCCTCCCCTGGGCACGCGAGGTCGCCGGGATGCTGGCCGAGAGAAGCCTGCGCGCCGCCGTGGACGAGCGCGGAGAAAAGATCGGCGCGAAGATCCGGGAGGCCCAGCTCCAGAAGGTCCCCTACATGCTCATCGTCGGGGACCGGGAGGTCGAGGCACGGAACGTCTCGGTCCGAACCCGCTCGCAGGGGGATCGGGGCGCCGAGAGCGTCGAGGCCTTCATCGCCGCCCTGGAGGCGGAGGTGAAGAGCAAGTCGTTGACGCCGTGAAGGGATCCCGGAGGCGCGCGCCGGCGCGTCCGGCCCGTCAGGCACTGCGGAGGAACACCTTATCACCACCATCAAGCTGAGGATCAACGAGAGGATACGCGCGAGGGAGATCCGGGTCATCGACGAGAACGGCGGCCAGCTGGGTATCATGACGCCCGACGCCGCGCTGGCTCTCGCCCAGGAAAAAGGCTATGACCTCGTCGAAGTGGCCCCGACGTCGGTGCCGCCGGTATGTAGAATTCTGGACTACGGCAAGTTCATCTACGAGCAGAACAAGAAGCAGCAGGAAGCCAAGAAGAAGCAGAAGAACATTCACCTGAAGGAAGTCAAGTTCAGGCCGAAGACCGACGAGCATGACTACGATTTCAAGAAGAAGCACATCGTGCGATTCCTCAACCACGGCGACAAGGTCAAGGTGGTCATCATGTTCCGCGGCCGCGAGAGGCAGTACCTGGATCGCGGCCGGACCATCCTCAACAGGGTTGCGAAGGAGCTGGAAGGCGTCGGCATCGTGGAGTCGCCGCCGAGGTTCGAAGGACATTTCATGTCGATGATCATGTCGGCGAAGAAGACGGCCGGCGGCGAGAAACCCGCGCCTGCCCCGGCGGGAAAGCAGGGCCCGGCAGGCGGCTCAGGAGCGCCTGCCCGGCGCGGACAATGAGGTCAGGACAATGCCCAAGCTGAAAACGCACAGGGGCGCGGCCAAGCGGTTCAAGATCACCGCTTCAGGGAAGATCAAGCGCGGCCACGCCTACCGGAGCCACATCCTCACGAAGAAGACGACCAACCGGAAGCGCCATCTCCGCCACTCGGGGCTGGTCAGCAAAGCCCAGAAGCGTATCGTGAAGACCCTTCTACCCTACGGCACCTAGGAGAGACGACTGTGCCCAGAGTCAAGAGAGGAACCAAGAGGCGTGCCCGCCGCGAGAGGCTGCTGAAATTCACGAGCGGGATGTACGGTTTCAGGAGCCGGAACCACCGCCACGCTCGTGAAGCTGCCGACCGAGCGCTGGCCTTCGCCTACGTCGGCCGGCGCAATCGCAAGCGCGACTTCCGCCGCCTGTGGATCGTCCGTATCAACGCGGCCGCTCGAGCGAACGGGCTCTCCTACAGCGCCCTGATGTCGGGCCTGAAGCGCGCCGGGGTGGGACTCGACCGAAAGAGCCTCGCCGACCTGGCCGTCTCGGATCCCACGGCCTTCTCCAGCCTGGCGCGCCAGGCGCAGTCCGTCCCCCAGCCACCGGCCTCCTGACGGGGCCGGGAGCCTGTCCTTGTCCTCCCCGGCCTCCCTCGAGAGCGCCCTCGCCAGGGTCCGGGAGGAGTTCGCGCGGGGGATCGGGCAGGCCGGCGGCGCGGAGGAGATCCAGGCCCTCAGGAACCTCCTCCTCGGCCGGAAGGCAGGCCTCCTGACCCAGGCGCTCCGCGCCCTCAAGGACCTTCCCCCGGAGCGCAAGAACGCCCTGGGAAAGCAGGCCAACGAGCTTCGGGTCGAGATCGAAGCCGCCCTGGCCGAAGCGGAAGCGCGCCTGGCCGCGGTCGCGGTGGATCGCGCCTCCGATCCCGCCTTCGATCCCACGCTGCCGGGCCGCGCCAGGATCTCCGGGGCCCTCCACCCCGTGACGCGGGTGTGGAGGGAGATCGAAGGGATCTTCCTCTCCATGGGGTACCGGATCGAGGAAGGGCCCGAGATCGAGAGCGACTGGTACAACTTCGAGGCGCTGAACATCCCGCCGGATCATCCCGCGCGGGACGACCAGGACACCTTCTACGTCGAGGGGGGAGGACTCCTGCGCACGCATACCTCCCCGATCCAGATCCGCACCATGCTCAAGGCGCGCCCGCCCCTCAAGATGTGCGCGCTCGGGAAGACCTTCCGCCGGGACTCCGACGCCAGCCACTCGCCGGTCTTCCACCAGGTGGAGGGCCTCGTCGTGGGTGAAGGGATCTCCATGGCGGACCTGAAGGGGACGATCCGCCACTTCATGTCGCTGGTCTTCCGCCGCAACTTGGAAATACGCCTCCGCCCTGGCTACTTCCCCTTCGTCGAGCCGGGAGCTGAGTACGACATCTCCTGCGTGGTCTGCGCCGGCCGAGGCTGCCGCACCTGCAAGCGGACGGGCTGGATCGAGATGGGCGGAGCGGGGATGGTCCATCCCAACGTCTTCGAGGTCGTGGGCTACGACCCCGAGCGCTACACCGGCTTCGCCTTCGGGCTGGGGGTGGACCGCATCGCCATGATGCGTTACGCCATCGACGACATCCGGCTGATGTTCGAGGGGGACCTGCGCTTCCTGGGCCAGTTCCGGAGGCTGCCTTGAAGTTCCCCCTGGAGTGGATTGGCGAGCATGTCTCCGTCCTGCGCACACGGGACCTCGATGACCTACTCGACAAGCTCGACGAGAAGGGCGCCACGCGGCCCTCGGGCAGGAGCGGTGGCGCACCATCGACCAGCCCCGTCTCCGTCGATGAGTTGGCCGCGCTCCTGACCCGCTCGGGGATGGTCGTGGACTCCGTCGAAGGCAGCGGCGACGACATCGCCTTCGAGATCGACGTTCCCACGAACCGGCCCGACGCGATGAACGTCCGCGGCATCGCGAGGGAGATTGCCGCTGCCACGGGCGCCCGGCTCGCTCCCCTCCCCGAGGGTGGGGCGGAGCGCTCATCGGAGCCCCCTGCCGACGCGCGGGTCGAGATCGCCGACGGGGATCTCTGCGGGCGGTACTGCGCGCGGGTGATCCGGGGCGTCTCGGTCGGGCCCTCGCCCGAATGGCTGGCCCGGAGGCTCCGCAACGCGGGGCTCAATGTCCTGAACAACCTCGTGGACGTGACGAACTACGTGCTCTGGGAGCTCGGCCACCCGCTGCACGCCTTCGACCTGGCTCGCCTCGAGGGGCGCCGGATCGTCGTGCGCAGGGCCCGACCCGGAGAGAAGCTCACGACGCTTGACGGCATCGAGCGCACGCTCGACGCGGAGATGCTCGTCATCGCCGACGCGCGGCGCCCCGTCGCCCTCGCCGGCATCATGGGCGGAGCCGAATCGATGATTTCCAGCTCCACGACGGAGCTGCTGCTGGAGTCCGCCTGGTTCTCCCCCTCCTCGGTCAGGAGGACGAGGCGGAGGCTCGGCCTCTCCACCGACGCCTCCTACCGCTTCGAGCGCGGCGCGGACAGGGAGGCGGCCGCCGTCGCCATCGACCGCGCGGCGACGCTGATCTCCGAGCTGGCGGGAGGCCGTGTGGCACCGGGGCTCCTCGACGTGCAGGGCTCCCAGCCGCCGGCTCCGCGCCGGATCCGGCTCAGGCTGGCGCGGGCGGGCAGGCTCCTCGGAATGGACGTGGAGCGCGAAGCCGCAGGCAAGGCTCTCGAGGCGCTCGGCTTCGGAGTCTCACCTGGGGAAGGATCTCTCGACGTCACGCTCCCCTCCTGGCGGCAGGACGTGCTCGGAGAGGCGGACCTCGTCGAGGAGGTGGGGCGCATCATCGGCTACGAGGGGATCCCCGAGCACCACCCGGCCCTCCCCGGCTACGGCGCGCTGCATCGCTCCGCGCACGCGCGCGAGGACGAGCTGCGCGCGTCGCTTCTGGCCTCGGGCTTCACCGAGGTCATGAGCCTTCCCTTCGTCGCGGCCGACGAGGATGCCGTGGGCCGCCTCGACGGGCAGGAGACGCTTCGCCTGACGAATCCCATGGCCGAAGGCCAGGAGTGCCTCCGCAGCACGCTCCTCCCCGGCCTCGCCCGTATCCTCAAGAACAATCTCCGGCATGGAGTGCGCGATGCGGCCGTCTTCGAGATCGGCCGGGCCTTTCATCGCCCTGCCTCCGGGATCCAGAGCAGTCCCCAGGGTGGGAAAGAGGATCCAGGCGTGGCCCCGGGGCGATCGGGCTATCCCGGGCGCCTGGAGCCGCTCCTGTGCGGCCTGGCCATGACAGGGCTCGCGAGAGCCCGCCACTGGTCGGAGCCTCCCCGGGAGGCGACGCTCCACGACCTCAAGGGGGCCGTCGAGGAGGCTGCCGAGCGGCTCGGCATCCCCGTGTCGTTCACCCCCTCGGCCTCCTCCGTCTTCTCGCGAGGTACGGGGATCGAGGTGATCGCCGAGGGCAGACCGGTGGGCAGGATGGGCGAGGTCGCCGCCACTGCCGCCGGCAAGCTCGGCGTCAAGGCCAGAGTGCACTTCGCGGAGATGAGCCTCACGGATCTCTTGTCGATCGAGGGAGCCCCGCCCCGGTTCACTCCCCTTCCACGCTTCCCCTCCGCCAGCCGGGATCTGGCGCTCGTGGTCCCGCACGGCGTACTCTGGAGGGACATCGAGGATGAAATCCGGGCCTCCGGCGGCAGGATCGTCTCGGAGGTCCAGCTCTTCGATCGATACACGGGCGGGTCCATCGGGGAGGGTCGTCTATCTCTCGCCGTCAGCATCGTGTTTCAGGATCCCGACAGAACACTGTCGGCCGAAGACGTGCAGGCCGCCGAGCAGGCGGTCCTCGCCGCGCTGAGGGCTCGCCTGGGAATAACCCTGAGGCAGTGAGGCCCGGGCCGGAGACAAGGAGCATTCCGTTGGAGACGACAGGGCTGGATCGACTCGAAGAAAGAATCCGCAAGGCGGCCGACCTCATCGCCACCCTGCGCCAGGAGCGGGCTTCGCTCACGCGCCGGCTCGAGGAGCGTGAGAAGGAGATCGAAGAGCTCCAGTCCGCACTGGAGGGCCGCCCCTCCGAGGATCTCGCCCCTGAGGTGGAACGCCTGATGGACGAGCGGAGGGAGATCCTCTCCCGCGTCGAGCGGATGCTCGCGCTCCTCGACGAGGCCGAGGGGCGCCCTGACGGTCAGGAGATGCTCGCCGCCGCTGACGGGATGGAATAGGAGGTTCGACATGTCCCCCGATGGACGACTCGTGCAGGTCGAGATCTTCGGTCAGACCTACCGGCTCAGGGCGGACGAGGACCCCGAATACGTCACGACCCTCGCCTCCTACGTGGACGGCCGCATGAGGGAGGTCGCCCGCCAGACGACGGCCGTCGACACGCTCAAGGTGGCGGTCCTGACGGCACTGAACATCGCCGACGATCATCTGCGGCTCAAGAAGGAGTCGGGCCCCTCCCCGGCCGCCCAGCCTCAACCCCTCCGCGCACCCAACGGCGGGCAGGGCGAGCTGGCCTCGCGGATCAGCGAGTGGAGCCAGATCCTCGATGAGGCTCTCGAAGGCTGACGACGTCGTCGTCCTGACCGGCGCCGGCATCTCCCGCGAATCGGGCCTGCACACCTTCCGCGACGCGGACGGCATCTGGGCGAAGCACTCCATAGAGGACGTGGCGACTCCCGGCGCCTGGCGCCGCGACCCCGGCCGCGTCCGGGAGTTCTACAACGCGCGCAGGCGTGACCTGCTCTCCCCCGCCGTGAAGCCCAACGCCGCCCACGCCGCCCTGGCGAAGCTGGAGCGGGAGCATGCCGGCTCCCTCCTCGTCGTCACGCAGAACGTGGACGATCTCCACGAGAGGGCCGGGACGAAGAGCCTCATCCACATGCACGGCGAGCTGCTCAAGTCACGCTGCTCGGAGACGGGCCGCATCCACGAGCAGCGCGGGGACATCACCGAAGCCGACCCGTGCTCGTGCTGCCGCCTGACCGGGACCCTCCGCCCCCACGTGGTCTGGTTCGGTGAGGTTCCGCTGGAGCTGGACCGGGTCTACCCCGCGCTCCGTTCCTGCGCGCTCTTCGCGGCGATCGGCACGTCGGGCGAGGTCTGGCCGGCGGCCGGATTCGTCGATGAGGTCCGCCGCTCGGGCCGGGCCCGCACGGTGGAGCTGACGCTGGAGGCGACGGGGCTCACGCCCATCTTCGACGAGGCCGTCCACGGCCCCGCCACCACCCTCGTCCCCGCCTTCGTGGAGCGCCTTCTGGCCTCTGACCGAGGTGAGTAGTCGATCCCGGCGACCCTGCAGCACCGGGAGGCTGGCTCCCGTGCTATTGACGACCTTCGGAGGATGGGCCTACAATCCGGCGTCTGGTTAGCCCGCTGCGCGGCCCGTGATGCACGGGGCCGCTTGAGCCAACACCACCGCAAGGGGGACCGCAGTACCTTCGCGGAGTGCATGCCCGGTACGCCGGGGAGCACGTACGCGAGGCCAGGTTCCCACCTGGGTCACCAGGTTCAAGGAAACCGGCACACGACCAAGCGGGGGGTAACCCGACCCCCTCGGGGGTCTGTCCGGACCATGGCGCGAGACCGAGCCATGAGCCGGACCGGCCCACGGACCGCCATCCACCGGGACAAGCGACCCGCCGTCGTGCGGCGACTGCGGCTCGCGAGCCCTGGCTTCACGACCCAGGCCATGACCCGGACCGGCTCTTAGCCCCTCATGTCACTCCCCGTCGCGATCCTCCTGGGGCTGATCCTGGCCGCCTTCGCCCTCGTCGTCGATCACTTCATCCGGGCCTCCATTCGGAGGAAGCGTCTGGCCGAAGGGCGGGAGCGCGCCGCCGCCGTGATGGAGAAGGCCGAGCGCGACGCGAAGTCCCGCCTCGAGGAGGCGGAGCTGGAGGCCCGCCTCAAGGTCTCCGAGGCCCTCGACCGTGCCGAGAAGGAATCCGCCGCGCGCGCGCGGATCCTCGAGGAGACCGCCTCGAGCCTCGAAGCCCGGGACCGGAACCTGCAGCGCAAGACGCAGCTCTACGAGGAGCGCCTCTCCCAGGTGGAATCGCGCGACGCCGCCCTCACCGAGGCCGAGGCGCGCACGACGCAGATGAAGCAGAGCCTCGAGAAGTCCATCGCCGAGCAGCGGGCGCGCCTCGAGCAGATCTCGGGCTATTCCTCGGCGATGGCGAAGAACGAGCTCATGAGGGACATGGAGACCGAGGCCCGCCACGATGCGGCCATCCGGATCCAGCGCGTCGAGGAGGAGTCGCGCGAGAGGGCGGCCGAGCAGGCGCGCTGGGTGATCACGCAGGCGATGCAGCGCTACCGCCCGCCCCAGGTGGCCGAGTCCACCGTGACCGTCGTGGACCTGCCCGGCGACGACATGAAGGCGCGCATCATCGGGCGCGAGGGAAGGAACATCCGCGCCATCGAGATGTCGATGGGGGTGGACCTCATCATCGACGACACGCCCCGCGCGATCGTCCTCTCCTCCTTCAATCCCATCCGGCGCGCCGTGGCGAAGATCGCCCTCGAGAAGCTCATCGAGGACGGCCGGATCCACCCGGCCCGCATCGAAGAGGTCGTCACGAAGGTGAAGGAGGA
>CAZMRF010000018.1:37741-69143 GCA_964568735.1 uncultured Acidobacteriota bacterium
GGACTTCGACCGGATCGTCTCCGAGCAGGGCGAGGCGGCGGCGCTGGAGCTGGGGCTGCACGACCTCAACCCGCGCCTCTTCAGGCTCACGGGGCGCCTGGGGTACATGTCTTTCCACGGGCAGAATCTGCTCCAGCACAGCCTCGAGGTGGCCCAGGTGGCCTCGGGCATCGGGAGCCTTCTGGGCGTGAGCGCCGACACGGCCCGGCGGGCCGGCTTCCTGCACAAGGTCGGCTTCGCCGAAGAGGACGGCCCCGACCGATCTCCCCTTCTCGCCTCCGCGGAGGCCGTCCAGAGGCTCGGCGAGGCCGAGCCCGTCGTCCACTGCATCCAGTCCCTCTACGGCCTCGTCGCCCCCCGCACGATGGAAGCCGTGATCCTCGAGGTGGCCGAGAACGTCTCGACCTCCCGCCCCGGCGCCATCCGGGAGATGTTCCAGGACTACATCCAGCGGCTGACCGGCGTCGAGGAGATCGCGCGGTCCTTCCCGGGCGTGAAGGAGGCCTACGCGATGCGGGCCGGCCGCGAGGTGAGAGTCCTCGTGGAGCCCGAGAAGCTCGGCGACCGTGAAGTTGTCTGGCTCTCGCGCGACATCGCGCGGAAGATCGAAGAGAGCCTCTCCTATCCCGGCCAGATCCGCGTCAGCGTGTTCCGCGAAACCCGCTCCGTGGACTTCGCGATGTAGGAGATCGGGTGGCGCAGAGAACCCTCCCCGAGCCCGACAAGGACGAGCCCCGGGCGCACGGCTCCCGTTCCCGCCCCTTCACCGTCTCCGATCTCAACGCCCTGGCCCGCGAGATGCTCGAGGCGCGCTTCTCCTCCGTCTTCCTCGTGGGCGAGATCTCGAACTTCAAGGCCCACGGCTCGGGCCACTGGTATTTCACCTTGAAGGACGAGCGCGCCCAGGTCGGCGCCGCGATGTTCCGCTACACGAACAGGCTCATCCGATTCAAGCCGGCCGACGGGATGAAGGTCCTCGTCCGGGGGAGCATCGGGCTCTACGAGCCGCGGGGCCATTACCAGGTCGTGGTGGAGACGATGGAGCCCGTCGGCGTGGGCGAGCTGCAGGCCGCCTTCGAGGAGCTCAAGAGCCGCCTCCGCGCGGAGGGGCTCTTCGACGATGGGCGCAAGCGGCCCCTTCCCGCCCTGCCCCGCTACATCGGTGTGGCCACCTCTCCCACGGGAGCTGCCGTGAGGGACATCCTCCGCGTCCTCGAGCGCCGGGGAGCCGACCTGCACGTGCTGATCGCGCCCTGCCGCGTGCAGGGAGCGGAGGCGGGCGGCGAGATCGTCGAAGCCATCCGCCTCCTCGACGCCCGCCCGGAGGTGGAGGTCATCATCGTGGGGCGGGGGGGCGGCAGCCTCGAGGATCTCTGGGCCTTCAACGAGGAGCCCGTGGCGCGGGCCATCGCGGCGACGAGGGTCCCCGTCGTCTCCGCCGTCGGCCACGAGGTGGACTTCACCATCGCGGACTTCGTCGCCGACGTGCGCGCACCCACTCCCTCCGCGGCCGCGGAGATCGTATTGAAGTCCCGCGATGAGCTCGCGGCCCGCGTGGCCCACGCGGCTTCGGGCCTCGCCCGCTCGGCGACGATCCTCCTCGGAGAGAGGCGGGCGCGCCTCGAGCGGGCCGCGGGCAGCCGCGCCCTGATCGGCGTGGAGTCCCGCCTGAGGGAGAGCCTCCAGACCGTGGACGATCTCTCCGGCCGGCTCGCGAGGTCCGGCCTCGCGATGATCGAGTCCGCCCGGAGCCGCCTCAGCCTGGCGGGGCAGAGGCTCTCGCCGAGGAGCCTCCGTGCCGAGGTGCGATCGAGGCGCGCGCGGCTGGCCGGCGTCGTCTCCACGCTCGAGGGGGCCGTGCGGGCCCGCCTGGCCGTACAGCGCGAGAGGCTGGGCCGCTCCGCGGGGCGGCTCGAGAGCCTCTCGCCGCTCGGGGTGCTGGAACGGGGGTATGCCATCTGTCATGATGCGGCCACGGGCGCGATCCTCCGCGAGGCCGTCCCCTCCCTCCAGGGGCGTGATGTCCGCGTCCGGCTCCATCGCGGGGCGCTCCGTTGCGAAGTGACGCGGGTCGAGGAGCCCTAGGAGCCTGAGTTGGCGACCAAAGAGATCAAGTTCGAGTCGGCCCTGACCCGCCTCGAGGAGATCGTCGGGAAGCTCGAGGAGGGCGAGATGTCCCTCGAAGACTCGTTGAAGCTCTTCGAGGAAGGTGTCCGGCTCTCCCGGCTCTGCGACCAGAAGCTGCAGGCCGCGGAGCGCCGCATCGAGATCCTCATGAAGGACTCCGAGGGGAAGATCACCCCGATGCCCTTCGAGCCCCAGGAGAGCGGCGACTGATCGCGTTGCAAGAGCGCCTGACGCCGCTGCGCCAGAAAATCAACGCGGCGCTCGATCGCCTCACCCAGGCCGATCGAACCACGCGCCCCGCCCTCGGCGAGGCGCTGCGCTACGCGGTCCTCGGCGAGGGCAAGCGGCTCCGGCCCATCCTCCTTCTCGCCTCGGGCCGGGCGGCCGGAGGCCGCGAGGAGGATCTCCTCGAGGCGGCCTGCGCCCTGGAGATGATCCACGCCTTCTCCCTGGTCCACGACGATCTGCCTGCTCTCGATGACGACGAGCTGCGGCGAGGCCGGCCGACCCTGCACGTGAAGTTCGGCGAGGCCGAAGCCATCCTGGCCGGCGACGCCCTCCTGAACCTCGCCTTCCAGATCCTCGCCCGCTATCCGGAAGGAGACGCCTTCGCGCCGCGCAAGATCGCGGCCCTGCGCGTGGTCGCCGAGGCGGTCGGCCTCTCCGGCATGATCGGCGGGCAGGCGATGGACCTGGCGTTCGAGGGGCGGGCTGCAACGGCGATGGAGCTCACGACGATCCACGGCATGAAGACAGGGGCGCTCATCACCGCCTCCTGCACGGCCGGCGGGCTCCTCGCGGGCGGCTCGGCGAGCGGGATCCGGACCCTGGAGCGCTACGGGAAGGCCCTCGGCCTGGCCTTCCAGATCACGGACGACATCCTCGACGTGGAGGGAACCGCCGAGCAGATCGGCAAGTCCCCCGGCAAGGACCGCCGCGCGGGGAAGGCCACCTTCCCAGCCATCCACGGGCTGGAACGCTCCCGCGAGATGGCCTCCGCCCGCGCCTCCGAGGCCGTCCAATCGATCGAGGGCTTCGGCGAGGCGGGCTCGCTCCTGCGTGAGATCGCGGAGTGGGTAACCACCCGCAGCCGCTGAACAGCAGACCACGACTCGGAATCACGACAGAATCCCAGGTGCATCGAGCACCGCGCGCAAAGGCAACCCGCACGGGCAGGTCAGCCGGGACGCGTGCCCACGGCGAAGAGCTGGGCGCCACGCCGCGGTGAGTTGATCCGGAAGGCGGCGCGCAGCGCGAAGCAGACGAGCTTCTCGCCGGGGCCGTAGGCGCGATCGCTGAAGCGGCTCATCGTGGCGTCGGGATCCCGGTTCGCCCACCACTTCGAGAGATCGTGGAAGGGCCATCCGCAGTTCCAGGCCTTCTCCACCTTCCAGCCCGCTTCCCTCATCAGGGATTCCATCTCGCCGGCGGTGAAGTGGCGCAGGTGGCCCACCCTGCGCTCCGTCTCCCTCAGCGGCCCGCTCTGCGTCGAGAGCAGGAGCCTCCCGTGGCCGGGCGCCGCGAGGGCGAGCGCCGAGCGCAGGAACCTCGCCGGATGGTGCAGGTGCTCGACGATCTCCGAGGCCACCACGGCGTCGAAGCGGCCCGCCTGCGCCGGGTGGATGGCATCGGGAAGCTCCAGGTCCACGGACTGCCACTCGATCCCCGGCATCGCGGCGCGATTGGCCTCGATCTGCCTCTCCGAGAGATCGATCCCGGCGAGCTCGACGCCCGGCCAGGCCGATGCGATCTCCGCCAGGAGCTGGCCGCCCCCGCAACCCAGGTCCACGACTCTCAGGGGGGGCGCCTCGGCCAGCAGCTCGAGCAGCGTTGCCACCCTCTGACGGGGCGCCGCCATCCGACGCCAGTAGTCCTGGAGGCCGGGTGGCGTGCTCCCGTAGTAGTCGCGGTTGACGTCGGCGCGGGATTCGACCCTCACGGCAGCCCCAGCCCCGGCGGCCGCCGGTCGCGCAGCGTGTCGTGCCACAGCGTGAAGAGGAGGAGGTTGAAGAGCAGCTTCCGGTTGTCGCGCCTCCCCTTCCAGTGATCGTCGACCAGGCGTGACACGTAGTCGCTTCGGAAGAGGCCGAGGCTTCGCATCCGCTCGGGCGAGAGCGCGTCGCCGAGAAGCTCTTTCAGCTCTCCGCGGAACCACTTGCCGAGGGGGGTGCCGAAGCCCTTCTTCGGCCGGCGGATGACGGCCTCGGGGAGCCTCCCTTCCGCGTAGATCTTCATGATCCGCTTGAACTGGCGGCCGCGCACCTTCCTGTCGGGCGGCAGCGCGCGGGCGAAGGCGACCATGTCGGGATCCAGGAAGGGAACGCGGACCTCCAGCGCGCTCGCCATGCTCGCGCGATCCACCTTCACGAGGACGCCATCCTGGAGGTAGAACCGCTGATCGGAGCGCAGCAGCCGTTCGAGGCTCCCCGCCCCGTTCGCGGCGGCGGACGGCTCGTGCAGCATCGACTCGAGCCGTGCCTGCATGCCGGGATCCCATGTGGTCATGAGCCTGGGCAGATCCTCGGGGGCGAACGAGCCGAGCCATCGCGCGTTGCGCAGGATCGGATCCGGGTGAATCCCCTCGAGGAGCTTCTTCACCCGGAAATCCAGCGAGAAGTTGTCGTAGCTCACCGGCATCGTCGCGTGCGCGGCGCGAGCCAGGGCGCGCCCCCACGACGCAGGCATCCGCCCGAGCCAGCCCGTTCCCGCGGCCGCGCGGTAGGTGGGATAGCCGCCGAACAGCTCATCGGCTCCATCGCCCGAGAGGACCACCTTCACGTGTGACCGCGCGAAGCGGCACAGCAGGTAAGTCGGGAAGATCGAGCCGTCGGCGACGGGCTCGCAGGCCACGTGGGGCACCCGTGGAAGAAAGTCCAGGAGGCTCTTCGGGCCGAGGATCTCCATGTGATGGCGGCTCCCGACAGAGCGCGCCACGTCGCTGAAGAAGCGCGACTCGTCGAAGGAGGGATCCTCGAAGCCGATGGAGAAGGTGTCGACGGGCGCGCCGGTCACCTCCGTGGCGACCTTCGCGATCGTGGAGGAATCGATCCCGCCGGAGAGGAAGACTCCCACCGGCACGTCGGCGACGAGCTGGCGCTTCACCGCCTGGCGGACCAGCCTCCCGTACTCGCGCACGTCCTGTTCGAGGGGGCGCTCCACGGGCGAGGCCGACTCCGGCAGCGAGGTATACCTGGACGTCTCGCGGCGGCCGCCTTCCGTGACATGGAGCAGGTGGCCCTCGCGGAGCTTGCGGACCCCGCGCACCATCGCCAGGGGAGCCGGGACGAAATCGAGCTGGAGGTAGGCCTGCAGCGCCGCGGGATCGATCTCGGGCGGGAGGATCCCGGTTCGCGCCAGCGCCTTCATCTCGGATGCGAAGAAGACCTCGGCTCCCCGCTCGGCGTAGTAGAGAGGCTTGATGCCCATGGGATCCCGGATCAGGAAGTAGTCCCCGCTCGCGGCGTCGTAGAGGCAGAAAGCGAAGATCCCGTTGAGCCTGTCGAAGGCCGATCGGCCGTGGAGCAGGTACTGGTTGAGGATCACTTCCGTGTCCGACGTGGAGACGAGCCGGACCCCGGCGTCGAGGCACTCCTGCCGCAGCTCGCGGTAGTTGTAGATCTCTCCGTTGAAGGTGATGCAGGCCCGCCTCTGCGCGTCCCACATCGGCTGGGCTCCCTTCTCGCTCAGGTCGATGATGCTCAACCTCAAATGACCCAGGACGCCGGTGGGCAGGCGCTCCATCCCCTCGCCGTCCGGACCCCTGTGGCGCAGGAACTCGCGCATCGTGGCGAGCACGTCGGTGTAGTCGCGCGCGGGGTGCAGGACGCCGTAGATGCCGCACATGCGCGCAGCCTCAGGCGGGCTCTTTCACGGCGCCGGCGTCGAAGCCAACCCGCTCGACGACCTTGAAGGGACGGGTGCCGCGCGTGGCGTGCAGGATGCGGATGTTGATCTCGGCCAGCAGGCCCGACATGAAGCAGACGAGGGAGGCCACGTAGAGGAGCATCATGATGAAGACCATCGGAGTGGCCTCGGTCCTCCCCAGGACGAGGACGCGGTAGGCGACGAGGGCCAGGGCCGCGCTGCCGAGCCCGAAGAAGGAGAACCCGATCTTGCCGAAGAAGTAGGCGGGCTTCGTCCCGTAGGTGTTGAGCATCTTCACGGTGACGAGATCGATGAGGACCTTGTAGATGCGGGTCAGCCCGTACTTGCTCCGCCCGAAGCGGCGCGCGCGGTGATTGACGGGCACCTCGTCGATCCTGGCCCCCTGCGCCCTCGCGAAGGCGGGGATGAAGCGGTGCATCTCCCCCAGCAGCGAGACGTCCTCGAGGTAGGCGCGCCGGAAGACCTTGAGCGTGCAGCCCAGGTCGTGGAGCCTGAGATCGAGTGATACGCGGATGAGGGCATTCGCCACCACCGACGGAATGATCCTGGAGACGGCCTTGTCCCTGCGCTTCGCGCGCCAGCCGCAGACCACGTCCGCCCGCCCCTCCAGGATGGGCTGGATGAGCGCCGGAAGATCCCTGGGATCGTTCTGCAGATCCGCGTCCATGAAGGCGATGAGCTCGCCCAAAGCCGCGTCGATCCCGGCCGCGATGGCGGCCGTCTGCCCCTGGTTGCCGAGGAAGCGCAGCGCCCGGAGCCAGGGGCGGCCGGAGGCCGCCGCCAGGATGCGGCTCCAGCTCCCGTCCCGGCTTCCGTCGTCCACGAGGATCACCTCGGCCGGACCTGACAGCGACGGCAGCGCCGCTTCGATCTCGGCGATGAGGGGATCGATGTTCTCCTCCTCGTTGAAGACGGGGATCACGAGGCTGAGGAGCGGGCGCTCAATCCACCCTGATTCCGAAGAGGACATTCCGAGAGCCTCTGACGGGGAGGGGCGGCCGGGTCGGGCCGCCGTCGAAGCCGAGCGGGGATTGTACAGCCGGGAGGGGCCCGGGACTACCGACGGGCGGCGGGGCCGCGGTGGCGGCCGATCCGGGCATCTGGCATCATGCGCGGCGCGGCGCTCGCGACGCGGACCGAGCCACGACTCGGGCAGGCTTCCAGGAAGAATGGCGAAGGAGAGGATTGATCGGCTCATGGTCCGGCTCGGCCTGGCACAGACGCGGGCCGTGGCCCAGGCGCTCCTGATGGAGGGGCGCGTCAGCGTGGAGGGACGGAGGATCGACAAGGCCGGAACCCTCGTCGGCGATGAAGCGCACGTGGAGGTCTCGGGCCCGCCGCGACCTTTCGTGAGCCGCGCCGGCGTGAAGCTCGCGGCCGCCCTGGAGGCCTTCGAGCTGGAGGTCGCCGGGGCGACCGCCCTCGACGTGGGGGCCGGGACGGGCGGCTTCACCGACTGCCTCCTCAAGCGCGGCGCCGCGAGGGTCTTCGCCGTGGACGTCGGCCGGGGGCAGATCGATCATGGCTTGAGGAAAGATCCCCGGGTCACACTCATCGAGGGAATGAACGCGCGCTACATGGCTCTCGAAGACCTCCCCGGCCCGGCCGACATCGCCGTCATGGACGTCTCGTTCATATCCGCCGTCCTCATCCTCCCTCGCATCGTCCCGCTGCTGCGTGGGAGAGACGTCGTCGTCCTGGTCAAGCCCCAGTTCGAGGTGGGCCGTGAGCTCGTGGGCAAGGGCGGCATCGTCAGGGAGCCCTCCTCGTGGAGGAAGGCCATCGAGACCGTCATCGAGGGGGCCTACCGCTGCGGCTTTCGATCCACCGGGCTCGTGCCCTCACCCATCCGGGGCGCCTCGGGCAACGTCGAGTTCCTGCTGCATCTCGTCCGCGTCCCGGGAGAGGAGGGAGGCGCACCGATCGCGCCTTCCACCGCGGCCCTGATCGAGGAGGCCCTCGGGGCCGTCCCGGGCGAAGGGCGCCCCGGCGGGGAGATCTGACGGTGTCCGGGGGCGGCCGCGCAGCGCGGCGGGGGCGGCGGGCCGTGCGCCGGGCCGGGCTCGTCGTGAAGCCGCGCCACCGCCTGTCGCAGGAGGTGGCCTCGAAGCTCCTGCGATGGCTGGCCCGGCGGGACGTCGAGGCGGTGCTCGACCATCAGACCGCCACGCTCGTCGGCCGCAGCGACGGCATCGAACGGACGGCGATGGCTTCCCGCAGCGACTTCCTCGTCGTCGTAGGAGGCGACGGAACGCTCCTGTCGATGGCCAGGGCCATGGGATCCGCGCGGACGCCGATCCTGGGCGTGAACCTCGGCAGCCTGGGGTTCCTGACGGAAGTCCCCCTGGAGGAGATGTACAAGGCGCTGGAATCCGTCCTCACCGGCCATTTCGAGATCGACGAGCGGATGCGGCTGCGCGTATCCATCATGCGCGGCGAGCGGGTGCTGGCCCGCCACGACATCCTCAACGACGTCGTCATCAACAAGAGCGCGCTCGCCCGGATCCTCAATATCGACGTGAGCGTGGACGACGACTACATCACCACCTACCGCGCGGACGGCCTCATCCTCTGTACACCCACGGGATCCACGGCCTATTCGCTCTCGGCGGGAGGGCCCATCACGGAGCCGAGCGTCGCCGCCTTCGTCCTCACCCCGATCTGCCCGCACACGCTCAGCAACCGCCCTCTCGTTCTGCCGCGGCGCAGCACGGTGGAGCTGCGCGTGCGCAACAGCCATGAGGACGTCTACGTCACGATTGACGGCCAGGTGGGATTCCCGCTGGAGGGAGAGGATCGGGTCAGGGCCCGGCGCGCGCCGAACCCCGTGCGGCTCATCCAGTCGCCGGGGCGGAACTACTTCGACGTGCTGCGCCAGCGTCTCAAGTGGCAGGGCCGCCTGCTCAGGTGATCTCAGCGAAGGACGCTTCCGCCATAGGCGGCCACCATCGCGTCGGCGATCGCCGAAGGCGACAGCCCCTCGTCGACGAGCGCCTGGAGCTTCTTCTTCATCGTGATCCCGCCGGGATCCTTCCCGCAGCTGCACTCCGCGAGAGCCATCCCGCAGCCGCAGACGCACATGAACTTCTCCGACTGCACCATGGCCACCGGCGAGAGACGCACGTCCGTTGCGATGGCCGAGACGGAATGCGTGCTGTCGCGCAGGCTCTCCTCAGCGGATCGTGTATCAGGAATCACGGCCTGCTCGCCATGCGCCGATGGCTGGGGCCCGGAGGTTCCGGGGGTGCCCGGCGTCCCGTCCTGCGAGCAGGAGAGAGCACCCGAAAGGACAACCAGAATAGTTATCATCCGCGCGACTAAAGATTTCATGGCTTTGAAGCCGGAGTATACGGCCTCTCAATGGTAGACGCAATTGACGCCGGATGGACTTCGGGTGCTATCATGGGTGCCCATTTCCGCAGTGCGACTTGCACCGACATTTCACCCGGAGGTTCACCCCTTGAAGAAGAGTCCAACGAGTTCAGTCACACGCGAGCTTCGGAAAATTCGGAGATCCTTCGTCAACATCGCGCGCTCGTTCGAGCGCCTCGCTCCGGCGCTCGCTTCGGGCGTCTCGGGCAACGGAGGGCGGGGAATCGACAAGGCGGCCGGCGGACGCCGCCGCCCCAGGCTCAGCTCCTCACAGCTCAAGGCCCTGAAGCTGCAGGGCCGCTACATGGGGACCATGCGGGGACTCAGCGCGCGGAGCCAGGCCCGGGTCAAGTCGGTTCGCAAGACCCGAGGCATCCACGCCGCGATCGCCGAGGCCCGCAGACTCATCCGCTGAAGCACCTCGCCGCGGAATCACAGCCATTCCCGGGGGCCGGGCCCTGCGGCCCGGCCCTCACACTGACCTCCTCCCGCCCTGAGGCTCCGCCGAGATGAGACGGATCGCTCGAGTCACGCCCCCACCCGGCGCCTGATGGCCGCACCCTCGAGCTCCGCGCAGCCTGCCGAGCCCACCAGCGCCTCCCCGGAATCGCGCCGCACGCTGCTGCGGCGCGCCGCCTTCCTGACGGCGCTGCTCTCGATGACCGTCTTCCTCGTCGTCCTGAACTGGTACAAGATGTCGAACAACGACATCTGGATCCATCTCAAGACGGGAGAGTGGATCCTCGAGCACGGCTGGGTCCCGGGCAATGACATGTACTCGTGGAACGCCACCGACCGCCCCTATATCGCCTTCGAGTGGCTGGCCGGGCTCTTCTTCTACTTCGTCTACGAGCTCGGGGGCGTCAACGGCCTCATTTTCTCGAAGATGGGAATTGCGGCCGCGACCTGGTGGCTGCTCTACGACACCTCCCGCATCCTGGGCGCGCGATTGTCGGTGCTGCTCCCAGGCATGGCGCTCGTCATCTACATCGCCGTGGCGCGCCTCCTCGAGCGGCCCCACATCCTGACCTACCTCTTCATCGCTCTCTTCATCTGGCTCTTCTTCCGGTACCGTGAGCGGGGCAGGAACCGGCTCTGGCTCTACGCTCTCCTGCCGGCCCAGGTGCTCTGGATCAACATGCACGGGGCGTGGCCGACGGGGATTCTCCTCGTGGCGACCTTCGCGCTCGGCGAGGGACTCGCCCGCGCGAGAGCCGTGAGACTCGGCGCCGGTGAGGAGAGGGCTCTGCCTCCCAGCGAGATCAAGTTCCTGGCCGCCCTCATCCCCGCGACGGCCCTGGTGAACTTCGTCAATCCCTACGGGTGGAGGATGATCACCTTCCCCTTCGAGGTGTTCGCCATGGATGTGTACATGACGGGCATCTACGAGTGGAAGCCGCCCTACGATCGCGCCTTCAATTCGTCGACGATGTTCTTCTTCTACATGATCGAGCTCATTCTCCTGTGCGCCGGGTTCTTCATCGCCCAGGGGGGGACGGGCAGCCTGCTCCCGGGCGCGCGGGGGGGCCGGCGCGGCGGAGGCCCGGCCCTCGGCACCGTCAACATCCTCTTCCTCGTCGCGCTCGCCATCTTCGCCACGATCATGACGGTACTGTGGCTCCAGCCCCCCGCCAGCGAGAGCGGCTGGCTGGGTGACCTCGATAGGATGGTGCCGGTTGCGGGCAAGCTCCTGCGCTTCGTGTTGCGGCTCGATCCGCCGGAGGACATGAGCGGCTGGAGCCCACTAAACGTTGGCGTCGCCCTCTACGTTCTCTTCGCCCTCTTCGGGCTGTTCACCGTTCTGAACTACCGCTCCGTGGATTTCACGCAAGCGGGAATCTTCAGCCTGCTCTTCCTCATCAGCATTGGCCACAACCGGAACGTCACCGACGCCGCGATCGGGATCTTCCCCGTCATGGCTGCGTCGCTCTCCGCGACTCTCGCGCGGAGGGGCTCCTCCGCCGCGGCGACGTCATCCCGGCGCCGCGGGCGCGCTGGCCGGGCCTCCTTCGAGGAGACTCCCTCCGCGCAGGCGGCCCAGGCCCTCCCCTGGTGGAGGCATCCTCCCGATCCCTCCTCCCCTGCCGCGGTATTCACCGGATCGGCGCTGCTCCTGGCCATCTCGCTCCACGCGGCGCTCACAACCTATTACTACGACTTCAGGGGCGCGGGGCGCGAGAAGGGCCTGGGCATCGCGGAGAACATGCCCGTTTGCGGTGTCGACTTCATCGAGAAACACCATCTCACCGGCAACGCCTTCACTTCCTACCCCTACGCCTCGCTCCTGATCCACCGGATGTACCCCTCGGTCAAGGTCAACATGGACTCCCGGAACGGACACGTCTATGGCGAGAAGATCTACCAGGACTACCTCAATACGCTCCAGGATCCCGCGCTCATGCTGAAGTACCTGGCCTCGAACGACGTGGACTTCTTCTTCCTCTCGCATGGCGACCGACGGAACTCCGTCTTCGAGGCCGTCATGGCGACCGGACAGTGGGCCATCGTCTTCCTGGACAACCGCGGTTTCGTCATCGTGAAGAGGACTCCGGAGAATGCGGCGCTGATCGCGCGGGAGGAGTACAACTACATCCGGCCGAACACCTGGGGAGATACCGTGGTCAATCCGATCACGGCCCCGAGCGTCCTCGCCGAGGCCGAGCACGCGATAGCGAACTGTCCGGCTTCGACCTTCGGCTATACCTACAAGCTGCGCGCCCTGCTCACCCTCCGCCGATACGATGAGGCCATCACGACCGCGCAGCTCGTGCTCCGCATGGATCCCGACAACCCTCAGATCTACACATTCCTCGGGGGGATCTACGAGGCCACGCAACGTACGAGTGAAGCCATCGAGATGTACGACAGGGCGCTGGCCATCAACCCGGATCTCCAGATGGTGAGGAAGAGCCTCGAGCGCCTGAGGGGGCTCTGACCAGAGCACACGGGCCTGCCGCCATCCGGGCGCTTCGCCTGCTGGCATACTCCGCCCTCGCGCTGTGGGCGCTGACTCTGGCCATCAGCGACCTGTCGGTCAACGACATCTGGATCCACGTGACGACCGGATCGCGGATCCTGGACGAAGGGCGCATTCCCAGGATCGACAGCTACTCCTTCACGGCCGCGGGCCGCCCCTACGTGGCTCACGAGTGGATGGCGGCGGTCTTCTTCCACCTGATCCACGCCGAATGGGGTGTGAGAGGGCTGATCCTCGCCAGCGCCCTCGTCGTGGCTCTCACGGCCCTGCTCCTGGCGCTGGCGGCCGGAGAGGCGGGGGCCGGGCTGGCCGCCCTGCTTCCATCCCTGGCCCTGGGCCTCTGGATCGCCGCGTCGCGCTTCTGGGTGCGCCCCCACGTCTTCTCCTGGCTCTTCACCGCCATCTACCTCTGGGCCCTCCTCCACTACGCTCGCGGTCGGCGCCGCGCCGGGATCCTCCTGCTCCTGCTTCCCGTGCAGGTCCTGTGGGCGAACACCCATGCCGGAGGAGTGATGGGCCTGCTCATGCTCGGCCTCCTCACCCTGGGCGAGGGGCTCGAGGGGCTGCGGGAGAGCCTCTCCGCCGCCGCACGCCGCGCCCGAATCCCCGCCCTGATCACGATCGCGGCGGCGCTCGCGACGATGATCAATCCCTGGGGGCCCCGGATCCTGAGCTTCCCCTTCGAGCTGACGTCGATGCGCCTCTACATGGAGCGCATCTACGAATGGCAGCCCCCGTGGCACCCCTCCTTCAATGCCAACCCGATGCTGGCGGCATGGATGGCGCTCTCCTGCGCTCTCCTGACCGCGCTCTTCGCCGCCCGCCCGCAATCGACAGGGCCTCGAAGCGGGATGGCCTCGCGCCTCCTTGGCGGCCGGCTCATGACCGCGGCACCCACAGTCATCTTCCTTGCCTTCGCCGGGCTTCGCCTCGCCGGGCCCCCGGCCTGGGGACCGATCCCGGCGGCGATTCTCATCGCGTCACTTCCCGTCCTCCTGTGCGCCTTCGCGATGATCCACGGACGCGGGCTCGAGCCGGTCCCGACGCTCCTCGCCCTCGCCTTCATGCTCCTCGCGCTCCGGCACAACCGCGCCATCGCCGACTCGGCGCTCGTCGGAAGCGTCGTCCTCGCGGGGGCACTCTCCAGGCTGGGGCGGCGCAGGGCGGGGCGGAGTCCCGAGCGGAGGGGCGAGCCGGGGAGACCGGCAGCCGGAGGATTGCTCCCCGAGGCGAGCCCGCTGCGAGTACTGGCCGCTGCCGGGATCCTCGTCGCGGCCTCGGGCGGCGTCGTGGCCTTCGGCTATCCGCTCAGCTTCGACGGCCCCGCACGGCCCTTCGGCCTGGGGCTGGGCCGTGAAACACCCGTCTGCGCCACCGACTACGTCGCCCGGAGCGGGCTCGCAGGCAACGCCTTCGTCTCGTATTCCTGGGGGGCCATGCTCGTCCACAAGGCCTATCCCCGCGTGAAGGTGAGCATCGACTCCCGCAACGACGTCTACGGGGAGGAGATCTACCGAGCCCAGCTCGATGCGCTCGCGGCACCCGCATCCATGGCGCAGTACCTCGAGGAGCACCGGGTGGATCTCGTCCTGCTCTCCTATGCCGATCCCGCCCCCGCCGTGAGCCGCTGGCTCATCACGTCGCCCGCCTGGGCGCCCGTCAATCTCGACGACAAGGGGTTCCTCCTCGCTCGGAGGAGCACGGCCCCACCTGGGCTCGTGGAGCGAGACGAGTACACGCTCCTCCGGCCCGCCGCGCTTGGCTCCACGCGTGTCACTCCTGCCAATGCCGTCACCGCCCTGGCTGAGGCCGATCGCGCTATCGAAGGCTGCCCCAGTTCCTACTTCGGCTGGTTCTACCGCGCCAAGGCGCTTCTAGCCCTGGGCCGGATCCCGGAGGCCATCGAAACGAGCCGCCGCGCCACCGAGGTCGACCCGTCCAATCCGACGGCATGGGCCGATCTCGGCTACGCATGGGCGGCCGCCGGGAACCGGAAGGAGGCTGCGGACAATTACCAGAGAGCGCTGGATTTGGATCCGGATAGCCGTGAAGCGCGTGAGAACCTCCTTCGCCTCGGGGGGCCATGAGGACTAGCCCGCTGCCGTGCCATCGGCACGACCCCGGATCGCGCGCTGGAGGTCCAACCGCCCGGCGCGGCCGTGACCCCGCGCCCCCGCTGCGGTAGGCTAGGGGGCCATGAGGCTGCTGCTCCTCTCCAACTCCTCGAACCACGGGCAGGGCTACCTCGACCACGTTTTCGACGAGGTCCTCACGTTCTTCGCGGGGGTCCGAAAGCTGACCTTCATCCCCTATGCGCTGCGCGATCACGCGGGCTACGGCGCCGTGGTGGCTCGGCGCTTCGGCAAGACCGCCATCGAGATCGTCACGCCGGCCGACGACGAGCGGGCCGTCGAGAGCGTCCAGGCCGCGGAGGCGATCTTCACGGGCGGCGGCAACACCTTCCGCCTCGTCGACCGGCTCCATCGAAGGGGGCTCGTGGAGGTCCTCCGGAAGAAGGTGCGCTCGGGCACGCCCTACATGGGCTCCAGCGCCGGCACCGTCATCGCGGCGCCGACCATGAAGACGACGAACGACATGCCCATCGTCCAGCCGCCCTCGTTCGACGCGCTCGCCTTCCTCCGCTTCCAGATCAACCCCCACTACCTCGATCCCGAACCCGCCTCGACCCACATGGGCGAGACGCGGGAGACGAGGATCCGGGAGTTCCTCGAGGAGAACGAGTCCCCCGTGCTGGGCCTCAGGGAAGGCACCTGGCTGAGCGTCACCGATGCCAGCGTCGTGCTGCGCGGCCCCCGCCCTGCCCGGATCTTCCGCCGCGGCGCGGATCCGGTGGAGCATCCCCCGGGCGCGGACCTGAGCTTCCTGAACAGCGCCTGATGCCCGCAGGCACCCGGGCCGCCTCCCGCGCGCTGATGCTCCGCGCCCTGGCCGTGGCGGCGGCAGCCTTCCTCCTCTACCTCCCGACCGCGTCCAACGGCTTCGTCTTCGACGACATCAATGTCGTCCTGCGCAACCCCCTCGCGCGGGATCCCGGCGATCTCCGCGGGATCTTCGGTTCTCACTACTGGGCGAACGTTTCCAAGGGGGGCGATCTCTACCGGCCGATCACCATCCTCAGCTTCGCCATCAACCATGCCATCACGGGCGAGGGACCCGCTGGATATCACGTCACGAACGCGCTCCTCCACGGGCTCGTCTCCGCCCTGGTGGTTCTGCTGGCAGCGGCGCTCGGCCTCGCTCCCGGCGGAGCGCTCGCCGCAGGGCTGCTCTTCGCGGTCCATGCGGTCCACGTCGAGGCGGTGGCTCCCGTCGTCGGGCGCTCCGAGCTCCTCGCCGCCTTCTTCGTGATCGCGGGATGGCTCTGCCACCTGAGGGTCGCCGGGGCACCGGGCGGCGATCGTGCGGCGCAGGCACTCACCACCGCCCACTCCAAGCTTCATCATGCAGGCCCGATGTCTCCGGCGCTCTCACATGCGCTGCGCGCCGCGGCCGCCGTGCTCTTCGTGGCCGGCCTTCTCTCGAAGGAGCACGCGGCCGTCCTGCCGGCTCTCGTCATCGCCGGGGAAATGACCCTGCGAGGACGGGGGGCCTGGCGCAGCGCGCTTCCCACACTGGCCTGGATGGTGCCGGCAGGTCTCACCATCCTGGCCCTGCACATGGCGATCGTTCCCGGTCTTCCTCCCGAGGATCCCCTCGGGAGCGTCTTCGGGGGGATCGAGACGGGGACTCGAGTGCTGACGGCCGCCGGGATCCTGGGCCGCTACTTCGGGCTCCTCCTCTTCCCGCTCACGCTCTCGGCGGATTACTCCTATCACCAGATCCCCCTCATCACCTCCCCTCTCGACCCGCTCTTCCTGGGCTCGGCGGCGATCTACGCCCTGCTCCTGGCCTTCGGGCTCTGGTGGGCCTGGCGGGGACGCACATCCGGCGCCGGCCTTCTCTTTTACCTGCTCGCGCTTTTCCCGGTCTCGAACATCCCGCTCTCGATCGGCACGGTCATGGGAGAGCGGCTCCTCTACCTTCCCAGCGCCGGCCTCTGCATCGTGGCGGCGGCTCTCTTCGCGCAGCTCTCGGGAGGTCCCTCCCGGCTTCCCCGCCGTCTCGGAGTCGCGGCGCTGGCGCTGACCTGCGCGCTCCATTCAGCGCGCGTGCTCACGAGGATCCCCGACTGGAGAGATCAGCTCACGCTCTTCACGGCCACCGTCTCCACCTCGCCGAGGAGCGCCAAGGCCTGGTACAACCTCGGCGCGACGCAAGACGATCTCGGGAACTACCGCGAGGCGATGACCGCCTACGAGCGTGCCCTGGAGATCCAGCCCGCCATGGCACAGCCGCACCGGAACATGGGACTGGACCTGCTTCGTGCGGACCGGCTGGCCGAGGCGCTGCCGCACCTTCAGAAAGCCGCGCGCCTGGATCCCTCCATCGAAGACGTCTTCAGCGACGCGGGCATCGCTCTCTTCGGGCTGGGACGGCTGGAGGAGGCGCAGAAGGCCTTCCTCGAGGAGATCGCCCGCCGGCCGTCGAGCGCGCGAGCCCATTACAACCTGGGGGTGGTCCTGCTGGAGGCCGGTCGCCCGGCCGAGGCGGTCGAGCCCCTCCGGAGAGCGGTCACCCTCGCTCCCACCGACCCCGACGCTTCCGTGAGGCTGGGGCTCGCCCTGGCGCGCAGCGGCCAGTATGGAGAAGCGCTCACCGCCCTGGAGCGGGCCACAAGTCTCGACCCGCGTTCGGCCGAGGCGTTTCTGGAAGTCGCCCGGATCGCCGAGGGGGCTGGGGCGGGGGAGGTGGCCGCCCGCGCGCGATTCCGGGCGGGTGCCGTGAATCCGGGGGCGACAGAGCGATAGATGGGGAGTATATAGAGAGGGGGCCACCTCCCCCGCCCCAGGTCGCCAGGGTCCCGGCATAGATTCCGGCGCCAGGTCAGGGGGGGTGGCCCCGCCCTGCGTTAGACTCGACCTCGTGAGAAAGGGTTACGGTGTGGCACTCGGGTTCGCAGGCTGGCTGGCGCTCGGCGGCGGAGCGCTCCTCCTCCTCCTCTGGGCCATGCAGGAGAGGATGACCTTCCACCCTTCTCCCATCATCGAAGCGACCCCCGCGACTTTCAGGCTCACCCACGAGGATGTCCGGATCCAGGCTCCTGACGGCCCTGTCCTTGCGGGCTGGTGGGTTCCCGGGCAGGGCTCGTCCCCGGTCATCCTGTTCCTTCACGGGAACGCGGGGAACGTCAGCCACAGGCTCTTCCAGGTGCGCCAGCTCCACGAGGCGGGCCTGGGGCTGCTTCTCCTGGACTACCGCGGCTACGGAGAGAGCACCGGCACCCCCACGGAGGCCGGCCTCCGGATCGATGCCCGCGCGGCATGGGACCACCTGACGGGGCGCCTCGGCGTCCCCCCCGGCCGGGTGCTCCTCTACGGCGAGTCGATCGGGTCGACGCCGGCGCTGGGCCTCGCCCTCGAGCTCCAGGGCGGCGGGGCGGCCCCGGCGGGGATCATCCTCGAGGGCGCCTTCACCTCGGCGCTCGACATGGCCCGGAGAGCCTTCCCCTTCCTTCCGATGAGTTGGATCCTGCGCCTGAAGATGGACAACCTGGAAGCGGTCCGTAGGGTGAAGCTCCCGATCCTATTCCTCCACGGAACGAAGGACGAGATCGTCCCCTTCACGATGGGGCGGAGCCTCTACGAGGCCTCGGCCTCCCCCTCCAAGGACTTCTTCGAGATTCCGGGAGCGATGCACAACTCGGTCTGGACGACGGCCCGGGACGCTGTCCGCGAGAGGGTCCGCGACTTCGCCCTTGCTGCCACCGGAACGCCCCGAGGTCTCACGCCTCCCGACTCGTCAGAAGGGCAGAACGGGATCGTCCCCTGACCCTGGTGAAACTGCGCGACCCGGTCCCTAGAGAATGGTGAGGATCTCGCTGAGGGGCTTGCGGGTGATCTCCGGGACGCGGCATCCCGGAGCCGGGTAGCCCACCGGTATCAGGAGGAAGGGCTTCTCCCCCTCGGGCCGCTCGAGGATCGCCGCCAGGAACTTCATCGGGCTCGGCGTGTGCGTCAGGCAGACGAGGCCGGCCATGTGGATGGCGGCGATGAGAAAGCCGCTCGCGATCCCCACGGATTCCCAGACGTAGTAGCCCTTCGTCCGCTCTCCCCCGGGCCCCTCCTCCCACTCCTTGCGGAAGACCACGATCAGGGCGGGGGCGATCTCGAGAAGCTCCTTGTGCCAGTCGGTCCCGAGCGGCTCGAGGGCCCGGAGCCACTCCTCCGGCATTCTGTGCTCGTAGCTCTCCTTCTCCTCCGCCTCGGCGGCTTCGCGGATCCGTTTCTTCACGGCCGGATCGGTGACGATCACGAAACGCCAGGGCTGCCGGTTCGCGCCCGAAGGCGCCTGGGCCGCCGTCTCCACGATTTGCTCGAGGATGCCGGGGGGGACGGGATCGGGAGAGAAGTCCCGCACGCTGCGGCGCGTCCGGATCGACTCGAGGAATTGCCGGGTGCGCTCCGCTATCTCAGCCGCTGAGGGCCGCCTGTAGGCGAGCTCGATCGATCGTACCGACATCGGATCCGTCCCTCTCAGCTCATCCGATCCGCAAGGACGGCCTTGACCGGTTCGCTCGCCTGGAAGACGCCGTGGACTCTCACCGATTCGATCACCTCGGCTGCCAGGTCGGCCGGAATGTCCTTCGCGAAGCTCAGCAGGCCGATCGAGGTGATCTTGACCCGCTTGCCCTTCGCTTTCAGCCGCTCCAGCGTTGCCCGGTCATACCGGAGCACGCCGACGACATAGGAGTGGCGGGCGACCGACTGCGCGACCTCGAAGTGGTGCTTCTCGACCTGCGATCGGACGGCCGACCGGATGAAGTCGCTGCGATTGGAGTAGAGCCCCTCCTCGACGAGGAGGTCGATCTTGCCGAGATCCACGGCTCCCATATTGATCGTGAGTTTTTCGCTTTCTGGCATGACCTGCTCCTTACCATCCATAAGGATGGTGCTTGGATGGTAATGGCCAGCCTACCGGAGCCAGGCCTGCTCTGTCAAGCCCGGCACCCTCATCGGGGGGGGTATGCCAGGGAGTCCAGGGAGGAATGACGAGCGGCCCGAGCGAGGCGTGGAGGCCAGCCGACCCGGCTGCTGTGTGCGAAGAGTGGCCTGTCTACGATCGGGCGGATCTCAGCGGCGCCGGCTCTTCGCTCTCTTGCCGGCCGAGCCGGCGCGGCGGATGACGGCGATGGCTTCGGGGCGCTTGATCCTGAGAACGAGCGACTCGTGAACCCTGTAGGGGTGGTTCTTGCTGACGGGGGGCATGTAGGAGAGGGTCAGGTCCTCGGTGACGGCGAGGTCGAAGTTCTGCTTGCCCGTCGAGACGATCACCGCCGCGCTCTCGGGGACCGACACGCTCATGAAGATGCCCGCGGGGATCAGGCGGCTGATGGGATCGATCTCGAGGAATGCGGCCCCCCGGTGCGCGCTCGAGAGCTGGTGGTAGGTGCCGGGCGAGACGACCAGGGCATAGGGCCCGTGGAAGTTGTTCTCCAGCAGGATGTCGATCGCGCGAGTGACGTCCTTGAAGGCGTTGCCCGCGAGATCCCAGTTGCTCATGGGCACGGCGTGGCTCCCCTTCACGGTCAGGAGCCCCTCGAGCCCCAGCTCCTTGTTGCCGTTGAAGACGAGGTCGTCCTCGCTGTCCGCGCAGAAGTGGGCGGCGCGGATGGCGATCGTGGGATCCATGGGGATCCCATGCTCTCGCGCGTACTCGACGTCCCGGTAGGCATAGATGAAGTCCTTGAAGATCATCGGGACCGGGACGATGTCCTCCCTCTCAGGCTGCACGGAGTTGGGGTCCACGTCGCTGACCATCTGAAGCTCGCCGAAGCGGTCCCGGGCGAAGCGGCCCGTCTTGAGGTATTGCAGGCCAGGCTTGAGCGGCCCCCAGATGCTCAGGAAGCGGCGGCCCACGAGAGTCCTCGAGGCCTCCTCGACGACCTCTCTCTTGAGCTCGTCCCACTGCCAGTCGTGAAGCGGGTTCTCGAACGCCATCTGGGGTCCTCCGGGCCGGTCAGCGGCCGATGAGGCTGCCTACGGTGAGTGCGCGGCGCCCGCCGGGAAGGCTCGAGCCTGCTCCACCGGGTGCCGCCGCGGCCATGCCAGGTCTCGCAGTGGACTCTCTCGCCGCCGAAGAGACCTTCTCTTGGTCCCCGCCGCCGGCGATGTCTACCGGCCTCCTGACGGGCCTCCCCGCTGCTGCTCTTTCGAGGGCCCCTTGCCCGGCCGCAGGGCTCGCGGCCGCGGCGCCGTCGCGCTCGGCCTCAGCGGTCAGCTCGAGCTGCTCGTCGAGGAGGTGGCGCAGGAGCTTGCGGGAGAGAGACGGGGCAGACTCCGCCGAGGCCGCGACCTCCATGAACAGATCCAGGTGCTGGATGACCTTGGGGATCGTGTCGCCGACGACTCCGCTCGCGCCCTGAACCGCGCGCAGCCCGTCGAGAGCCTCGCCGGCCTCCCTGCGGATCTCTTCTATCTCAGCCGAGGCCGGGCCGCCTGACTCGACCGTCGCCTCCAGGGCGCGGATTCCCTCGTTCAATCGACGGCTCGTCGCGAGGAGGATGTCGCGGGCGTTCTGCATGGGATAGGGACCGTGTCGGGAATGGAGCGGGTCTTATAACATGGCCCTTCGCCGGGCGTCAACGCGACACCCCGGAGCCTCTCAACTTCCCGTCTCCCATCCATGCAGCAGCTCATCGGCAACCCACACGGCGCGGCCTGGCTCCAGGTGCCGGCCTCCCTGCTCCACATGATCCCGATGAATCTCTTCCTGGGTGGCGCGTTCCTCGCGGCCTTTCTGGGGCTCCGCGCCGGCCCAGATGCGGCGGCTCTCAGGAGCTGGCTACTCCGCGTGCTCCCTGCCGCCGGCCTCTGGACGCTCGTCACGGGCTTGCTGAGCTACTGGATCCTCGAGGGGATCACCGCGCCGAACGGCCGCGCCTTCACCGGAGGCGCCGGCACCGCCGTCGAGGCCGGGACGGCAAGAAGCGTGAGCAGCCACTACGGCGGCGTCTGGCCGGTCGTGGACCTGGCCCTGCTCATGGCCCTCGCCATCGGGGCGATCTTCCTTGGCCGCCGTGCATCATCCTTGCTCCGCTCGATCACGCAGGGTGCCGCGGCGCTTCTCCTCGCCTGGGCGGCCTTCCTCTGCGCAGCCGCACAGAACTTGGACGAGAGGATCCACCTCGGCACCGCAGCTTCCGATATCCAGACTCCCAACCTCGTCCTTCTTTCAGGAAAGCCCATCCCCATCGCCGCGCTGCTGAATCCCGCGAGCAGCCTGGTCCCCCGCCTCGCACATCTGCTCCTCGGAGCGGTGGCGGTGACGGGGATGATCCTCGCGCTGCACGGGCTCAGGCTCCGGAAGCGGGAGCCTCGCTACGGGGAGTGGGTGATCAGGCAGGGCGCGCAGTGGTTCGCGACGCTCACGGGAGTCCAGCTCGCAGTCGGCACCTGGCTGCTCATCGCGCTGCCCCATCCCGTCCGCCACAGGTTCTTCGGCGGATCGCCAGGCGCGACCGCGGTCATCTTCACGGGGATCCTGCTCGCCATCGCCGTCATGATCGTCATGACGCACGCCGGCAGCGCCCCGAAGCCGGCCCCCCTCGTCACAGCAGGCGCTCCCATGCTCGTGGTGCTCCTGCTAGTGATGACCCTCATCCGCGAGCAGGCCCGCTACGGCTACCTCGCTGAAAGCTACGCCGCCTCGGTCCCCGCTCCTCACCTCTGGCAAGTAGTCATCTCAGCGACCCTTCTCGTGCTAGCACTCACGGGCTTCTCGACATGGCTGTGGAAGCGCCTGGGTAAGGCTCGCTGACGTTGTGCGTACCACGCGGCGAGGCGAAGGGTCGCCCGGAGCGTACGTCTGGAGCCGGTCGAGTTGCCGCACCTGGTATCCATGTGCCTACGGCGAAAGTAGGAGCGCAGGGCGACCCTTCGCCTCGCCGCAAGGGAGCCGACCTAGAGGTACTCCTCCGGGATCATGTTGCCGCGGCTCAGGATCATCGCGGGATCGAAGGCGCGCTTCAGCGCCGCCATCTCGAGGAAGGCCTCAGGCCCGTACATGGCCGCGAGGTACTTCGCCTTGATCTTTCCCAGGCCGTGCTCCGCCGAGACGGTCCCGCCCATGGCCGTGATCTTCTCGACGAGCCGGCCGTAGGCTTCTCGGGCCCGGGCCGCCTCGCCGTCGTCGCGGGGCAGGATGTTGACGTGCAGGTGGTTGTTGCCGAGGTGGCCGAAGGAGAGCCAGGCAAGACCCGTCGGGTCGAGCGTCTCGCGGTAGGCGGCGAGCATCTGATCGAAGGCCGCGTCGGGAACGGCCATGTCGCCCGCGATCTTCCTCTGCCCGTGGCGCGAGAGCCACTCGTTGACACCAACGGGCAGCGCGTGGCGGAACTCCCTGAACTTCTTCCGGCCTTCGGGGCCCTCGGCGAACCAGGAGTCATCCGTCAGGGCCTTGTGCGACTCCGCAAGGGCGAGCCAGCGCTCCTGGATGGAGCCCTCCGTGGCCTGCCGAGTCTCCTGCTCGAACCAGATGGCCGCGCGCGCCCGCGGCGGGATGGACGCCTCGTGGCTCCTCATGAAGTCGAGCGAGGCGCCGTCGAAGGACTCCAGGAGGCGCGCGTCCACGGCCTCGGCGCCGCCGGCGGGGCCGCGCGCACCGGGGAGCGAAGGATCGGAGGCGGCCGGGCCTCCGAAGCCCCGCTCCGCGTAGCTGAGGCGCCGCGCCTCGGCGAGGAAGCCCCAGGCGTCGCTCTCCGACGTGAAGAAGACGACGCCCGCGAGGACTGACTCCGGCGCCGGCATCAGCGCCAGCTCGATCTCCGTCACGAGCCCCAGCGTCCCTTCGGATCCGATGAAGAGATCCACCAGGTCCATCCCGGGCTCGGCGTGATAGCCGCAGGCGTTCTTGACCTGGGGCATCCGGTAGGAGGGCAGGCTGGCGCGGATCTCCTTCCCCGTCGCAAGGGGAAGCGCGAAGGCTCCGCCGGCCGACGCACGATAGCGCCCGCGCGGGAGATCCAGCGCCTGACCGCCCGCGAGGAGCACGCGCAGCCTCCTGACGTGGCGCCGCGTAGGGCCATACCTGAACGTGCGCCCTCCAGAGGCGTTCGTCGCGACGGTGCCCCCGATCCAGGCATTCGTCTCCGTGGGATCGGGGCCGTAGAAGAGACCTTGCGCTGCGGCGGCGCGCTCGAGATCGGCGAGAGAGGCTGCGGGACCCGTCACGGCCACGCCGCTCCCATCGGGCATGCGCCGGAGATCGCGGATACCCCCGAGCGCATCGGTCGCGAGGACGGCCCCGCCCAATGGAATCCTCGCGCCCGTCAGCCCGGTTCCCGCTCCCGACAGCGTGATCGGCTCGCGACGGGCGGTGCATTCGGCGAGAAGCTCCGCCGCCTCGGCCTCGTCGCCGGGGAGACAGACCCTCTCGGCACGCCCCCCCGCCATGAGGGAGGCATCTTCGAGCCAGGGGCGCATCGCATCGGCGTCAGTTCTGACGATCACCGGGGCATCATATAATGCGCGCATTCACAGGGAGCCTCGTGGCGCGAGTCGATCACCAGCGAGAGGAAGGACCGGCCGTCGAGGTTCGAGACCTGCGCCACCGATTCGGCGAGCGCGAAGCCCTTCGGGGTATCACGCTCGAGGTCGCGCCCGGAGAGGTCTTCGCGCTGCTGGGCCCGAACGGCGGGGGCAAGACGACGCTCTTCCGTATCCTCGCCACGATCCTGCGCCCCACGTCGGGCGAGGCGCGGATCTTCGGCCATGACGTGCGGACGGGGGCCGTCGAGGTGCGACGCCGCCTCGGCGTCGTCTTCCAGAGCCCGAGCCTCGACGCGCGCCTCACCTGCATGGAGAACCTTATCCACCACGGCCATCTCCATGGCCTGCGCGGCCGGAGCCTGCGCGACAAGGGGCGCGCGGCGCTTGAGTCCTTCGGAGTCGCCCAACGCGCGGACGAAATGGTCTCGACTCTCTCAGGGGGGCTGGCACGCCGGGTGGAGCTGGCGAAGGCGCTCCTGCACGAGCCGGATCTCCTCCTTCTCGACGAGCCCAGCACGGGGCTCGACCCAGC
Organism: uncultured Acidobacteriota bacterium; assembly: GCA_964568735.1. GTDB lineage: Bacteria > Acidobacteriota > Polarisedimenticolia > JACPZX01 > JACPZX01 > CAZMRF01. The sequence continues at coordinate 62,241 of CAZMRF010000018.1, forward strand.
GGCCCGCCTCGACTTCATGAAGCTCCTCCAGGGGATGCGCCAGTCGCGCGGGGTGACGGTCATCCTCACGACGCACTTCCTCGAAGAGGCCGAGCGGGCCGACCGCGTGGCCATCCTCGATGAGGGAAGCCTCGTCGCCACGGGCAGCCCCGACGCGCTGCGCTCGCGGATCGGGGGCGACGTGGTCACGCTGCGCACCGGCTCGCCGGCCGCTCTGAGCGCCCGCGTAAAGGAGCGCTTCGGCCTCGACTCCGTCGTGATGAACGGGACGGTTCGGGTGGAGGCGCCGCGCGGCCACGAGTTCGTCCGCGACGTCGTCGAGGCCTTCCCCGAGGTCATCCGCTCGGCCACCTTCGGTCATCCGAACCTGGAGGACGTCTTTGTTCACCTGACGGGCCACAGGCTCGACGGCACAGCGGAGCCGCCCCGATGATCCTGCTGCCCATCTACAGCCTCGCATGGCGGGAGGTCGTCCGCTTCGTGCGTCAGCGGAGCCGCATGCTGGGCTCGCTCGGGCAGGGGATCCTCCTCTGGGTCCTCATCGGCGGGGGCTTCCAGGCCTCCTTCCGCCCGGCCGGCGCCCCCGAGGGGATGGGCTACGTGGAGTACTTCTTCCCCGGCGTCATCGCGCTGGTCGTTCTCTTCACGGCCGTCTTCGCGACGATCTCCGTCGTCGAGGATCGCCACTCGGGCTTCCTCCAGGGAGTGCTCGTCTCCCCGGTGCCGCGCTGGGCGGTCGTGATGGGCCAGGCCGCGGGGAGCACGATCCTGGCCGTCGGGCAGGCCGCTCTCCTCCTGCCCCTCGCGCCCTTCGTGGGGATCCCCCTCGGGGTCACCTCTCTTCTGGCGACGCTCGCCGTGATGACGCTCCTGGCCTTCACCGTCTCGGGCCTCGGCCTCGTCATCGCATGGCGCCTGACCTCGACACAGGGCTTCCACGCCATCATGAACCTGATCCTCTTCCCGATCTGGTGGCTCTCCGGCGCGCTCTTCCCCCAGGAGGGGCTTCCCGGATGGCTGGGATGGATCGTCAGGCTGAACCCACTGACGTACGGCATCGCCGCGCTACGCCGCGCGCTCTATCTCGCAGAGCCCGCTGCCGTGGCGACCCTCGCCCCCTTCGGCATCTCGGTCGCAATCACCGCCGCCTTCTGTGCCCTCACCCTCGCCTTCGCCGTCCAGGCCGCCGCCACCAGCCGCCTGCGCTGAGAGTGAGGGTCATGAGTAGAGGTGGTAGAGCATCCCGTAGACGATGAGGCCTGTCACGGAGACGTAGATCCAGAGCGGCCAGGTCCAGCGGGCGATCTTCCGGTGGCGCTCGATGTCGCCCTTCACGGCACGGCGCACCGTCACGATGGCGAGGGGCACGATCACCGCCGCGAGGACAACGTGCGTGAAGAGGATGACGTAGTAGACAGGCCGCACGATGCCCGTGCCCATGAAAGGACGCGAGCCTGCCTGCACGTGGTAGGTCACGTACGAGATCAGGAAGACGACCGAAGTCGTCAGCGCCCCCAGCATGCAGGCCCTGTGCGCCTCCACCTTCTTGTTCTTGATGAACGCGTAGCCCGACACCAGGAAAACGAAGCACACCGCATTGAGCGCCCCGTTGAGATGTGGAAGAAAGGCTACCGCGTCCATGAAGTCCGCACGCTGCGAGTCTTCAAAGCCCGACCGTCGACCGAGTGCCACCATGCGCGACGAGGGGTGGACAACGCAAGCTGGCGCGGCTCACTCGAGGAGCTCCAGGTCGGCGACGAGGAGGTCGATGGCCTCGTCCTCGGTGCCGTGGTAGTAGCCCCGCACTCTGCCCCGGCCGTCCACCAGGACCATCCGGTCGCTGTGCGTCACCAGCTCCCCCTCGGCGACCTCCTCCGGATCGCCCCGCGAGACAGCCAGCCTGAAGCCCTCGCTCACGAGGCGCCGGGTAGCCACCCAATCCCCCGTGAGGAAGTACCACCGCCCGGGATCCGCGCCGTTGCGCTCGGCATAGGCCGCGAGGACCTTGGGGGTGTCGTGCTGCGGGTCGACGCTGATCGAGACGAGTCGAACGTCCGCGCGCGCGTGCAGGACCTCCTGGAGCTTCCTCATGTGGTCGCTCAGGATCGGGCAGAGGCCCGTGCACCTCGTGAAGATGAAGTCGGCCACCCACGGGGAGCCTGCGAGGTCGGAGAGGCTCACGGAGCGCCCCGAGCGATCGGTGAGCGTGAAGTCTGTGACCTCGCCCATGACGGGAAGAACCCGGGCGCGGGCGGACATCAGGCTCACGACGCCCACGACCGCGACGGCGGCCAGGACTGAGCCGAGGACCGCCCAGATCAGAAACGAGGCGAAGCGCCCGGAAGGGGCTGCAGCACTTGGGCCTGATCCACCTGGATCTCCAGCCGAGGGGCCGGAGGATGACTCGCCGCGCGAGCCGCTCCCGCCGGGTGTCGTCCCCGGCGGAGCTTCCCCGTGCATCAGTGCTCGGAGCTGACGGCGGGCGGGGCGGGTGCTGGACGGCCCGGAGCCTTGGGGTCCGAGTCGGGCAGGAGGGCGAAGAGCAGCATGACGCAGAGCAGGATGGGGGTCGCCGCGATGAAGGCCAGCGTCCTGTTCTCGAACTTCAGGTGCATGAAGTAGGCCGCCACGAGGATCGCCTTCGTGAAGGCCAGCAGAACCAGCATGCCGCCGATGGCGAACCTGCTCAGGGGCATGAATACGAAGGCGATCTCCGCGACGGTCAGGACGAAGAGCGCCAGAAAGACGCCCATGTAGTTGGGCTCGGCGTGCCCGGCGTGGCCATGCGATCCGTGGTGCGTCATGAGCGATCCTTCTTCCGGGTCATCGCGCCCGGCTCAGATAAGATAGACGAAGGTAAAGACGAGGATCCAGATCAGGTCCACGAAGTGCCAGTAGAGCCCCGTGATCTCGACCTCGTTGTAGGCCCAGGCGCCCCGTCTCAGCATGAAGACCGTCGTCAGGAGGTAGAGGACCCCGCCCGTCACGTGCATGCCGTGGAAGCCGGTCAGGATGAAGAAGGTCGGCCCGAAGAGCGTGCTCCCCCAGGGATTGCCCGTGAGCGTCATCCCCCTGTGGATCAGGTGGCTCCACTCGTAGGCCTGGAGCCCCAGGAAGAGCGCTCCGCCGCCCGCCGTCAGGAGCAGGTGAATCGTGGCCCACGTGCGATCACCGCGCTTCACAGCCGAGAGCCCCTTCACCATCGTGACGCTGGTGCAGACGAGCAGGAACGTCATGAAGGCCGTCAGGTTGATCCCGAGGGTGCTCTTCGGATCCGGCCAGTTCGAGCTGACGTACCTCAGCGCTCCGTAGCCGGCCAGAAGCCCCCCGAAGCTCATCGCGTCGGCGGCCAGGAAAACCCACATCCCCAGCTTCCCCCACGACTCCGGGGTCAGCGGGGTCTCGTAGGCGTAGGCCTCGTCGTCGATCATCGCTGCCTGGCTCAACTCAGTCCCCCTGCTCGGTCCCGCTCTGAGCGGGCTCGTTCGTTTCGTCGGCCGGCGTGCCATCCACCTTCCCCGCCAGCCCCGCGGCCCTCAACGAGAAGAAGATCCAGCCCCCCACCGAGGCGACGATCGCGAAAGGCATCGCCAGGAGGAAGAGGGTGCTCACCGAGAGGGCCCGGGCCAGTGGATCGTCGGATCCCTCCACCGCGGTCCGGCACATCGCGCATCCCTGGGCAAGAGCCTCGGGCGAGAGGGCCCACGATCCCGCGGCGACCAGGGCGAGCGCGGCCGCGCGGCGAGCGTGGCTCACCATAGATAGACCATCGGGAATAGCACCAGCCAGAGCCCCCCCACGTAGGTCCAGTAGATCCCCACGAGATCGACCGCCATCGCGTTGTCCGCGGAGAATCTGTTCGACCGGGCCCTGAAGAGGACCGCGAGGAGCCAGATCACCGCTCCGAGAACGTGCAATCCGTGCGTCCCGATCAGGACGTAGAAGGTCGCGCCGTAGACCCCCGAGGAGACCTTCAACCCATGGACCACCAGCCGGAGCCACTCGGATCCCTGCACCGCGAGGAAGGCGATCCCCAGGAGGCAGGTCAGCGTCAGCGATCTCTCCAGCCGCCGGGGGCTGTGGGACCGCACCGCATGCCCCGCCCTCCACATCGTCAGGCAGGAGAGAACCAGGACGGCCGTGTTCGCCCAGGTCACGGCGATCGGCAGCCGCGGCAGCCCCGGTGGCGGCCAGACCACGCTCGCCTGCCTCAGCACGAGGTAGGCCCCGATGAGCCCCGTGAAGAACATCGTCTCGGCGCCCAGGAACATCGCAATCGCGATCCGCGCGTTGCTCAGCCGCGGTCCTGCTTTCGGAGGTTTCGGACCCCCTCCGTAGACGGGGATCGGCCGCCGCGCGGAGGAGGGGCTCTCCCCCGCCCGGGGATCCAGCTTCCGGGCCGTCGCTTCGCCTGACACCTGCGATTCTCCCCTCCACCGCTCTGCCCGTCACAGCCCGCTCAGCGAGACGTAGAGGATCGTCCCGCCCGCGAGAAACACGATGATCACGATGAGGAACCGCACCATGATCCTGTTTTTCCTCACAGCGGCACCCTGTCGAGGACCATCGCCACGAGGACGACGGGGACATAGAGCAGGCTCGTTCTCAGGAGCAGCCGGGCCGTCGCGTCGCTTCGAAGCAGCGCCGTTCGCGCGGCCGCCACCAGCATGGCCCCGCCCATCACGAGCGCCGTCACGAAGTAGGCCCAGCCGGCCATCCCCGCAAGCGTGGGGAGGAGCCCCACGGCCATCAGCGCCAGGGAGTTCACGAAGATGTGCGTCCCGGTGCTACGCCCCGTGGGCTCCACCGTCGGCAGGAGCCGGATGCCCGCGCGGCGGTAGTCCTCCTTGTAGATCCATGCGATCGCGAGGGAGTGCGGGAGCTGCCAGAAGAACATGATCCCGAAGAGGATGACCGCACCCAGACCGATCTCGCCCGTCGCCGCGGCCCAGCCGGCCACGGGCGGCAGCGCTCCCGGGAAGGCCCCCACCACCGTGCAGAAGGCCGACCTCTTCTTGAGAGGCGTGTAGGCGAAGAGATACACCGCCACGACGGCCGCCGTCACGAGGGCGCTGAGCGGGTTGACCCCGATCGAGAGCCACAGGAGCCCCGCGCTCGTGGCCGCCGCGCCGAAGGCCAGCGCTTCGAGAGGCAGAATGCGCCCGCCGGGCAGGGGGCGGTTGCGCGTCCGCTCCATCATCGCGTCGGTGTCGCGCTCGAGGAGCTGGTTGAGCGCGAGCGCTCCTCCCGCGGCCAGGGCCGTCCCGACCATCAGGTGCGCGAGGAGGACGAAATCCAGCGAGGTGGGCGAGGCGAGGTAGAAGCCGGCAACCGTCGTGACGAGGATCATCGTCACCATCCGCGGCTTCGCCAGCTCCCAGCAGGCGGCCATGACGCCGAGCCCCCGTGAAGGGGCCATCTCGAGCGCGAGGCTTCGAAGAGTCATGCTGTGGCCCCGTGCGCCAGGACGCTCTCGGCTAGGCTCCCGCGGCGCGGGGCGAAGAGCGCGTGCGCGCGCATCGCGATCAGGAAGGCCACGCCCAGGACCATCGCGCCCCCCAGGACGTGAAAGGTCGTGGGGAGGACGGCCTTGCCCGTCCACACCGTCAGCCCCCCCAGGAAGATCTGCGCGGCGATGAGCGCCGCGAGGAGGAGGACCGGGCGCGTCAGGAGCGGCTCGTCGCGGTGCGCGCGGAGGATCCGCGCCACGAGCCAGCCGCCCAGGACTGCCACGACGAGGGCCCAGGCCCTGTGGGCGAAGTGGATCTGGATCGCGGGCGTGCTCAGAGGAGGAATGACCTGCCCGAAGGCGAGCGGGAAATCCGGAATGGCCAGCCCCGCCTTCGTGTGGCGCATGACGGCGCCGAGGATGAGCTGCCCGTAGATGGCCGCGGCGGTCGCCGTGGAGAGCCATCGCAGCGGCGCGGCCACGTGCTCCTCACGGCCGGGGCGGATCGCGCTCCAGCCGCTCCCCGTCATCAGGGCCAGCGCCACGGTCATGCAGAGGAAGGCCTGGGCCAGGCAGGCGTGGCCGATCGACACGGCCGGCGGCAGCTTCATCAAGACAGTCAGCCCCCCGAGGAGCCCTTGCAGCACCACGGCCCCCAGCGCCACACCTGAAAGAAGCCTCACGCCGCCCGTCGCCTTCGCCAGCAGGGTCCAGACATAGAGCCCGATCGTGAGGATCCCCACGGTGGCCGCCACCATCCTGTGGCCGTGCTCGTAAAAAACGCCGCCCTTCATCTCGGGGAAGATCTGACCAAATGACAACGGCCAGTCGGGAACGGCCAGGCCGGACTCGGTGCTCGTGACCAGCCCTCCGGCGAAGATCAGGAAGAAGGTGGCAGCGCAGACGAAGGCCGCGTAACGGTGCAGCCACGGGCCGGGCCCTTCCGATTCTCCGGCTCGCGCAGGGGCGGGGGCCGACTTCGAGGCTCTCGCGGCCGGCTCGTTCCGCTCAGCCCGCCCGGCGCGTTCCGCCGCTCGCGGCGACTCCGCCTCGCTCCTGGACTCTGCGCGCCGCTCGCTCATCCCCTCTCCCCTCAGTGCGCGGGTGCTGCCCGGGCCCCGAGATCCCGGTCCTGGGGCAGCCAGTCCTCCACCACCTCGGGCGAGGAGTACTCGTAGGGGCCGCGGTACACGGTGGGGATCACCTCGAAGTTCCCGTGCGGGACCGGCGTCGCGGCCACCCACTCGAGCGTATTGGCCTTCCAGGGGTTGCGCTCGGCCTTGCGGCCGAAAAAGAGGCTCGTGAAGTAGTTGGTGAAGAAGACGAGCTGCGACAGCCCGAGGCAGATGGCGCTGATCGTGATGAACCGGTTCCAGGGCTGCAGCGGCTTGAGGAACTCGTAGTACTCGGGGTTGTAGATCCGGCGCATGTGGCCGCCGATCCCGAGGATGTGC
>CAZMRF010000019.1:0-68771 GCA_964568735.1 uncultured Acidobacteriota bacterium
CCAAGCTCATGACCGCGGCTTAACAGACGTGTCCACGAAACTGGGGGAAGCCCAGTAACCAACCCACGGATCTCAGCACGATCAACCGTCGACATTGCTGGCCCCGTCTCTTGCCTGTCCCAATCGCTCCACGAGGAGGTCAACACCATGTGATCCCGAACGACGAGTGCCCTTGACAACCGAAGTCATATCAACGCTCGGCGTAAGCCGCGGCGTGTGAGCGCCGGCGTTTCTTGCCGTGTGCGAGCGTGCCGCACGCCGTCAGCTTAATGCGCATGTTCGGCCGCTCTCCTGTCATGGTGGACCGTTCAAGACGAGCCACAGCATGTAACGCACATTTGACGTCAGCGCCAATAGCAGCAATGGTGCCACTGCCATTGGATAGCGCCATGTCCCGAACCGCTGAGTCCGCGGCGCCCACCACGATGCAGATCGACGCTTGTATAGCCGGATGCCTGCATGAATGATGATACCCGCAGGCACTGCCGCAACGGCAACGGGGAACCATGCCTCTTCCAGGTTCACATCCTGGATCATCCCAACGATCGGCCATAAGAGGAACATGAGGCTCGAAATGATTGCGACGACCGCGGCAAGTTTTTCCGAAAAACCGACTAGCGCGGTCGCGACGACAAGCAACGATAAGCTTCCCAATAAGGCATAGTACGGCCACGGTGCTGCAAAACCACTCGACACACCAAGGGGCACAGCGACAAGCCACAGCTCGACGTAGCCAACAAGAAAATAGCTTACGTACTGTGCCACTTCACCTTCCTACATGTCGGCCGAACTGTAAATGGCCAAAACTCGTTACAGGCGTACGCGGCGGGGAAGTGTCGTGTAGGCCGGCTCCACGTTGTGCTGCAGGCCGGAGATTGCCCTCCGCGCACGGGCCTGCATTCTGACACGGCCTGCGCCGTATTGGCATAAGCTGCGGGAAGTCGACGGATATGCCTGACACCGACTGCTGAGCCCAAGAAACGGGCGGATCGAAGAGGGGCCGGAGCGAGTGGCCTACGGGGCCCTCTCCTTCTCGAGCTTGAGGACGTAGACCTTCGTCAGGTAGGCGTTTCGGTCGGTCTTCGCCTCCGCTGAGAAGAAGTCGTTGATGAACTCGAGCTCGGCCGCCACGACTCCGTCGCTCGGGAGCTCGAAGATCAGCATGTAGCTCTCGAGCTTGCGGGTGAGATCCACGACGCGCTCCTTCAACACCGTCGCTTCACCGCCGTCGCCGCGGCTCAACACCTTCACGCGGAGCTTCGCGGGCTCTCCGCCAGCCTCCGTCCCGCGTGCCTCCCATACGATCGCGTGGGCGCCCGGCTCCGCGAGGAGCCATCCCGTCCGCACCCATCCGTGCCGCAGCATGGCCAGCTCGCCGCCGGAGCCGATGCTCCACACCTCGCTCACCTCCAGGTCTGCGGCACGGAATCGCCCGAGGCAGGGAGTCTCGGAGCGCCAGCGCGCCGCGTCGAAGGTCAGGATCTCGAGGGCCGGGTCCAGGGAGGGCGAGTCGATCGACAACGGAGACTGGCCCCCGATCTCTTCTGTCGCGACGACCCCTCCCGGCTCCAGCCGATCCAGGATCTCGGCCCACGGGCGGCGCTTCTGGGAATAGGCGGTCCAGGTCACGGGGACCGCGGCGTGGGTGTATCCGGCATATTCGCAGATCATGTCGAGGAAGGGGACCTCTTCGGCGGGAGCGCCGATCCGGGCCAGATCGTCAGGGTGCATCTTCAGCTCTTCGGGAACTGCCACGCGGGCGTCTCCGGCCTTCCGCGCCAGCTCCGCCAGCCGGACGGCCGCGGAGGTGCGCGACTCCGCGTGGCGCGTGACCTCGAGGCCCGCGAGCGCCGTCGCCGATCCGGCGTAGAGCGGGAGCCCCACGAGGACGAGCCCCGCGGCGGCGGGCAGCCAGCGCAGGACGGGTCCGCCCCGCTCGGAGAGGTTGCGCGCCGCTCTCAGCATGAGGAGGGCTCCGGCGCCGAAGGCGACGGCCAGGAGCGGATAGAGAACCAGGAAGTTCCTGGGATAGCTGAGCCGCGACGATCCCATGAGCAGGGCGTGCACGGCGCCGTAGACCACCAGGATGAGCCCGGGCCGCCTCGAGCCGGCGAGGATCAGCCCCGCGAGGACAACCAGGGCGGCGACCGGGCCCAGCTTCGCGAGGATTCTCCAGGTCTGCAGCGAGAGATGCTCTATCCCCGGGCTGATCGCCGATTGCGCCCACGGAGCCGCCTCGTAGACGCGCACCGCCTTGCCGAGATCGATGAGGAAGGTCCGCATGTTCAGAATCGCGAAAGGCGTTCCCGCCAGGAAGGCCGCTGCCGGCGCCAGCGCCATGCTCGCCCATGCGACACGCTTTCGCGGCGCAGGCAGAGCCGAAGCCACGAAGAGGAGCGCGAGCAGAGGCATGACGAGCGACGCGGCGGCCGTGTACTTGCACGAAGCGGCCAGGCCGCAGGCGGCCAGCGAGAGGAACAGGTGGCCAAGCTGCTTGCTCTCGACGAAGGCGATGGCGCCCCACGCGGCCAGGAGCGCGAAGAAGGTCATCGGGTTGTCGACCGTGGCGATGGAGGACTGCAGCACGTGGAAGGGCTGGCCCGCCATGAAGAGCGCTGCGAGGAGTCCCGCCCATCTTCCGGCGAGGCGGCGGGCGATCAGGTAGGTGAGCAGGACGGTCCCGGCTCCGAAGGCCGCCGCGAGCCACCGGCTCCAGAGATAGAACGAGGGATGCGAGACTTCCCATAGCCAGCCCGTGTCGAAGTAGGTCGTGACCTGATCCAGGTGGCTGAGGAAGGGAGGGTTCGTCTCCGGCCTCCCCATGAGCCACAGGTAATGGACGATGCTCACCCCGAGGCTCATGTAGATCGGAAGCGATCCATAGATGAAGTACTCCGGATCCAGCGTGCCCTTCTTCATCATGTCGAGCGCCTTGCTCACGACGAAGGGCTCGTCCCAGAAGTGGAGGTAGGGAAGCCCCTCGTAGGCATGCAGGGCCCGCACGAGGAAGGCCGCCCCGACGATGATGAGGATCATGGCCCGGAAGGAGCGAGGCTCCCGCCCGCTCGCGGCTCCGCCGCTCCGGCTCTCCGTCCATGCTCTTCCGAGGGATTCCAATATCATCCGGCACCACCCGTTGGATCACCGATATATACCCGTGGCGGCCTCCGCTGTCACGCGGCCTTGATCCTCCGCCGGCCGGACGGTACTTTCGCTCCGCCTCGCCGCCGGGCGGGACTCTCGCCTCTTCATGCCCCTACCCGAGAAAGCGGGGCTCCGGCCCCCCGGAACGATCCTGCTGGCCCTCCTCGCCGCGGCCGCCGGCCTGCTCGTCCTTCACGCACGCCTCTACGGCCCATGGATCAACGACGACGCGGGGATCAGCTTCACCTACGCCCGCAACCTGGCCGAGGGAAATGGCCTCTCCCTCAACCCGGGTGGAGAGCGGGTCGAGGGCTACTCGAATCCTCTTTGGGTCTTCCTCCTCGCCCTCTTCATGAAGGCCGGCCTCTTCGACGTGGTGTGGACGCCCAAGATCCTGGCTCTCGCGCTGACGGCCGCCACCTTCTATCTCCTGGCCCGGATCTCCGCTCGCCTCTTCGGCTGGTCCTCCTCGCCGATCCACGCGCTCCCCGCGCTCATCCTGGCGTGCAGCGTCCCTTTCGTCTCGTGGGCTGTCTCCGGCCTCGAGAACGCGCTCTTCCTCTTCCTGCTCGCGGCGGGCCTCCACCTTCACCTCGGAGAGACGGAGGGGGCCGGGCGCTTTCCCTGGTCGGCGCTCGTCTTCGTCCTGCTCGCGCTGACCCGGCCCGAAGGCATCCTCTATGGAGGCGCCGCGCTGCTGCACCGCGCGATCGTCGCCGTGACGAGGCGGGGCCACCTGGTCTCCACGGCCGGCTGGGTGGCGATCTTTTCCGTCTGCTTCGCCGCCTACCAGCTCTGGCACTACGACTACTTCGCGGCTCCCTTCCCGAATACCTACTACGCCAAGCTCGAGCGCGGAACGGATCTGTCCTTCCGCCTCCAGAAGGAGCTCTACGATTTCGAGTCCACGGGATGGAAGTACGTTCGCGGCGCCTTTGCCGACTACCGGCTGGGCTATGTCCTGGCGCCCGGCCTCATCCTCTCGCTGATACGGTTCCCGCGCCGGAGCCCGGCCATCCTCCTCATCGCTCTCGTCGCCGCGCTCAATGTCTTCTATGCCATCTACGTCGGAGGCGACTGGATGGACCAGTACCGCTTCCTCGGGCCGCTCCTCCTGGCGGTCGCGCTCCTGGCGGCGGGAGGGACGCTGGCGGTGAGGCTCGAGCGGGATCCCGCTCTGCACGACCCTTCGTCGGGGGGCACCCGGGCCGAAGGCCGCACTCCCACGCAGCCTGGAACCGGCACGGGCGAGGAGCCGGCCCACCGCCGCTTCGCCGTCCGCCAGCGGGCCATCCCGATGACGGCGCAGAGACAGAGCCGCCGCCTGGCCTCCAACGCGTTGATGGCCGGCGCGAGCCTGGCGGCCGGGGGCCTGCTCGTCGCCCCGAATCTCTGGATACTCGAGGCTGCTCAGCCGGCACCCTCGGTCTCCTTCGCCGCCGTGGCCGAACGGGGTCGCGCCTTCGGCGATCTAGCGCGCGATCTGCTCGTCGAGGATGCCTCCCTCATGGACCCGGACCTGGGGGGCACCTCCTGGGCCTCCGGCCTGCGCATGGTGGATCTCGGCGGGCTCGCGGATGCCCACATCGCACGCTACCGGTTCGATCCGCGGTTCTTCCTCCCCTATGTCCTCGAGGAGCAGAGGCCCACCTTCGTGCGCACCCACTGCGTCTGGTCCCGCGATACGCGCATCAACGAGTACGCGGCCTTCCGCGAGGCCTACCTCCCGCTCTGGGAGCGCGCCTGCACGCTGGAATGCTGCCTCGATCGCCTCGACGGTGAGTACATCCGGCGGGACGTCTTCGTCGTGCCCCCGGGATCCGATCTGCCGGGGACGCGCCGGCACGACTTCGGCGGACTCCAGCTCGCAGCCTGGGAGCTCGACCGCGCGCTCGCCTCCCCGGGAGACACTCTCCGCGTCAAGACCTGGTGGACTCTTCGTGACCCGCTCACCGAGGAGCTGCGCTACACGGTCGCTTTCCGTGGCGACGGCGGCGAGATCCTGTCGGAAGAGCGGGAGTTCGCCCGCGGCGTCTATCCGCCCCGGCTCTGGCGGCCCCGCGAGACCGTGAGAGAGGTCTTCCCTCTGAGGATCCCCGACGGCGCCCCCCGTGGCAGATACCGGCTCTACCTGGCCGTGCAGGGCGGCTCTCACCCGGGTGAGGCGCCCATCGCGGAGATCGAGGTGGACGCCCGCCGCGCCCAGGAGGAGGCGGAAGAGCTTTTCTTGCAGGCGCAGCGGGCCGCCGCGGGAGGGGAGCACGAGACGGCGCTGGGATACCTCGACAGAGCCCTCGCGCTGAGATCCCACGCCCTCTCCTACGAGATTGCGCGCGAGCAGACCCTGGCCGACCTTTCCGCGCGGGCCGCCTCCCGGGCTCGGGTCTTGATGCAGGAGGGCAAGGACGAGGAGGCAGCCGATCTCCTCCTGTCGGAGCAGCGCCGCTCCGGCAGAGCCGGCGACCTCGCCGGCGTGTTGAGCGAGCTGTCGGCCCGCTTCCACCGCCGCGCGCTTCAGCACCGCGCGAAGCCCGACTCGTTCCTCTACTGGCGCGAGGCGCTGCACGCCTTCCGGCGCGCGCTCGCGTGCGATCCCTCCGACAGCTCCGCCCTGATGGCCATCGAGGCGCTCAGGGGGCGGGAGTTCGTGGACAGGACCTGGGGCGAGGCCCTTCGCACCGCGCACGCGTCGCCCGGCGGGCAGGCTCCCGTCTCGGCGCTTCTCGAGCTCATCCAGGACGAGGGGTTCTTCGAGGAATCCGCAGAGGTCCTCTCGGGCAGCCCGGTCATCCGCGGGAAGCTCGAATCGGAGGGAACGCTGGGCTCGCTCGCGCTTCTCCACCAGGCCGCCGTAGGGTCGGGCGACGAAGCCACCCGGGCGGCGTCGCTTCAGAAGATCCTCGCGCTGGCCCCCCCGCGAGCCAACCTCGGCGACCACCTCCTTCTCCTCGGCAGCGAGATCGAGCAGGCGAAGGATGGCGTCACGCGCATCTCCTGGTGGTTCCAGGTCACGGATCCGATGCGGATCGACTACCGGCTCTTCCTTCACGGATACGTGAAGGACAGATCGATCCTCCCCGAGGATCGGCGCCAGTTCGAGTTCGCGAACTTCGACCACGACGTCATACCCGCGACCTCCCGCTGGATGCCGGGCTCCATCGTCCGCCACACCTGGAGCGGCCGGATCCCGCCCGGGGAGTACCGCTTCCTCTTCGGTTTCTACAACTCGAAGAAGAACGCCAGTCTCAAGGTTGCCGGCCAGAAGACGGCCGCCGTGGAGATGGGCTGGACGACTATTCCAGGTAGCCCAGGCTCCTGAGCCGCTCGGACTCCTCGGCGTCGAGCGCTCGTTGCACGGCGCCTCCGTGAAGGCGGCGGAATTCGCCCGCGGCCCGGCGCTGATCCTCCAGCCAGGCGTCGAGCAGCTTGACGAGGCGCGCGTCCCGCGTCGTGAGAGGCTTTTCCTCCCTGGGGTCGTCCCCAAGGTCGAAAAAGAGATCCTCCTGCCCCTCGACGCGCAGGATCTTGCGCAGATCCGTCGTGATGAGAGCGTGCTGCTTCGGCGCGTCAGGATTGTGGACGTAGCGCAGGAGCGACGCGGTGACGAAGCGGCGCACGCTCACGCTGCGGCCCTCTTCCCCTCCCGCGAGCCAACCCGCGAAGCTGAGGCCTGCGGACTCCTCCAGCCGGGGAAGGCCCGCCAGACTCACGAGGGTCGGAGCGAGGTCCGCCAATGAGACCGGGCCCTCCAGTACGAGTCCCGGCGTGCCTCCAGGGATGGCCCTCAGCGCCGGACCCGAGAGGATCATGGGGATGTGGATCACGGACTGGTAGAGGCCGTTGCCGTGGCCGATCCTCCCGTGTTCACCGAGGGACTCGCCATGATCCGCGACGACGGCGATCAGCAGGCCTCGATCTTGTCCGGCGGCGCGCAGGCGATCCATGAGGCCCCCCAGCAGCCGATCGGCGTCACTCACCGCCCGGAGGTACGCCTCCGCCACGGTTCCGGATTCCTTCCGGAAGACGCCGCTCGGGTAGCTGCGGACCTCGAGCGTGTGCACGTAGGCGAAGAAGGGCTGCTCCGGCTCCTCGTTCACCCAGGCCAGGAGCTCGTCATGGATTTGACCCGCGCCCGGGTGCAGGACGGCCCCCACCTGTCCCGCCCAGCGGCGCGGAGGCGCCGCCGCGGAGAAGCCCCTGTCGAGCCCCGAGAGCGTCGAGCCGAGCGGGCTCGCGCTGAATGAGCCGGTTCGCCACCCAGCTTCGCGGAAGCGCCGCTGGATCGTCGAGACCGTCTCGGGCAGTCGATCCGAGTAGGATGCGGCACCCACGAGATGAGTCGTGGGCGGGATGCCGGTCAGCAGCGTCGGGATGGCAGGCTTGGTCCAGGCCGACGTCGAGATGGCATGGGCGGCGCTGGCTCCTGAGGCGGCGAGGTTGTCGAGCGTCGGAGTGAGGCTCACCCCGGCGGAGTCCCGCATCCCTACCGCATCGGCGCGGAGGGCGTCGACGAGGTAGAGGACGATCCCCGCCGGCTCGAGGTCCCTCGTGTCGAGAAGCCGCGGATCTCCGAAGAAGCCCACTCCGCTTCCGAGCGGAGGCGATCCCTCCACCGCCAGCTCGAGCGTGATTCCCCTGCCGGCCCAGGGCGCCAGGTCGAGTCTCTGGATCTGCCATCCCCCGCGAGCCGGCCCGCTCCGCCACAGCTCCCGCGCCTCACCCCCCTCGATGATCCGGACCAGCCTCGCGGGGATCTCACCCAGCGCCGCATCGTGCCATCGCATCTCGGGGGCCTCTCGCGGAACCTGGACACGGATGCGGACCGATCCTCCGGGGTGCACGAACCAGGCGGGCCGGAGGAGGCCCGCGGCCTCGGTCTGCCTCACCGCCGCCACGGCCTCCTCGTAGGGCCGCATCTCGTCCTCGAGGACCAGCTCGCGGAGGACGACCCGGCTCTCCTCCGCGCCCGGAAGGGTGATCTCGAAATGATCGATGAGCCTTCGCCGCGCGACCGCGTCGCCCCAGTTGCCGCGAACGACCTCGGTCAGGTCCACCTCGACGGCCACCGGCTCGTCAGCAGCAGCGTCCCTCTCGAGGCCGACGATGATCGTCCGGGTCTTCCGCTGTTCCACATCGGACTGCGACGCCCGGACGAACGGCGCGACGTGGATCTCCGTCGCACCACCGGGGGTCAGGACGAGCAGGAGGCGGGTGCTCGCCGCCGCCTGATCCGGGACGGGCGGCCCCGTCAGGCGGACCTGGCCCGCGACAGTGACCTTCGCCCATGAAGCGAGATCCTCCGCACCCCAGCGAGCGAGCGGTCCGCGCGATCGGGGGAGTACTCCGAGGATCTCGGCCGGACACTCGGTGAGATTCACGGTGTCGCGGATCGAATGACCCCAGAGGCTGCGCCCCGCGCGGGTCGCCGGCTCAGCGGAGCCGTCGGCTCTCCATCGATTCCCCGCCGGCGCGCAGGGAGGGGCCGCCTCTCCCCCGCCACCGCAGCCCCAGGAGAAGAGAAGCAGGAGGCAGGCGCAGGCAAGCGCCCCTGGGCCCTCCCGCCGGCTCGACGGCGCCACAGCTGCGGATGGATCGGTGGGGTGGGGCATGATCTTCGAATATCCGGCATCCGCCCCGCCGGGTTCAAGACCCGGAGCTTCTCCAACCGAGGCGCAGGTGCGCCGCGGAACCGGGCGCCACCCCCATCCGGGCGGCTCGCGAGCGGGCCCTGGCAGGAGGGGGGCTCCCCGGGGGAGCGCATGGGGGGCACGCCGCCAGAGTGGCGGGAGCCGGGCCTCCTGCCCGGCCCCCCCTTGACCCGGCGAAGACAGTGCCGTATAATCGCAACCGCTTACCAAACGTTCTCCCTACCGAAGTGACCCAATCTCTCACAGCGGCGTTGGCGAAAACGAAGGCGTAAGGCCTCCCGTGTGCGTGTGTGCTCACGGGAGCGCGGCATTGTTGCCCGGTACTTGTACAGGAGTGGCAGTAAATGGCACAGGGTGTTGTGAAGTGGTTCAATGATTCCAAGGGCTATGGGTTCATCAGCGTCGACGGTGAGTCCAAGGACGTTTTCGTCCACCACTCGGGGATCTCGGGGGAGGGCTACAAGAGCCTGACCGAGGGCCAGCGCGTGGAATTCGACATCGTGCCGGGCCAGAAGGGGCCGGCGGCGGAGAACGTTCGACCCGTCTGACATAGTCCAGAATCACACCCGTGCCCCCGGGGGCTCCCACCCCCGGGGGCTTCGTCGTTTAAGAGCCCTCTGCGGGCTCGGACCTTCCGTGCTAGCTTTCGAGCGATCGCAGGCGCGCGGCTCCCCGGGAAGCCTCCCGGACCCGCGGCGCCGGATTCTCGCGGGCCCGCTTCGGCGCCCGCGCCAAAGGAGCGAGCATCGCCGGGCCGCCGGGCCGGCCGCCGCCATGGATGAGCAACGACACGACCGTTTCCACCGAGAAGTCCTCCCCATCTCCAGACTCCGCGGACACCGCTAAAGACGAGCTCCAGCCGGGGGAATCCACTCAGGCCCCGAGGTCGTCTCCCATGCTCGACGCGGACGGCCCGTCCCTGCATGGGCTCGATCTCGACCTGACGCGCCAGCAGCGGATCGCCGTCGATCGGACCCAGCCCCTGGAGCGCCGCGTCGAGGCCTTCGAGGACATCGTCGAATCTGACGTCGGAGACACCACGCTCTCTCGCGCGCGCAACATCGAGCGGGAGGTGGGGCTGCGGCAGATCTATTTGAAGTTCGAAGGGGACAATCCCACCGGCACGCAGAAGGACCGGATAGCGTTTCTTCAGGCGCGCGATGCTCTGAGGCGAGGCTTCGACACGATCACCGTGGCCACCTGCGGGAACTACGGCGCCGCCGTGGCTCTGGCGGCCTCCCTCGCCGGCCTGCGCTGTCTCGTCTTCGTTCCCGTCACCTACCACACACGCCGCATCCAGGAGATGGAGGCGCTGGGCGCCCTCATCGAGCGGGTCAACTCCGACTACGAGGGAGCCGTGGCCCTCTCGCAGGAGAGAGCCGCGAAGGACGAGCTCTACGATGCCAATCCCGGCGGCGCGAACACCTCTCTGCAGCTCCGGGGCTACGGAGAAATCGCCTACGAAATCTACGACGAGCTGCGTGATGCTCCGGCCGCGGTCGCCGTGCCCGTGTCGAACGGGACGACGCTGGCCGGGATCTACCGCGGATTCCTGAGCCTCTACCGCAGGGGACGCACCTCGAGGTTCCCGAAGATGATCGCGGGCTCCTCGCACGGGAAGAACCCCATCGTGAACGCCTACGAGAAGGTGCTCGAGCGATGCGAGGATCTCGATCCGAACAAGATCCGTGAGACCAGCATCAATGAGCCGCTCATCAACTGGCGGTCGCTCGACGGCGACTATGCCCTCGAAGCCGTCCGCCGCACTCTCGGCTGGGCCGGCGGAGCCAGCGACAAGTCGATGGCCGCCCTCTCCCGGTTGATCCGGGAGAAGCAGGGGCATCACGTGCTTCCCGCCTCCACGGCGGGACTGGCCGTGCTCCTCGAGCAGCACGCCAAGAGCGCCCTGCCGGGCGATCGCTACGTCGTCGTCCTGACCGGAAGGAAGGCGTGAGCGGCGTGGCGCGAAGCCGAACCGCCTCCCCCGGAGCGCGGCCGCTGCGCGCCGGTCTTCACGGGCACCGCGGAGGCCTCGCGGCGTGAGGGGGTTCCCCGAAGGCCGCGCCGTCGTCTACTGCGAAGGCGCCTTCGGCACCCCGAACGGCAAGACGGCGCACGGGCTCGTGCGTAGAACCCGGCGCTACGAGATCCTCTCCGTCATCGACTCGCGGCACGGGGGGCGCGACGCCGCCGAGATCCTCGACTGTACCCCCAGGGGGATCCCGGTTCACGCCGATCTTCGCTCCGCCCTCACCGCGGCGGGCGGCCGCGCGACGCACTTCGTGATCGGGCTCGCACCCGACGGTGGGAAGCTTCCCCCCGAGGCCCGCAGCGCGGTCCTCGATGCGATCCGGGCCGGGCTGAACGCCGACTCCGGCCTCCATGACTTCCTGTCGTCGGATCCCGAGATCTCGCGCCTCGCCCGCGAGAAGGGGGTGGCCTTGCGGGACGTGCGCAAGCCGCCGGATCGGGAGGCGCTGCACTTCTTCAGCGGGAAGATCGAAGAGGTCACCTCCTGCCGGATCGCGCTCCTCGGCACCGACTCGGCGGTGGGCAAGCGCACGACGGCCTGGATCCTCGCGGACGCCCTGTCGAAAGCGGGCATCTCCTGCGAGATGATCGGCACGGGGCAGACGGCCTGGATGCAGGGCGTCCGCTACGGGATCATCCTGGACTCGCTCATCAACGACTTCGTCTCCGGAGAGATCGAGCATGCCGTCTGGAGCGCCTGGAAGGAGGTCCGGCCCGCGGCGATGGTCGTCGAGGGACAGGGCAGCCTAATGAATCCCGCCTATCCCGGGGGCTTCGAGATCCTGGCGGCCGCCCGCCCCCACGCGGTGGTCATGCAGCACGCGCCCGCACGCAAGGAGTACGACGGTTTCCCGGGCTACCCGCTGCATCCGCTCGAGCGGCAGATCGAGGCCGTCCAGCTCCTGTCGGGGCGGTCGGTCGTTGCCGTCACCTTGAACCACGAAGGGCTCACGCGCGAGGAGACGCGCCGCGCCGCGGAGGCCATCACGCGCTCGACGGGCCTGCCCGCCGTCGATGTCCTCCTCGAGGGTGCCGGCCCGCTCGTCGAAGCGCTCCGCCCGCTCTTCGCGGTGGAGGCCCGGAAGTGACCCCTCGCGGGAAGGCGGCGGGGAGGCCCCCGCGGAATCCCCTGGCGAAGCTCGCCGTCATCGACCGGCTGGAGGTGGGGCCGCCCCGCATCGAGCCGAGGAGCCTCAGCGTCGCCTATCGCGTCTTCCGGCGCGGGCGCGCGGAGGAATCCGAGCTGGCCTTCCGCTACGAGGAGGATGCCTTCGACCCGGAGGAGCCGGGCACGCAGAACCTAGCCTCCATGATGGGGGCGCAGGTCGCGCTCAATTACGGCCTCTTCTGCCGTGAGATCCGCTTCTTCGGCGCCTTCGACGAGCTGGACCGGCGCTTCCTCGCTGACATGGTCGAGAACACCTCGCGCGAGATCTACGTCAAGAAGCTCCTCGAGCCGAACGTCTTCCTCACGGGTGAGGCGGTGGGGCTGCCCGCGGTCCGCCTCGACCGCTACACGCGCTCCAGGCTCGTCTTCGAGAGCGGGGAGGATCCCCTCGGCGCGTCGGAGGGGGGGGCGGCCTGGCGGTCCGATCGATCGAGGCATGCTGTGCTCTCGAGCGGCGGAAAGGACAGCCTCCTGACCTTCGGCCTCCTGCGCGAGATGGGCCGGGACGTGCACCCCATCTTCGTCAACGAGTCGGGCCGTCACTGGTACACGGCGTTGAACGCCTACCGCAGCTTGAAATCCTCCTGGCCCGCAACAGGACGGGTCTGGACGAACTCGGACCGGCTCTTCTCCTGGATGCTCCGCCACCTCCCCTTCATCAGGAAGGACTTCGCGCGGATCCGCTCCGACGAGTACCCCATCCGCCTCTGGACCGTGGCCGTCTTCCTGTTCGGAGCGCTTCCGCTCCTGCGACGACGGGGGATCGGGAGGCTCCTCATCGGCGACGAGTACGACACGACACGCCGCCTCCGCCACGAGGGCATCTCCCACTACGACGGACTCTTCGACCAGAGCCGCTTCTTCGACGATGCGCTCACGCGCTACTTCCATCGCAAGGGCTGGGCCGTGAGCCAGTTCTCGCTTCTGCGTCCGCTCTCCGAGCTGCTGATCCAGAAGACGCTCGCGGCGCGCTACCCCGATCTCCAGAAGGACCAGGTCTCCTGCCATGCGGCGCACCTCGCGAGCGGCCGCGTGAAGCCCTGCGGCCGTTGCGAGAAGTGCCGGCGGATCGTCGCGATGCTGGTGTCCATGGACGCCGATCCCTCCCTGTGCGGCTACGATCGGGCGCAGGTCAAAGCCTGCCTCGCGGCCGTGGCGGGAAGCGAGATCCACCAGGAAGCCGAGGGAGCACGCCACATCCTCTGGACCCTGGCGCGGAAGGGCAGGATCACGCTGCCTCCCACGGCCCGGAAGGTCCGCCCCTACCCGGAGGTGCTCCAGATCAGGATCGACCGCGATCGATCCCCGCTCGACGGCATGCCCGGTGACCTTCGCGCACCGTTGATGAAGATCGCCGGAGAGCATGCCGACGGAGCGGTCCGCCGTGTGGGGAGGGTCTGGGTTCCCTTCGATCCGCTCAAGCACCCCTCGATGGCGAGCCCCTACCCCTTCGAAGCCGCCGCCCGGGGCGTGCCCGACGCTTCTCCCGAGCAGGAGGCCGGACGCGGCAAGGCCGGACGCCGTTCCGGCCGTTCCGTCGCGCGCCGGAAGAAGGGCAGCGGAGGGAAGCCCGGCGACTACCTCCTCGCCGAGATGACCTGGCGCGAGGCGCGCTCGCGCCTGAGAGAGACCGATCTGGCCTTGCTGCCCGTCGGGTCCATCGAGCAGCACGGACTGCACCTGCCCCTCGACGTGGACGCCTGGGATGCCGAGCATGCCTGCCGCGAGGTGGCCGCCGCCTGCCGCCCTCCCCGCCCCATCGTCCTGCCCCTGATCTCCTACGGCGTCTCCTACCACCACGATGATTTTCCCGGAACGATCAGCGTCAGCCCCGAGAGCCTGGCCCGCCTCGTCTACGACGTCGGCATGAGCGCGGCGCGCCACGGGATCACGAAGCTCGTCATCGTCAACGGGCACGGGGGGAACGTCCCGACGCTGCAGTTCGCGGCCCAGAGCATTAATCGCGACGCGCGCATCTTCACCTGCGTGGAAACCGGCGAGACTAGCAATGCCGACGTCGCCCGCCTCACGGAAACGCCCAACGACGCTCACGCTGGCGAGATCGAAACGAGCACGACCCTGGCCACCCGCCCCCAGCTCGTGCGGATGGACCAGGCCAGGAAGTTCGTGCCCCGGTTCTCCAGCCAGTACCTCGACTTCACCAGCGCGCGCAGCGTCGAGTGGTACGCGCGCACGGCACGGATCTCGAACACCGGCGTGCTGGGAGATCCCACGAAAGCTTCGAGGGAGAAGGGTGAGAAGATCTGGAGACTGACGATCGACCACCTCGTGGACTTCGTCGAGTCCCTCAAGGAATTGAGCCTGGATCAGATTTACGAACGGCGCTACTGAGGTCGTCCCCCATTGAAGATCACGCGGAGCGAGGCCTGGCCGGTCGAGATGCAGCTCGCCGAGCCCTACGACATCGCCTACGAGACCGTCGAACGCGTTGTGAACGTCTTCGTTCGCGTCGAGACGAACGAGGGGATCACCGGCTTCGGCGTGGCCGCTCCCGACCTGGCCGTCACGGGCGAAACGGCGCAGAGCGTCCTCGATGTGTGGCGCACCTCGGTCGAGCCCGCGCTGCACGGCTCCGATCCGCTCCGCAACTCCCTGCTGCTCGAGCGGGTTCGGGAGCACACCGAGACGGCCCCCTCCGTACGGGCGGCGATGGACATGGCGCTGCACGACATCCTCGGGAAGAAAGCCGGCCTACCCATCTGGAAGATCCTCGGCGGCTTCCGTGACAGGATGCGAACGAGCGTGACCATCGGTATCCTCCCGGAGAAGGAGACGGTCGAGCGGGCGCTGAGGCACGTCGAGAAGGGCTTCAAATCGCTCAAGCTGAAGGGCGGAAGGGACGTGGAGTCGGACATCGTGCGCGTGTTGAAGGTGCGCGAGGCCGTCGGCGAGAGGATCGAGCTGCGCTTCGACGCCAACCAGGGGTACACCGTGGAGCAGACCGTGCGCTTCGTCGGCGGGGTGAAGGCCGCCAGGCTCGAGCTGGTCGAGCAGCCGACTCCCAAGGGCGAGCCCGACCTCCTCGGGCGCGTGACGGGAGCGGTGCCGCTGCCCATCATGGCCGACGAGTGCCTCATGAGCCTGAGGGACGCCTTCCGCCTCGCCCGCCGCAACCTCGCGGACATGGTCAACGTGAAGCTCATGAAGGTGGGCGGCATCTCCGATGCCATGCAGATCAGCGCCGTCGCACGAGCGGCGCGCCTCGAGGTGATGGTGGGCTGCATGGACGAGGCGGCTCTCTCCATCGCGGCGGGTCTGCACTTCGCGCTCTCCCGCCCGAACATCGCGTACGCCGATCTCGACGGCCACCTGGATCTCGTCGGCGATCCCACGGACGGAGCCGTCATCCTGCGCGACGGCACGCTGTACACGACGGGCAACCCCGGCCTGGGCTTCGATCTCCCCTCCTGAGGGCCCCCCATGCATCTCGAGTTCCACGGCGCGGCGAGGACGGTGACGGGCTCCCGCCACCTCCTGAGCGTGAACGGGAGCAGGATCCTCCTCGACTGCGGGCTCTTCCAGGGGCGGCGCTCGGAAGCCGATCATCTCAACCGGGAGTTCGGCTTCGATCCGCGAACAATCGACGCCGTCGTCATGAGTCACGCCCACATCGACCACTCGGGAGCGCTGCCCAGCCTCGTGAAGGGCGGCTTCGGCGGCACCATCCATGGGACCTTCGCCACCGCCGACCTGCTCACGGTCATGCTGCGAGACAGCGCCCACATCCAGGAGAAGGACATCGAGTACGTCAACAAGCGGCGCGCCCGGCAGAGGGAACGGCCGCTCGAGCCCATCTACCGGGTCGAGGACGCCGAAGAGGCCCTCTCAAGGCTCGAGGGCCACCGATACCACAGGCCCGTATCCATCGTGCCCGGTGTCACGGCCACCTTCTACGACGCGGGCCATATCCTCGGATCCTCCGTCGTCTGCCTCGAGCTCGAAGAAAAGGGAAGGAGGCTCCGGCTGGTCTTCACGGGCGACCTCGGCCGCAAGCATCTGCCCATCCTGCGCGATCCCGAGACCCCGCCCGAGGCGGACGCGCTGATCATCGAGAGCACCTACGGCAACCGCGAGCACGATCCCGTCGAGCACGTCGACGAGCGGCTGGCCGATCTCTTCAAGCGCGTCTTCGCCCGCCGGGGGCGGATCATCATTCCCGCCTTCGCCGTCGGGCGCACGCAGGAGCTCGTCTTCGCCATCTCGCGCCTCATGCGCGCCGGAAAGCTCCCCGACTGCTGCGTCTACGTGGACAGCCCCCTTGCCGTGAACGTCACGGAGATCTTCGCGAAGCATCCGGAGGCCTACGACCAGGAGATCCGGAAGGTCCTCCGGGAGACCGGGGACCCCTTCGGCTTCGGCATCATCCGCTACACGCGCAGCATCGAGGAGAGCATGGCTCTCAACGACCACAAGGGACCCTTCGTCGTCATCTCGGCCAGCGGGATGCTCGAAGCCGGGCGCGTCCTGCATCATTTGAAGAACAACATCCAGGATCCCCGGAGCCTGATCCTGATCGTGGGCTACCAGGCGGCCAACACCCTCGGACGCCGGCTCGTCGAAGGGGCCCGGGAGGTGAAGATCTTCGGCGAGCCCTACACGAGAAACGCCGAGGTGGTCGTCATGAACGAGTTCAGCGCGCACGCCGACCGCAACGAGCTGATGGAGTGGGTGCGCGCGTTCAAGAATCCGCCCGCCCGCGCCTTCGTGGTCCACGGCGAGGAGAGCCAGTCATTGCCCTTCGCCGAGCGGCTCCGCGCGGAGGCCGGCATCCCGGACGTCACCGTGCCGGCGATGGGCCAGCACTCCGAGCTGTAGAAGCGGCGGCAGCGTGCCTACCGCCTCGTCGAGCTCCGCTCGGCACCGCCCCTGGGGCGCTGCGCTCCCTCCGCGCACGTCTCACCAGGGCCACTTCGGAAGATCCGGCAGGGCCTCTGGCTGAAGTGAGGCGCCGCCCCGGTGACACAGGCGTTGGCGGCGTCGTTGGGGCAGGGATCGCAGACGTCGCCCCGCCCGTCGCCGTCGGCATCTTCCTGCCCGGGGTTGGAGTTCTCGGGGCAGTTGTCGCACTCGAGGCCGTCACCGTCCTGATCGGGCGGCGGCGGGGCCTCCTCGACGATCTGCCCCCTCACGCCGACGTAGTCCTGGAACTGGAGGCAGGCGTTCCCGCCGCAGTCTCCCGACGTCGTGCAGACGATGTTCGGATCGTTGCTGCACCGTCCCGGATCGGAGCCCGTCTTGATGCTGAACAGCTCCGGCGTCTCGAACCTCACGACCCCTCCCAGGCTGATGTTCTGGGGGGCCTGGACGGGCACCGAGTTGGCCATGTTCTCCTTGAGGTTCTCCGCGACGGGATCGCTCTCGGCCGCCCCCTGGGTCGTGGCCGGATCGTGGTTGTAGCGCATGCTGAAGCCGCCCTCGCAGATCTCTCCCTGCGGCCGCGGCGACACGACAGGCGTCGTCAGATCGAAGGCGATCTCCGGCCCCTGTGCCCCCTGAGTGAGATTCATCAGGGCGCCGAAGGTCATATCGAGGCAGACCCCCAGGAAGCTGCAGTCGGCCGTCGTGCCGTCATCGGGGCAGGGCGGCGTCGACACGAGCGGATCGCCGTCGAAGCCGTCATTGGCCCTGTCCACGAGGATGCTCACGAGGGTGTCGTTGATGCGCAGCCTCGCCTCGATGGGAGGCGTGGTCGTGTCGTCGGCGACGAGGAACCTCGGTGGGATCCCGCTGCGGGCACACATGAGGATGGGATCACTCGACTTCACGTGGAGCGGAGGCACGAGATCGCAGAGGTTCCTCTCCAGCGCACCCCCGATGGCGGGCGTCGGGATCTGCGTGCAGTTGGCACCGCGCACCCCGTGGCAGGTCGCCTGCCCGATGATCTCCCTCGGATCGTAGTTGGCCGGGCCGCCCAGGAAGCTCTCGCAGAGCGCCGACGCTGCATTAGGAGTTAAGGCCGCCGCGCGGATCCCGAGGCAGGCCCCGGTGACGGCGGCATCCGTGAATTGATTGCCGGTGTTCACGAAGTTCGGGTCCGAGCAGTCCGCCGGGAAGAGGTCGTCGAGCGTCGCGAAGTTGGCGTCCGAGCAGCAGGCACCCTGAGCCAGCGTGCCTCCGCATCCATTGCTGGAGATCTCCCCCTGGATCGCCGCGGCGGCCAGGATGCCGTTGATCACGTCGTCCGAGATGGCCACGAAGGTGTTGCCCGGGTTGACGCCCGGCCCCGGAGGGGGCGCCGGCGTCAACAGGAAGCCGGGAGCCACCTCGGTGTTGGGATCCGGAGTCGGGGCGTCCACCGTCAGGTTCGTGATGGCCTTCAACCCCTGGGAGCTGATCTGGGCATCCTCGAACATGCTCGTCAGCTCCTTGCCTTTGGCGTCGTAGAGGTTGTCGTCGGGCTTCACTTGAGGTATCTCGAAGGCGATCTGCCGGCTTCCGGGATCGATGCTCTTGAAGAGGTCCGCGTCCTGGATGACGAAGCCGGCCGGTATGGACCAGTCGATGTCGGCGAAGCCGAGCGTGAAGATTTCCGCCAGCAGGTTCAGGAGGAAGACGCCCCAGCCGCTGACGCCGCTGTCTCCGGGATCCGTCACTACCGCCGTCACCTCTCCGGACCCGAGGTTCACGACCCCCGGAGCAACGGGTGCCAGCGGGTTCTCGATGTTCTCCTCGCCCAGCGTGAGGACCACGTTGCTGAGCGCCGCGCCGTCCTTGGGCAGGGTCACCTGAACGTCAGCGTCGATCGTCGAGTTCGCCGCCCAGAGGAAGCCGTGGCAGCTGCCATCGGCGTGGACGCTGAAGCGCATCTGGGGAACGTTGAGCGTGACCTGGATCGTGCCTCCCGTCCCGTTGGGGCCCACCCCGTCCACCAGCGCAACGCTGCACTCCACGGGCTGGAGAAGCTCCAGCGTACCGGGGATCATCCTCACGGTCGTCGTGGGATCGCAGCTCCCGTCGATCGACGCTTCGAACTGGACGTAGCCGAGACAGTTCCCGCCGCTGTCCTTGCTGAGGCAGGTCTCCATTTGGTTGCGGAGCTGCGCCTCGAGACATGCGGTCGCCTGCTCGCACGACGAGTGGAAGAAGGCCTGAAGCGCGCCGCCCTCCAGCCCCAGGACGAAGGAGTCCTGGACCGGTGTGGCCACTTCGGCGGTGAAGGCCTTCCCCAGCATCTGGAGATCGATGCTCGGAGCGATCGGGATCTCGCCCAGCGAGAAGGCCGGGTCCCCGCCGCTCGCCGAGATGCTCCCGGGCGCGCCGACGGCGAAGAGGAAGGTCTTGAAGGCCCGGCGGCCGTCGACGTCCGTGGCCGAGGCGATGAGCCGGTTGGAGCCCGGATCGAAGGTCCCGAGCGAGGTGCTCATCCCCAG
Organism: uncultured Acidobacteriota bacterium; assembly: GCA_964568735.1. Taxonomy (GTDB): domain Bacteria; phylum Acidobacteriota; class Polarisedimenticolia; order JACPZX01; family JACPZX01; genus CAZMRF01. The sequence continues at coordinate 19,383 of CAZMRF010000019.1, forward strand.
AGCCTCGGCGTGCATGTTCGTGAGGCCGAGCGACGTGTTGATGGGAAGCTTGTAGGTCCCGCCGGAGCACTCTCCGCCGCCGGCCGTGAAGGCCTGTCCCGCCGGGCTGAGCGGCTTCCCGTTGACGCCTGCCTGGACGATTTCGTATCCGTGGCAGACCTCGCCCACGACGGGGGTCGGAGTCATCGGCGTGACGAGTCCCGGCGTCGGGTCGTCAATCTTCACCTGGAAGACGGCGGAGGAGCCGCAGTCGTGCATGTCGTCGATGTAGCACTGCTTCGTCACGGGGGTGTTCGTGCCGATCGGGAACATGCCGTCGGCATCCACCACTACCTCGTTGCCGCCGCATCCCAGCCCGGTCACCTTCATTCTGAGAGTGTTCGAGCTGTGGACATCGATGTTGGGTGCGACGTCCACGACGATGTCGGAGATCGTGACGCTCGTCGACCCGATGGTGACCATGCCCCCGGGATGGGTCCCCGGGAAGGCCGTGGCAGGGTCGATTCCCAGCGCCGCGAAGATGTCCACTCCGTTGACCTTTACGGTCAGGGTGTCGGTCTTCGCGAGGGGCAGCGCGGCGAGGACGTCCGTCTCGGAGGCTCCGTTGGTGGCATTGGAGACGTCCCCGCTCGGGTGCACGACGTCGAGCCAGGGAACCGGGGAGCAGTAGGCCACCGCTTCGTTCAGGTTGTCCTTCACCTTCACGCGCAGGAGGGGCACCGGCGCGAAGACCTCGTGCCAGTTGCCCGGGGCTGCGAGCGGGCCTCCCTTGCGGTTGTTGGGACGTGACACCCATTTCCACGCGCCCCGACTGAGCCGGCTGTTGAGGTGGGCGGTCTCTCCATTCGCTACGGGAAGCACGGCGAGGAGCTCACCCGTCACGTCGAGAGCCAGCATCTCTGCGATCACCTGCTCCCCGGGGCCGGCGCCTGCCGTGTCGAACTCGATTCTGTAGAACCCCTCGCAGGAGGCGCCATTCGGCGTCTGCTGGAGGGGAACGAGGGCGCAGCCGGCGGAGATTCCCGCCGATCCGCAGCCGGGATCCGCGGAATCCGTGAGGCCGTCGCAGTCATTGTCCAGACCGTCGCCGCACGTCGCGCCCGAGGGGCCTTCGGTGCTCACCCCCACGGGCGGGCCCAGCGGGCTGCAGACCGTCCCCGTTCCGTCGGCCTTGCACACCTCGACTCCCGAGGTCGCGCACTGGCCCTGGCCCTGCGTGCAGCCATCACCGAGCGTCGGGAAGATCTCATCCGTCTGGCCGTCGCCGTCGTTGTCGATGCCGTCGCAGGCCTCGGGCGCCTGGCAGCTCGGGTCGGCGAGGTCGGTGAGCGCGTCGCAGTCGTTGTCGAGACCGTCGAAGCAGGTCCCCGCGCCGGCCGGACCCTCCACTCCTGGGGCCCCCGGGGACTTATTGCACTTCGTCGTGCCGTTCGCCGCGCAGACCACCTGGCCCGTCACCTGGCAGGTTCCGATGCCGAGCGTGCACGCGTTGCCTAGGCCGAAGCCCTCGTCCGTCTGCCCGTCGAAGTCGTCGTCGAAGGAGTTGCAGATCTCCGCGGTCTGGCAGACGGGGTCTTCGTGGTCGAAGCAGGCGTCGCAGTCGTTGTCGATGAGGTCGAAGCAGCTCGGGGAGCCGGCCGGCCCCTCGGGCTCCACCATCGTGAAGCCGCCGCCTGGGGTATTGCTGATGCAGTCGACGCCGTCGAGGCTCGCGTTGCACTGCTTCGTCCCCGCCGTGATGCAGCAGCTCATCCCCGGCATGCAGGACATGCTCATCATGCAGCCCGGAGGATCATGGAGGAAGCAGAGCCCCTCCACGGGAACGAGCAGCCCGGTGTCCGGGTCCTCGAAGAAATCGATGTCCTTGAGCCCGAAGTCGGTGTCCCCGTCGCAGTCGTTGTCGACGTCGTCGCCGCACACTTCGGCGGCCCCGGGGTTCACGTTCGGATCCGAGTCGTTGCAGTCGCCGACGCCGAGAAGGCCGCTCTGATCGCATCCGGAGACAGTCACCCCCCAGTCGTCACCGTCGGCGTCCGGGCAGGGCGCCGCGAGCGCCTGGGAGGGTGAGAGCAGCAGGACGAGCGCCACCGTGAAAATGGCTGGCCAGATGATCCCCTGGCCTGAACCGCCGGCGATGCCGGCCGTGGATCCCGTCTTTCCGCGTCGGGTTTTCATGCTCTCTCTCCTCCCCGGGATGCTCACGTGAGAGCCGGGGTCATCGGGCCTGGAGCGTGATGCACGTTGCGGCCTTCGCTACCGCACGCCGCTCATGGGCGCGCACGCATCGGCCGCGGATTCTTCTCGAAGTCATCAGGCGGAGAACCCGCATCGGGAAGGACGCGGGGCGCTTTCGATGGGCTGGCAGGGGGGAGGCCCGTCGGAAGAGCAGACAACTTGTACCCGCAACAGGCCCGTTCGTCAATAGGTTCCGGTGTGAGATCTGAAAGAACTTCTCTGAAACAACTCAATACAACCGGGCGGGTGCTTGGGGACTTCCGGATGACTGATGCGCCCGAGGCTCCCCTGATAGGTGAGGATGGATGAATCCGCCACGGACCACACAACTCTTACTCGTCGAGGATCTGAATCCAGCGGTTTCCCCATGAGGCGGCGGCTGGATCACCCGGGAAGGGAGCAGACTGAGGCTGAATCGGATCTTTCTGCTTCGCCTTCCAAGACGACGCTCAGCTCGCCTCCGTCAGAGACCCTGCCATGGCAGAGCCGCCAGTATGGGGCTCATCGCTTCCCGAAGAGCGCTAGGAGGAGCCCACGCATCGCGGCACGCTCCCGCTCCACGCTGAAGAGCGGCCTCCTCCTCGCGCAGGCGCGTGCGAGGCGGCGAAGGAAGGACGGCTCCCGCTCCGCCCGCAGCAGGAGCCGAGACAATCCGAGGGTGTCCCCGCAGTCGAAGTAGCCCGGGTAACGCGCGCCGAGGAGGCCTACGTTCCCGTCGATCCGAGAGGCGAGGACGGGGACTCCCAGGACGATGGCCTCTCCCAGGACGTTGGCGCCCCCCTCGAGGCGCGACGAGATCACCGTGAGGCGCGAGCGAGCCATGATGCGCAGCGCCCGCGCGCGCGGGAGGTCGCGATACCATCGGTACCGCGCATTGGTCCGCTCCTCCCGCCGGGCCCTGCGTTCCATGGCCGGTGTCAGGGCGCGCCCCACCTGCGCGACGCGGATGGCCGAGTCCGCCGGGAGAAAGCGTGAGGCCATCGCAGTACGGAAGGGGTCCTTGAGCGGGCGCAGGTGCCCGATCACACTGATCGTGAAGGCGGGCTGGAGGGTGCGGGACCTGCGGCGTGCCTCGCCGGGGGTCGGGAGGCGCGACTTGCCGGCGCGACCTGCGGGGCGGCTGAGTCTCCGCAAGAAGCCACGGGCGCCCGCCGCTCTTGCCCCGTTCGCCTGGCCGTCTCCTTCACCGTGGCCTCCAACCGACTGGTAGATCACGTTGACCTTTCGTCGCGCGCCGGGCGGCAGCGCCCGCGCCGCGAGAGCTTGAAGAACTATCAGGCGGTCTGCCATCTGCACCGAGAGGCGAGCCCGTTGTGATTGGCGCAGATCCCTGTAGAGATCCGTGCCTCCCAGTGCGACCACGAGCGGCGCGGTGGGATTGAGCTGGCGATAGCGGCGGATCGATTCGTGGCTCTTCAACGCATGAAGGGCGAGGAGGAGGTCGCAGGGCCTGCCATCCCACGTTCGCCCCAGCCGCACCGAATGGCCCAGGCCGCGCAGGATCTTCGCCCACCGCAGCGTCGTGATCCGGTTGCCCGTGCGCGAGCCTGGCCCCGCGGGAGCTACGATGACGATTCGCATCAGGGCACCCCCCGACCCGAGAGGGAGATCCTGTCGATTCAGGCGAGACGCGGGCGCGGTATCACCTGCCTCCTCCTTCTGTCCGCAGCGCGCAGCTCCGGAAGCCGGCCCATACGTCGCGCCGGTCGGGCGTGTAGAAGTTGCGATAGGTGTTTCGGATGAGGCGCGGGCGCGTCACCCAGCATCCGCCCCTCAGGACCTTCTGATCTCCGAACCAGGGGCTCGAGTACTCGCGGTAGGGATCCTCCGAGAAGCCCGGGTAGGGGCCGAAGTCGGAAGCAGTCCATTGCCAGACGTGACCTACCATCTGGTGCACGTACCCGGGCGCCTCGACGGAGCCCGCGTACTCCCATTCCGCTTCTGTCGGGAGGCGCCGGCCGGCCCAGCGGCACCAGGCCTCCGCCTCGTACCAGCTCAGGTGGAGGACTGGCGCCTCGGCTTCCAGCGGCACCCATCGGTCGAAGTGGCGACGGAGCCAGCCTCCACCGCCCTCTTCCTTCCAGTAGATCGGGTGATGGGCCCCCACGCGCTCGCGCCACGCCCATCCCTCCCCGGACCAGAGCTCGCGCCTTGCGTAGCCTCCATCCTCGACGAAGGCGAGCATCTCCCCCTGACTCGTCACTCTTCGCGCTATCGCGAAAGGACGGACCCGCACCGGGTGCGCCCACTTCTCGTTGTCGAAGACGAAGGCGCCGTCGGGCACCGCCCCCAGGAGGAACTCCCCGCCGGGCAGCTCGACGTCGCCCGCGAGACTGCTTCCGCCCGGGCCTCCGCCCGCGCCGCCCTCGGAGGCCGCCTTCCTCCCTTCCGCCCAGATCCCCTGTCCTGCATCGCCGCGCGAATCCCCGGCGTGAATTGGGAGGTCCGTGCCTTGGGTGGAGAGCCGGGGTGGCGGGTAGCCCAACGTCTGGCGCGTGTACGCAAAGGCCTCGTCGTGCATGTCCTCGTGGAAGAGCGCGAGGAGGTGGAAGTAGGCCACGCGGTTCGGAAGAGGCCCGGGAGCCTCGGCGTCGAGGCGCCCGAGGACGCGGTCCAGCACCTGCCCCATGTACCTCAGCGTCCCCTCGCGCGTGGGAAGCGGCAGATCCCAGCGTGTGGCGTGAGGGACGGCAGCCGAGTCGTACAGCGCGTCTCCGTTCGCAAGGAGCGGCCGCTCGCTCCGCAGATGCCTGAGCGCCCAGCGCTCCTGGAACCAGGCCACGTGGCCGATCTCCCACAGGAGCGGGTTGACGATCTCGAGCCGGGGCCCCAGGAGCTGCTCGTCGTCGAGGTCCGAGACGAGGTCCAGCGTCCGCTGCCGCGCATCGAGCAGCATTCCCGCGAGGTCCTCGCTTCTGAGGTCATCGAGATGCACGGGACGATCCTAGCCTCTTCATGTACATTGCGGAGGCCGTGAGCCCCTACCTGCGACTGCCGACCGCCCTGCTCGTGACGGGCCTCCTTTTCGCAGAGTACGCGCACGCCTCGCCTCCCGCACGGCTCCTTGCCGGGGCCGCCACGCGGCGGATCACCCCCGACATCGGACATGCCTCGCGCCCTGTCTACATGGCGGGGCTTGACGTCGCTCTGAAGGCCACCGAGGTCCACGACGATCTCTTCGCGCGTGCGCTCGTCCTCACCGACGCGAAGGGGTCTACTGTCGGTCTCGTCGTTCTCGATCTCATCGGCTTCTTTCACGACGACGTGGAGGCCCTTCGGGAAGAGCTGAAGCGAGCGCACCCGGAGGTGGCTGTCGACTACCTGGCCGTCGCGAGCACGCACACCCACGCAGGGCCGGACGTGCTGGGTCTCTGGTGCCGCAAGCGCGGCTGCGTGGAGGACGGCTACGTCGCGCGTGTCCGTCATGAGGCCGCCGAGGCCGTGGCAGCGGCCTGGGAGGCGAGGAAGCCCGCCGAGATCTTCGTCGCACAGACCGTGGCCCCCGAGCTCTGCCAGGACCGGCGCCTCCCCGAATTGATCGACGAAGCGCTCTTCGTCATGGGGCTGCGCTCCGCGGAGAGCGGTGAGGGCATCGCGACGCTCGTGAACTGGAACAGCCACCCGAGCGTGGCCGGTGCGGGCAACACCGCGATCTCGGCCGACTTCCCGGGGGCGCTCGTGAAGAAGATGGAGGAGGAATGGGGCGGGACGGGCCTCTACGTCAGCGGTGATCTGGGTGGTCAGATCTCCTCACGCAGGGCGAAGATCCGCGACGAGAGCACGGGGCAGCGTGTCCAGCCCAGCAGCATGGCGCTGGTGGAGGCCCTGGGGGATCAGCTTGCCGGCCTCGCCCTCGATGCGCTCCGCGAATCACGATCGCGCGGACCGGCGCCCGATCCACGGCTTCGGGTGACGTCGCGCGCGATGTACGTACCCCTCGCCAATCCCCTTTTCCTCAAAGGACTCAGGAAGGGGATCATCCATCCTCGCCGGATGTATCCGCCCGAAGGCGGTGGCGCGGGCAATCTCCCCTCGGAGATCAAGAAGAAGAGTGCCTTCGAGCCCGGAGCCGCCACGTTGCGGACCGAGACGGCCGTCGTGGACCTCGGTTCCGCGGTGTGGGCGCTCCTGCCGGGCGAGCCCTATCCCGAGCTGGCCCTCGGGAAGTACCAGGAGCCGCAGGACCCGGGCGCCGACTTCCAGGGGGCGCTCAGGGAGCCGGCCCTGCGGGCCATGTCCACGAAGCCCGTCTTCATCATCGGGCTCGCCAACGATCTGCTCGGCTACCTCATTCCGAAATCCCAGTGGGACTACGAGCCTCCCTTCGCTTACGGCCGCAAGAGCATGCAGTACGGCGAGAGGGTCTCCGTCGGACCGGATGCGGCCCCTCTCGTCATGGAGGCATTGCGGGAGATGATGCAGGGCCCGTCAAGCAGGCGACTGCGGCCTGTTGATGGTGAAGGACAACCGGGAATCGGCGCGAGCGAGCTACGGCCTCTTCGCCGGAGCTTCGGGAGGTGACGCCGAATCTACCTGAGGTGAGGCCAGCACGGGCGGGCGGCAGAGGGTGCAGGGCAGGTAGCGCTTCACCGCCTCCCCCAGCTTGACGGGAATGGCGCTCGTGGCGAGGTGGCCGCAGCTCTCCTCGTGGTAACGCGTCCCCGTGCGCGTGATGTAGACGATCTCCTCCGGCTTCCCGACCCGGGTCGCCGTCCCCGCAACCGTGCTTCCACTTCGCTCCTTCGCGGCGACGCCTTGCTCCGAGGATGCGGCCGCGAGCCGAGCCGGCCTCTCCGGCTCCGGCGCCCACAGGCCGCGTTCCTTTTCGCGGGCCTGGCGCTCGAGCGCGCGGAACTCCTCCATCCTCTCGAAGGGGTAGCGCGTGTAGGCATGCCCGTAGCCCTCGACGATGATGGCCGCGTTGAGCAGAGTGCCGTCTGGAAGGAAGACGTAGCGGAGGAGACGGCCGTAGCGATCCTGGTTCGTGTTGGAGGGATCGTCGCGCAGCCGCACGGTCTTGCCCTCGGCCATGCGCCGCGTGAAGGCGGCCGCCTCCTTGCCGAAGCGCTGGACGGGCTGTCGCGGATGGACGGACTCCGGGGTGTCCACACCCAGGAGGCGCACCCGGGCTTCACGGCCATCAATGCGCACGACGAGTGTGTCGCCATCGACCGCGCGGACGACGACCCCCTCCTCGACGGTCGCGATCGTGGCGGGGGCGCAGGCCGACGCAACGAGGGTTGCGGCGAGTGCGGTCGCGACAGCGAGGACGAGCCCGGCGGAAGCCGCCGGGGGCGGACACCATGGCCTGTGGAGCCGACGCAGGAATCGGCCCATCGTCCAGCTCTCCTCGCGGGGAGTCTACATGGTGGTGCGCAGCGTGTGGTCCCCACATATAGAGAGAGCCGGAGCCTGTGCTGCACGTCTTCGCTCACGTCCAAGGCGCTGCGAATGAACGGCTTATCCATTGCCGTGCAACAGGCTCTGCACCACCATGGACCCGGCTGTGTCCTGCGCGGGGATTGTGTGCCAGACTCTCAACGGCCTCGCTCCTTCCCCACGAGAATCGCCGTCACATCCCCCGGGGGGGCACCGCATGAGAGCCTGCTTCTCGTTCGCCCTGGCAGTCTGCCTCGCTGCGGGGGCCGCTCCTCTCTTCGCCCAGCCCTTTCCCCACGGACCCGAATTCCAGGTCAACGGCTTCACGACGGGCGGCCAGGTCGCCCCGAGCGTCTCAGGCGACGCCGCAGGCAACTTCGTCGTCGTCTGGGTCGGCCCCTACATCGACGGAGGCTACTTCGGCATCGGAGGGCGACTCTTCGACAGCCTCGGCAATGCCCTGGGCGCCGACTTTCAGGTCAATGAGTGGTCGACGGGCGGGCAGGGGCCGGCGGAGGTGGCCATGGCCGAGTCGGGCAGCTTCGCCGTCATCTGGCAGGATGGCGCCAGGGATGGGGACAACGTAGGCCTCTTCGGCCGGGCCTTCGACAGCGATGGCACGCCGCTGGGCATCGAGTTCCAGGTGAATCTCTTCACGACGAGCCGTCAGCAGCGGGCCTCGGTTGCGATGGGCGCTTCCGGCGACTTCGTCGTCGTGTGGGACAGCTACACGCAGGACGGCGAGGAAGAGGGCATCTACGGCCGCCGCTTCAACTCGATCGGCCAACCTCTCACTGCGGAATTCCTGATCAACGAGGCCACCGCCGGCCGGCAGTTCGATCCCGCCGTCGCCACCGATGGCTCCGGCCAGTTCGTCGTGGTCTGGGAGAGCCTCTACCCGCTGATGGGAGGCGGCTACGCAAGCGGCCTATTCGGCAAGCTGATCGATCCCGGGGGGCTCGACCTGAGCGGCGAGTTCCGGATCAACGCACCGCCTGGGATCGGCCCGCTGAGTCCCAAGGTGGCCATGGATCCCACGGGAGCCTTCGTCGTCGCGTGGTCGGGGGGAACCGACGGCAGCGGCTCGGCAGTCCTGGCGCGGCGATTCGACGATTTGGCGATGCCCCTGGGCCTGGAGTTCCAGGTCAACACTTACACCACCGGCAACAATCTGGGGACATCCATCGGAGTGGACGAAACGGGCGCCTTCGTCATCGCCTGGGAGAACACCGGGCAGGACGGCCCCCCCTTGGAGAGCGGCGTCTTCGGGCGGAGCTACGACAGCGCCGGCAATCCGGTGGGAGGCGAGATCCAGATCAACACCTACACGTCCGATGACCAGCATTCCGCCGACATCTCCGTGACGCCCAGCGGCGACTTCGTGGTCGTCTGGGCCGACGCAACCCTGGACGACAGCGTCTTCGGGATCTTCGGCCGGATCTTCTTCGGTCCTGCAACCTGCTCGCTGGGCGACCCGGACGGCGACGCCGTCTGCGATAACTTCGACGTCTGCCCCGCCCTCTACGACCCCGGCCAGGAGGACGGCGACGCCGACGGCGTCGGCGATCTCTGCGACATCACCCTGACCAGCCCGCTGAGCATGGATGATCTGGACTGCAGCGACCCCGCGGCTATCCAGCCCACGATGACGTGGACGCAGGGCCAGTACGACCAGTTCAAGGTCTTCATGGGAACGAGCGCGGGCTTCGAGAAGGGGACATTCGTGGCGAGCGGCGATCGGTGGATCAAGGCAGCGACATGGATGCCGCCGAAGAAGAAGTGGAAGAAGGCCTGCCAGAAAGCCATCGCCGCCCAGCCCGGAACGCCCATCATGTACGTGCAGGTTCTCGGACTGGACCGGGACGCGTCGAAGAACAACCCCGCCCGGACGGCCTTCAGCAACACCGCGCAGGTGAGCATCACCGACTAGCAGGCAGGCCTGCTGCGAGTACGACGGAGAGTCCTGCGGCACGCCTGCGGGCCATTTCATCTCCTGTCGGGCGGATGCGGGATCCGGCTCCTCGTCCGGCGCGCCTCACGGGCGAGCTAGGAGTGCAGGAGAAGCTCCTTCGCGGCCTCGACAGCATCACGCGTCCCTATGAGTGCGAGCACGTCACCCGGCTTCAGGCGCTCGGCCGCGACCGGAACCGTGATCGACTCGCCTCCCCTCGAGATGGCCAGCACGGTGGCCCCCGTCCGCCCTCGCAGATTCAGCTCGGCAAGGCTCACCCCTATCGCCGGGCTGCCCGCGGGAAGCGCGATGGCGACAGGAGCACCGAGCCCCGGCAGGAGCGCCTGGACTTCCATCACGGGCTGGGACTCAGGTGCGTCCTTCCCTGCCCGTGCATGCCTGGCAAGCGCCTCCACGATCACTTGCGCGCCCGCACGGACGTGTCCCTCGAGGTTCGTGGCGCTCCGCCAGAGCGCCGCGCCGAACCCCAGGACGAGCACCCCGAGGACGAGCGGGCCGGCGTAGCTGGGAAGAAAGGGCTGGGTGATCGCGAGCACACCTACCGCCGTGCCCAGGGCCACACCCAGCCTCAGCGTCACCACGAGCGCATCCCGCGGCGCGGCGTCGAGATCGACCTTGTCGCGAGCTTCTGGAAGCGCTCTCGTCGCCAGAACGGTCCCGAGGCGGCTCGACAGCCGCCCGATCCCCAGGATCAGCGGTAGCGCCAACGCGCAGGCCGCCGCGATGAGCAGCGCGGCTGCCCATGGAGCCGGCATCCCGGTCGACTCCACGAGGAACCGGACCGCCCTCTCGCTTCCGAGCGCCACGGCGAGGATCACGCCGCTGAGAGCAGCCGCATCCACGGCGAGCAGCCGCACGATGCGGCCGATCCTGTAGGAGCGTTGCCCGGGGGAGCCCGCCCGCATCCGCTCGAGCCACGCGCCGTAGAGCGTGGAGAAGGTCTGGAGCGCGTGCGGCAGTTTCCGGTCGGCGAACGCCGCAGCGGGCGCCGACGCGCGGATCAGCCAGGGCGTCGTGAGCGTGGTGATGGCCGAGACCGCGACGGCGACCGGATAGAGGAAGCCCCTCGCTGCGCCGAGCGAGACGCCGAGTCCCGCGATGATGAAGGAGAACTCCCCGATCTGCGCGAGGCTCATCCCGGCCCGGATGGATCTTCTCGTGCCGTTGCCTGTAAGGAAGGCGCCGAGAGTGACGCTCGTGATCATGCCGACGACGACGACCACCGTGAAGACCGCGACGGCCCCCCAGTGGCGCAAGATGAGGGCCGGATCCAGGAGCAGGCCAACCGACACGAAGAAAACCGCCGCGAACATGTCGCGGACCGGCCGAACCAGGTGCTCGATCTCCACGCCGCGTCCCGACTCCGCGATCAGGGAACCGGCCAGGAAGGCGCCCAGGGCAACGGAGTACCCCGCCCGCTGAGCCAGATATGCGGTCGCAAAGCAGGCTCCGATGCTGGCGACGAGGGTCGTCTCGCGCCCGCCGATCTTCATCACGTAGCCGATGAAGCGAGGGAAGACCAGCATCCCCGCCGCGAGAAGAATGACCAGAAAGGCCGCCAGCCGCCCGATCGTCGCGCCGAGCTCCAGAGCCGAAAGGCCGACACCGGTCGCCACGGCCGTGAGCACGGCGATCAGGATGACGGCAATGAGATCCTGGACGAGGAGGATCCCGATGACGAGCTCGCGCAGGCGCGGGCCGATCGCCTGCTCCTCGAAGACCTTCACGATGATCGTCGTGCTCGAGATCGCGATGACCGCCCCCGCGAAGATGCTCTCGAGAACGGTCCAGCCGAACAGGCGCCCCGTCAGGAAGCCAAGCCACGCCATGACGCTCGACTGCAGCAGGGCGGTAATCCCGGCCCTCGGCCCGACGCGTACCAGCTTCGCCAGGCTGAACTCGAGTCCGAGCGAGAACATGAGCAGGATCACGCCCAGCTCGGAGAGCGTCTGCACGATTCCAGGGTCCGCGACGAGGGGGATCGGGACGTGCGGCCCGAGGATGATGCCGGCGATGATGTAGCCCAGGATCACGGGCTGCCGGAGACGCTGGAAGACGACCGTCGTTATTGCGGCGACGGCGAGGACGACGGTGAGCGATCGCAGGAACTCGTGCGCTTCGTGCATCAGGCTTCCGGGTCGGCGTAGGTATCCGGCTCAGATCTGCCAGCCTCCCCTCGCGTCATGGGAGGCGCCCTACGATACACGAAGAGCCGGCGATGCCGGATCCGGAAACCTCTCCAGTCGCGGAGGTCCCGGCCGTCGATAGGCTCGAAGTGTGGGATCTTGCCGAGCTACCCCGGGGAGGTCGTTTCGTGCGCGCCTCCCCGGGGACGGGAATTCACTTCTTCGTCGATTTGCCCTCGGCGATCGTGGTCCAGGTACCGCCCTCTCCCTGCAACTCCCACTTCCAGGCCTGGGAGGTGGGCGAGGTTTCCCTGATGACATAGCGGGTCTTCATCATCTGGCCGCCCATCATCGACTCGTCCAGGTACGTCCAGGTCCCCTTGTCGAGCGTTCCGCGAGGCACCGTCAACATGACCTGGCCGTCGTTTCCGAGACCGTAGTAGGAATAGACCTTCTCCATCGGCTCGTAGGTGAGGATGACGATTCCCTTCGTTGGCCCCATTGGTCCCATACCCTCGTAGTTGCAGACGACCGCGAATTTCTTGTCGAACCACTCACAGGTGTCCATCGAGGTCATCTTCCCTCCCGGGCCGAGGGGGCCGGCATTCATCACCCCTTCGCTCTGCCACGTGCCCACGAAGTAGCCGAGCTTCGCATGCTCGGGCCCGGGCTTTGGAGGGCCTCCTGCCTGGGCGAACGCCGCGGTCCCGCCGACCAGACAGAGGAAACTCAGTGCGATGACACCAACGATCACGAGACGCATCACCTTCATACGGACCTCCTGATATGGATGGGACCGGCCCGCCATGTCCCCCCGGACACTCCTCCAGGAGGCGCAGCAGGCCGAACACCACTCGCCCATTACAACAACGCCAAAAAAACCTTTCAGTCGCCCGGCCGACTTCGATGCTGCCGATGCCTGGAAGGGTTGCTTGGAGTGTTGAGAGACGGCCGAACCCTAAACAAAAGTAAGGCGGAATTATGTCCTTGACAAACCGGCCTCATGGGCGTAGACTCCTCCCGTGACTTCGAGGAGAAACGCCATGAAGCCCGTTGACAGCCTGAGATTCGAGCAGATCCGGTTGATGTCTGATGATGACGCCCGCGCCACCCTGGAAGCCCTGCGATGGCCGGTCGGTCCTTCCTGCCCCCGGTGCGGCGGGAAGGATGTCTCCGCCGTCGCTGGCGGTCGCTCTGGCCTCTACCGCTGCCGCGACTGCCGGAAGGACAAGAAGCAGACCCGCGACCAGTTCACCGTGACGGTGGGAACGATCTTCGAGGACTCCCACATTCCGCTCGCCAAGTGGCTCATGGCCTTCTCCCTGGTCTGTTCCAGCAAGAAGGGCATCTCGGCGCTCCAGCTCCAGCGGCAGCTTGAGCTTGGCTCCTATCGTTCCGCGTGGCACATGGCCCACAGAATCCGGTACGCGCTGGCATCCGACCCGATGCGCGGGATGCTCAAGGGCATCGTTGAAGCCGACGAAACTTACGTGGGCGGGAAGCCCAGGCGGAAGGGATGGGTCAACCGTGGACGGATGGGCCGCGGCACGAGCAAGGCCCCGGTTGTTGCTCTCGTAGAGCGGAACGGTCGCATCTTCGCGCGATCCATGAAGAAAGTGGGCAGGGAGGAGCTTACCGAAACGATCCGCAAGAACGTCAGCCCGGATGCTCGGCTGATGACGGATGAGTGGGCCGGATACAGGCAGGTTGGCCGCACCATGAAGGGCGGACACCATACTGTCAAGCACTCCGCTGGCGAGTACGCCCGCGGCGATGTCCACGTGAACACCGCCGAGAGCTTCTTTGCACTCCTCAAGCGTGGCGTACATGGGACCTTCCATCATGTCGGCCGCCAGCACCTTGGCCGGTACTGCGATGAGTTCGAGTTCCGGTGGGACCACCGCAAGACCAGCGATGGCGAAAGGACCGTATCGGCCCTTCGCCGGGTTGCTGGACGCCGGTTGATGTACCGAGACCTTGCGGGTAGACTCCATGTGTGAGCGAGAAGCATCCCGGCCGGAAGCCCATTCTTCCGCCTGTTCCCCTGCCTCTGAGTAAGGCCCTCGAAGCGGCGCTCAAGACGCCGAAACCTCCTACCAGCCACCGGCGAGACACCAGAAAGAAACGGCGATAGGTCGGGATCATGTCTCAGGCTCAGCCGACTCCTAGCAGATGGAAATCCAGGGCTTACTTGGGGGCGATGATCGTCGCCTCGGCTGTTGCTATCGCCGGTCTCTACGGCGTGATTCAACTCTTCATTGTGTTCTTCATGTATCTGAACGATCCGCCTGCGCAGGAAGCGATGATCAAAGTAGGTATCCCGGCCCTCGTGAAGGAAGCCCTTTGGATCGGTCTCAGCTTCTTCTTCTATCAGCGGTTCAAACGGCATCACGTCAAGCTCTGATGGCACATGCATTCATGGTGTTACGCCCGAGAGTCACTCGATCTTGAGTGCTAATACCCCGATTCGTTCTCCTATGATCCGCATACTCATTCGATCCCCGGGTTTGAGGTAGAAGGTATCCAGCCACTTGTCTTCAAGTCCCATCGCGCTGAGTTCGTTTCGCATGTCGATGACCCTAGCGGCGAATTCCTTGTTGTATGTAACTTGCAGCTTTAAGGCCAATTCCCGCTCTTCTGTGATTTCATCGACTAGGCGCTGGGCCTCGTTTCGCTGATCGCCGAACTGAACCGGGCTAGCGTGCGCGATGGAGGTCGATTCTACGAAGCCCAGGAGTTGCCTGGAGAGAATAACGGCTCTTTCTTTGAGGCTTCCCTTCAACGGTTGAACCGAAGCTAGGCTATCGGCGACTCGCTGACTTTGTGTGCTTGCAAGCATCTCCACACGCTGACGAAGTCCTCGATGATCCACTCCTAGATTGTCGAGATTCTTAGACTGGAGCGTGATCAAGCGTTGTAGTTCTCGAAGGTCCTTGCTTGTCTCCGACTGGAAGCTGAGGATGGTCCACGGCACGCCGATGAAGAAGCAGACTATGGCCATGGTCCACAGCGACTCAGCAGACGCCCGCGAGATGTCCTCTACATCCAGCACGCGACCCAGGAGAGCTCCGACTATGCTCAACACGACGAGCACCCATGAGACGACCTTCTGCCACATGCCCCGGATGCTACCGCCCGGCGCGGATTCCGGTCAAGGTTTGTCAAGTGCACAAAACCGAAGTAAGGCGAATGTCAAGCGAGCCGGCACCGCGATTCGGGCGGCCTGGGGCGTAGTAAACTCGCCGCCTCAGCGTTCGGGATCCGCACCGAGTGGCGCACGATCCCCGGGGACAAGCAAGCGAGTCCCCCGGCTCGCGCAGCCTCATGCGCACGATCAGACTACGGGCGGCATTTCCGCCCCTGGGAGGAAGAGGAGATGAGACCCCTCACGCGCAAGCTCGTCGTTGTCACCGCCTGTGCCCTGCTCGTCTCGCTCGTGGCCGCGTGTGCGCAGCGCCAGCAGCCGAGCACCACCTCGCACGACAAGACGAAGAGGGGCGCCGCTGTCGGCGCCGCCGCGGGCGCCATCGTGGGAGCGATCCTCGGCGAGGGTGAGGCCGACGACATCCTCAAGGGGGCCGCGATCGGCGCCGGCCTCGGAGCGGGCGTGGGAGCCTACATGGACCGCCAGGAGGAGAAGATCGCCCGCATTCCCGGGACCACCGTGGAGAGGGTTAGCGACAACAGGATCCTCGTCCACTTCAACTCGGACGCCTTCTTCGCCGTGGACTCGTCGGATCTGGACGCCTCGGCGCGGATCAGCCTCAACGAGGCGGCGAAGGTCATCATCGAGTTCGACCAGACGGCCGTCGTGGTGCAGGGTCACACGGACTCCACCGGCACCGCCGAGCACAATCAGGATCTCTCGGTACGGCGCGCGGATTCCGTCCGCGCCTACCTGGCCGGCCGAGGCGTCAGCGATGCCCGCATGAAGTCGCGAGGCTACGGCGAGGACCACCCCGTCGCTACGAACGACACCACGGAAGGCCGCCAGCTCAACCGCCGCGTGGATCTGCTCCTGAAGGCCAAGGCGAAGTAGGTAGCGGGCAGACCCGGGATTTCGGTACGGCCCCCCTCCCCGCATATCCCGGCCTACACGGGACATCGCCGAAGAGCACCATCGCAAGCTCGGTTTGCCTGGAAAGCTCCTCTTGTGTAGAGTCATGTGTGTTTTCTTGTGCGGAGGGAGGCTCGCATGCCCACGAATCTTGCGCTCGATGACGCCCTTGTAGAGGAGGCGAAGCGACTCGGGAGACATCGGTCGAAACGCGCAGCCGTCAACTCGGCCCTCGCCGAATACGTTGCCCGGCGGAAGCGCCGCCGGATTCTCGCGCTGTTCGGAAAGCTGAGGTGGGACTCGAAGTACGACTACAAGGCGGAGCGGAGTAGCCGCGGGTGAGAGTGCTGGTCGACACGTCGGTGTGGTCTCTCGCCCTGCGCCGGCACGGACCCACGGATCACGCCGCCGTCGAAAAGCTCGTAGCCATGCTCCAGTCAGGTGAGGACGTCTTCCTGACGGGCCTGATCCTCCAGGAAATCCTCCAGGCGTTTCGCTCGGATGCGTCGTTCCGGAAAGTCGCCAGGCACCTCGACCCCTTTCCGCTCCTGGAGCTGGAGCGGCCCGATTTCACGGCGGCGGCGGCCCTCCACAGAAGGTGTGCTGCCAGAGGAGTGAGCACCTCGACGGCCGACTGCCAGATTGCGACCGCGGCGATCCGACACGATTGCCTGCTACTCTCGGCAGACAAGGACTTCGAGAGGATCGCACGCCTCAGCGATCTGAGGCTCGCCTGAGGTCTCAGCCTGACTGCGCCGGCCAGTAGAGGCTGGATGAGCCCGGTCTCCACTCCCCCACCTGATCTACCCTGTCCCGTAGCTGGGGGCGCCCATGGAGCTGCGGGGCTATATCGCCAATACCGACTTCGACTGGCACACCTTCCTCTGCCGGCGACAACCCCTCGACGAAGTCAACTTCTGGAAACCCTCCGCGTCATCCTTCCAGGCCCCTCCCGGCATGCCGTTCCTTTTCAAGCTGAAGAGGCCCCACTACGCCGTCGCAGGGTTCGGCATCTTCGCACGGTACTCGTGCTTCCCCATGTCCCTGGCCTGGGACTTGTTCCGGGAGAAGAACGGCGCACCCGACTTCGACACCATGAAGCGCCTCATCGATCGGTATCACCATACTGGCAGCGACGGGCCACGGTTCGACTACGACATCGGCTGTATCATGGTGGCCGAGCCTGTGTTATTCAACGAGTCTGACTGGATCTCCCAGCCCGCGGACTGGCCACGCAACGTGGTTGCGGGAAAGCACTACGACCTCACGCAGGGTGAGGGGCGTCGCATCTGGGAGGCGTGCCTTCTGCGTTCTCGGGACTACGCACGCCGTCACGTGCCTGCCGATGGTCCCTTGCCGGCCGTGGCCGAAGGCGCCCGATTCGGCTCACCGCACCTTGTGGAGCCTCGCCTGGGCCAGGGCACATTCCGGATCGCCGTGACGGACGCCTACGGGCGCGCCTGCGCCGTCACCACTGAGCACACCCTGCCGGCGCTGGAGGCGGCCCACATCCAGAGGTACTCCCGGGGCGGACAGCACCGAGTCTCCAATGGCATCCTGTTGCGCGCCGACATCCACAGGCTCTTCGACCATGGATACGTGACCATAACGCCGGACCACACCTTTCACGTCAGCCGCCGTATCGAGGAGGTCTTCAAGAACGGTCGTTCCTACTACCCGCTCGATGGCCAGCCCATCCAGCTCCCTCCAAACGAGTCCGACTGCCCGGACAGGCGACTCCTCGAGCAGCACAACGACACGGTGTTCTTGGGGTAGGGCACACCATGACCAGGCCCTCAATCGACTGCCCCTTCTGCCGTCCGGATCAGGACCGGGTCATCGAGGAGACGGCGCTGACCCGGACGATCCGGGACGGATTCCCCGTCTCCCCCGGCCACACCCTCATCACGACGATTCGCCACGTGACCGGCTTCTTCGAGCTTACCGAGGACGAACGCGCCGCCTTGACTAGCGGTCTCTGGCGTGCGCGCGACCTGATCCTCCAGGAGCACACCCCCGACGGATTCAACGTCGGAGTCAACATCGGTGAAGCCGCCGGGCAGACCGTCCCGCACGTGCATGTCCATCTCATCCCCCGCTACAGCGGTGACGTGCCGAACCCCCGAGGGGGCGTCCGTGCCGTCATTCCAGACAAGGCCGGCTATTGATGGTTCATGCCGCGATGGCTTACTCCTGATGAAGAACGTGCCGAGTTTCAACGAAGTCCTCTTCCTTGAGAAGCTCCAGCGCCTCCTGTCCGCGGGAGATTTCACCTCGACGTACAAGTTCGCTGTTCTCATCGCGCTCACAGAACTCAGCGCCGAGGCGCCCCCGCAGTCCGCGGAGTTGACGCATGCCTTCATCACTCGCCAGCTCGCCGAGAAGGTTATCCGGCTCTACTGGCCTCACGTGCGCCCCTTCGTCCCCGATCGGGACCGGAACCCCCGCGTGCTGCGACAGAATCAACAAGGCCAAGCCGCAATCATCAGCTGGATCCATGGGTTCCAGGAGCGCACGCTGGGCGGACGAATTCCGCCAACGCACCTCGACGGCCTGATGCGCGCTCACGCAGGAGGATACGAGCGGCTGCTGCGGGACGTCGAGTGGAAGCTGATCGAAATGCCGCTCCCCCGTCTCCAGGAGATCAACAGGGAGACAGACGATTTCATCTACTCGATCAGCTGGGCCAAGGCCGATGTCGAGCCCTACGGAGGGCGTCTCAAGCCCATCATCCGGAACTACCAGGCAGGGCAGCGGACCTCGTTCGACAACAGGATCTTGATGAACCCGGGCGTGGTTGCGACAATGAGGCGCCTCAGTGGGATCATCAGGGATCTCGTCGAGGCACGATGGGTCCTGAAAGTCGAGCAGATCGACCCGGACCTCAGGCGGGACCACAGTCTCAGGGATCATCTCTTTGGCGTTGACCGAAGATCGTTGGCACCGGTTCGCTCGCACCTTGTCGAGCTCCAGCGTGGCACCTGCTTTTATTGCCGAAGCAAGTCCAGAGCCCTTCACGTGGACCATTTCCTGCCCCATGCGCTCACGCGGGTGGACTTCATCGAGAACCTCGTCGCCGCGTGCTCACGATGCAATGGCGCCAAGAGTGTCCACCTAGCCGCCGAACACCACGTGGAACGCTGGCTGGGCAGGGTCAGCCCTGGGGAGAGCTCAGCCGACATGCTCGGCCAGGTCGCGACCGACTCCGGATGGCCGACGGGTCTCTGCCCCTCGCTCAGCCTCGCGAGGCTCATCTACGGCCAACACCCGGGGAAGGCACGGCTCTGGCGCGATGATGGGAACTTTGTTCCCTGGACGAAAGAAGCTCTCCTCGCCCGCATCGACGGTACCCTTGGCGACGCCGACTGCGCTTCGCCTTGGTCTGGCGGCGCCTCCTAGTCTCTCGCTGACTCGTTCGTGCGATGTGAATCGGGGTGTCGACACAGCAGCTCCTCACGGCAGGTTCAGCAAACTTGTCCGCGCTGAGAGAATAGGAATCTAATCCGGCACGGAGTCCAGGGTACGCACTTGCCTATTCCGCCTTCCTGTACGCCTCGATCCAGTTCTGGCTGATCACGAGGCGGGGCTTCTCGGGTTGATCGCCGGGGGCGGCCTGGACGATGACGAAGTGCTCTCCGTCGGGGTGGACGTCGTACATCCTGGGGCCGGAGGAGAGCAGAAGGTCCGCGCTGGCGTCGCTGTCGAAGAGCTTTTGCGGGGTGGAGAGCTTCAGGGCTGGCGCCGTCGTCACCTTCACCATCATGAGCGCCGTGCCTCCAGGCTGCTCTTCCAGGTAGTACAGCTCGTCGCCCTTGCGGCTCCAGCGGGCCCAGCCGCCCCCGTTGACCGAAACCTGCCACTTCCCCTCTCCGCTCGGGAACTTCTTGAGATAGATCTCTTCTTCGCCCGACTCGTCGGAGCCGTAGGCCACATAGTTGCCGTCCGGCGACATCTGCACGTCCCACTGCCCGCCAGGCGCGGTCAGCAGAGGCTGGGGCTCCGCGCCGGATTCCAGCGAGACGTAGAAAAGATCATCCCCCGTCGGGCGGCCCGGGACCATGAAGACGGCCCAGGGCACGCCGGGGCGAAACGACGGCAGCTCTCCCCTCTCGACGAAGACCACGGGCTCGTCGGTTCCGTCGGCTGCGCGGGACAGGAGGCTCGTGTTGCCCATGCCTCCTGAGTAGACGATTCGATCGTCGCCGGGGAACCAGGCCCCGGCCCATTCCTGCGCATCCTCGAAGGTCATCCGCGTCTGGGTCCCGCGCTCGATGTCGTGCACCCACATGTCACGGTTGTCGCCGGCATCCGACGAGACGAGGACCCGCGTCCCATCCCAGGAAACCTCCGGGAAGTTCAGTCCCGGCTGAGGCTGCCCGATTGTCCCGGTCACCTTTCCCGTGCGATCCACGAGGGCCAGATGGCGAAGGCTGCTGGCCGCGCCCAGCGCGTAGAGGAGCGTGCCGTCGCCGGCAACGCTGGGCCAAGCCCCCTTCGGGTCGAGCAGGAAGGGATCGCCGGTCGTCTCGAGACTGGCGAGGGAAAAGGGGACGGCCCATACGCCCGAGCTGCGCGTTCGTCTGAAGTAGAGGATATGGCCGCTGGGCGCATAGACGGCGCCTTCGATTCGCTCACCCGGCATCTTGAGGACGACACGTCGCCGCCCCTCGGCGAAGACCTCGATCGTGTCGGGGCCCTCGGGGCCGTGTACCGTGTAGAGGACGCCCCTGGCACCGGGCAGGACGTGCGGTGTGTGGTAGTCGGATGCCTCACCCTCAACGGCATCGATGAAGGGGCGGGGCTCCCCACCCATGGCCGAGAGGGCCAGCATGGCCCCGCTGGCCTTGACCATGTAGATCGTGCCGTCGGGACCCCAGGCGCCTCCATCGTAGCGGCCCGTTCCCAGCTCGCTGATCACCACGGGCTGACCTCCGGCCGCCTCGACCTTGTACAGGCTGCCCCGGGTCTCGTAGGCCAGGCTCTCCCCATCAGGCGACCAGAAGGGTGCGTGAGCGCTGGCGCTCCCCGGCACCTGCCGTGGCTCGAGCGTGTCGAGGTCGCGGATCCAGAGGCTGTCTTCCGCTACGTAGGCGATCCTCCGCCCGTCGGGAGAGATCACGGGAGCGCGGCGATAGGGCAGCTCCAGCCCGGCCGGCTCCAGCGCGAATTTCCTCGCCGGCAGATCCTGCCGGGGCGGTCCGAGGAGCCACATCGTGGCCCCGACGCCGGCAATTGCGACGATCGCGAGCGACGCAATCCATGTCGCGAGCCCCGGGCCGCGCCTTGCCACCCGTGCAGCCGACGCAAGTCCGGATTGAGCCGCCGCGGAGCCCTGGCCGCTCATCGAGCCACCGAAGCGAGCCGTGGTCTCCCCTCGAGAGCCGGTCAGCGTCGCGGCCGTGGGGCGCAGAACATCTTCGATGGCGATGCGTGCCTCGCCGATGGACTGAAGGCGGCGCCGGACGTCCTTCACCAGGCAGCGGCGAAGGAGGTCAGCCACCGCCGGCGGTGTCCCGGCGGGAAGAAGGCTCCAGTCAGGCTCGTCCTTGATGACCGAGGCCAGGGTGTCGGAGACGGTCTCTCCGCTGAAGAGCTGCCCGCCGGCCAGCATCTCGAAGAGAACGACGCCGAACGACCAGATGTCGGCGCGGCGGTCGACGACCTTCCCCTTGGCCTGCTCGGGGCTCATGTATGCTGCCGTACCCAGGACCACGCCCATCCTCGTTGCCGCGACCGTGAGGGTGGGCGACAGCGACTGGCTGGGGTCGGAGGCCGATGCGCCGGGCTCCCCCTCAAGCGCCTTGGCCAGCCCGAAGTCGAGAACCTTCACCTTCCCATCCGGCGTGAGCTTCACGTTGGCGGGCTTGAGGTCGCGGTGGACAACGCCCTTGTCGTGGGCGGCCTCGACCGCCTCGGCGATCTGGCCCCCTATCTCGAGCGCCTCGTCGAGCGGGAGGGGTCCGCTCCTGAGCCGATGCGACAGATCGCCGCCTTCGACCAGCTCGAGAACCAGCACCCGCCGGCCGTCCGACTCCTCCACTCCGTAGATGGCGGCGATGTTCGGATGGTTCAGCGAGGCGAGGACCTGGGCTTCGCGATGGAAGCGGGCCATCCGCTCGGGATCCGCCGAGAAGATCTCGGGGAGGATCTTCAGCGCCACGTCGCGGCCCAGCTTCGCGTCCGTCGCGCGCCAGACTTCTCCCATCCCCCCGGCGCCGATCTTCGCCGTGATGGAGTAGTGGGCTATCGATTCACCAATCACGTCGCGGGGCTCCATGCGGCCGGGCGTTGCGGGCAGGCATGCTGGATCCGCCATCACTCCGATCTCAAGGACCGCCGCGCATGGCGCGCCTCCCGCGGGGTGCCCGGACGCCACAGGGTATACCGGCGCGTCCAGCGAGGCCTCCCGCTCCGCCAGAGACACCCCAAGGAGCGGGTGAACGATCGATTCCGGCCAAGGTCCGGGCCCGAATCCGCCGAAGGCGCCGGCGCCGAAAGGTGGGGTATAGTTCCATCGATGGCCGCCCAGCGAAGGGACAACCGGGCTATTGCTTCAAGGACTCGACGTACAACCGCCGTGCTTGCTTCAGACACGTCGAGCGAGGTCGAACAGATCCAGATTGAGCTCTGGAGACGGATGTCCCCGTTGGAGAAGCTCCGCGCCGTGTCGGCTGCAAGCCTGGCTGCGCAGGAGCTTTCACTCGCCGGCATCCGGCGGCGCTACCCTGACGCTTCTGACAGCGAGCGCATGCTCCACCTCGCGATTCTGAAGCTCGGCCGCACGCTGGCGTCCAAGGCTTATCCGGGCGTTCACCTTCTCCTCGGCGGCTGATCGTCAGTGGCTCGATATCCTGGGCATCATCCTCGTACAAGGCGCGGCACTGGACGACATCTACCTCCGCCAGGGCGCTGACACCCTCGGCGTTCTCGATCTTCTCAATCGTGTTCTGGGTGAGATTCGTGGCGATGATCTTGCTTGAGCAGACTCAGCCGGTGAGCTGAGGCTCCACGAGGAGTTCCATGGCGCGCGCGAAGGCGATGGCTCTATTGAAGAAGCGGAAGCCGGCGGCGGCCGCGCGGCATGTGGCGTTTCTGAGAGCGATCAACGTCGCGGGCCATGCCGTCGTGAAGATGGAGGATCTCAAGGAAGCCTTCACTGCGGCCGGATGCCGCAACGTCGAGAGCTACATCCAGAGCGGCAACGTCATCTACGAAGCGCCGGCCACCGGCCACGCCGCCCTGGCCGGCAGGATCCTCTCCCGCCTGAGCCGCCTCCTTGGCGGCGAGGTCGTCGTCATCTTCCGCACGCTGGCACACCTCGCGGACCTCGTCCGGGCCGATCCGTTCAAGGGCGTGCCCTCCGGCTCCGACGTGAAGCTCTACGTCGTCTTCCTCGAGAAGCGGCCCCGTAGCGCTCCGCGCTTTCCGCTCGAGGACCCGAAAGAGGCGCTGAGGGCCTCGGGGATGAAGGGCCTCGAGATCTTCGTCGTGAGCGGCAGGACGGTGAAGGGCTCCCACGGTTTCCCCAACGCCTTCATCGAGAAGGCGACCGGAGTCGCCGCCACGAGCCGGAACTGGAACACGATCACCAGGATCGTCGACCGCTTCGCCTGAGCGTTGATAGAACCGCGATCTGGTGTCAGGAGCGATTCGTCTGAGTATCGAGCGCGGTGCTCGAGAACGACCCGAAGGTCAGGTCTCGCGAATCGTCAGGCTGGTTGGTTCCGCCGGAACCCTTCGAGGCGCTTCCTCAGGGTCTCCATCTCGTCGTCGCCCACCTGCGAGACGCAGGCGCGGATTCCCTCCTTCCGGCAGCTCCCCGTCTCTTCCAGCATGATGACGCTCACGCCGTAGCACAGGAGCGCCTCGACGAGGCTGCCTCCATCCTCGAACTCCGGATGCGAGACGGTGAAGTAGAAGCCGTCGGCCAGCGGCTCGCCCAGATCGTTGTCATAGACGAGACGGAAGCCTGAGTCCAGGAAGAGCTGCTTCATGATCTTTGCCCGCCGCGCATACTCGCGTGCGGGCTCCCAGAGCGAGCGATCACCGGCGTTGGCCGCCTTCAAGAGTGCCAGCAGCCCGTACTGGGGGCTCTGCGGAACGAAGCCGCAGATTCCGTGGAGCACTTCGTTGATGAAGTACCCGACGACCCCATCTCCGCTCCGAGAGCCCGAAGGGGCGGGTGGAGTGGACGGGAGCCCGCCGCAGTCGGGGACGGCCGTCGTCTCCAGCGCTGGAGAGAGGATCGCCAGCGCGATGCGCTGCCCCGCGTAGCTGAACATCTTCGAGCTGCTCACGATGCACAGCCCCCGCTTCGTGTACCGCATCACCGTCGGCTGGTAGGGCGGCTCGCCCGGCTTCAGGTAGTCCTGCCTCAGGTCCATCCCGAAGTAGGCGAGATCTTCCAGCGCCAGGATCCCCGTCTCGTCGCAGATCCTCCCCAGCCCTTGAAGCTCGGTCTCATTCAGGATCACCCAGCTCGGGTTGTTCGGGCTCGACCACAGAACCGCGCAGACGTCACCCCGGCGGGCCCGCTCCTCCACGGCCGCGATGAGCCTCTCTCCCCTGTGGTCGTACAAGTCGATGCTCTCCACCTCCAGGCCCAGGAATCGCGCCTGCATCCGGTTCACCGGAAAGCCCGGCTGGAGGAAGATCACCTTGCGCCGCTGAGGCGTCAGCCGCGCCGCCAGCGCGAGGCCCGCGAAGCAACCCTCCATCGCCCCCACCGTCGGCACGATGCATGACGCGGGGATCTCGAGGTCCATGAACAGCTTCACGAACCGGGAGGCTTGTAACTTGAGTTCCGGTATGCCGTCGAGCGGCGCATAGCGATGCGCGATGCCGCTCCCGGCGTGGGCCCGGGCCTCGGCTTCGCGGGCGACGGCGCTGGGAGGCAGCCCCGGGATCCCGAACTCCATCCGGATGAAGGGCAAGCCTGTCGCCTTCTCGATGGCGTTGACGAGGCGATTCATGTCCCGGATCGAGCCGCTCCGGACGTCCACGCTCAGGCTGGAGGCGATGCGCCGAACGAGTGCCGGGTCCAGGGGAAGGCGCTCTCCGGTGGACGTGGCCATCGGGCGTCTAGGGATGGTCCTCGTGGAACTTCTTCAGACGCTGCCCGAGGATGCCGAACTGCTCGTCGCCCACCATCGAGACGCAGGCGCGAAGACCTTCTTTCCGGCAAGACCCGGTGGCCTCGAGCGTGATGGCGCTCACGCCGTAGCGCAGGAGCGCTTCGATGAGGTCGCCTCCGTCGTCGAAGCCGGGATAGGAGATCGTGAAATAGAAGCCGTCCGCGAGCGGCTCACCGAGATCGTTGTCGTATACGAGCCGGAAGCCTGCGTCGAGGAAGAGCCGCTTCATGATCTTCGCCCGGCGGGCGTACTCGCGGGCCGGCTCCCAGAGGCTCCGGTCCCCGGAAGCAGCCGCCTCCAGCAGCGCCCGGAGCCCCCACTGCGGTCCCTGGGGTACGGAGGCGCAGATGCAGTAGAGGACCCCGTGAGTGAAGGCATGCCCCACCCGGTCCGTTCCGAGGCTCGGGACCAGCGCGGGCTCCTTCGAGGCGGCCAGCTCGGGTGACATGAGGCAGAGTGCGATGCGCTGCCCCGCGTAGCTGAACATCTTCGAGCTGCTCACGATGCACAGCCCCCGCTTCGTGTACCGCATCACCGTCGGCTGGTAGGGCGGCTCGCCCGGCTTCAGGTAGTCCTGCCTCAGGTCCATCCCGAAGTAGGCGAGATCTTCCAGCGCCAGGATCCCCGTCTCGTCGCAGATCCTCCCCAGCCCTTGAAGCTCGGTCTCATTCAGGATCACCCAGCTCGGGTTGTTCGGGCTCGACCACAGAACCGCGCAGACGTCACCCCGGCGGGCCCGCTCCTCCACGGCCGCGATGAGCCTCTCTCCCCTGTGGTCGTACAAGTCGATGCTCTCCACCTCCAGGCCCAGGAATCGCGCCTGCATCCGGTTCACCGGAAAGCCCGGCTGGAGGAAGATCACCTTGCGCCGCTGAGGCGTCAGCCGCGCCGCCAGCGCGAGGCCCGCGAAGCAACCCTCCATCGCCCCCACCGTCGGCACGATGCATGACGCGGGGATCTCGAGATCCATGAACAGCCTCACGAACCGGGAGGCTTCTTCCTTCAGCTCCGGGATCCCGTCGAAGGGGGCGTAGGTGTTGGCCACGCCGGGACGGGCGAGCGCACGGGCTTCGGCATCCAGCGCGACGCTGCTCACGGGCAGGCCGGGGATGCCGAACTCCATCCGGACGAACCGCAGCCCCGTTTCCTTCTCGAGGGCGTTGACCACTCGGTTCATCTCCCGGATCGACGCCCGGCGCACGTCCACGCTCTGGCCCGTCGCGATGGCGCGGACGGTCTCCCTGCTCAGCGGCACGGCCACGTCGGACATGGTCGCCTCGTCTCCTCTCTGCGTGGCAGGCACAGTCGGGGCTCCTCGTTGCAGGCTTCGCAGCCATGACCGGTAACCACCGATCCCGGGCCGCCACCCGCGAAGCTCCCCCGCAGTCCGCGGCGCCGCAGGCTCGGCCCCCGGAAGGCAGCGGGGCTCGGTGAATCACGTAGGAATGGGCGGCATCAGGATATCAGCCGTTGCCCTCGAGTGCCCGGCCTTGAGTCCCTACAGGCCACCCTTCCGGGAGACTGATCGAGGAAGGGCGTGCGTTGAGACCCGCCGCGGTCAGCCGGTCGTGCCTCCGATCTTTGAAGTTAATAACATCTTTATTTACATTAGCTTAAACATGGCTATGCCGTTGTATAGTCCTGCTTACCGACTTGTCCGTAAGCAGCGGACAAGCTAGAATAACGGACATGAGAGCTCGCCTGGAAGAGGATCTCGCCCCCTATCTCCCTGCGCTCAGGGCTGCGCCCTTCGTGCGTGATGTGGAGGTGCGGGCCCACCACGTCACACGCAACGTACCGATCCCCTACGCTGTGATCAGGGTGAAGACGCCACGGGGTTGGGTCAGGCTACAAGCCGCCAGAACGAGGACGACTCTCACCAACGCACTTGCCCAGGCATGGCTTGCACGGATAGAGAAGGACGCCAGAAAGAACTGGATCCTCCTCGCGCCCTACGTGCCCCCTGGTCCTGGACTCGTCCTCCGCGAGGCAGGGCTCTGCTATGCCGACACGGCAGGGAACTGCCATCTTGCGGTGGGACCAGAATACATGACCCTCATCGAGGGTCGGCGGCCGAACCGCCGGACAGCCGAAGAGCGTCCGCTGGGTCAGACCGCCTACAGGGTGATGTTCGCCCTCCTCGCGCGCCCTGAGTGCCTGACAATGCCCGTGCGCGATCTCGCAGCGACGGCGGGCGCGGGGAAAACCGTAGTGGCGCAACTTCTCCGAAGACTCGAGGCCGACGGCCTCATCGCGAAGGGGCGGGGCCAGTGGCATCTGCTGCAACCTGAGAGGCTGCTCGATCGATGGATCGCGGGTTACGGCGCCACCCTGCGACCCAAGCTCTTCGTGGGCCGGTTCCGCACGCAGGCGATCGATCCTCCCGCTGTCGAAGCCCATCTCGAGCAGAGAATCGGAGACGCTTTCCAGTGGGTCCTGGGCGGAGGCGCCGCAGCCATGCGCTTGACGGGCTACTACCGTGGCGAAGAAACCGTTCTGCACATCGCCGAGCCCCCTGCCCGGCTTGGTCTGGCCCTGGGAGCTCTCGCAGATCGAAACGGCCCGCTGGTGGTGCTCGGAACTCCTGGGCCTCTGGGAATGAGCGGCCCGGAGCCGAGGACTGCACATCCGCTTCTGGTTTACACGGAGCTCGTGAACACCGTCGACCCTCGCGCAGTCGAGGCGGGCCAGATGGTGCGGGAGAAGTACCTACAGTGGATTCGCTGACTCCATTCACACAGCTCAGATCGATGAAGCCGGCCAGCGGCTGGGGCTCAGTGCTCGTATTTCAGGGGATAGGCCTGGTGCGTGCCCCTGACCTTCTGCGCTTCGAAGTCGAAGATCATTCCCTCATCGAGGAAGGGGCTGTCGGCGTTGTGGCAGGTCACGCACTGCGCGGCGGTGACCTCACCTACGAGGCCGGCGGCGACGAGATCGGCCCTGCGGTACTCCTTGTTCGTCAGGGTCATGTAGCCGGTCTGGGTGTAGGTCCCCCCGGGGCCATGGCACATCTCGCAGCCGACCCCGGCACGATCGGGCGTCGTCTTGATGTCCACGAAGCCCCCGGGCTTGCCGTAGCCGATCGTGTGGCACGGCAGGCAGTTCGCGTCCGTTGTGTAGTCCTTCTGCGGGTCCAGTCCCGCCCTCTTCTTCGCCTCCACTCTCGCTCCGGGCTTGAGCAACTCGAATACGTTCGCCATCTTCGTCGCGCCCCAGGAGGTCCATTCCTTGAAGTGGCAGGCGCGGCACTTCTGGCTTCCCACGTAGGCGTGCTCCGGCGCCTTCACGGGCGCCGCGGCGGCCGGCAAGGTCTCGGAGGATCGGATGGATCCGGTCCCCACGACGAGAACGAATGCCGGAAGGCCGATGAGCACGGATGATAGGGATCGAAGCGGTCTCTTCTCGCGCATCAAGTTGCATTCCTCACGAACAGGTGGCGGCGGGCTCTGCCTCGGAGGCGCCGCGGCCGACCCGCCCGGAGTGGTGCTTCAGCAGCGCGGCTGCAGAAAACCGGGGCCCATCGGCGGCTGCGCCCTGAGGCGGAAAGAGGATACCCAAATCGCATCGCTTGTGGCAACGTCCCGCCCTGCCCTTGAAACGGTACGGGGGGCCGTACTAAGGTCGGCACGACTCCGGCCCTGCCGCCATTCCTGTAAGGAGTCCGACATGCGTAAAGCTGCACTGTGCGTCGCCGTTCTCTTTCTTGCGGTCATCGCGCTGCCGATGGCCGGCGAGAGCGGCGCGAAGAAGGCCATGGGGCCCACCCACGACATGACGGCGACGATCGTCTCCGTGAACCTCGAGGCGAAGACCATCAGCTTCAAGACCGCCGACGGGAAGGAGATGACCGCTCCCGTCCTGGAGCAGGGAATGGGCGCCCTCAAGAAGGTCAAGGCCGGCGAGAAGGTCGTTCTGACCTGCCAAGATGACGAAGCTGGCGCTC
This sequence comes from uncultured Acidobacteriota bacterium, assembly GCA_964568735.1. Lineage (GTDB taxonomy): Bacteria > Acidobacteriota > Polarisedimenticolia > JACPZX01 > JACPZX01 > CAZMRF01. Next base: position 48,229 of record CAZMRF010000019.1, read on the forward strand.
ACAAGGGAGTCAGCGACATCAAGCCCGCCAAGGCCTGAACCACAGGCACCGAACCGAGAACTGAAGGGCGCGCCTCTCACCGAGAGTCGCGCCCCTTCTTTTTTTCGCGCAGTCCCAGGCACCTCAGAATCTCTCAGCACGAGCCCCGGTGGGTGGAGCGAAGACTGTGGTCTCCTCCGACCCCATCGGAGCCCTTGACGCTCGCGGGCTCGCCCCCGTAGCATGAGACTGGTTCGGGCAGCCCCTCCCACCGTCACAAGGAGATCAACCCCCGTGAAGACGATCCGCAACGTCACGACGACCCCGCTCAGGATCACACTGCCTGGAGGCAAGGTCCTGCACCTCGGGCCGAAGAAGACGGGGCAGATTGCGGGTCCTGCCGTGGACCACCACAGCGTGCAGGAACTGATCAAGGCGAAGAAGCTCGAGGTGCTCGGAGAGGGTGAGCACGGAGTCTCAGAGCCCGGCCACGCCGGTCCCCGTCCGCGGAGCACTCAGGGTCAGCAACCACGCAACAAGGCGAAAGCCGGCGGAGATCGCTGATCGGGCACGCCTGCGGCTCCGCATCTTCATTGGGCTGCCAGCGCTGATTCGCTCACCTTCTCCGTGATCGTGAACTCGAGGGGAACCCCCGCCAGCTGCGGCGGCTCGCCCGCACGGCCCTTCAACCCGAAACGGTAGGTGTAACGGCCGGGCGGAAGCTCGATGGTGTGGACGAGATCCGTCACCCGCGCGCACCTTCCGGAGGCCTCCACCCATCCCTCCGGCAACTGGAAGATCGGGACGCCGCCCTGCTCGATGAAAGCGATCCGTTCTCCGTAGCCGCCCGGCTCGCCCTCCGTGCAGGTCCACGTGCTGATCTGGAGCTGCTCGCCGCGGCGGACCGCGCCGAGTCCCAGGGGCGCCAGAGCTTCATGGGAGTGGACGTTGTGTCCGCCCTCGCCTCCTCCTTCGCTCAGGAATGGGAGATCGCTCGCGTACACGCTGCGTGAGGCGACGGTGGCCACCGGGCCCGTGATCCCTCCCCTGCCGGGCGCCGCAAGCTTCAGGACCACCTCGGCACGGCCTGCCTGATCGAAGGAGACGTTGCGAGCGAAGACCCTGAGGCGGTAGGTGCCGGGGCGCAGATCCTCGAGGACCTTCTCGTAGAGCAGGATGCTCCCGGCGGCGCCGGCGGAGCGCCGGTGGATTTCGGAGGCGGCCAGCATCTCCCAGTTCTCCGATTCAGTCTCATTCTCGAGCAGCGCTCCGACCTCGATCCGCGCGGAATCCTCGCCCTGGGTGCCGACGATTTCCAGCGACCCTGTCTCGAGAGCCACCTGGACGGCCAGGGACCAGCGGCTTCGACCTGCCTCGATCGGAACGAGCGCGGCGGTCACAGGCAGGCCGCCTCCGCCAACTGCGCCGATCAGGAGGGAGCGGGCATGCCGCAGGGAGCGGTCCGCGTCGGAGAGGAACTGAACCCTGTAGGAAAAGGGCACGGGTCGTCCTCCGGCCGTGATGCTCGCGCGGTAGACCTCCGAGCGATCTACCCGGGGCGGCTTGAAGGCGACGCGGTAGAGGCAGCGATCTTCACGGCCCGCTCGCTCGAGATGGCGTTCCGCGTCGGAAGGGCCGCGGCTGTAGTCTCCCCCCGTGAACTCGGCGAGTGCCGCGTCCATCTCGACGGCGAGGCGATTTTTGGGTATGAGCTCGCTGGGGTCGAGGTAGTACTGATCGTCGCCCGGGTGGACCGCGTAGAAGGCCGCTCGCGCCTGAACCGCTGCCGCGCTCACGTCCTCAGCGAGCCCGAGATGCGTGCCGATTTCGAAGTCTGGATCCGAAAAGGGGTACATCCGGCCGGGGAAGAGCATCGCGTTCTGCTGGAAGAGGAGAATCGCCTTTCGTCCCGGCGTCGCCTCGAGCCCCGCGAGGAAGGTGGCCAGCATCTCCAGGGCCCGCTTCCCGTGGCGGTACTCGGCATGGGCGTCCGCATAGCACTGGCCGCACCAGCTTACACAATCCTGGAGCGTCATCTTGACGAGCAAGCACTCTTCGACACACTCGCGGCATTCCAGGACCCTTTCTTCGAGCCGCTCGGGGAACTCGTCGAGAAGGCCCCGATCTTCGAAGGCTCCGATGACGGCCCTCTCCAGGGATGCCGTGCTCTCCGTCCAGGGCTCGATCTCGCGGAGGCCGGCCAGCGTGGAGTAGCCCATCACCAGGACCTTCTCCCCGGGGCGGTGGACCCCGCGGATCCAGTGGAGCGCCGCTTTGCGTGCGCGGAGCCGGCCGTCCTGGCGGAGCTGGCTGAAGTCGAAGTAGAGGACGAAGCGCGGCGAGTCGCTGCTCCCATCGCCGGAGTCGTAGCCAGGGCGGGAGGCCGTGGCGTCCTCCGAGGAGCGCGCCGCCCAGGCAGCCGAATCTGCACCGCCTGCGGGCATGTCCGGACAGAGGTTGTCCACGCTGTAGATCGGCCAGAGACGGCCGTCCAGGCGAAGCAGGAAATCGTCCCTTGTCAGGCCTCTCCGCAGGGCGCCGGCGTCCTCCGTGGCCCGCACGTCCAGGACGATGAGACGCACGCTCTCTTCCTGGACAAAGCCTCCCCTCCGCGGCTCGTCGATCGAGTCAGACTCTCGCGCTCCTTCACGTTGCTGGGCAAGCGCCACGCTCCCCTGCGTGAGGAGGGTGCCGAGCAGGAGGGCTGCCGCCAGTCGCGCGTGGCGCGCTTTGTCATCCGCTCGACGTGCCGCACTGTTCGATCGAGATCGGCTCATGGCGCCTCCTTCATCATGCGACGAGAATCGTCCCCGTCGCGCGCAACTAGCGCCGGGCTGGCGTGCCGTCGCCGCGGGTCCTGGGGGGAACGGCTCAAAGGCCGTTCTTCCCGCGGCGGGCCAGGGCCGCCGGCCCGGCGCCGATGCCTGTCCTGTCAGCAACCGGGGTGCCACCCACCCTGGCTGCGTCCTTTCCGGCGCGAGATGCGGTATCTCCTTGACCCCGAGGCTCCCTGGCAAGGATGGTCCTCCTGACCACGACGCGGTTGGGTCCGCAATGACGCACGGATGGGGTCCTAATTTACCCCTTGAGAAGGAATTCAGTCCCCCGGTCCTGCGGCAGACAGTCTCGCTTCTTGTGTGCCGCACCGGCGCCCGAACCGATCGACCGAGAGCAGCCTCGAATGGGCACAGGTCGGAAAGAACTGAGAGACGCTGACGGCTCGCCTGCCGCGACGGTCCTCGCCTGCGGAACGCTCAGGGCCACCACCCTCGCAACAAGGCCAAGGCCGGCGGAGGTCGTTGATCGGTCGTAGCCGCGCGAGCGGATGTTCCGATTGTCCGGTTCGTCGTGAGCGGATATCACCGGGTGCACAGGCCATGGAAGGGACGTATACTCCTGGGCTTAAAGATGTACGGGGCGTGCCCTCGTCATCCGGGAGTGCCTCCTGCCCGCTCCCGATCAACCTGCGGCCGTCATGGTCCGAACGGCCTGCCTGCCACCGCTGTCATCTGGAGGTTGAAGGATGCCCACGTCGAGGGGTTCGTGTTCCGCGCGTACGGACGATCGGATTCAATCCTCGAGAGGCGCGTGGCAGAGAGTGCTGCTCCGGATCGCCTGCTTCACGCTGGTGGCGACGCTGGCGGGGGGCGCCGCGGCGTGGGCTCAGTGCACGGACAGCGACGGCGACGGCTACCAGCCCCCTCCCCCGGATCCGAACTGCGCGCTCCCCTCGGGCGACTGCAACGACCACGCAGCTTCCATCAATCCCGGAGCCGACGAGCTGTGCGGTGACCTCGTCGACAACGATTGCGACGGCCAGACCGACGAAGGGTTCGTCGTCGGAACGGAAACTGGCAAGCCCCCGACCCCCGGCGACCCGAACAGCCGCTACGACTGCAACGACGGCCTCGACAACGACGGCGACGGGCACACCGACGTCCAGGATTCCAAGTGTCAGGCGGCCAGGTGCTTCCTGACCGACCCCGCGAGCTGCTGCGCGGGCGTGAACGTTCCCCCCGGGCAGGGTTGCTCGGGGATGGACCCGGGCGGTTGCTGCGTCACCGCCGCCTTCTTCGAGTGCGACTCGTCCGATCGCACGCAGACCTTTTGCGCCGAACCGACCGGCGGCATCCTGATGCAGGAGCCCGAGGGACCGCTGAGCGATCCCTCGTGCAGCGACGCCGAGGACAACGACTGCGACGGCCTGATCGACGTAGGCGAAGGCACGTGCCAGGCGCCGGAGAGCTGCAACGGATTCGATGACGACGCCTCCGGGCGCGAGAGCGGCGCCTCCACGCGCTTCGACTGCAACGACGCGCTCGATAACGACAGCGACGGCCTCACCGACACGGAAGACCCCGGGTGCCTCGCCGGCATCGACGACAACCCGAGCTTCAACCTGGGTGGGATCCCGCTCGGCGATTCCTGCACCGTGGGGATCGGCATCTGCCAGGCCATGGGCTCGGTCATCTGCGACGGCCCCTCGAGTGTGCGGTGCAGCATCTCGCCGGGCTCGCCCCAGACCGAGGGCCCCTTCGGCTCCGGCTCGTGCGGCGACGGGCTCGACAACGACTGCGACGGCACCACCGACTTCCCGGGCGACTCGAGCTGCACGGCACCGGAGTCCTGCGACACCCTCGACAACGACGGCGACGGCCTGACCGACGAGATCTTCACGGACCTCGGGGACGCCTGCGAGGCGGGCCAGGGAATCTGCATTGCCACGGGCACACGTGTCTGCAGCGGTAGCGGTTCCGGGACCGTCTGCGACGCCGTACCTGGCATCCCCTCGGCGGAGGGGCCCACCGGCGTCACGTGCGAAGACGGCATCGACAACGACTGCGACGGCAACACGGACGTCTCGGATGCCGACTGCGGGTCGGCCCACCTCTTCGCCACCTGCGCCATGCAGCCCGTCCGCGGGCAGCCCGGAGCGGACTGCGGCGAGTGGCGGACGCTCCACTACAACATCCAGGGGCTCCAGGATCCCGCCGGGGCGCAGATCACCGCCGAGCTGCTCGCGCTCGACATGGCGGGGAACATCCTGGCCTCGCTCGAGGTGGCTGACGGAGATCTCGCGCACCTCGCCAGCAAGGTGGATCCCAACGATTGGAAGTGGGTGCGACGAGGGCCGCCACCCTCTGCTGGGAAGCACGGCAACGGAAACTGCAATGGAAACGGAAACGGGAATGGCAACGGGAACGGCAATGGCAATTGCAACGGGAATTCCAACGGCAACAACGGCAATCACTACGGCTGGAGCAAGGGGAAGGGCAAGAAGGGGGGCAACAGCGGCAACGCCGGCCCCAAGGGAGACAACTGGAAGGACCTGGAGATGTTCGCGCCCCTGCCCCTCATGCGCGTGAAGGTCCGAGACGGCCTCAACGAGGCCGTCGCCTATTGCTCCCACATGCCCTACCTCGACGTCGTGCAGCCCGCGGGCACGGTCGCCACCGGAGCCGGCGACGTCACGAAGGTTCTCGCGGCCATCCCGCGCGTGGACGCCGCGTCGCTCATGGTCGGCGTCGACGGCGTGGACATTCTGGACGAGCTGGGCGTGGACCCGGCCTCGGAATGCACGCGCGCCATGCCCTGCTCGGGCAGCATCATGGTCGGCGGCAGCGCCGTCACGATCACCGACCTGATCATCGACTCGATGCCCATCAGCCAGCACAGCTCCAATACGGTCTCCATGAACGTCACGGGGCTGGGCTGCGGCTCGCACGCCTTCGTCGTGGAGGGCGACAAGCAGCCGGGCTCCCTCAGGGACGACGTGAGCGAGAACTGCAACGTGGACGACCTATCCGACAGGGGCGACTCCACGACCTTCGCCATCACGATCGCCAGCCCGCTCCCCCAGAGCGAGAACAACCCGGTTCCGACTCCCGTCATGGGCGAGGTATGCCACGGGCTGGAGATCGCGGCCGTGAAGGTGAACGGCAAGGAGCTGGATCCCAACGGCCAGACGGTGACGATCCTCGACCCGGGCACGCCCTTCGAGCGCCAGACGGTCAAGCTGCCCATCAATACGACCCTCGATTCGACCGACCTGCCGCGCGACATCCAGTTCGGCGACGTCCCGCTCGGCACCTTCGACAAGGGCTCGAACCGGCTCATCGCCGATGCCGAGGACGTCGTGGGAACGCGCGCCTTCGAAACCGTCATCTTCGCGACCGGGAACGTCGAGAACCCGGGCGTTCCGGCCTCCCTCAACGCGCTCGTCGAGCGGGAGCTGGAGTCCATGTTCGATGAGGACCTCCAGGGCTTCGCGCGGAGCTTCCTCGAGGAGACCTTCGCGGAGAACGGCACGATGGGCGTGGAGATCCAGAACGCCTTCGTCGTGGGCATCAAGTCGGCCCCGATCCGGGAGATCTTCGAGGCCAAGTGCGCCCGCGCCGGCCAGCAGTTCGCCGACAAGGTGCGCAGCCGCCTCCTGAGCAAGGCGCCGACCACGAAGAAGGTCAGCGTCCCATGCTCCTGCGATCCGACGATCACCATCCAGACGACGGACGTCCAGGTGAATCCGGCCGACTTCACGTGCCCGATCACCTTCAGCCAGGACAAGTTCAACGTCACGATCAACCTGCCCGACATCAAGATCTTCACGAGCGTGTCGGGGCGGTGCAAGACGACCTTCCTGGGCGCCTGCATCGCCAAGACGACGGTGTCGGGCTTCGTCGAGACGCAATTCAACAACGTCGTCGTCTCCTTCGACGTCACCGAGGATCAACTCCTCGGCAACCCGAACCCGACGCCGCCTTCCTTCAGCATCGACGATCCTCCGCTGACGCTCGACGCGACGGCCAGCGTGGACATCTCCTGCATCGGCGGCGACATCTGCGAAGGGCTCGTCACGGTATTTACGTTTGGCACCGTGGACGTCAGCCCCGACATCGACGTCTCCAAGGAGGTGGACTTCCAGCGCGACGTGGGAGCCAGCCAGCCCGATCCGATCGATCTGGAAGAGGTGAAGATCGACGAGCCCACGCTCAAGCAGTTCGACCAGGAGGCCAATAGCAAGCTCGACTCGGTGTCGATCACCGCGGACGGCATCGTCGCGGGGCTGTCGGCCACCTTCAAGACGAGCAAGCTCGATCCCACCGTCGTGCCGACGCCGGGCTCGGTGGTCACTCCCAACCTGACGCTCCCCACGCCGAACGCACCGGGAACGGGCGACGTCTTCCTCGGCATCTCCGACGACGTCTTCAACATGCTCTTCGCCAGCATGCGGCTGGCCGGCAAGCTCAACAGCGGCTGCCGTGAGTCGGGCAAGACCGTGGGCGACCTCGTCCCGCTGAACTGCAGCGCGCTGAACGCGGCCTCCGACGGCGGAACGGCCACCGTGAGGGGGCTCTGCCACGGGATCCGGGGCGACAACTGCGAGACGATCCTGGGCCCGACGCTGCTCCTGTCGCCGCTCGAGCAGGGGATCTGCCACGGCACGAAGGGCGACAACTGCACCGGGATCGATCGCGGCATCGACGGGATCGTGTGGCCGTCGAACTGCGAGGCGCTCACCTTCCAGCTCGACCCGAACCAGGACCCCAACGCGGTGACCGACCCCTCCAGGGCCACGGCCATCGTCCAGGGGATCTGCCACGGCATCAACGGTGACAACTGCGAGAGCCTCGCCGGGGCCAACCCCGACCTCACGGCCATCGAGCAGGGGGCCTGCCATGGGGCCGCGGGGCACGCCTGCCAGACCCTTGCGACGGTCACGGGGCAGGCGCTTCGAGAGATCGGCACCTGCGAGGGAGTCTCCGGGACGACATGCAGCTCCCTGGGGCTCGGTCAGGCCCTCCAGTGCATTCCGGCCAAGCTGACGACCGACATCCTCGATAACCTGCTCGATTTCGAAGAGCAGCATACGTGCGAGATCACGCCCGCGCGGAACATCAACATCGCGGCCGCCGATCCGCTGCTCTTCTGCACGAACACCGACATGCCGCCGCGGCTGCTCATCCAGGACGACAAGGTGGGCACGCCGAACGCCGTCGAGACGGCCATCCGCCTCAACGACCTGTCGGTGGCGATGCTCGTGGATCGCAACGCGGCCACGATGCCGGGGCTGGATGGCGCGCTCTCGTCGACCCCCGGATGCTTCGATCCCGGGGCGCCCACGGGAGGGGACTGCCTCCTCTTCGGGGTCTGCCTCGATCTGAACTTCGAGACGCTGATGAGCTTCGACAACCAGATCTGCGCCTCCGGGAAGCCGGGGCTGAAGACCCAGGTGCTCGATTTGCAGACGACGGTGAGGCAGGAAGGCGTGGTGTGCCATGCCGCAACGGCGACGGCCGACCCGCTCCTGACCTCCGCCGGGGCCACAAATGATACAATCGACGTGCTCATGCAGAACGTGGACACCTTCACGCCGCCGTCGTGCGCCAACGGGTTCGACCTGAGCGAGAACCTCCAGTACGGCCCGGCGACCTTCAAGCTGGTCTCCATCGAATCCGACCCGGCGAGCGACCCGGGCAACACGCTCCAGGAGTACATCGCGATCACAGGTCTGATCGCGCCGTGATTACGAGGTGAGGGACCGGGGAGGGGCCGAGGGCCTCTCCACCGCGCCCGTGATTGCCTGTCAGGGGCTGATTCGGACAGGCAGATAGCGGCCTGCTCCCTCGGGGAGCGGGCCAGACGCCGCACGGATAGGCGGCGCAACAGGGCTGGATGGCTGGCAGGGACGTAGGGGCCGGGGTGGCCTCCATCTCTCCGCCGCGATCCCGCCGACATGACAGAGGGGGCCCGGGGGGGCGCCCAGGGGAGGTTGGGATGGCTCGTTCAGTCCGCTCGGTGGTCCTGCTCGCTTTTTTCGCGGCCGCCTCCCTCCTCCTTGCGCCGTCTTCCGAGGCGCAGACCTACTGCCCCGACCTCGACGGAGACCAGTGGGGCGTCCGCACCCCTGCGAACTGCGATCCCGGAATGCTCGAGATGTTCGGGGATTGCGACGACACCGATCCGAACGTGAACCCCGGAGCAGATGAGATCTGCGACGGGATCGACAACGACTGCGACGGCGCGACCGACGAGGGGTTCGACCAGGACGGCGACGGGGTCACCACATGCGCCGACGACTGCGACGACAACAATCCCAGGATCGCGCCCGGCCTTCCCGAGCTGTGCGGCGACCTCATCGACAACGACTGTGACGGCATGACGGAGGAGGGCTTCGTCGTGGGGCGCGAGTCGGGACGCCCGCCCGATCCCGCCGATCCCACCGCGCGCTACGACTGCAACGACGGCCTCGACAACGACATGGACGGGGCTACCGACCTCGCGGACGCTGCCTGCCAGGCCGCGCAGTGCTTCCTGACCGACCCGGCCAACTGCTGCGCGGGGAAGAACCAGCCCCCGGGCCGGGGCTGCACGGCGCCCGACCCCGGAGGGTGCTGCCTCACCCTGGCCTTCCGGCAGTGCGATACGCAGAAGCCGGCCGGAACACCCATCTGCGCGGAGCCGACGGGCGGCCGCCTCGTCCAGCAGCCCGAGGGCCCGGTCGGCGCTGCCTCGTGCTCGGATGCAAAGGACAACGATTGCGACGGTCTCGAGGATCTTGCGGAGTTCGAGTGCCAGGCGCCGGAGGTCTGCAACGGACTCGATGACGACGCCACGGGGCGCGAGGGACCGAACTCGGCAGCCTACGACTGCCTCGACACGATTGACAACGACGACGACGGCTTCACCGACATCGCGGACGCGGGCTGTCTCGCCGGCGTGGATGACGATCCGGGCTTCGTCCTTGGCACCGTGCCGCTGGGCGGCACCTGCATGGCGGGGATCGGAGCCTGCGAGAGGACCGGCCAGGTCATCTGCGACGTGATGGGCGGCGTGACGTGCAGCCGTTCACCGGGCAACCCCGGCAAGGAAGGGCCGCCAGGAAATGCGAAGTGCTTCGACGACATCGACAACGACTGCGACGGAGAGACGGACTTCCCCGCCGATGAAGGCTGCCGCGCCAACGAGCTCTGCAACGGCCTCGATGACGACGGCGACGGAATGACCGACGAGGGCTTCAGCGGGCTCGGAGAGATCTGCTCCGCCGGCCAGGGAGCCTGCCTGACCGAGGGGTCCGTGGTCTGCTCGGCTTCCGGGAACGGCACGGCCTGCAGCGCGGTGCCGGGACTCGCCTCGCAGGAGGGCCCCACGGGGACGACCTGCGTGGACAAGATCGACAACGATTGTGACGGCCATTTCGACACGGATGATGCGGACTGCGGCTCGGCCGGGCTCATGGTGGAGTGCGCCCTTGAGCCGGTTCGAACCTCGCGTCCCAACGAGTGCTCCGACACGAGCGAGATCCGGATCCGGGTCATGGGCGAGTCGGCGACGGATACGGCCACCGTGACGGCCGAGCTGCTGGCGCTCGACTTCGACGGGAACGTGCTGGCCGCCCTGCCGGTGCAGGCGGGCGACTGGGCCCAGATGGCGAGCCGCACGAACCCGGCCGCATTCCGCGCGCGCACGCGTGAGCTGGGCGCTCGAAACCAGAGGCCCGGCGCTCGCCAGCGGGTGCCACGCCCCGACAGGATCCACGAAGTCTTCGCGCCCATCCCCCTGCTGCGCGTCAGCGTCCACGACGGGAGCAACGAGGCCGTCGCCTACTGCAGCAACGTCCCCTACATGCAGGTCGTCACGCCCGACAACGAGGTCCAGACGGCCGGTGTGTCGGACGTGACCCACGTGCAGGCGGCGATGCCGCTCATCGGTCAGGACACCCTCGAGGTCCACGTCGACGGCGTCGAGGTCCTCAGGCAGATCATGCCCTACGGCGACTTCTTCTGTCCGAAGGTGAGGCCCTGCGGAGGCACCGCCCTCGTCGGGAACAGAGAGATACAGATCAGCAACCTGATCATCGAGACGCGCGGCGCGGCGACATTCAGCACGAACACGCTGACGATGGACGTCTCGGGGCTGGGCTGCGGCGCCCACACCATCGCCGCGATGGGAACGGAGCGCGATGACTCCTTCCCGACCGAGCCGAGCCGGCGCTGCATCCAGGACGACATGCTCGACACCGGCGAGTGGGGGGTCTTCGAGATCAGCCTCACGAGCCCGGTATCGGGGACGGCCGGCAACCCGGTGCCCACGCCGGTCACGGGGCAGGTCTGCCATGGGCGGCCCATCGCGGCTCTCAGCGTCAATGGCATGCAGCTCGACCCCAACATCCAGCAGGCCATCACGCTCGATCCGGGCACGCCCTTCGAGCGGACGACCTACGTCCTGCCCATCGACACCTTCCTGGGGCAGACGGACCTGGCCCGCGATCTGAAGTTCGGCGACGTGGCGCTGGGCTCTTTCGACGCCGGGTCCAACCGAGTGATCGTGGATGCGCAGGACGATCTCGGGAACCGCGCCTTCGAGACGCGGATCTTCGCGACCGGGAGCGTGGGCAACCCCGGCACTCCCGCGACCGCGAGCCGTCGGCCCGGTACGCTCTCGGCCACACCCGACGGTGTGGCGGGAACGTCGCTCGGCACCTCCGCGCGCGCGCCCGACCCCGGGGTGGCCGCGCAGTGGAAGGCGGGCCTCGAAGATTCCATGCGGGGCGAGTACGACGCGGATCTCAAGGCGGCCTTCGACGAGAGCTTCGGCGTCATCATGCCCGAGGCGGCCACCCCCGGCGTCGAGATCGACAACGCCTTCGTCGTGGGGATCAAGGCCAGCGCCATCCAGAAGGTATTCCAGGCCAAGTGCGCCCGGGCCGCGGTCCAGTTCAGGGATCGCGTGCGGAGCCGCATCCTGAGCAAGCCGCCGACGGTGAAGCAGGTCAGCGTCCCCTGCGCATGCGACCCGTGGATCACGATCGCGCCCACGAGCGTGAACATCAACGCGGCCGACTTCACGTGCCCGGTGACCTTCTCCAATAATCAGTTCACGGTGAGCATCAACCTGCCCGACGTCCACATCTTCACGTCCGTTTCGGGCTCCTGCACGGACAGGGACCCGATCTTCGGCGCCTGCATCACGCGCTCGGTCGTGACCGGCTTCGTGGAGACGCAGCTCAACAACGTCTTCATGCGCTTCAACATCACCGAGAGCCAGCTCATGGGCAACCCCAATCCCCAGGTGCCCTTCTTCGATCCGGGCGGCGCCCTCAACATCGACGCGAACGCCAGTCTGGACGTGCAGTGCATCGGAGGGGATATCTGCGAGGGGCTGGTGACCATCTTCACCTTCGGCCTCGTGGACATCAGCCCCGACATCAACGTCTCCGCCGACGTCAACTTCACGAACGAGATGGGCTCGAGCCAGCCCGACCCCATCGAGCTGGAAGAGGTGAAGATCGACGAGGCCACGATCATGCAGTTCGATCAGGAGGCCGAAGGGAGGCTCTCCTCGGTGGAGATCACTCCGAACGGGATCGTCGCCGGGCTGAAGGGGCGCTTCAAGACGAGCAGGATCGATCCCACCGTCGTGAATGCGCCAGGGACCGTCCTCACCTCGAACACGACGCTTCCCTCGGCGCTGGCCCCGGGGACGGGCGACGTCTACCTCGCCATCTCCGACGACGTCTTCAACATGCTCTTCGCGAGCATGCGGATCGCCGGGAAGCTCAACAGCGGCTGCCGCGACTCGGGACGCACCGTGGGCGACATCCTCCCGCTCGATTGCACCACTCTCATGGCGGCCTCACCCGGAGGCACGGCCTCCGTTCAGGGGCTCTGCCACGGGATCCGTGGCGACGACTGCGAGATGTTCGCGAGCGGCGACCCCTTCAAGACTCCGCTCCTGCAGGGAATCTGCCACGGCACGCAGGGCGACCTCTGCACGGGCATCCCGCGCGGCCTCTTCGGAACGGCCTGGCCCTCTGACTGCGAGACGGTCACCTTCTCGGTTCCCGGCGGTGATCCCAACGGGAACACGGGGCCCGATCAGGCCACCGCGATCCTCCAGGGCGTCTGCCACGGCTCGGCCGGCGATGACTGCGAGATGCTGGCCGGGGCCACTACCGACCTGACGGCCATCGAGCAAGGCGCCTGCCATGCCGCCCAGGGGACCGCTTGCGCGGGTCTGCCCGGGCCCCTCGCGACCGCAGGGAAGGAGAAGGGAACCTGCGCCGGAGTCTCCGGGAGTCAGTGCACCTTGCTGCCACTCGGCCAGAAGCTGGCCTGCACCCCCGCGAAGATCATCGCGGACGCCGCCGACGCCATCTTCGACTTCGAGGAGAGGAAGGCCTGCGAGGTGACGCCCGCCCGCAACATCAATATCGCCGCCGTCGACCCGCTCCTCTTCTGCACGACGACCGATATGCCGCCGCGCCTGCTCATCCAGGACGACGCCTCGACCACACAGGTCGTAGAGACCGGGATCCGCCTCAACGACCTCTCGGTGGCGATGCTCGTGGACCGGAACGCGACGACCTCACCCGGCCTCGATGGAGCGTTGTCAGCGACGCCGGGCTGCTTCGACCCGGGCGCCCCGACGACGGGAGACTGCCTCCTCTTCGGAGTCTGCCTCGACCTGAACTTCGTCACCGACATGCGCTTCGACAACCAGATCTGCGCCGTCGGGAAGCCAGGGCTGAAGACGACGGTGAAGAACCTTCAAACGACCGTTCGCCAGGAGGGCGTCGTCTGCGGAGCACCCACGGCCACCGCCGACAATCTCCTCACGTCGGCCGGCGCCACGAGCAGCACGATCGACATCCTCAAGCAGAACGTGGACATGTTCACGCCCCCGTCGTGCGCGAACGGATTCGATCTCAGCGAGAACCTCCAGTTCGGCCCAGCCACCTTCAAGCTGGTAGCCATCGACACCGACCCGTCCAGCGACCCCGGCAACACCTTGCAGGAGTACATCGCGATCACGGGCCTGATCGCGCCGTAGTACCCAAGGGGTTTGGAGGGGGGAGGAGGCGCGGAGGGGACCTTCCCCCTCTCCGCGCCGGTCAGACTACTTCCGCCGCTTCCGACCGTACGAACGAACCTCTTCGCGGATGACCCTGCGGAGCGTCTCTTCGAGCGGTTCCTCCGTGGTCTCCATGAAGCGTCGCAACGCCTCGTTGATCAACGACTGGTAACTACCGTCGCCCGCGTCATCCACCTTCTGCTTGAACCATTCGAGGACGTCGTCGTCCAGCCGGATCGTGATCCTCGTCTTGCCGGAACGCACCCGCAGAACGGCCCCGCGCTTCCCCTTACTGAAATCGTGTCGCTTCATCAAATAGTCGACTGCCCTTGCGCTGGCGGCGGATTTGGCCAGGAGGCTACGAGGCTCACCAATGATCTGTGCGGATCACCATCCGCATTGATCGCCTGAGTATATGCACGAACGTACGTATCAACACGGCACTCTCCCGCCCTGCTGCCCGCACCGAGGGCATCTCGGAGGCGGATTCAAATAGGATATCGCCTTTCCGACACAAGGCGACAATGGCAGTACTTCGCTATCCCCCAATCCTTGAGCATGCCCCGCGAGTAACACTCCGCATCCTCGCTCGCTCGTTCGATCCTCCGCCATGTGCAGATGGACTCTGGGCGCCTTCCCTCCCTACGCATCCGGACCAGCGGTCTTCTGATCCTCGAATGCGAGGCCGATCTGCTCGTACAGCACTTTTCTGGCCAAGGGGTTCAAGACATCCTGGAATGCGACGAGCGCATCATCAAGGACGCGAACTGGGCGCCTGAACCGCATCTCCGACTCACGAGCCTCACCAAGAGCGCTCCGGAGTACCAAACGAAGTGCCGTTGCTACCTTCCCAAAGTTCTCCTCGCAAACCTGAAGGTTGTCGGGGTGCCAGTAGAAGTAGATGTTGCACCCCGCGGAAGCGTCTACGGGGCGATTCGTCTCGTAGGTGCTCGGGCCGACCACCCAGTACATGCCCGCAGACTTCAGCACGATGTTTTGCCGGTCGAGCAGGATCCAAGACCTGAGAACAGCCGACAAGGCTGCGCTCCGCTTTTCGTCCACGACATCCTGCAGCGATGCACGCACCAGCGGTTCTCCGAGCGGAACACGAACCGGTTGCCCAGGATCCTCGCTCGGGATCACGGGGGTCTCCGAATTGACAGGCTCGCCCGGAACAAGCTGGACGCTGCGCGCGCCAAATCCGAGGAAAGCGTTGTGGACGTTCCACGTTGAGTAGAATCGGATACAGCGCTCCTCCTTATCGACAACGCACAGAAAGTAGGGATTCTCTTGGTCTCGCAGCCACGCGATCTCGTATGGCTTCGAGAAGAGCAGCGGCTCAGGTCCACTCTTCACTTGGACTGTAAAGAAAGGCCCAGCCTTCAGCAGATCGCCTTCGCGTTCATATAGAACACAGAAGAGATCGCTCCCGACGTCCTCTTGTCTGGGGACGCGACTGCAGAAGGCCATCGGGCTGAGGACGAACTCGCAGAGCAACTCGGATACGTCGCCCCAGCGGACGGCTGCCAATCTGGCGCCAGGCATGTTCTCCTCCGATATCTCCGAGATTCGAGATTGAGGCTTGAAGGGCACCTGCCTTCGACCGTCGGTGACTCTCGACGGAGACCAAGGGCGACCGGCAGGCCGCGTGTGGGTCGTCCTACAATTGCTGACCAAGAAGACGAAGGCTCGCGTGGATGGGACAAGCTCCTGAGTACATGCTGGCTGGATGGCTAGAAATCCTTTGGTCTGAGAAGCAGCCGCCTTCGCCGCGCGCCTTGTGGTAGCAGTGGCTCGACTTCATAACGATACTCGTCGTAGTCGTCTAAGAAGCGAACCCAGCGCTCGCGAAATAACTCCAAGTCACGTCTGCGAGCCGGCGAGCAGTGGCGCTTGTACTCCTCGGGCAAACGCTCAAACGTTGCAAGAACGCAAAGGTCGTTGAATCCTTCGACGAGGATGTCGAGAGCGGCGCTCCTCTCCCCAAAATACTCGAGCGGGTGCCTGGAATCGACGGGACTTGTTGTAAGATGTTCCCACAGGGCATAGAAGATGTTGATGCTCGCAGGTCCCATGCGTTCAACTGGTATCCCTGTTGGCGGCCCGACTGTATCTCGCAGGATGGAGTGGAGCGTGTCGCCCCGTGAGGGAGCAACGAATTCACCTAGCCGTTCTAGAAGCCTCTTCATTCGTGGCACCGCGGCGCGGGCCTCGGTGATCCTCTTCCGGAGAGCAAGCGAGGCCCGGAGACGGCGCCATGCGGTGGGAGTGAACGGAATGGCCACTGACGCGGCTGCAGCACCGAGGAAAATCACAGGGACCCAGCCTGCAGTTCCTCGGATGGTGCCGAGTGCCGCGATACCCAAGGTCAACGCGGGGAAGACGATCCGGGCCACCCAGTCGAACAACGTGGGCGCACGAGCCCCTGGAGATTCAAAGCTCATAGTGGCAGTAGGATACACTGAATCAGGACTTCCAGACGAGGCGACCGTGTGAGGACCTTCAGATGCGCCCTCCTCGGAGGCGCATGCGGCGACTGCAATGACACGAACCCGACGATCAACCCCCGAGGCAGCGATACGAAGCCGACGGCAAGACGGCGAGGACAACGACTGCAATGGGGTGGTGGATGAATAGGCGGCGCCTACGCGCGTGAGTGTGCGAATCGCACTCAGCGGATGGGATGGATCCCTCTGCGGTGTCTGACTCCTGGGAGATCTCGCGCTACGTTCGACGCCACTGGCGGGCTTTCCTCCTCGCCGGCGCCATGGGCTACTCGAGTCCTCTCGTCCTTCTGCCCGTCGGCTTTCAGACCGGAATACTCGGTGCTCTTCTTGAAACGATCCCCAAGCAGTTTCATTTTGCAATCCTACTGACCCTGTCTGCGGCTCTAGCCGCAGCCATGCCAACGGTCAGCCGTTACTTCGCGAGGTACCAACGAACACACCGCCTCAAGGAGGCTCCGCTCCAGATCATCGACCTCATTGCTGTCACGGCGGCCGCAGCCGGATGCTCATTCGTCATCCATCTTTCCACCGGAGTAATAGAGTCTCCATTTCTCATGGGATGGCTCTCGTATGCTGGCCTTGTTCTCGTGATCGTCGGAGTCTCACTCGCTCGCGTGCGTGCTCGCCTCGACGTTGCGCATCGCGCTCAGGCGATAGAACCACTCTTTTCCATTTACCCCGATGAGCCGATTGGAGATGACGCCGACGATATCCTTCACCGTGTACCGATTGTAGACTCGCTCTACGCGCTCCTCTCCTCCTACCAAGTCGCCTCCTCCATCGTCTTCGCGCTTCAGGCGCGTTGGGGCGAGGGGAAGACGTCTGTGCTGTGTCTTCTGAAGCGGCGTCTTCAGCGGGATTCTCGCTTCATCTGCGTCGATTTCAACCCTTGGCACTTCTCCACCGACGTGGCCCTCACCCAGAGTTTCTATGGAATCTTGGGAAGTACGTTGCGCGGCATTTATCTGTTTCCCGAGCTCAGGCGGCTCTTGGCACGGTATGGAGAGATCCTCACCGTCGGACTCCGAACGGCTCGTATTCCTATCGCCTTCCCAACGGATCCAGACCCTGCGTCTCTTCGAGGCGAAGTCGAGAGGGCACTTCTCTCTACTGGACGATCGCTCGTTGTGCTCGTGGATGATCTTGACAGGCTCGAAATCCAGGAACTTCTTGCAGTACTTCGTCTTACGCGTTTGACCGCACGCATGAGCAACGTGATCTTCATCCTCGCCTACGACCCCGCCGCAGTTTCACAGATCCTCGCGACCGCGAAGGCAGTCCCTCCGAGATTCCTCGAGAAAATCGTGCAGGTGCCAGTGGTTCTGCCCCCGATCGAGCAAGCGACGATCGATGCTCTCGTCCTCTATTCCTACGCGGAGCCAGGGCGTATCCGCAAGTCTGGCACAGATCTTCTCTTGGACCGCTTTCAGTGGAGTGGAGCACAGCGAGAGGAGTTCGATAGGGAGATAGTGGTGTTCTACCAGCAACACCTCATCCACCTATTTCAGACCCTACGAGACGCAAAACGGTTCCTAAATGCTCTCGGTCACGCCATGGCACAGGCGGGCAAGGAAGTACATCTATACGACTTCTTCCTGCTGCAGGTAATGGCTGTCTTCTTTCCCTTCATTCACCAACAGATTTGGTTGAATAGATGGTACTTCCTTCCTCTCTGGGGAGTGGAGATGCTGATTGGGTCACCGTTTTGGCGACGGGGAGAGATTGACAAAGAGGCGATAAAACGCTTCACAGAAGACCTGATCGCCGGGACAGGACAGAAGGACGTGGCACTGGCGATCCTGCAGCAGTTGTTCCCGTTGACGCTCGGAGCCGCGACGTTGGGGACGATGGCAGGGATTAGACCTACGGCAGAACAGTCCCGCGTCGAAAAGCGTCTAACTCACCCTGAGTGCTTCCCACGCTACTTCCTCCAACCTAGTGGGGCCGCGGCAATCCCAGACAGCGATGTCGAAGGGTTGATAGAACGCTTGAGGGGACTTTCCGCCGTTGATCAGAAGTCCTCACTTCTAGAGGCCTTTCGCGCGGCGAGTCAACGCGGCCTTCGACATGACCTGCTCAAGCGGATCCGCGTCTTCGCGCAAAGTTTCCGAGGAATGCCCCTGGAGGGCGTTGTTGAAGCCATACTCGATCTCGTTCCCGAGCTAAGTGTGGAAGGCCGGACGCAGCTGGACACAGAGCGGTGGACCACGCAGACTCTGCTGCTGGAGCTCAGCGACAAGGCCGCTGCGGATGGCCAGGTTCATTCGCTTCTAGAGAGCGTCGTCACGAGGATTCCAGTCGTAACCATGGCGGCGGGCCTCGTGCTCTCCTGCCATACGGCCCGAGATGGGTCGTGGTACAGGATCGCGCAGCAAGTCGATCTGGCTGCGCTAAGACGTCACGCGCGTGAGCGCTTTGCGCGGGACTATCGGGAAGCGAATCGTGACATTTTCCAGGAGGTACCGGAAGACGACGCAGTATTCGTTCTTTGGCAGTGGAGTACGGACTGGTTGACCTTCGGTGGCGAAGCGGGAGATTCAGTACGACAATACGTCATGGAACTCCTGAGGATGCAGCCTGGTTACGTGGGGAAGCTCCTCGTGCATTTTGTAAGCAAGCACCCGTTCACGGATGAGAAGTCCTTCGCGATGGGCGACTTCTGCAAACTCGCGAACGCGACAGAAGTCGCTGCCCTTCTGGAGAAGCATGGCGAGAGTACGCTGGGCACCGCGCGAGCTAGGGAAGCGACCCAGCTATTCTTGGCCGCCTACAGGAAAACGGACAAGGAAGGCAGCCCGCCGGTTGGAGAGGATAGTCCCCCGACCTCGGGATAAGGGTGCGGAAGGCAGTCTTGGTTCTCGGGGGGCAGGTCAGCTGCGCTCGGAGGGAGGGGTCTCTCGTGCCCCGGCAGACGGACTTGACTAATGCTCCTCCACGCGTCGCAATTCGGCGACAAAGCGGCTCGCGGCACCTGCAAGTACCCGGATACTCCTCATCCAGGGCTCGTAACCCTGTTTCCGCACCTCAAGCGTGTGGTCCCCTGCCGGTATGGCAAGCTTCTCCAGAGGTGCGGTACCCACGAACGCCCCGTCGATCAGTATTTCGGCGTGAGGGACGGTTGCTTCAATCGTGATCACCCCTCGCGGAGCTGATTCTATTCCCGAATTCGCCAGAGATCCCTGTACTGTGCCTGTGGCGTTCTCCAGGTCGAGTCGCCTTTCCTTCATGAGTGTTAGGAGCTTCTCGCTCAAGTCGATGCCCACTCGAGTGAAGAGGATCTCAGGAAACGAAGCTCTCATCTTGTGAGCCGTGTACCTTGCCTCCTCCGCGTCCTCGACCTCATGATCATTGGAGTAGGCCAGATGGGAGCGCAACTGCTTCTGAAGTACCAGCTCATGTTCATGGAAGAACTTTAGCTCCAGTGCGATCTCGACACCCCAATCGCCCCAGCCTTTGTTGCCTTCGTAGGATACGATCCTGCCTGTCGCGCGGAGGTCTCCTCCCGCGTCAACGACACGGAGCCCTCGCAGCCTCAAGTACCACCTCATGCCATCCATCAGTGAGTCGACGAATGGACGATCGAAGGCATCATCAGCGTTAAGGCGATCATCCATGGGGACGTCGGTCTGAATCGTGTCGATGTATATGGACGGGAGAACTGCAAGGCCGGGGTCTCGCATGACCTCTGCCTGAATCTCCATGTGCGTCCTCATCGACTGCCCACCTGCCAATACGGGTGTTATGGCGAGCACCCCAAGCAAGATCGGGGGCGACCTCCAGCACATCAGTTTGAATGAAGCCACATGTCTTCTCCTCTCGATTTCACACAGATCCCCTGACTTCTGGCTCCGACTTCCCATGCGCGAATAATACACCGCTAGGAACCGCCTGCAGCCCCCCTGAAATGCGTGGCTATGGACGGCGGTAGAATCATGTCCTCCCTACGACAAGACCTCGGCATGGAATCCATGGCCCAGTTCAGCCTGATGGCGAGATCGAGTGCCTTGGCTCAGGGTGCCTGTGAGCTCCCCGACTCGGCGTGCGGTCCCGCGCGGCACTCGTCGATGATCTTGTCGATGGGGGCGGAGGCTCGGGGGTGGCGGGTGCGGTAGTCCTCCAGGATCTTTACGGCTTCGTCGACACTCCCTAGTCCCAGAATAAGCGCGTTTCTCGCTCTCGTCGGCGATCGTACCTCATCTGGGCTTC
>CAZMRF010000020.1:0-68478 GCA_964568735.1 uncultured Acidobacteriota bacterium
GAAGATCTTCGGGAAGCTCCTCTACGGTTCGAAGTTCCACGCGCTGAAGCAATCGAGGGGGCAGCAGGGCATCGGCATCTCGGCCGCGGGGATGTACTCGCAGCTCACGACGGGCAAGCCTGTCGAGATCGTCTCGCGCACGCACAAGAACCGCCCCGCGCACCGCTACGAGATCACGATCGACACGGCGAAGAACAACCCCCAGGTGGTGAGCGAAGGGATCGTGGACTGGGAGCGCGACCACGGCACGAAGGTCTCGATGGAGCTCTCCGGCCTCTACAAGAAGGGGCGCCGCTCCCTCGACGACTACGTCGCGCAGACCGCCATGGCCAACCCCCATGCGGCCGTCTACTACCGCACGCCGAAGGGGGAGGAGTTCCGCTACCCCCGGATCGCGGAAGAGCTGCCCAAGGAGCCGCTGGCGATCAAGCCGCACCCCTACGGCGTCGAGCTGGGCATCTTGATGAGCATGCTCAGGGAGAGCCGCGGGCGCAGCGTGGCCGGCGCGCTCCAGGCCGATTTCTCTCGCGTGTCGGCGAAGGTGGCCGAGGAGATCTGCTCCGCCGCGGGCGTGAAATCCGCGACGAAGCCTGGCAGCCTCAAGCCTGCGGAGATCGAGAGGCTCTTCCGCGCCATACCTAAGGTAAAGATCATGGCGCCGCCCACGAACTGCCTCAGCCCCATCGGCGCGGCGCTGATCGAGGGCGGGCTGAAGCAGGCGGTGCCGGCGGAATTCTACGTGGCGACCACGCGATCCCCTGAGGTCTACAGGGGCAACCCCTTCCAGGTGGAGGTGGGGCTGGCCTACGGCGGGCCGCTTCCCGCCGATGAGCTGGTGGACCTGTGGCGCTTTGCCAACCGCGTTCCCCTCCAGTACCAGCAGTCGGCCTGCGCCATCACGCGCTCCGTCATCACGACCGACTGGAAGAAGTACGGCCTGCAGCAGGGGAGGGGCGCGCTGCCGGCCGGCCCCATGGTCCTCTTCGTCCACATCGCTTCGGTCTGGGTGCCCTTCACGTCGGAGAGCAAGGAGGCGGTCGCCTCCTACCCGGAGATCATCAAGGAGATCCGCCTGGGGCTCCAGGAGTGCGGGCGCCGGCTGGGCGGCTACCTGAGCCGCAGGCGCCGCCTGGCCGAGGCGGAGCGGAAGAAGTCCTACATCGAGCTGTACATCCCGCACATCGGGATCGCGCTGCGCGAGATCCTAGGCCTCTCCGCGAAGGAAGAGGCGAAGGTCGTCACGACGCTCAAGGACACTCTCGAGCGGAGCCGGAAGATATGAAAGGGCGAGCGAAGGCAGGTGCCGCAGAGCCCGTCAAGAAGATCCAGACGCAGGCCGCCGACGTCCACCAGAAGATCCTCAAGAAGCAGACGCCGAACCTCAAGTTCCCTCTCCGCTCCCTCAATAACGTCAAGTACGACCCGAAGAAGGGCTTCTTCGAGATGAAGGGGAAGAAGAAAGAGCGGACGCTCACCGTCGGGACGGTGAAGACCTTCGCGCAGACTCTCCGGATGATGTCGCTCTCCAAGGAGCTGGTCGAGCAGGACGATATCGCCACGAAGAGGGAGGCCTACTACGTCTCGAAGAACTGGGAGGACGCCCGCTTCCTCGAGCAGGTCGAGTCCGACGCCGTCATGGACGACGTCGAGGCGCTCTTCGAGATCAACCGCGAGCAGCTCGGCTTCGTCCCCGAGGAGAAGGGGGGCGAGGTGGCCGGCCGCCTCTTCATCATGGACAAGGACCCCGAGAGCGGCAAGAAGCTGCGGATCGACTGCACGAAGTTCGGCTCGGGGGCCTACTCGATCCCCATCTCCGTCGAGCATCTCGACTTCGAGACGAGCGCGAAGTTCATCCTGGCCATCGAGACGGCGGGGATGTTCCAGCGCCTCGTCAAGCACGGCTGGTGGAAGACGGCGAACTGCGTCCTCGTCTCGATGGGCGGCGTGCCCACGCGCGCCTGCCGGAGGTTCATCAGGAAGCTCGCCGACTTCAAGAAGATCCCCGTCTACGTCTTCGTGGACGGCGACCCCTACGGGATCAGCAACATCTACCGCACGCTGAAAGTGGGATCCGGCAACGCCGCGCACCTGAACGAGTACTTCTGCGTCCCGCAGGCGACCTTCCTGGGCATCACCCCCCAGGACATCGTGGACTACAAGCTGCCGACCCATCCCCTCAAGGACGTGGACGTCAAGAGGGCCAAGGACGCCATCAAGAATGACCCCTTCTTCCAGCATCACAAGCCCTGGCAGAAGGCGATGGACCACCTCCTCTCGATGGGCGTCCGCGCCGAGCAGCAGGCGCTGGCCAAGCACGGCCTGAACTACGTCATCGACGAGTACCTCCCCCAGAAGCTCCGCCACCCGGAGCGGTTCCTGCCGTAGGCGCACGAGCCTGAATCAGGAAGCGAACATCTCCTGAAGGACGCCGAGCACCAGGGCAAGGGTGGGGGGCGTTAGGCGGCCCAGTCGCCTGACCAGCCTCTCGCGGTCGACGGTGCGTATCTGATCGAACACGACGTGGCCCGACTTGCGCTGGAAACGGCAGGGGACCCGGAACGGGTACTCGTGTGCCCCTGTGGTGAGCGGAGCCACGATGAACGTGCGCAGGTGGGCATTCAGCTCGTCGGGCGAGACGACCACGCAGGGCCTCGCTTTCCTGATTTCGCTCCCGTCCTTTCTTCTGGGGTGCTTTCGTCGCGTCGCGGGTTGACGATGTACCCCTCGAACCACAGACCTCCATCTTCGAACGGAGGGCGCCCGATGGCTTCGCAAGACTCGGTTGATCCCTCGGCCAGTGCAAGAACTCCCAACCCAGAAATGGTCGCCTGGAGCCCGTCGTGAGATAGGGGTTCCGCGATGCGGATGTTGGCGAGCCCGAGAAGGCGGTCTGTCCACGCACGTACCTGCTCGGCTCGAGCCGTGCCCTTGCCGGGCAAGGACGGGAGGCCTACGGCTCTCCATGCTGCCGTTGGAAAGGTTTCAAGAGCGACAGGATCGCCCCGAAGACCGAGAGTGCCAAGGCGGGGCCACCCTCTCCGGTCGAGCTCGTCAAAGGTCGCGATGCTGAACTTGATGAACCCGAGGTAGTTGCCGGGCTTCGTGTTGCCGGGCAAGCCGGTCTTCCCCTGTGTCCGCAGCTTGGCCTCGCATACTCGCGAGTACTTGCAGCCGTTGTTGACGTCCTTCCAGCCTTGGGGCCCGTCCAGACCGATGGCGGAGGCACCACGCTCTTGTGCCAGCCCGGTCAGGAAGTGCGCGAGTGCGGCCGGATCGGGCCGTCCGCGAAGCTCTGATGAGCCAAGATCAATCGGCGTGACGACGATTGCTGCCGCAGTTCTCTCGATTGCGACGAGGCCGATATCTCTATAGTCCCTGCTGGCGAGATCGACTGAGATGATCGTCACGAGGGATCGGGTGCCGAGATCACCGTCACGCCCGCGGACGAGTTCCTCTCGCCCAAGGGCACCCGGCCAGGAGGGCGGCACCAGCAGTTACCACCTCGGTGGCTTCGCGATAGTTCTTCCTGTCGTCAGGACCAACGGAAGTGGTGACTGACCATTCGAGCCAAGTCCTCGTTCTTGCGTCTGTAAGGAAACGCGAAGCAGACCTGTTTCGATGGAAACAGGCTGTCCGTCGCCCTGACAGCGGGGGCCAGATCTGTGTCTCCCGTCACGAGAACGATGGTATCGGCAGCGTCCGTGTGAAACAGTTCCATCAGCTTTACGGAGATCGCTACATCTGATTCCTTCTCTTCGTAGTGACCCGTGCGGGTCGAGCACCTGGCGCAGTAGACCGCCTTGTACTTGAACCGCCCCAGAACGATGCGGACGCCGGTAGAGCGCAGACAATCCATGTAGTCACGGTGCCGCTGCGTATGACCCGGCTTCCTGGCGTCCCGGTAGCCGGCTAACGCGGTGAAGTAGTAGATATCGGTCAGAGAGGACTTGCCGCCGATGTGGTGGAGGTGGGAAGTGAGGAGTGCCCTGAGGTTGAGCCACTTCGTAGTCGCCCCACCCAGATCCCGGCTGGCGTCCTGGAGTGAGTGGTAGAGGTTGAATCCATCGACCAGGAAGGCGACTCGGTTCATCAGCCCCTAGAAGAAAAAACCCTCCAGGTCGCAACCTGGAGGGGGCCAGCGAACTCTCTCGAGTCCAACTGGTGGAGACGCGGGTATTCTCGGCGATGAGAGAGGGGGCGTCACCACAACCGAGGTCTATAACTGATTCTTGGACAAGAGGTTAGAGAACGACCTTCACCATCCTCCTCGACGCCCGGCCCATCTTGAGGTTGTGGGCTGTAGCCAACCCAGGGAAACAGGTCCAGGGGCGGCGCATGGAGGGCAAGTGTTCTCGGGGCGAACAAGTTGGTGGAAGAACTCACCCGGGGCCAGGGCGGCCGTCAGCCACCCGGTCCGCTGCGGTAGGAGCGAGCGTCGACCTTCTCGCTCGTGGCGCGCCGAGCAGCAGGCCCTCGCCAAGCACGGCCTCAGCTACGTCATCGACGAATAGCTCCCCCAGAAGCTGCGCCACCCGGAGAGGTTCCTGCCGTAGGAAGGGACTATCCGTAGGGAAGTTCGCCGATGAATTCCTCCAGAGGGAGGATCTCGACGCGGCCCATTTTCTGGCGTCGCTGCCCCAGGTAGACGACGATCCGTCGCTTCAGCCTGCTGGTCCGGTCGGCGAGAGACGACAGGCCCGAGAGATCGGATGGGTCCACCCGGCTCGATGCCTTCACCTCGATCCCCCACAGCTCCCGGCCGACCTGCGCGACGAGATTCACCTCGGCACCATGCTTGGTCCTGTAGTGGAAGAGGGACAGCTCGGGCCACAGAGTGCCGGTCCTTCGCTGCAGCTCCAGCGCGACGAGATGCTCGAAGAGGAGGCCGCGCTCGTCGGGGAGAACCCGGTCGAGCGGCCGTCGCAGCAGGGCGTTGCGGACCCCGATGTCGAAGAGGTAGATCTTCGGGTGGGCCACGTAGCTGGCGCGGTCGGAGCCGCTCCATCCCGGAACGCGGAAGGCCAGCAAGGTGTCCTCCAGGACCTCCAGATACCTTCTCGCCGTCTCGTACCCGATCCCGGCGTCCCGGCAGAGCGATGTCAGGTTGAGAATCCTCCCGCTGGAAGCCGCCACGAGATCGAGGAGCCGGGCGTATCCGCCCAGGTCGCGGACCAGGGCTTCGGCCTGGATCTCCTCCCGAAGGTAGGCATCGACATAGGCGCGAAGGTCGCTCTCGCGCTCCTGGGAGTCGGATGCTGCGTAGATCCCCGGGAGCGTGCCGTGCGCCAGCGCCCGGTCGAGATCGAACTCGTCTCCCATCTCGGCGGCAATCAGCGGGTGGAGATAGTGCAGGTGGACTCTTCCAGGCAGCAGGTTTGCCTGGCCGCGTCTGAGCTTGCGTGCGCTCGATCCCGACAGGAGGAATCGGAACCGCCGGGGCCGGTTGTCCAGGAGAACCTGGACGGCGTCTAGAAGCGCCGGCACCTTCTGGACCTCGTCGATGAAGACCACGCGGATCTTGGGGGGAGCGGCGTTCAACTCCCTTTCCAGCCGTTCAGGCTGCGTCACGTAGTCTCTGAAGACTGCCGGGCTCGCCAGATTGATGGTGAGATCCGGCTTCATGGCGGCGAGCAGGGTGGACTTGCCCACCTGCCGGGGCCCAAGCAGGAGGATGCTCTTCCTGACTTTTCCCAGCGCGCGGGTCAGGGCACGTTCATACATGTGGGTAAAATATCGGTAATTCTACCCACATGCAATAGGGCCTGCCGCCGGTTCGACGGAGGGTGCCGGCGCGGCGGCTCGATTCCCGGCTCGCTCCTATGGGCACGCCCGGGCGGAGCGGGGCGTGCCGGCTCCCTCGGTTCCGAGGGGGTAGGTGCCCGCGATTCAGTCCTTGACCTCCTCGAGCTTCACGCCGCGGCCTGACCGAAGGCTCTCTCTGGCTTCCGCGACCCTCTTCAGAAACCTCGGATCATGCTCGAGACGGTAGTCGAACCAGTCATCTTCCGACTCAAAGCCGATGAGGATGCCCGCCGGTTTGCCATGCCGAGTTATCACGACCTCTTCCTTCTCGGCCAACCTGAGAAACTTCGACAGATCGTTCTTCACCTCAGATAGAGCTGCCTTCTTCATTTTCCCCTTCCTGTTTGCGCCAACCAGGTGTTGGCATCCGGCTTCGAGACGACAGCGAGCACCTGCACGGTATTGCCCTCGACGTCATAGAAGATTCGCACCTCATCTACCCGAAGGCGGAACTGTGGTCGAGACAGGCCGCGCAGCCGCTTGATTCTGCTCTTGCTCGTCCTGGTCGGCTGATGTAGAAGGTGCAACTCGATGGCGCCGCGGATCCTGGCGCGGACAGTTGGTTTGAGCCGCTTGAGGTCGCGAACTGCTTCCGGCGCCAGAACTATCTCATAGCGCATTCTAGCTAGAATATAGCCAGAATCAGCGGGAGGGTCAAGGGCGCCAGGCTCAGGGGCACGTCCGGGCGGAGCGTGGAGTGCCGGCCGAGTCGAAACCGACTGAGCCGGTGCCGGCGGGGCAGGCGTTCTCGGCGCGGATGAGGTAGTAGAAGGCCTCGCGGAGTGCGGGGTTGGAGCTGTCCGTGGCGGTGGTGCCGGGGCCGGAGTTGGTCTCGACGCAGATCGCGGCGGTCGTGAAGTCGTCTCCGCTGCCCGAACGGATCGTGTCGTACAGGAAGCCCGCGGGATCGCCGCCCTCGCTCATCGCGTCCCACGAAAGTGTCGTCGTGCCGCCGGGACCGCCCGCGTGATCGGCCGCCACGCCGCTGACCTCTCCTGGCGTTCCCCAGACGAGACCCTTCGCGTCGTCGCAGTCGCCGCCGCATGAGGAAAGCCCGTCGCCGTCGGCGTCATCGTCGCCGGTTCCCGCCAGGGCGGGCCAGGCGGAGTGATTGCAGTCATTGTTGACGCCGTCGCAGATCTCCGGCGCGCCGGGGTAGACGGCGGGGTTGGTGTCGTCGCAGTCCTCGCCGCCGCAGAGAAGTACGCCGTCGAGATCCTGATCCACGGAGGCGCCCGTCCCGTAGCGCCCGCCGCGCCCCATGACGGAGCTGTCGTCCTGCCCTCCCCAGACGATCATGGCCGTGTCGGCCCAGACGGCCGTGTGCGAGCGGCGGGGAACGGGGGCGTCCACGGTGGTGACCACGCTCCACGTTCCGGCGGCGGGATCAAAGCGCCCTCCCGCTGCCACGTCCGACACGGAGTCTTCCCCTCCCCAGACGATCATCTCGTCTCCGGTCCAGACCGCGGTGTGGCGGTACCGCCCGCCGGGGGCGCCCGTGAGGGGTGTGGCCGCCCAGCCATTCGAGCCGGGATTGTAGAGCCCGCCCGTGCCCTCGTAGATCGATCCGCTCAGTCCTCCCCAGACGATCATCTTCGAGCCCGTCCAGACGGCGGTGTGGCCGTAGCGGGCTGTGGGCGCCGAGCCGGTCGGCGTCGCGAGCCATGAATTCGCACCCGGATCGTAGAGCGCGCCGCTGTTGAGCCCCGCTCCCGCGAAGCCGCCCCAGATGATCATCTTCGAGCCCGTCCAGACGGCTGTGTGCAGGTAGCGGCCCGGCGGAGCCGAGAGGGTGGAGGTGGGCAGCCACATGTTCGTCACCGGGTTGTAGCGGCCTCCGGTTTGGAGGTTCGTGATGTCCGTCCCTCCCCAGACGATCATCTCCGTTCCGGTCCACACGGCCGTGTGGTCGTCTCGGGGAGTGGGAGCGCCGGCGCTCGACGTGCTCGCCCAGGAGTCGGCCAGAGGCTCGTAGCGCCCGCCGCTGCCGAGGAAGGTGAAGCTGGAGCCTCCCCATACGATCATGACGTTGCCCGACCAGACTGCCGTGTGATCGGTGCGGGCTGCCGGCGCGAGGAGCGTCCTTGTCGGTGCCCACTTGTCGAGCGCCGGATCGTACCGGCCCCCCGTATTCAGGACCGACGAGCCGTCGGCGCCACCCCAGACGATCATGTGCGTGCCGGTCCAGACAGCCGTGTGGTTGAAACGGCGGCTCGGCGCCGACGTCGTCAGCGTGGGCGTCCAGGAGTTGGACCCCGGGTCGTAGCGTCCGCCGGTGTTCAACCCCGCGGTGCTCCCGAAGGTGCCGCCCCAGACGAGGACACGGCTCCCGCTCCAGACCGCCGTGGCGGAGGCGCGGGCGGAGGGGGCATTCAGCGAGGAAAACCCAGACCAGGTGTCCGCGGCCGCGTCGTAGAGGCTCCCCGAGTCCAGGCCAGCCTGCGCGCCGTTCGTGCCGCCCCAGATCATCATCCGGGATCCTGTCCACACGGCGGCGTGCAGCGCGCGGGCGGAGGGTGCGCTGGCCTGTGAGAGCGTGCTCCAGGTGTTTCCCGCAGGGTCGTAGCGCTTTCCATCCGCCAGGTAGGTGGTGCCGGCCTGCCCACCCCAGACGATCATCCGGGTGCCGGACCAGACGGACGTGTGTCCCGTGCGGGGCGTGGGAGCGCCCGAGGACGGAAGGGCGCGCCAGTTGTTGGTGCCCGGGTTGTAGGCGGCACCGCTTCCGAGATCCAGTGTTCCATCAGATCCCCCCCAGACGATCATCTCCGACCCGCTCCAGACGGCGGTGTGGCCGAGACGGGGAGAGGGGTTGGCCCCCGTGGCCGAAGTGCGAGTCCAGGAGTTGCCGGCAGGGTCGTACCGGGCGCCGGAATCCAGCGCCGCGCCATCGTAGCCGCCCCAGACGATCATCCGGCTGCCGCTCCAGACGGCCGTATGGCCGTCGCGCGGATCGGGCGCCTGCTGCGTCGAGGTCGGGTTCCAGGTGTCGGTCACGGGATCGTAGCGGCCGCCGGTTGCGAAAAAGACCGTGTCATCGGAGCCTCCCCAGACGATCATCGCGCTTCCCGTCCAGACGGCCGTGTGAAAGCTGCGCGGGGCAGGGGCGTTGGTCTCGGAGACGGCAGACCAGGTGTCGGTCACCGGATCGTAGCGTGCGCCACTGTCGAGGTAGGAGCCGCCGAAGCCTCCCCAGACGATCATTTCGCTTCCCGTCCACACGGCCGTGTGATCCGTCCGGGGATCCGGCATGGCTCCGAGGAGGCCGTTGTCCCAGACGTCGTCGGCGATGCAGGGGGGTGCGGACTCGATGCCCGGGCTCGTTGAGTTGTTTGTTGAGAACTGCTCTGAGGACCGGTCCGTGGGCGGGAAACGGGAAGGTCGGAGGGTGGCAGTCTCGATGGTGGAGGTTGAGAGCAAGTACCGCCGATCGAGGAGAGCGGCATGGTCCGCGGGGATCCTGTCGTCCAGCGCTACGGTGCCAACACTCCACTCGTCGAGGTCGGGCTCGACCTCGGCCCACCAGTCGTCCCATGCGCGCTTCGGAACCGTGTAGGTTGCCAGCGTGAAGCCGGAGCCGTCCTCGTCGAGAACTACTTCGATGTTGAATCCCTCCCGATCCTCGCGCACCTCGCCCGGCTCTCCTACGACTCGAGGTGCGCGGGCCCGCCAGCGCGGGAATTCCTGCGCCGGCAGATCGACGACGTGGGAGCTAGTCGCCGCCCGATCAGACGCCTGCGATGGCGGGCGGCCGTGCTTATGAACGGCGGGCACCAGGAAGGCGCCGGGCTCGGCGCCCGAGGTGGAGGGCTCGGGGGAAGCACCGGTGGGTTCGCCTGGCTCGGCCCTCCGGATCGTGACGGCCGTCCTGCGGGGATGGGGGAGCGCCGGGTCGAGGGCGCCGGTCGAGAGGGCTCGCCGGATCTCACCGGCCTCCTCGAGAGCCCCGAGGTGGAATCTGCGGTCGAAGGCATAGAAAGCCCGCGCCATCCGATCCACGAGGACCGGCCGGACGAGGCTCTCCTGAACGAGGATCCCGTCGTTTCCGAGGGCTTCGACGATCTCCGTGAGCCGCTCCGGCATCCGGGAGCCTCGCCGGATCCTCGCCCATTCCCGCTGCAGCGCATCCGATGTGACGGGCGTACTCCAGATCTCCGCGAGAGCGGCCGATTGCTTCAGGCTGGTCCGTACTCGCTTCTCGATGAGATCGTGTGGGACGGCCTCTTCGAAGCGGCGGCGGGTTCCCTCCTGGTGAGCGTGGTAGACGGCCAGGATCGCTCGCTCCGCTTCGAGTCGATCCTCATAGACGAGCTGCCGAGCGGTCGAGTGCGGGACAGGAATCGAGGGAGGGAGAGCGGCGCGCGTGGAGGGGTGGAGCTGGATCCCGACGGCTTCCGACCGAACCAGGTCGGCCCGCCCCTCGGCACCCACGGTGAAAAGGTGCGCGACCGGGAGGCAGAGGAGGGAGAGAGCGGCCCGGAGGAGTCTCCGGGCCCGTCGGGGGAGACCTGAAGGCATGAAGTGAGGGGGAGAGGCGCGTAGCCCCTCCCCCCGGGTATTCGCGGTCCTAGAAGTCGATCACGATCGTCGGGTTGAAGCCGCAGGTATCGACGTCGAAGCCGACGACCTTGCTCCGGATCTTTCCGTCGATGCGCGCCTGCACCGTCACCTGGTAGGAGCCGGGCGGGAGCTGGACCGGGTTGGAGACCGTCGAGTACTCGCGATGGTACTGGAAGGGCGCGCACGGCGACGGTGGCGCGATCGCGGTCAAGGCCACGTCCTTGACGTTGTCGACCGAGTCGAGCCGGTTCCTGTTCCGGTTGGCGTTGATGCGGTGAAGCGAGATCGACTTCACCACAGGTAGAGGCACGCCGGCCCGGGTGACCAGCACTCTTGCACCGGTCCGCACGCCCTCGCCGCAGAGGTTCCTCTCTACGGTGGTCGTCGTCCCCAGGATCGGCTCGGAGACGTAGGTCACCGCGACCTCACCCGGCCTCGCCCGGTCGAGGAGGTCGGGCGCGAAGACCGTGTTGAGGTCGCCCTCACCGGCGATGTGGCCCGGCTCCAGGATGATCGGGAACGAGGGCAGCCCGAGAAGCGAGAACTCCGCGGGGTTCGTGGAGATCTCGAAGTTCGTGATCCTCAACGGGCAGGTTCCCGTGTTGGAGACCGGGAAGGGCTGGGCCGTCGAGCAGGCACCCACGGACTGGATGACCGTCGGCGGGAAGCCCTGGTCGAGCGGCACGTCGATCATCGGGAGCGGCGTGTTCGCCGTCAGCGGGATCATCACGACGGGATTGATCGGATCGTCGGTCGTGATGGTCAGCTTGCAACTCTTCGGCCCGGCCGACGTCGGCGTGAACCGGACGATGAGGGGCATGCAGAAGTCCGGGCTGACCGTCGCCGGGAACGGGTTGTTGATGATCGTGAAGTCGGGGCAATTGATCGAGGCCGAGAGGACCGCGAGGTTGCAGCCCCCGACGTTGCACACGTTGATCGTCTTCTCGGACTGGTCGCCCGGGCAGACGTCGCCGAAGTCGCCGGAGCCCGACACCCGGACCTCGCCCGGAGGTGCGTTGCCGGTGACGGCCACGACCTTCATGGGGGTCTGGGGGTCGTTGTTGCTGATCGTGATGTTGCCGGCGTCCGCGCCGAATCCGGAAGGCTCGTAGCGGATGGGCACCTGCATGGACTCCCCGGCTCCCACGGTCAGCGGGAAGGCCATGACGGAGGGCACGTCGAAGTCGGCATTGCTCGAGGTGATGTTCGTCACGCTGAGGGGGCAGGATCCTCCGTTCACGAGCGTGATCTCGAGATCGTGGAACTCACCCACGCAGACGTCGCCGAAGCTCCCCGAGTTGGCGATGAAGGTGTCGATGTCCGGCTCGCCGTTGCTGGCCGTGAGGCCCACCGTCTCCGTCGGGTTGACGGGATCATTGCTGGAGATGGTCAGCGTGCCGGTCTTGAATCCGGACGTCAGGGAGAAGAAGTTCACCTGGAAGGGGAAGCAGAAGTCGGGGCTGATCGCGACCGGGAAGCCGGCGGTGGGCGTGTCCACGGTGAAGGCCGGATCCGAGGACGAGATGCCGTTGACGCTCAGATCCTCCTTGCCGGTGTTGCACACCTCCAGCGTCTGCGTCTCGAAATCGCCCGAGCAGTTCAATCCGAAGGCCAGGCCGCCGGGCACCTGGATCTGAGGCACGCAGCAGACCACCGTCGCGTTGAAGAAGATGTCGATCGACGTGGAGGCCGGCGTCATCCCTGGCGGAGAGGTGGCCGACACCCATGTGGCGTAGTGCCGGCCTGCCATGCACGCACTCCCGTTGTAGTCGCCGTGCTTGGGAGGGCTGCCGCCGCCGCAGACGCAGAACTGGTTGGCGGGGCACTGACAGGCCGCCTGCCCCACCGCGGTCATGTTGCAGGCGGTCGTTCCGCAGTCGGAGAAGTCGCAGCGTGTGGCGTTCGCCGTGACGCAGCACTGCTCGCCTCCGGGACATGCCGGGCCGCCCGGGTTGCAGGCGTTCAGCGAGTCGCCTCCCATCGGCGCGCCGCAGGTCGTCATGCAGGTCCCGGTCGCGCACTGGCCTGCGAACTGGGGCTGCTGAGAGCACGACTCCGAGTCGTTGTTGCTCCGTGGCGACGATCCCGCCCAGTTGGTGCTGGGCGGGCCGCAGTGCGAGTCGGAGACGGGCGTGTACTGGGTCTCGTCGCCGGCGTTGAGGACGAAGCCGTCCCGCTCCGCGTTCCCGGAGAAGTAGTCGGTCAGGGAGTTGTCGCCCGGTGTGGCGTTGCGGCGGTCAAACCAGCTCACGTAGGCCTTGCCCCCCACGGAGCAGACCCAGGGCATGAAGCGGCGGGCGATGTCGCCGCTGCTCACCTGCACGGTGTTCGGGCAGCAGGCCTCGCCGAGGACGGGGCAAGCCGCGCCGCCGGGAGTGCAGGGGAACAACGAGTCGCCGGGCAGCGGAAAGCCGCACGCCGACCGGCAGCTTCCCCAGTTGGCGCCGCCATTGAGCGAGTCCTGGAGCAGGATGTTCTCGTTGTTCGCCGCGGTGTTGACCCCGTAGGAGACGAAGATGTGGTTGGCGTTCGTGTCGTCGACCGCGACCGTCGGGCTCGAGAGATTATTGCCGTCGTTGCACCGGTTCAGTCCGGGAACGGGGCATGGTACTTGAGGATTGCTCGTCACGATGGCGACGGGGGCCTGCGGCACGAGGCCCGTGGCGCAGGAGCTGAGCCGCCAGAGCATGATGTTGTTCCCGTTGCGATAGACGACGTAGACCCTTCCGTCCTGAGCAACGGCGATCCGCGGGAAGTCGCCCAGTGTGAAGATCGCGGGAGTCCAGGCCGTCCCGTTGTTCTGCGAGCAGACGATGCCGATCCCGACGTTGTTCCAGAGCGACCGCCACGAGGAATAGACCTGATCGCCGCCCGCGGCCGGGTTGAAGCGATCGACGGCGATGTGCTCCTGATCGGGGAAGCCGGCGCCGCACTGAGGGTCCTGCACGCAGCCGTTCGGCCCGGGATTCGGGACGGCGTTGGGGCAGGTATAGGCCGAGGTCGTCGCTGCGAAGTTCTGGCCGTTGTTGGTGGACCTCGAGATCGAGGTGTTGCACACGCCGCCGATGTTGCCGGCATAGAAGGCGCCGCTCGCGCCGAAGCCCAGCGAAGGATCGTTGGAGGGGACCCCCGCGGAGGTGTTGAACGTCAGCCCGCCGTCCGTGGAGTAGAAGTAGTTGCTGTTCGAGCCGATGACGATGTTGCGGCCGTCGGAGGAGGTGGTGATCTCCAGCTCGGCGTCGATCCCGGCCTGCCTCGTGACGCGCAGCGGCGCGCCCGCGAGGAGTGCGAACTCCGGCGCGGGCGGTGCCGACTCGAGCGACATCATCTCCGGAGAGGCCTGCGGGCTGATCGCCGACGTACGCAGGACGGGCTCGTGGCTGAGCCGATCGGCCTCCTGGCGCGCCGCGTTGGGATCGCCTACGGCCCGTGTGACGACACTCTCGCCGACGGCGACGGCTTCGAGGACGGCCGTCGGCGTCGCGTTGGAGGGCAGCACGGCCTCGAGCCGGATGATGAGGCTGTCAGCGGCGATGGCCGTGGTCACGACGAGCTGTGTCGGACGATCCGGGTGCGGGTCGCCGGGCTTGCCGGCGCTCGGCTTGGTGACGATCTGCTGGCGTTGCAGAGCCGGCCAGCCGGCGATCTCCAGAAAGGTGGAGGGCGCGTTGGATTCCGCCTCGATCTGCTTGAGCCGCAGGAGTGCTTCGGCCTGGTCGGCCCGCTGCTCGGTGTGAACCACCACCGTGGCGACGTCCTCCAGGACCACCTCGCCGCGATCGAGCGCCTCGGCCGGCGCCGCGAACATCTGTTGGAGATTGCCGAGCGGCCTGACGGTCCAGCCGGCGGGATATCCCACCGAGAAATCGGGGCTGGCCTCCAGGCGTTCGGTCAGGGCGGGCCTGGGGGCGGGCTGCGGCGTCGACTGCGCGAGCACGGAAACGGCCAGCGCGGCG
Organism: uncultured Acidobacteriota bacterium; assembly: GCA_964568735.1. Taxonomy (GTDB): domain Bacteria; phylum Acidobacteriota; class Polarisedimenticolia; order JACPZX01; family JACPZX01; genus CAZMRF01. The sequence continues at coordinate 14,319 of CAZMRF010000020.1, forward strand.
GAGAGAGCCGTGCAGACGAGCGCTGCACTCACCTTCCATGGGAATCGCCGAGACGTTGATCCGTGGCTCCTGCTCGCATTCTGCTGTCTCATCACCGAGATCCCTCCTGACCCTTCGGTCGTTCACGCGACGCGGAATATTTCCGGAGCTGGCGCGTGTCGCGAATGTGAGCGGATGAGCTGCCCATGCCTTCCCGCCGGGATCCGGCGGAGGTCACACCATCGTCGGGGGTGCGGCGGAACTCTGCGGTGGTCCGGGGAAGGGATCGGCACCGCGGTCGTGAGCGGCTATTCAACCCAATCGGCGCGCCAGCGTCAAGCTGAAATCGGCTCAGGAAGCCCATTTCACGAGTGTTGTCACACGACGCGGACAACTCCGTAACGATCCGAACAAGCGGGGATCCTTCCGTTGGGTCCGTACAGGAGGGGATGATCCGGCGGGTGCGCGCGATCTTCCGTGGGCCGGGCGTCAGGCGCCCTGCCCGCTTCTGTAGAAGCGGACGTCGACCTTCTCGATCGTGGCCATGCCTTCGCGGATGACCGCATCGACGACGGGGAGGAAGGCTTCGATCTTCTCGATCGTGTCCACGATCTCTATGACGATGGGGAGATCAGTCGAAAGGCGCAGGATCTTCGCGGTGTGAAGCCGGCTGTGGGCGCCGAAGCCCTCGAGGCCTCGGAGGACGGTTGCGCCTGCCAGGCCGTTTTCGCGAGCCTTGCGGACGATCCACTCGAAGAGCGGAAGCCCCTCGTGCTTGTCGGACTCGCCGATGAAGATCCGGAGCAGATGGCCCTCACGCGGAAGCATCATCGTCGTTACCCTCGGACCAGGACGTAGCCCAGCCAGGCGAAGGTGAGCCCGCCGACGACCTGCGTGCCGACATTGACCACGGCGTGGAGGTACTCGGCGTCCCTGGCGAGGGCCAGTGTCTCATGGGCGAAGCTGGAGAATGTCGTGAAGCCTCCCAGGGTCCCCATGAAGAGAAATGTCCGGAGCTCCGGACCGAACATCTGCCGGGTCTCGGAGAGGCCGCCCAGCAACCCGATCAGGAAGCATCCGGAAAGATTCACGGCGAGCGTGCCGAGTGGGAAGGTGGACATCGGGGCAATCTTGTGGACCCAGCCCCCCAGGAGGTAACGCCCGGCGGAGCCGATGAAGCCGCCGCTCCCGACGAGGCGGACGTTCACGAGCGGACGCATGCCGGCTCAGACGCTCATGCCTGCCTCAATTCTTCTGAGCGGATCGGCAGCCTGCGAATCCACTTCCCGGTGGCGGCGAAAATCGCGTTGCCCACGGCGGGGGCGACCGGAGGCACGCCGGGCTCGCCTACGCCTCCCATCCTCTCGGTGCTGGGCACGATGTGCGTCTCGACCTCGGGGGCTTCGTCGATCCGGAGCATGGGGTAGTTGTGGAAGTTCCCCTGCTTCACCCGGCCGCCTTCGAAGGTGATCTCGCCGTGGAGCGCGGCCGTGAGGCCGAAGACGACAGCGCCCTCCATCTGGGCGCGGATCGTGTCGGGGTTCACGACGGGCCCGCAGTCGATGGCGCAGACGACCTTGTGGACCCTGACCTTTCCCTGCTTCGATACGGAGACCTCCGCCACGTGCGCGACGAAGCTCCCGAACGACTCGTGAACGGCGAGGCCTCGCGCCCGTCCCGCCGGTGGCGGTGTTCCCCAGCCCGCCTTCTCCGCGGCCAGCTCGAGGACCCGCTTGGGACGAGGATGCTTCCCCATCAATGCGAGCCGGAACTCGAGGGGATCCTTCCCCGCGGCGTGAGCCATTTCGTCGAAGAAGCTCTCGACGGCGAAGGCCGTGTGGGAGTGGCCGACCGATCGCCACCAGAGCGTGGGAACGCCGCCGGGGGCCTGGTGCCAGTCCACGAGGATGTTCGGAATCTCGTAGGGGAGATCGGCGGCCCCCTCGACCGCGGTCTCGTCGACGCCGTCCTTGATCATCATGGCCTCGAAGGGGGTGCCCGCGATGAAGGACTGGCAGACGATCCGGTGCTGCCATGCGGCGAGCACGCCGTCCGGATCGAGCCCGGCACTGAGCGAGTGGTAGGCCGCGGGTCGGTAGTAGCCGCCGCGGATGTCGTCCTCGCGAGACCAGACGACCTTGACCGGGGCGCCTGCGGCCTTCGAGAGCTGGACCGCCTCGCGCACGAAGTGGCAGTCGATGACGGCGCGGCGGCCGAAGCCCCCGCCCAGGAGTGTCGTGTGGACCCTCACCTTCGAGGGATCGAGGCCGGCGGCCTGCGCCGCCGTCATGCGCTCGAAGGTCTGGAACTGCGTGCCGGTCCAGACGTCGCAGCCGTCGGGGCGGACGTCCGCGACGCAGTTGAGAGGCTCCATCGTCGCGTGGGCGAGGTAGGGAAGCTCGTAGACGGCAGCCACCGTCCGGGCGGCCATCCCCATCGCGGCCTGCGCATCTCCCTCCCGCTTGGCGACCGCCCCCGGGCGCCGCGCGATCTCCGCGTACTCCTCGCGCTGCTTGCGGCTGTCGAGCGTCGCCAGCGGCCCCTCGTCCCAGTCGATCGACAGGGCTCTCCGTCCCTTCGCGGCAGGCCAGAATCCGTCTGCAACGACCGCTACGCCGGTGTCGATCTGGAAGACATCCCGCACGCCCGGGACGGCCTTCGCCTTGCCGGCGTCGAAGCTCTTCACCTTGGCGCCGAAGACAGGGGGGCGGGCGACGACGGCCACGAGCATCCCCGGCACGGAGACGTCGAGGCCGAAAACGCCCGTGCCGTTGATCTTCTCCGGAGTGTCCAGCCGCTTGACGGGCGTGCCGATGAGCTTGAAGCTCGCGGGGTCCTTCAACGAGACGCTCTCGGGGGGCGTGAGGCGCGAAGCGGCCTCCGCCAGCGCTCCATAGGAGAGCTTCCGGCCCGAGTCCGGATGGGAGACCTGGCTCTGCTCCGCCCGGCAGCTCGCGGGATCGACCTTCCACGTGGCGGCCGCGGCCGAGATCAACATCGCCCTCCCCGAGGCGCCGGCCTTCCGGAGCCGCTCCCATTCCGACCAGGTGCTCGTGCTGCCGCCGGTGGCCTGGACGCCGAAGGCCGTATGGTTGTAAACGGCGTCCACCGGGGCGGCCTCCGCGCGCACCTTGCTCCAATCGGCGTCGAGCTCCTCGGCCACCAGCATCGAGAGCGACGTGTAGACCCCCTGGCCCATCTCCGAGTGGTTCACGATGACCGTCACCGTGTCGTCCGTGCCGATCCGGATGAAGGCGTTCGGAGCGAAGGCCGAGCCGCTTGCGGGAAGGGCGCCTTCCGGATCGCCGAAGGGGGGCAGGTAGACGCCGAGGAGGAGGCCGCCGCCCGCCAGGGCTCCCGTCTTGATGAAGTCGCGCCGGCTGAGATTGAGGACGCCGCTCATCGCCCGCCCCCTTCGGCCTTCATTCTGGCCGCGAGATGGATGGCGCGCCGGATGCGCTGGTAGGTGCCGCAGCGGCAGATGTTGCCGGTCATCGCATCGTCGATGTCGGCGTCGGTCGGATCCGGCTTCTCGCGCAGGAGGACGGCGGCCGCCATGAGCTGCCCCGACTGGCAGTAGCCGCATTGTGGGACTTCCTCCGCCATCCACGCGCGCTGGAGAGGATGGCTGAGATCCGGTGAGAGCCCCTCGATGGTCGTGATCTCCCGGCTCGCGGCGCGGGAGAGCGGCGTGACGCACGAGCGCACCGCTGCCCCGTCGAGATGGACGGTGCAGGCCCCGGACTGCGCCATGCCGCAACCGAACTTCGTGCCCGTCAGCCCGAGTGCCTCGCGCAGCACCCAGAGCAGCGGCGTGTCCGCAGCGGCCTCCACCGAGTGTTCCCTTCCGTTGACCTTCAGCTTCAGCATGGGTGCAGCCCTTCCAGGAAAAAGGTGCTCTGGCGCGTCATGCGACGCCCGGCTTCCCGACCTGCGCCGGCAATCGGCATGGAGAGGAATCGGTTGCGGGCGAACTCGATGCGTTGCTCGTCGAGGCTGCGGTGACGTGCGGCCGTCATCAATCACCTTCGCAGGACTTGAAGACGTGACGTGAGATCGGCGCGTCATGATAACAGGAGCCGTGGCCGGGAGGTGGTTCGCGGGGCTTCCGGATCCCCGGGCGCGGCAGGTCGGCTAGACTGGGGACGATCTCGGATGACGCGTACCTCGCCCACACCTGGAGGTCCACCGCCGATGCCCCCTCGTGACATGTCGTGGCCCCGAGCCGGGGTCCTCTTTCTTCTCATCGTGTCTTTGGTGCTGGCGCCGGGATGCGGCGGAGGAGCCCCGGACGCCGGAGGATCGGCGAATCCCGGAGGCGCACCGGCGCGAGGGGGCGACGGTGCCGGCCGAGCCGAGCCACCCCAGCCCACCGAGGCTCCCGATGGCACACCGCACGGCAGCTCGACGGCCGGGGGATCGCCGGCAGCAGGCGATCCTCATGAGAGCCTGCCGTTCTTCCGGGGAAACCTCGGGGATCAGGGCGAAGGCGGCGGCGGCAGCCAGCTCGCGTGGACCGATCCCGCAGGCTGGGTCCCCGTGGAGCCCGCATCCCGGATGCGATGGGCGCAGTACGCGCTGCCTGCGGCCGGGGGCGACACCGACGAGGGCGAGTGCGTCGTCTTCTACTTCGGCCCGGGACAGGGAGGGGACCCCCGGGCCAATGCCGATCGGTGGGCTGCGCAGTTCCAGGATCCATCAGGAGCGCCCCCGAAGCCGATGATCGAGGAGAGCGAAGTCGGCGGCCGGAGCGTCATGAGGGTGACCGTGGAGGGAGCCTACGCCCCCTCGCCGATGATGGGAGGGGAAGCCTCGCCAGCGAGAGCGGGATACAAGCTCCTCGGCGCCATCGTCGAGGGGCCCGACGCGAACTGGTTCTTCAAGTGCACCGGCCCGATGGTCACGATGGAGGCGCATCGCGAGGCCTTCGACGGGCTGATTGCCTCGATTCGAAGCCGATGAGGCATTGCGCTCGACCCACGCCTGCGTCCCCTCGCCGGCTCCCGCGGCCCCCGAGGATGTGATGCGGAATCCCGTTCGAGCGCGACTGATCCTCCCGGTCGCCTTGCTCTTCAACGCCGCGACCCTTGCGCAAGCGGGCGTCGCTCCCGACGGCTTCGAGTTCGTCGTCAACACCTACACGACCGGCGATCAGTCGAGGCCCATCGTCGCCTCACGAGTCCCTGAGGGGTTCATCGTCCTCTGGACCAGCTTCGGCCAGCTCGGCCCCGGCAACCCCAACAACGACGACCTCTTTGCGCAGCTCTTCGATCTTGAGATGGTTCGCGTCGGATCTGAGTTCCGGATCAACACGGCGACGATCGGGGACCAGAGCGAAGGCCGGATCGGGAGCAACGACTCGGGCGAGTTCGTCATCGCCTGGACCAACTGGTACCAGGGCGACGGCTCCAGCCAGGGCGTCAAGGCACGCAGGTACGACAGCCTCGGGCTGCCCGTGGGCGCGGAGTTCCAGGTCAACACCTACACGACCGGCGCGCAGTACCGCCCCCATGTCTCCATGAACGCCTCGGGCGACTTCGTCGTCGTGTGGGCCGACGGCACGGGGCTCGACGGCGACGGCTTCGGCGTCTTCGGGCAGCTCTTCGACAGCGGCGGAGGAGCCTTCGGCTCGGAGTTCCAGGTGAACACGTGGACGACAGGTGCCCAGTCTTTCCCGGAGGTCTTCCTGGACGATTCGGGAGGATTCGTCGTCGCCTGGACGGATTTCGCGGGTGAAGACGGCTCGGGCCGCGGAGTGTTCGGGCAGCTCTTCGACAGCGCGGGCGGAATGCTCGGCGGCGAGCTCCAGATCAACACCTACACGACGGGCGACCAGTCCTTCGAGCACGTCACCGGCCTTCCCGGGGGCGGATTCGTCGTCACGTGGCGTGACAGCTCGTCGCTGGACGGTTCGGGCTACGGAACCTTCGGGCGGCGGTACGACAGCGGAGGCTCCCCGCTGGGCGGGGCCTTCCAGGTCAACGCCTACACGACGGGCGACCAGCGTTTCTCGTCCGTCTCGGCCGACGCGAGCGGTCGCTTCGTCGTGGCCTGGACGAGCTCCGGGCAGGACGGCGACGGCTACGGGATCTTCGCACACAGGTTCTCGAGCACGGCCTCTCCGATGGGAGCGGAGTTCCGGGTCAACTCCTACACGACCGGGAATCAGCGGATCCCGGAGGTCGCGATGGATGACGCGGGCGACTTCGTCGTGACCTGGATGGACGATGACGCCGTGGACGGCGATGGCGGCTCGGCCGTCGCCCGGCGCTTCTTCGGGCGCGCGCCGGAGGTGACGAGCCACCAGAACGGCGATCCCGTGGATTGCAGCGAGCCCTGGGTCAACCGTCCGACCTTCACGTGGGATCCCGACGGCTACGACAGGTTCAAGTTCTTCCTCGGGACGAATCCCGGGTTCGTGAAGGGTACGGCGACCTCGAGCGGGGACGGCTGGCTCAAGATCCCGTCGTGGCAGCCCGCCAAGAAGAAGTGGCGCAACATCTGTTTGAAGGCGCTGGCCTCCAACCCGGCGAACCCCATCATGTACCTGCGCGTCCAGGGCAGGGACACGAGCCTCCCCAGCAACGATCCCGCCCGAACGAGGTTCAGCGGCACCATCGAGGCGATCCCGTTGCCGTGAGGAATGAGGGCACATCGTCGTGATGAGCGGCCGATCGGGGTGCGTCCAGGCCGGGAGGGTCGAGATCTGAGGGAGGCACCGCTCGCAGACCACACCGGGGAACCTGGACCTGTCGCGGCCGGGCTCCCTTCCGCCGGATCTGGATGGACCGGCGCCGCCGTCTGCTGTCTTCTCGCGACGGTACTCGCATCTTCCGCGGCGCCGACGGATCCCGGCGCCCCTCGTGCCGACAAGACCCGCCTCGAGCGCCGTATCACAGAGCTGTCGCGCTTCGGGGCCAACCCGGAGGGGGGCGTCAGCCGTGTCGCCTTCAGCGATGCGGACCTGGCGGCACGCGAGTGGGTCAAAGCACTGATGCGGGAGGCGGGCCTCTCCGTTCGGGTGGACACGGCCGGCAACATCATCGGTCGTCGAGTAGGCAGCGATGCCTCCCTGCACGTGATCATGACCGGTTCCCACATCGACTCGGTTCCCCACGGCGGCAACTACGACGGAGACGTCGGAGTCATCGGCGCCATCGAGGTGGCACAGCTCCTGCGCGAGGGCTCCGTCGTGCTGCGCCATCCGCTGGAAGTGATCGTCTTCACCGACGAGGAAGGAGGGCTCGTCGGGAGCCGCGCAGTGGCGGGTGAGCTCGGGGAGAAGGCGCTCGAGGTCGTCAGCCACAGCGGGGTCACCGTGCGGCAGGGGCTTCGACTCCTCGGGGGCGATCTCGATCGGCTGGAGGAGGCGCGCCGCAGGGAGGGCGAGATCGAGGCCTTCGTCGAGCTGCACATCGAGCAGGGGGGGATCCTCGAGGAGGAGCGGATCCAGATCGGAGTCGTCGAGGGCATCGTGGGGATCAACTGGTGGGAGATCACGATCGAAGGCAAGGCCAACCATGCCGGCACGACTCCGATGTCGAAGCGGCAGGATGCGCTCCTCGCGGCGTCGCGCCTCGTCGTGGAGGTCAACCGGCTCGCGAAGGAGACGCCGGGGCGGCAGGTGGCGACCGTCGGGCGGATGCGCGTCGAGCCGGGCGCTCCCAACGTGATCCCCGGAAGGGTCGTAATGAGCCTGGAGGTCCGGGACCTCTCGGAGACGAAGATACGCGGCCTCTACGCGGACATCGCGGCCAACGCGGGCCGGATTTCCAACGAGACGGGTACGAGCATCTCCTTCGCGCAGCTCGGCGAGGCCGCGGTGCCGGCGCCCACGGACGAGCGCATGCGCGGGCTGATCGAGGAAGCGGCTCGCGGGCTCGGGCTCTCCACGAAGCGGATGGCCAGCGGCGCCGGCCATGACGCGCAGGACATGGCCCGGATCGCGCCGACGGGGATGATCTTCGTCCCGAGCGCCGGCGGGATCTCGCACTCCCCGGCCGAGCTCACGTCGCCGGATGACATGGCCAACGGCGTGAACGTCCTGCTCGGAGTGATCCTCAGGCTCGACGAGGGCGGCCTCCACTAGATCGACCGGAGGTCGAGGCGTCTTCAACGGCGGCGGCTGGCGCCTTCGATCTGCTCCTCGACGAGGCCCAGACGCACGGCGGCGCGGGCTTGAGCCTCTGCCTCCTCGGCACGGCCGAGCTGCAGGCAGAGCCTCGCGGCCCTCTGGTGCAGGGGGCGGAACGAACCAGCGAGGAGCGCGGCCTGCACGGGGATGCGCGATTCTGCGCCATCGGGACGCAGATCGCGCAGCGCCTCGGGCTCCGTGCGGAGCTGCCGGTCGAGGAGAGCCAGTGCCTCTTCCGGGCTCCCTTCCTCCTCGAGCCGTGCCACCAGGTGGCCCGTGATCTCGTTGGCGACGCCGTAGTCGGCCACGCGGATCCGCGGCCGATCGGGCGGCAGCGGACGGGAAACGAAGGCCGCGACGAGGAGCACCGCCGCGAGGCCGGCAGCGAGCGGCTTCCACCGCCGTGCCCGCATCGCCTCCAGTGCCGCGGCGAGGGCGAATCCCGCGAACGGGATCATGGCCATGGCGACGGGTACCCGGAAGCGGGAGAGGTGGTAGAAGACGGCCGTGAGAAGGAGGCCCGCGCCCAGGTGCGCCACGAGAAGGGCATGGGCATGGCTGCGCCAGCCTGCGATAGCCATCCCCACGACGGCCAACGGCGCGATGAGCGGAAAGCCGACGAGGATCCAGGCGAGCGTCCCGAGGCTCAGCCGGTAGTAGTCGTAGCTGGCGTTGTTGGGCACCTCCCAGGCCTGCCAGAAGGCCGCGAGCTTTCCGGCCACGAGGCGGAGCCAGGCTCCGAGGCTCTCGTGCGTCCGGATCGTCTCGAGCGCGGAAGGCAGGAAGCGCCCATCGCTGCGGTGGAGGATCCCCGACGCGAGATCACTCGTCGTGTCGCCGCTCATGGGATCGTATCCCGCGAAATTGTGATTGATGAAGGTGACCGGGCCGCTGGCGGCGAAGGCGAACGGAGAGACGCCCACCGCCACGTTGCGCGCGACGAGCGGGCTGAGGCTCAGGGCGAAGCCCGCGAGGCATAGCGCCGCGCGCAGAACCGCCTCGCGGGGCCGGGAGCGGAAGCGGTGGAGGAGCAGCAGGACGAAGGCCGCGAAGATGACGAGCGCGCTCGATTTCAGGAGGACGAGGATCCCCGCGAGGATCCCGGTGACGAGGGGCCAGCGCCTGCGCTCCGGCCGGCTCAGGGCCGCGACCCCCGCGGCCAGCGTGGCGAGCCCGGTGAATGTGATCGCCGACTCGCGCAGGAGGAGCAGCTCGTGGAGGAGCAGGGGGCCGAAGAGCGCCGCGAGCAACCCGGACGCGAGTGCCGAGGGCGCGTCGAAGAGCATGCGCGCGAGGAGCCAGGCGAGCACGGCGCAGCCGACGCCGAGGAGCGCCTGCACCAGCAGGACGGGGAAAACCGTGTCGCCGAAGATCCTGAATGCGGCGGCAAGGGCGTACGGATAGAGGGGATCCTGGTAGAACCGCGGGGCGCCGAGCCAGCGATCCCAGAGACGCCGCCGCACTTCCGGACCGTAGGGCTCCGTCGAGCCGCTCCTCTCGTGGACTTCGCGGGCGAAGTTGTCGTGCCAGGAGTGGGCGGGCTTGCCCGATTCTCTCGAGAGGAGGTCCCCGGCTGCGATGCCGCGGGCCCATGCCTGGAAGTAGTGCATGTCGGACTCGGTCCAGTGGTGCAGATAGAGGAGGGGACCGCCTCGCAGGACCACGTGTTGGGCTACCCGTACGCCGACGGCCACGGCGACGACGAGAGCCAGGGAGAGCAGAGCGCTCGACCAGCGTGCTCGGCGGGGAGGCCTCGAGCTGGGGTTCGGGGACTGCGGCTCGCAGCTGTCATCAAGACAGTCTCCTTCCGGCGGCATCGGCTCTTCTGACAACTCCGTTTCCTCCCGGAGGTAGACTGGCTGGCCAGAGATGGTCCGACGAACTCGGAGCATACCCTTGAGGCGGCTCGCGGCACACCCCGCCGCGCCCTGGACCGCCTTTCTCCTCTCGCGCCTGGTTCTGCTCTTCGGCTACGAGGAGTACCTCTCCGACGTGAGGCGCTACGCCGAGTGGGCGGCGCGCGCCTGGGGAAGAGGCGAGCATGCCTACGCCGACTTCTTCTTTCCCTATCCGCCCCTGGCGCTCGCGCTCGTCTACCTGCCTCGGCTCGGAGGGGCCGGCTACGCGTCCTACCGGAGCATCTTCCACCTGGAGATGCTCCTCCTGGACCTGGCCTGCCTCTTCCTCGTGGTCCGGATTGCCGGGTCGAGGCTGGGTCTGGACAGGGCGCGGCGAGGGCGGGCCGTCCTCCTGTATTCGGTCCTCGCGCTCCCTCTCGGCCACCTCTTCTATGACCGCCTCGACCTCGCCATCGCCGTGTGCTTCCTCGCCGTTCTCCTCCACGCTCCCTCCGATCTCTTCGCCGCGGGGCAGAAGGCTCGGAGCAGGAGCGCGCGGCCGATCCTGGCGGAGCTGCCGGGCGCCCTCTGGTCGGGAGCCGGGATCCTGCTGAAGATCGTCCCGCTCTTCTGGCTCCCCTGGCTGTGGGTCTTCTCGTGGCTCGGCCGGCGTCGCGTCCGGGCGGGTGGCTTCCTGGCGAGCCTGATGATCGGGCTCGGTCCGGCGGCCATCGTTCTTCTCGCATGGAACGCATGGGTGGACGGAGCGCTGCTGGGTTCCCTCATGGCTCACGTGGAGCGGGGGATCCAGATCGAATCCAGCTGGGCATCGCCACTCTGGCTCGCATCCCTCACGAGGGACGCCGGAGCGCCTGCGCTCGAGTTCGCGTATGACGCGCACCACTTCTCCGGTGAGGTCGTGCCACGGGCTTACAGAATCGCATCGAGGCTGATCGGCTTCGCCCTGATCGCAGCCTTCCTCCTTGCGCTGTGGGTCCTGTTGAAGGATCGCAGGCCGCTGAGCACCACTCGGGACGGAGGTTGGGGCCTGTACTTCCAGGCCGGTACGGCAATGGTCCTGCTCCTGCTCGCGACTCAGCCGCTCCTCTCGCCTCAGTTCTTCGTGTGGCTCCTCCCCGCGCTCTGCCTCTACCTGGCGGCCGGGGCCCGCTGGTGGGAGCACGCCCTGGTGGGCCTCATCTATGCCCTGACCTGGGTGGAGTTCGACGTTGGCTACCGAGCCCTGCTCAGAGGAGACACCGTCGTCATTTCCGCCCTGGCGGCCCGGAACGTGCTGCTCGTGGCCTTCGCCGCATGGAGCGTGTGGGCACTTCTGCGCCGGTGCAGGGATGGTCCGGTGGCGGGTTCCCAGCCGAGCGATACGGTATGATGGATTCCCGCATCGTCCTCCAGGAGAGATCCAGGGAGGCACTGATGAGCCTTCTCAGACTCCGCCCCTTCGCCGCGCTTCTCGCCTGTCTTCTCATCGCGGCCTCTCCCGCCATGTCGCAGGCCGACAGCCGCCACGACTCCGCCGGGGCCGGGTCCATCGATCCCGCGGTACGCCGCGCCCTCGAGTCCGCCCTCTCGGATCGCGTGAGGGAGCTGTTGAAGGACAAGGACGAGAACGGCGCCTCTTTCAAGCGGGGCTCCTTTTCGGGGAACTTCCGACCTGTTGAAGGCGGCAGCTACCAGGTCATCTTCCACGTGGACACCGCCGGGAAGGAGCAGCTCCGCACGGAGCGGATGCTTCTCACACTGAAGCCGAGCGTAGGCGGCAGGAACGCCTGGGTGATCGCCTCGGAGGAGGTCCAGGATGCCTACGAGGGGCTCTCCCGGAGCATTGCCGGTGACGAGGCCTTCAGCAGCTTCGACTCCTTCTCGATGACCCTCGAGGGTCTGAGCCTGTCGGCGACCCGAGGCACCCTCTACACGGACTCACGCCACGGAAGGCTCTTCCTCATCTCGCTCGCGGCTCCGGATCTCGCTTTCGCCTACGAGCCGCCCCTCTCCCGCCACAAGGCGCTCTACGAGAAGCTCGAACGGGACCATGCGTCGAAAGTCGCCTTCAAGGCCGAGCGCGCCTCGATCTACTGCTCGCCGGACGACTGCGATCGAATCCTCGCCACGAACTTCAGCGGGATCCGGCAGGTCACCGTGGACGACCTGGATCCCGTGCTCAGGAGGAGCTGGGAGGAGTACGTCGAGGAGATCGGGGAGGCCCGGAAGGAGAACGCTTTTTCCGGCTTCCAGCTCCCCTACGAGCCCGGCGACCGATACGTCTCAGCGTCGGTCAAGAAGCAGGGGGCCGACCAGTTCCTCGGCCTCGAATACGACAACCGTGAGGCCAGGGAGGTCAACTACTGGGTCTCCGGGATGGGGTCGATCTACCGGTACTACTCCGAGGAGACGCGGGCCGCGCTCTTCAGCCCCGTCGATCTCGAGAGGCGGTACGACTACGACTCGCGGACCTACGAGGTCGAGAGCCTCTCCGGCCGTGTCGAGTTGGGCTTCGGAGACGGGGAGCTGCTGAAGGGGGACGTTTCTTTTGGACTCCTCGCACGAAGGCCCCTCGAGAGGGTCCGGTTCGCCATCGCGCAGATCACTCCCACGGGCTCCGCGGATCGGGAGATCAAGAACCCGAAGCTCACGATCCACTCCATCACCGACGGCCGGGGCGAGGAGCTGACCTGGGTGAGGACCGGGCCGGCATCGGGGCTGGTCATCCTGCGGGAGGCCGCCGCCGAGGGGCAGGCCTTCACGCTCCGGATGCAGTTCGAGAGCCGGGACTCGATCTACAAGTTCACGCCGAGCTACTCCTACGTCTCGAGAGGGGGATGGCTCCCCTTCGTCCGGTTCGGGGACATGATCCGGGATTTCGATCTGACCGTGTCGGTGCCCGCGAGGTTCAAGACGCTCGGGATCGGCCGGAAAGTCTCGGAAACCACGGAGGACGGAGCCCGGATCACGCGATGGATCGGGGAGAGCCCGGTGGAGTTCCCGACGGTCATCTACGGGATCTACGTGGAGGCTCCATCAAAGGTCGTCGCGAAGCGGCTGGACGGCACGGAGATCCCGGTCACCATGCACGTGGACCGGGACGCGATGGGATCGTGGGGGATCGCTCCCAAGGCCCTCACGGCCGTCGCGGACCAGGCTGCGAACGCCCTGAACCTCTACCGGGAGGTCTTCGGCGTGGACTACCCCTACGCGCGGCTCGACCTCGTCAACGATCCCCTCGGGGCGCTCTACGGCCAGGCCCCTTCCTCCATCGTTTACCTGGGCAGCGCCGGCCTCTGGAGCGAGGGGGTGCTCGGGTCGATCGGCGGGGCTGGTTGGACCAAGTTCGCACACTCGCTCGTCGCGCACGAGGTGGGGCACCAGTGGTGGGGATCGGTCGTGGCGAACGCGAATGACAGGAACTACTGGTTCGTCGAGAGCCTCGCCGAGTATGCCTCCAGTATCTACGTCGGGGCCGTGGACGGGATGAAGGCCTATCTCGATCACGTGGAGGACTGGCGAAAGGAGGTCCTCGAGGCGGATCTGCACGTGAGCGTCCAGGATGCCACGGAGATGTGGGGGGGAGATCGCGGCGGCTACCGCGCGGCGGTGTACGCGAAGGGTCCCTACTTCTTCCACATCATGCGCTCGACCTGGGGAGACGAGAAGTTCTTCGCCTTCCTCAAGCGCCTCGCCATGGAGCTGAAAGGACGCGAGATCGTCACGCGGGACATCCAGGCGGTCGCGGAGGCGTCGTTCGGCACCCCGCTCGAGTCCTTCTTCGAGCAGTGGATCCGCGGGGTCGGGATCCCGGAGTACACGCTGGCCTACAGCGCCAGGGCGGCCGAGGGGGGCGCATGGATCATCGACGGGACCATCGAGCAGAGGGTCGTCGTCGGGGACGCCAGGTACCCTCTCGAAGGGCAGTACTTCGACGCCGTCGTCCCCTTGACCGTGCTGGGCAAGAAGAACGGCTACAAGAAGACCCTCGTCGTCCGCGGATCCAAGACGGACTTCACCATGACCGTTCCCGAGGAACCCCTCGAGCTCATCTTCAACAGGAACGGGGAGGCGCTCGCGTACGACATCGTGGTGAAGAGGCTCTGAGGCGGCTGACACCGGGCGCGGCTTCGGGGCTCGCCGCTGTGGCGCCTACCGGCTGCCTGTAGCGACGGGTCTGTTGCGCCACGACGGAGCCGGTTCGCCTCGTTGCTGTTCCGACCCTCTTCATTGTCGGGGCCGATGGGCGCGTTCTCGTGCGGCTCGTGGGTTAGAGCGCCGCCGCCAATCACCGCTGGCCCTTCGAGGAGATCGATTCGATCGAGAGAACCGGCCATCTCCCGTCAATCCCACCAACCTTGCACGAGCCATAGCGCTGCCTAGATTGCACCTGTCGATTCTCTGAGGGGGGGATCGGGCGAGCCGCCTGGGTCGGCGTGCGTAGCGCGCCGCAGTTCATGACAGGGGGCCATCCGATCATGAGGAAGCCGAACCTCCTGCCGGCAGCCGTGCTGGCGCTCTTCGTACTCCTTGCGGCAAGCCCGGCAGCGTACGCGTCGCACTTCCGATTCGGCACGATCCACTGGGCGCCGAGGGGCGACATCAGCCCCACCACGGTCGAGTTCACCGTGACCGCGGCCTTCCGCCGTTGCGGATACAGCGGCTCCCATCCCGACGGCTGTCCTGACATCGGCGACACCTTTGATGAGGACATCGGCGGCACGGAGCTGAACACCGGCGACGGGACCGTCCTTGCCCCGAACCTCGTCTTCGAGGTCATCGCCATCAACATCATCCAGGACTGGATGGTCGCGAAGGCCGAGATCAACCAGGTGGGCGCCCCCGACAAGAAGCTTCTCCATACCTACGCGACGCCGAACAACGGGGGGCAACCATGGGTCGCGACCATTTCCTCGTGCTGCCGCATCGGCCTTCCCGAGCACGTGAACAATCCCGATCAGTCCTACAGGCTCGAGAGCCTCGTCGATCTCACGACGGGGAACTCGCCTCCCAAGACTCTCATCGCCCCCATTGCAGGCTGCGAGATCGATTCGACCTGCCAGTTCTTCGTTCTTGCCACGGACCCCGACGGAGATCCGCTCAGGTGGCGGCTCTCCGACTCGTCCGAGGACGGAGGCATCATCCAGCCCGGCCCGCCAAATGCGCCTAACGCGCTCGCCGTGGATCCGAACACAGGGTTCGTCACGTGGGACACGACAGGAGCTGCGGTGAGCGCCGACCCGAACTACCGGTACGGGCTCTACTCGACGCAGATCACCATCGAGGACCTCGATCCGAACGGCATTCCCAAGAGCAAGACGGCGGTGGACTTCTTCGCGCAGGTCTTCCTGCCACCTCCCTACGCGCCGGTCTTCGACGTGCCGCCCTCGCCGCCGTCGGGCAGCTACGTGGGGGTCGAGGTGGGTGAGTGCATCAGCTTCGACCTGCAGGCTTCCGATGTGGATGCCAATGACATCGTCACGCTCAGCGATCTCAGCCTTCCCACCGGGATGAGCTGCTTCTACGACACTCCGGGCAACACATCGACGGCGGAGTGCGAGTGGTCGCCGACCCTCGCCGAGGTCGGAGGCGAGATCGTCGTCTTCACGGCCACGGACAACAACGGCCTGGGCGCCGCGCCGCACTCCTTCAACATCGAGATCACGAACATCTGCGGCACGATGCCGCCGGCCGTCCCTGACTTCGACTCCGACGGTACGGCTGATCTCTGCGACAACTGTCCCATGGATTCCAACCCGGGCCAGGCGGACGCGGACGGGGACCACGTCGGGGACCTCTGCGACAACTGCGTGGTTCCGAACACCTGTCAGCGTGAAGGCGACGGGGACGGAGTGGCCGACGCCTGCGACGACTGTCCGAGCGACTACGATCCGAACCAGCTGGACGTCGACGTGGACGGAGCGGGCGATGCCTGCGACGTCTGCCCGAACGACTATGATCCGAACCAGCTCGACGACGACGCGGACGGCGCCGGGAACGTCTGCGACAACTGCCCGAACGACGTGAACCCCACGCAGTTCGACCCCGACGCGGACGGCGCCGGCGACATCTGCGACAACTGCCCCTTCAACTACAATCCGACCCAGACCAATACGGACGGCGACAACGAAGGCGGTGATGCCTGCGACGTGACGATGCTCTACCCGCTCGCGGGAGACATCACCTGCAACGACCCGCCCCCGACCATCCAGTGGTCCATGTGGAACAAGACGAACTTCAAGGTGCAGATCGGCTGGGTGCCCAGCTTCCAGGGTAAGACGAAGGTGTCGAGCGGGAAGTGGGGCAAGCTCCAGGGCGTCGACAACTGGACCGTGCCTCAGAAGCTCTGGAGCAAGGCCTGCAGCAGGTCGGCTGGAAACCTCTACTTCCGCGTGCTCGGGATGGTGAAGGGAGTGACAGGCACGGTCGTTGCGAGCGAGATGTCCACCGTGCAGGTGAAGTAGGCCAGCGTTCCGCCAGGCGGCCCGGCGCGACACCCCAGGCGCCGGATCCCGCCGGACTCCGAGCCCCGGGCGGCTTCAGCCGCCCGGGGCTCCGTGTTCAGGGCCCCTTCAGCTCCACGAGGGCCGCCACCCCTCGAGATTGCCCGCTCCTCTCAGCATCTCCACTCTGAAACTCCTTGTTTTGCAGGCACTTAAAGTACATTGACACATTCTAAAGTTTGCATATGTTATTTCTACGAATCGCATATAGCAACTTTTCAGCACCGAGTGGAGGACAGCATGAGATTCCGGAAAGGCGCGATCTTCGGCATGATCGGATGCATCGGGCTGCTCCTCGCCGGAGTCCCCAGGGCGGGCGCGGATACCGCGGCCTACTACGAGCCCCCCGCTGCTGATGTGGAGCCGCCGTCCAGGGCGAAGCTCGTCGCCGACAGGCAGTTCGGCTTCGCGCCGATGACGGTCACGCTCGCCGGGATGCTCGAGTCTCCAGCAGGCGCCCTCCTCCCCATCGACAACGAGCAGGACGTCGTGCTGGTCGTCGAGTCGCCGTTCCTCCAGATCAGCAACAGCTCCGGATCGCGCAACATTGGGACCGACTTTCATTACGAAGCGACCGCGAGCGGGCCGGTCCATCCGGCCGTCTTCCTCCGCTCGATCGAGCTCAGGCGGCCCGGCAGGTACATCTTCCGGATCCAGGTGATCGATCAGGCGGGACAGGTTCTCGAGTCCAATGAGGTGACCATCAAGGCCATGTGAGGGGTTGGACACAGGGTCGCGCACCTCTCGGATGGGGCGCGGCCCACTCGCCCGGGCCGGCAGCCCGGGCAACCGATGGGGGACGGCACACGGGGGTGCCGTCCCCCATTTCGTTTTCGTGGGAAGGGACCCGGTGCTACTGGCCGTTGCAGGTGGCCTGGAGATCGATCGCCGGGATCCAGCGCTCCGACCCGGTGCCTCCGACCTTCACGAGATAGGCCGGCCCCGAGCCCCCGCCGGGGAAGGAGTGGTTGCCCTCGTACCTGACGATTTCACCAAAAGGGCGGCCCGATCGGATCTCGACGATGGTCTGCCCGGCTCTGAACTGCTTCCGGCGCAGGTTGATCTCCGGAAGCCACAGCCAGAGAAAAACCCCGATGAGCGCCACGACCGCGATGACCAGCGTGATCGGGCTCTTCAGGGGTTCGACGACTCGCTGGCCTTCCTTGCCGTAGGCCGCGCGCCGCTTCGGGTTTTTCAGGACTTCGTAGGCATCCTCGAGGCGCTTGAGCTGGGAGCCCTCCGAGGTCGTCTTGGCCATCGCATAAGCCAGGCGTATCTCATCCGCGGAGGCATCGCGCGCTATCTTGAGGAGCCGGTAATAGCCCTTCGGGTCGGTCGGCTTCTTCTGGGCCATCGGAGCGTCAAGGTATCGGCTGGCCCTCCGGCGCGTCAAGCCCGGGAGGAGCAGCTGTCAGCGGGCATCCGGGTCGAAATAGAGATCCTCCGAAAGGTCCGTGGAGAGGCCCTCCAGGGGGAGGTCGGCTTCGCTCCCCGAGCGGAAGGCCACTTTGTACCGCTCGATGTCCGTGAAATTGATCGGATGACTCATGTGGTCATTGCGGATCCAGACGGCGAAACGGCCGAAGGCCCGGGCCACCTGGGGAGCCGTTCCGGGCAGGCTTCCCGGGCCCGGTTCCGGGGGGCGCCCGGCGCGCGCTCTCGTCACGATTTCGAGCACGGAGAGGGGGCGCCCCTCCTCATCCACGTACGTCGCGGAGTGGAGTGGATCGAGGCAGACCCAGCGGCGCTCGTCGCGGAGCCAGGCCTCGATGACCTCGTGGTCCACCACGGTCACGTAGCGGGCCGGATAGCCCAGTGACATGAGCGCCTGGGCGAGCACGTAGTTGTATTGCGCGCAGAAGCCCCCGGTGAAGCCGGCGCGGATGTCGCGGAGGATGATACGCGCGTCGAGGGGAGGATAGGGATCCGGAATCCCCGGCTCGAATTGAGCGCGTGCCCATGCCGTGAGGCGCGTGAAGCGATCGATGTCCGATGTCGCGCCGTCGATGACGGTGTCCAGCTTCTCCGCACCGCGGAGATCCGCGAGCACCTCCGGCGGGTCGAAGCTGAAGAGGAACCGCGGCCGGTGGCGCACGGCCGCGGGATCGACGAAGCGGAAGACGGTCATGGGCTTGCGTGGGGCGCCGGGGCCGGCGGAAGGCTCGAGCGGCGCGCCCGGGCTTTCCTGCCCCTTCCTCAGCTCGAGGGTGATCAGCGTCACCATCCCGATCACGGCAAGACCAGAAGCCACCATGACCCAGCGAGGCACACGCGCAGAGACGGAACTCGTCATCGCATGGGTATAATACCGCCCCACGGAGCCTAGACGGGTCATGGCTCGGGTCGCGTTGCGTGAGCAGCGCCGCCGGATGCGGGGAGACAGGCCGGGATACTCCTGAATGCACGCTCCGGTTCGCTCCGATCGGCTTCAACACATCCTCGCGCTGATCCTCGCCGTATGGTTCGCCTTCCTGGTGATGGCCTACCACCAGCGCTTCCCTCCGGGGACGCTGCCGGGTCACGGTGTGAAGATCCTCGTGGCACTCCTTCTTCTCGGATCGGCATCGGGAATAGGTGCGCCCCTCGTGAGGAAGCTCGCCGGGCCCGGGACGCAGCCGCTGATGTGCGGGCTGGTCGCGGTCGGGTTGGGCCTCGGCGCTCTCGAGCTCGGCACGCTGGCGCTGACAGCGGCCGGGATCGCGAACCCCATCGTCGCATGGCTTCTCGTCACGGTGGGGCTCGTGGCGGGAGGCCGGAGGCTGGCCACGCGGCTCGACGCCTCGTTGGGTACGGTGCCGGAGGTCCTCGTCGCGCTGCGTGACGAGGTGCGGGCGCGCTGGTGGGCGCTCCCGATCCTGGCGCTCGCATGCGCCGGCTGGCTCGCCGCGCTCGGCGCGGCGCTGGCGCCGGCCGAGTTCTACGACGCGCTCATCTATCACCTGGCCGTGCCCGATCGCTACCTGGCCTCAGGGGGGATCGGCGCCGTGCCCGGCAACTTCTACTCCCACTTCCCCGCGAACCAGGGCATGCTCTACGCGCTGGGGATGCTCCTGTCGAGCGGGCGCATCGAGGCGGGCACGCTCGCCCAGCTCCTGCACCTCCTGCTGGGAGTGCTCTCGGTGGCGGCCACTCTCCTCATCGGCCGGCGCCACCTCTCGCCCGGAGCGGGCCTTCTGGGAGCGGGCCTCCTGGCCACCGTGCCGGGAATCCTCCTCACCGCGACCTGGCCCATCGCCGATCTCGCCGTCACCTTCGATGGCGCTCTCGTCCTCGCCCTTCTTCTCGATGCGCGCGCGGAGGAGGGGCGGGCACGGCGAGGGAGGCTCCTCCTCGCCGGCCTGCTGGCCGGGCTGGCGCTCGGCGTGAAGTACACCGCGGCGCCGAGCGTGCTGCTTCCCGCCCTCGTCTGGCTGGCGTGGGAGGCTCGTCGTCTGGATGCCTCGAGGCTCAAGGACCTGGCGTTATTCACCGCCGCCGCAGCCCTGGTCTTCGCCCCCTGGACCGCGCGCAATCTCGCCGTCACGGGCAATCCAGTCGCCCCCTACATGACCTCGATCTTCGGCGGGCCCGAGGGAGGGATCGGCCTTTCTGAGGAGGTGACGCGCCGCCTGCCCGAGGGGGCGAGCTTCGGCTCGCTGGCCGTCCACTACCTCTCCGCCCCCTGGCGCGCCGGCATCGAGCGTCTGGGGGCGGGCGGGCACCTCGGAGCGGCCCTGACGCTGCTCATCCCCTTCGTGTTCCTCGGGCGCGGCCGGTCGGCCGCCCTGGCCCCCATCGCGGTCCTCGGAGGCACGGCGGTCCTTGCCTGGGCCGCCTCCTCACAGGTGACTCGCTATCTCTTCCCCGCGCTGCCGGCGCTCTGCCTCCTCGCTGCTCACGGAGGCGCTTCGCTCGTGAGGGCCGCGCCCCCGCTGAAGGCGCCTCTTGCCGCCGGCCTGGGCTGGCTGCTCCTCCACAACGTCTATCTCTTCGGGGTCCTCGCGGTGAGCATCAATCCCTACGGGGTCGCCTTCGGCATCGAAATGCCGGAGGATTACCTCTCGCGGCGGGTGAGCTACTACCCGGCGGCGTCCTTCATCAACGCACAGCTGCCCGAGGGAGCGCGGTTGCTTCTCGTGGGCGAGGGACGCGGGTATTACATCGAGCGGGCCTATGACGCCTCGACGCCCTACGACCCGATCCTGCTGGGCCGGCTCGCCGGGGATGCCGTGAGGGAAGGCGCGGATCTCAGGCAGGTGCTGGCGAGGGCCGGCTACACGCACCTGCTCGTGAGCCGGCCGGAGATGGAGCGCGTGGCCCGCATGCACGGGCGCGGGGCCTACTTCGACGGGCTCGACGACGCGGCGCGCGCGTCCGTGGCGGATCTCTTCCGCGACGGAGCCTTGCGCACGCTCTACGAGCGCAACGGCGTCAGCGTGCTGGAGATCCCGGGCGGCTAGGGGAGAGCCCCCTGCGGCGCATCTTCTCCCGCTTCTTGCGTCTCTGGCGTCGGCGTTTGATCTCGGCCTGGCGAGTTCCCTTACCCATCGTTTCAGTTCACCGTTTGGTCGTCCTCGTCCCCGAACTCCGCGTCCCGGGAGAGGACGATCTTTTCGAGATATTCGTTTACGAGCTCGGTCAGCCTCCGGCAGCGCAGCCGGAGATTGTCTTCCTCGAGGAGCGACTGCTTCACCTCCGCGGGCAATCCGATGTGGAAGCAGATGGAGTTGACCACCGCCTCGTAGGGGAGCCCCTCCTTGATGGAGACCATCGGGAACTCCTGGTGGGAGACCTCCTGGAAGAGGACCGCGCAGGCGCCGAGGAGCTGCACGAGATCCTGATGACTCTCGGGCTCGGCATCCCCGGGCACGCTCTCCTGGATGGGAGCGATCCGCGCCGTGCGGAACGGCTTGCCGTCCGCGAGCTCGTCGCCGAACGCCACCTTGCGGAGGCCGACGAGCTGCAGGTAGTAGCGGCCGTCGTCCGTCCTGCGCGACCTGGAGATCCGCCCGAGGCAGCCCACGGGGTGGTAGGCGGCGTCTCCGGCTCCCGAGCGCATGAGGGCCATGGCCACGAAGCCGTCGCCTTCGAGCGCGCGCGCGATCATCTCGCGGTACCTCGGCTCGAAGATGTGCAGCGGCAGGACGGTCCTCGGGAAGAAGACGGTGTCGTGGAGTGGAAAGACCGGGGCCGTCTCGGGCAGGAGGCGTGGATCGTGCTCTTGCGTCATGACCTCGCCATTATAGGAGCCTGCCCGGGGCTTGGCCCGAAACGGTGAACCAGGACCCGGGCGAGCTCACGGGCCCGTTCCCCCGCGGGCCGGCGGCGAGATCGGCGCGATGCGCCGGCAGGGACTACTTCCGGAAGCGCGAAGGGAACTCCTCTGCGAACTGCTGGTCCGGGTGGATCTGCTTCGCTCGATCGATGAGGAGCGTCTCCTCCTCGATGTTGTTCGGATCCGCGACGCAGCAATCGACCGGACAGACCGCTGCGCACTGCTCGACGTCGTGGAAGCCGACGCATTCCGTGCACAGCTCGGGGTCGATGACGTAGACATCCTCGGCTTCGCTTATGGCCTGGTTGGGGCACTCCGGCTCACAGGCTCCGCAGTTGATGCACTCCTCGGTGATCATCGTGGCCATTCTGTATCGTCTCCCGTGGGTGGAGCGCCGCAGTCCCTGTCGCAGCGAGATCCTGCCGGCTCTCCCTTCAGGTGGAATTCGCTGTAGGGAGTATATGGAGGCCCCCCCGGCCGATCAAGAAACCGCGGGACGCCGGCGCGTTGATCCGCCGCGCCGGACGGGAGTATAGTCGGCCTCCCTCCTGACTCCCGGCCGACCGGGTGGCGCCTCTGGCGCCGCTGGACCGGAGGGATCGGGCTCAGCGGAGGCGGGAAGAGAGAGAAAGCGCCGCCCGGAGCACCGGTCAGCAGGGAATCTGCAGCCGCGCGAAAAAAAAGGCAGTATCAGGATGAGCGACGACGACACCACGACAGAGGACGAGAAGCCGGAAGAATCGGAGCCCTCCGGGGAGGCCAAGGCACCAGGGCCTGCACGGATCGGAGCCCCTCCTGCGGGAGCGAAGCCGGCAGCGTCGGGTGGGCCTGCGCGGATCGGGGCCCCTCCTGCGGGAGCGAAGCCGGCAGCGTCAGGGGGCCCCGCTCGGGTGGGCCCCGCCCCTTCCGGCGCCGCGCCGGAGGCAGGGTCGCCGCCTTCGGCCGGCAAGGCCGCTGTCGCCCCAGCGAAGAAGCCTGCTCCCGCGGCAGCCCCGGCGCTCTCCCGCGCGGAGATCGATTCGATGCGGGCCCAGATCGTCAAGGCGCTCGAGGAGGCCAGGCGCCTGGGTGGCCAGGTCACCATCGACGTCCTGCACAAGGAAACGAAGTTCACCGGACGCGTCATCCGTGTGGATCCCGAGGAAGGGTACGCGGTCCTCGAACATCCCGACGGCAGGCGGCGCGGCCTCTGGTTCATCCTCGGCGGATCCCTGAAGACTTCGGACGGCCGGGAGATCCCCTTTCCCCTCGACGGCGTCGCGCGCTGAGCCGACGCCCCGGCGGCGCGGCCGGCCGGCTTTGAAGATCCTCCCTTTCTGATACTCCTCGATGGTCAACATCGCTGACGCCCACTGCCACCTCGCGGATTTGCCCGATCTCGACCGCGCGATCGAGGACGCCGCGGCTGCGGGGGCCGGCCCCATCCTGGCCGTGGCGATGAGCCCTTCGGACGGAGCGCGAGTGCTCGAGTCGAAGGCGCGCCACCCGGGCCGGGTCCTGGCAGGCGTGGGTCTTCACCCCTCGAGGGTGCCGGAGATCACCGACGAGGAGGCTGCGGCGGAGCTGAAGCTCGTGGCCGAGCGCGCGCCTGCTGCCGACTTCATCGGAGAGATCGGCCTGGACTACAAGGACGCCGTGGATGGAGAGCAGCGGCGCCGCCAGGGAGAGATCCTCGAGAGGCTCCTGGACATCGCCGAGCACGCGAGGCTTCCCGTCAACATGCACACCCGGAGGGCCGACCGTGAGCTGGTCGAGATTGCCCGGGCCTTCACGGCGCGCACCGGACTCGGCGTGATCCTGCACTGGTTCACGCACTCGAAGAAGCTGGCCTGGCGCTGCGCCGACTCCGGGATATTCATCTCGGCCGGACCGGCGATCGAGATCGATCCGAAGCAGATGGACGTGGCCCGTGCCGTGGCTCGCAACCTTCTCCTCGTCGAGACCGACAGCCCCGTCGAATACGCCGGCCGCGCCGCCGAGCCGGCCTGGGTCCCTCGGGTCGCCGGCCGGCTGGGGGACGAGCGGGGAGAGGATCGGGAGGCCTTCGCCGCGCTCCTCGCTGAGAACCTGGAAAACTACCTGAAGCTCGCGTGACAGGCGATCCCGGGATCCGTTACCCTTCCCCATCCGAGCGCTGCCTCGATAGGAGAGGGGGAATACATGCCGAGATTCGTCATCGAACGGGACATTCCGGGAGCCGGGAAGCTCACGCCAGAGCAGCTGCAGGCCACCTCGCGCAAGTCTTGCAGCGTCCTGACAGGAATGGGCCCGCGGATTCAGTGGATTCAGAGCTACGTCACGGACGACAAGATCTACTGTGTCTACCTGGCGCCCGACGAGGAGACCGTGCGGGAGCACGCCCGCCAGGGCGGCTTTCCCGCGAACCGGATCTCGCGGGTGAGGGCGATCATCGACCCGACGACCGCGGAGTGATGGCGGACCGGTCACCCCTCGGCGACGGTTCACTCCGATCACGCATCGTAGATCGGAGCCATCGCATCTGAGGGTTGCCTGACATGCTCCCAGGAGAAGCCAGGTCGAGCCGCGGCCGGCGCACGGCTCCCGCGATCCTGATGCTGATCCTCCTTGGCTGGCCGATCCATGCCGGCACTGCGGAAGAGGCTGCCGTCATCAGCCCGCGTCTGGAAGGGCTGCGCCTCGCCGTGACCCGGGGTGACGCCGGAGCGCTCGAGCGCTTCTGGGAGGAGGTCCGTCGCGACGGCGCCTGCGCGCTCTCACGGCGCCGTGAGCCGCTTCGATGATCTCCTGCGTAGCGAGCGGCTGGGCAACGAGCGAAGGATCTTCGTCTATCGCCCGGCAGGGTACAGCGACTCCGCCGATGCGTACCCCCTGCTGATCCTCGGGGCGAGCTACATCAACCAGATCCGCCTCCCCGGCATCCTCGACTGCCTGATCGCACTCCTCGGATCCCCTTCCATCCCGGAGCCTCACTAGACCATCGGCCGATCGCTCAGCCGCCGGATCCAGCCCTCCAGCCGGGGGTGGTTCCTGCCCAGAGGCTGGTGCTGCACGAGGATCCGGTGGAAGAGATAGGGATCGTCGTCATCCGCGATGACCGCGTACCGGATGAACGGCCAGGCACAGATGTCGGCGGCCGAGAACTCGTCTCCCATGAGATAGCTCCGACTGGAGAGCATCGCCTCGAAGGTGTCGAGGTGCCCCTTCATCTCCGCAGACCAGCGATCGATCTTCGCCTGATCCGGCGCAGGCTTCTTCATCTCGGCCTCCATCGCGTTGGGGGGCACCTTCCAGACCCGGTTGAACCAGTCGATGAAGACCTGCATCTCGGCCCGCCTGGCGGGGTCGGCGGGATAGAGCGGCTTCGCCGGGTGGAGCTCCTCGACGCGCCGGACGATGGGCATGGAATCCACAAGGATCTCCCCGTCGAAGTCGAGGACGGGGACCAGCTCCTGGCCGCTCACCTTCCGGAGGAGGCTGCGATCGGCGGGATCGATCTGGATGGACTCGACGTTGAGCCCCTTGTGGGCGAGCGCGAGGGCGAGGCGGTCACAGTTCGTGGACTTCGGGAAGCGGTAGAAGCGAATCATGAGTCACTCCAATGTCGGCAAACCGCTGCAGGCGGCCAGGGGAGCGGCCTGGCTGGGCTTCAACGTTCGCCGGAGACAATCGACCGGTTCAGCGATCCCCGCCGGCGCACGAGTCGCCGCTTCGGACGGTCCTGGGCGCCGCGGGTTCATGCATATCTCAGATCCGTTCGAGCTCGTCGGCCTCGATCGTGTACGCGTGTTCGACGTTGCCCGTGTTTCTCGTGGATGCGGGCTCGAAGAGCAGGACGTGAGCCAGCTCGTCGGCCACCGGCCTGTGCTCCACGCCGCGCGGCACGACGTAGAGCTCGCCTTCGCGCAGGTGGACGGCGCGATCGCGGAGCTCGATCCGGATGGCCCCCTTCAGGACGAGGAACATCTCGTCTTCTTCGGCATGATGGTGCCAGACGTACTCGCCCCGGAACTTGACGACCTTGACGTACTGCCCGTTCAGCTCGCTGACGATCTTCGGAGACCAGGTCTCCTCGAAGGAGTCGAGCTTCTCGGAAAGGTTGATGGCTTGCGTCATTCTCGTTGATTCTCCTCAGATCTCCAGCGCCCCTTCCCGAATCCAGGTGAGAGCTCCGTATCGGCACCCGCTCTCAACTCAGATTCCCTCAGCTTGACGAGGGCCCAGAGCGCCCGGTTGACCGGCACGGGGAGGCCCAGCTCTTCTCCCTTGCGCGCAATGTAGCCGTTGAGCGAGTCGATTTCCGTGGGGCGGCCCGCCGCGAGGTCCTGCTCCGTCGAGGAGGTCGCGGCGCCGACGTCGCGGCAGACTCCCGCCCCCCGCTCGATGACCCTGTCGAGGTCGAGGTCGCACCCCGCGCGCCGGGCGACAGCCACGCCTTCCCGCGCCACGTCCAGCGCGATGGCCCATGTGGGAGCGAACTCCGCGAGTCGCCGGTAGGTCGCGCCCGTGAGCGCGCTCGTGGCGTTGGCCATCGAATTCAGGATCAGCTTGAACCAGAGCTCGCTCTCCACGTTCTCCGAGACGCGGCAGGGGACCCCGGCGCTCTCGAACCACGCCGCGACCCGCGCGAGATCGGCGCTCCGCGCCCGATGGCCAATGATGAGGTCGCCGCGACCCCTGTGACGAACCGTGCCGGGCTCCTCCACCGCCGCCGCCACGTAGACGACGGCCGGGACGGGATCCAGTCCGAAGCGCCTCATCCTCTCCGGGTTGTCCACGCCATTCTGGAGATCGACCACGATGGCGCCGTTGCCCAGGTGCGGAGCGATCCGCGCCGCAGCCTCATCGGTGTCGACCGTCTTCACGCAGAAGAGAACGAGGTCGGCGCTGGCGAGGGCGCCGGCGCCCAAGGCCACCTCGACGGGAACCACCTCGTCGAAGGTGACGGTCCGCATTCGGAGGCCTGACCGGCCCGCCGCCTCGAGGTGCGCGCTCGGCTTGTCGGGCCGGCCGAGCAGCGTCACAGCCGCGCCCGCCCGGGCGAGCATGCCGCCGAAGTAGCAGCCCACGCCGCCGGCCCCGACGACCACGACACGTGGCCAGGTCATCATCCTGTGCAGTCCTCTTCGGGAAACAACCCCGGACTATCCTGAATCGAGTTCTCGCAGTCTACACCTGGGGGCGGATTGTCCTGGCATCCGCGCTGATTGTCCTGCCCGGCGTCTGCGCCCGGCGCGCCGGGCCGGAGGAGCCCACTCCTTTTGGGCCGAGGGGCAATGGTAGGATCGGCGGGTGATCGTACGTGAGGTGACGTGCAAGGGGATCGTGAACCGGACCGGGGGTTTTCTCTCGGGCTTCACGCACACGATCAACCCCTACCACGGCTGCGCCTTCGGCAAGACCCTCTGCGGCCTGCCCGACTACGCACCGGAAATCGTCCGCTCCTTCGGCGAGACCCGCGAGTGGGGGAGCTACCTCGACGTCAAGATGAATGCGCCGGAGCGTTACGCGGCCGACCATGACCGCATCCGGGCCTCCGCGCGGCCCGAGATGCGGATCTACATGAGCAGCGTCACGGATCCCTACGTCCCCCAGGAACGCAAATACCGCGTCACCCGCCGCATCCTCGAGGCGATGCTCGGGCGGCCGCCCGATCTCCTCGCGCTCCAGACCCACACGCCCGACCTGATCCAGGATCAAGAGCTTCTTGCCGATCTCGCGGCGCGAACGGCCCTGTCCGTCCAGATCAGCGTCGAGACGGACAGGGAGGATCTGGGCCCGGGCTTCCCCCGCCACGCCTACTCCGTGGCCGAGAGGATCTCGGCCCTCGAGCGCCTCTCGGCCCGGGGCCTCGCCACCGTGGCCGTCGTCTCGCCGTTGTGGCCGCTCGAGGACGCCGCGTCCTTCGCGCGGAGGCTCTCGGCCGCGGCCACCTTCGTCGTCCTCGACCACTACCTGATCGGTGACGGCTCGAAGGATGGGGCGCGCACCCGCCAGCGGGTCGCAGCCTGCGGCCGGACCTTCCCGGTCCTGCTCCAGGAGGCAGGGTGGGGCGAGTGGAACAGGATTGAAGCCTACGAGAACGTGAGGGAGATCTTCGCAGGGGTTCTCGGGGAAGAGAGGCTCGGTGTCTCCAAGGAGGGGTTCTTCAACGCGGCCCACAGGCTCCTCGGGGACGGCGCGCGAGAACGGGGTATCCGAACGAGGAGAGCAGAATGACTGGACGATCCAGATGCCTGTTCACAGCCGCCGCCGGCTTCTTCCTGGCGATTTGCGCGGCCCCTCCCTGCATGGCCGCCGCGACACTCATTCACGCGGGCCACCTCGTGGATCCCGGGGAGGGATCCGTCCAGGCCGGCATCGACCTCCTCGTCGAGGGGGATCGGATCGCGAAGGTCGGCCCGAAGCTGGCCGCTCCTGCCGGCGCCGCGGAGATCGACCTCCGCGAGATGACCGTGCTGCCCGGCCTCATCGACTCGCACACCCACGTCTGCCTCACGCCGGACTACCAGGAGAAGAACCCCGTCCTCTACAAGACGAACCCCTACCGGGCCCTCGAGGCGCTGAGCGGGGCGCGGGCAAATCTCATGGCCGGCTTCACGACGCTGCGCGATCTCGACAACGAAGGCGCCGACATGGCGGACATCGCCGTGCGCGACGCGATCCGCGAGGGGCTCTTCGTGGGGCCGCGCATGATCGTCTCGGGATGGGCGATCAGCATCACGGGGGGCCACATGAACCTGACCGGCCTGAGCCCCTCCGTGGACCGGAAGCTCGAGCAGCTCGCCATCATGGCCGACAGCCGTGACGCGGCCGTGGCCGCCATCCGCGACCAGGTCAAGGCCGGCGTGGACTTCATCAAGATCTACGCCACCGGGACGACCCGCCACATCGATCGCAACACGCTCGAGCCCCTCTCCCAGTACAGCGAGGAGGAGATCCGCGCGATGGTCGAGGAGGCCGCACGGTGGGGGAAGGACGTGGCCGCCCATGCCTACGGGGGCCGCGGGGCATGGAACGCCGTCGCGGCCGGAGTGCGCAGCCTCGAGCACGGGATGTTCCTCGACGATCGGACGCTGGACCTCATGGCTGAGAAGGGCACCTTCTGGTGCCCCACGATGAGCGTCTACGTGCCCGACGAGAAGACGAAGCCCGAGGACCGGCCCCTGTTCGACCAGATCGTCGAGCGCCACCGGGACACCTTCGTGCGTGCCATGGCCCGGGGGGTGAAGATCGCCTTCGGGACCGACGTCGGCTCCGTCCCCCACGGCACGGGCTGGAAAGAGCTGGAGAGGATGGCCGGGTACGGCATGGCCCCGATGGATGTTCTGAGATCAGCGACCGTGACGGGCGCCGAGCTGATCCACAGGGAGAAGGATCTGGGCCGCCTGGCCCCCGGCTACCTCGCCGACATCATCGCCGTGAGAGGGCGCCCCGACAGGGAGATCTCGGCGCTGCGCGACGTCGGCTTCGTGATGGTCGGCGGCGAGGTCGTGAAGCGGCCCTGAGGCTTCCGAGGTCATGCACGCGATCCCGCTCGATCGGACAACCCGGCTCGAGAGGCCCCAGGAACCCCTCGTGTGCGACAATGGGCTCCGAGTTGGAGGCCCGTCACTCTCTCTGGTGCGGAGGCAGGACTGCAAATGTCCAAGTGCGCCAAGTGCGGAGCTCAGCTGCTGGCAGGGGGTACCCTTCGCGGCCCGACGCGTCTCTCCTTCCGTCCCGATGGGGCGAAGTTCCTCACGGTCGAGACGGGGGACGTCCTGACGAAGGCGGCCATGTGCCACAAGTGCGGGTTCATCGAGATCATTGGCGACGTGAACAAGCTCAAGAGGCTCACCTCGGGAGGAGAGCCTGGAGGCGGGGAGGCAAGCTGAGATGAAGCGGATCATCCTGGCGGCGGTCGTGGGCGGCCTGATCGTCTTCTGCTGGAGCGCGCTCTCGCACATGGCCTTGGGGCTGGGGGAGGCGGGCCTGCGCTCGCTTCCCGAGGACGAGGCCCTCCTTGGAGCCATGTCGAGGTCGATCCCGGAAGACGGCCTCTATTACTTCCCCGGCCTCGAAATGAGCCGGGAGCTCTCCGCCGAAGAGACGGCGGCCTGGGAGGCCCGGTACCGGTCCGGCCCCACGGGCCTGCTCCTCTACCACCGCGTTGGAGGCGAGCTTTTCTCGCCGGGGCTCTTCATCACCGAGCTGCTGAGCACGCTCCTGGCGGCGGTGGTCGCCTCGCTCGTCGCGTCGGTCGCTTCCGTGAGCTACGCGAGGCGCGTAGCGCTCGTCTCCCTTCTCGGCGCCTTCGCGTGGCTGTCGATCAGCGTGAGCTACTGGAACTGGTACGGCTTCCCCAGCGCCTTCATCGCCGCTGAAGGGGTCGACCAGGTCATCGGCTGGCTCCTCGGCGGGCTCGTGATCGCGAAACTCGCCCCCGCATCATCGGCCCGATGACGCCGCGCCGGGGATCCCCGTCCGGCCACGGAGATGGGGTCACGTCCCCGAGCCCGATCTGAGGGGCTGGAGCGATGGAATCCGCTGTCATCACCGAAGCGCGCGCCGACGCTGACTACCAGGAGGCTCGCGATCTCTTCGGCGAGTACGCGCAGGCGCTCGGAATCGATCTCGAGTTCCAGGGATTCGCGAGCGAGCTGAAGGGGATTCGCGAGATGTACGGCCCTCCGCGCGGCTGCCTCCTTCTCGCGCGGCTGGGGGGCCGGGTCGTCGGATGCGTGGCTCTCAGGCCGCGCGAAGGCCGCGTCTGCGAGATGAAGCGGCTCTATGTCCGGCCCGCGGCGCGTGGATCGAGGGCCGGCCGGCTCCTCGCGCTCGCCCTGATCGCCCGGGCCCAATCCCTCGGATACGAGAGGATGGTCCTGGATACCCTTCCCTCCATGCGGACTGCCCAGGCCCTCTACGCTACTCTCGGCTTCCGGGAGACGGCTCCCTACTACGACAGCCCAATCGAAGGGACGACGTACATGGAGCTGGACCTCCGCGCCGAAGCCGAGAGCGGCGACACATGATCGAATCACTCCCGCGTGAGCCTGAGTTCGTCCGGCGCCGTTACGACCGTCTTGCCCCATGGTACCCCGTGTTCGAGTGGATTCTCTGGCTTCCCCGGGGAATCCGGGAGCGCGCCGTCCAACTTCTCGATCTTGACAGGGGAGATCGCGTTCTCGAGGTGGGCTGCGGGACGGGTCGGAACCTCAAGTTCCTGCACGCCGCGGTCGGGCGCGAAGGTCACCTGTATGGGGTCGATCTTTCCGAGGGGATGCTGACGCGCAGCCGGAGGCTCTGCCGGGATCGCGGCTGGGACAACGTGACGCTCGCGCAAGCCAATGTGCTCGACTACACACCGCCCGAGCCCGTGGACGCGGCTCTCTTCAGTCTCTCGTACGGCGTCATGAAAGACCGCACCCGGATCCTCGAGCATGTCTGGTCCCGGCTTCGGCCCGGCGGCCGCCTCGTGATCCTGGAAGCCAGGCTCAGACCGGGGATCGCAGGACGGCTTCACCGGCCCTTCGTGGTTCCGCTCATGAAAGCGACGGTTCTCGGGGACCCGGACCACGACGCTCTCGGAGACCTCGAGGCGCTCGCGGGAGGCATCCACGTCGAAGAGCGCCTCTTCGGCACCTACTTCGTTTGTCGCGGCGCGAAGCCGCCGGGATGAAGCGCCGCCGGCTCGCGGGAGCATCCGAGGCCATGGAGCGGCCCCACGCCGCGCCCTTCCGGAGCCGGGCTCAACGGTGGCCGCCGCGGCGGCCGGCCTCCCAGGCCTCCCATTGCCCGAAAGACCTCATCACCTCCTCGAGCTTGTTCTTCTCGAGGAGTGCCTGCACCTCGCCGCGGCTCTGCCGGGGGGCGGGCCTCTCCTCCGCCTCGGCGAAGTGCCAGAGCACCGCCGCCGCGATGGCTGCATTGGCCCGGGCCTCGCGCGCATTCACGACCTCGTAGACGTCTGACGAGGCGTGGTACTCGGGCAGGTAGGGCGCTGCGTCCTGCTCGGCGACCAGGTTGGGGACTCCGGAGAGGAGGAAGTCGAAGTTGTCGGTCCCGTCGATGGCCTCGGAGAGGTGGGTGAAGGGGCCGAGCCCGGCGACGGGCTTGAGCGCCGCATCGAGCGCCCCGCGCAGCTCCTCGCGGCCGTTGAGGTAGAAGCCCGAGATCCGTCCCGACCCGACGTCGTGGACGATCGTCATCACGTGGCGATCCATCTCGGAGGCATGGTCGTTGACGTAGCCCGCCGATCCCCACAGCCCCTCCTCTTCGCCCGTGAAGAGCGCGAAGCGGACCGTCCGGCGCGGGATGAGCCCCAGCTCCTTCATCCCCCGGGCGACGTCGATGACGAGGGCCACGTTGACGCCGTTGTCCTCCGCGCCGGTTCCGAGATCCCAGGAGTCGAGGTGCGCGCCGAGGAGGACGATCTCCTCGGGCCTCTCCCGCCCCCGGATCTCTCCGAAGACGTTCCTCGACCTGTACGCCCCTCCGATGGTGGAGCTCATGGTGAGCCCGACCTGCACCGGGCCCTTCTCGGCGAGACGGACGAGGCGCGAGGCCCCCTCGCGTGAGACGAGAGCGACGGGCAGGGCGGCGATCTCCGCGTCGAGCCGGATGGGGTGGCGGTAGAGGAGGCCCCGCGGCCGGGTGGACATGAGGAGCAGTCCCGCCACGCCCGCCTTCTGCGCCGCTTCGAGCATGGGAGTGTTGCGAAGGTACTCGGCGAAGAGTGCCTCGAAGGTCGTCATCGGTTCGGAGGCCACCAGCGCGATGGCGCCCCGAGCCTTTTCACCCAGGGCTTCGAACTCCTTCTGCGACCCGCTCTCCACGACGACGAGCCTGGCGTTGATGGGGGCCGTCGACGGCGAGAAGGGCGCCGCCACGGCGGGAAGGGCGAACGCTTCGGGGGAGGTGCATGTGACTTCGACGGGTCCGGGCAGCCACCGGGTTGGAACGCCGAACTCCTCCGTCCAGACCCTGTCCAGTCCTGCCTCCCCGAGCTTGCGGACGCCCCACTCGATGGCCCGCTCGCACTCCGGCGATCCCGTGATCCGGCCTCCGATCCGATCGCACAGCTCGCGCAAATCCTCCATGAGAGGCGTTTCGCCGAGGGCCCGACCCGCCAGCTTCCCGGCGGGGCGCTCGGACGAGCCCGCGTCGGCCGCCCGCGCGGCGCTCCCGGCGAAAGAATCGATCAGACCGGGAGCGTCCGTCAGGGTGGCAACGAGGACGACGAAGGCCAGTCCCGTGGCGATCCGACGGATCGGCAGGACCCTGCTTCGCGCTCCGTCCGACTCTCTCAGGGGGCTCTCTCGCATCGAGGGTCCGAGAGCCGGCTCAGCTCCCGCCGCCGTGGCCGTTGCCCGAACGCGGCCTCGAGGGCTCGTCGAGCGTCGCCACGAGCTTCCTCACGAACATGTTGGCCATCTGCTCGATCTCCAGCCGCAGCTCGGCGCTCATCACCCAGCCGCAACCCCTGAGCCCCACGGCCCTCGTCTGCGGCCCCAGCCGGAAGGCCTTCATCTCGATGATGCCATTGATCTCTTCCCAGGAAAGCGCCACCTCGTGGCCCGTCACGGCGAGGACCGTCCCGGTCAGCGTGTCGCCGCCTCGCAGCTCCAGCCGGAAGCGGCCCCCCGGCGCCGGGAGCGATCCCGTGGAGGTCAGCCACCGCGTCAGGTACCACTCCTCGGTGAAGAACTTCTTGATACGCGGGTATTCGAAGCGCGCCGGCTGCATTGCGAAGAAGGTTCGCCGCGGCTCGCCGAAGTGGTTCTCGAGGTAGTGCTTCATGATGGCGAGGGCGATACGCCAGCCGGAGACGACGCCCTCGTATTCTTCGTCGTCTTCCTCGCCGCGGCTGAAGCCCGAGCTGGCCACGTGGACGAGCGATCCCGTGCCCGCAGGCTGGATCCGGATCTCCTGGATATAGGCGGGGCGGCCGGGAATCGATCCCCTCATGACGAGGTGGCTCTCCGGCTCCGCCACGATCACCTCGTAGGGCAGGGCGATCTTGAATCGGTCGAAGTGCCAGGTAACCGTGGCCCCCGCCTCGGCGACACCCTTCGCGCGATCGGTGAACCATTCCGAAATGCGGTCCGGGTCACACCAGGCCTGCCAGACGCGGTCGGGGGCTGCGGAGGTCGTGATCTCCGCCTGCGCCACGCGCCCTGCATGCTCGAAGGGTTCCTGGTTTCCCATCTTGCGTGCCCCTTGGTCGGAGTTCGGTGGATCCGGCCCGGAGGATACACCCGCCGTGCATCGCTGAATGGAGGGATCCCGAACGTATTCCGGCAGGCAGGGGAGAGAGCGGTGCGCGGCGCGATTCGGATGACTTTCGCCTTTTCTGCCGAGATGGTTCGATCTTGTTCGCCAAAGGCCTTGATGGATCAGGAGATTCCGGGATAGATCGAATTTTCACTTTTTGTTTCAAATCATTTCAAATTCTTTCTTGACAGTTCGATCCTCCCGGGCGCAGCCTCCCGCGACTCTGTCACCCCACATTGCCAGGCTCGAAGCGGAGGCAGCTATGAGCAGGACTTATCCGCGAAGCCTCTGGTCCGCCCTCGCGGCCGTGCTCCTTTCGACGGCCGTGCCCGCACTTGCGGGAGGTGCGGGTCAGCTCGTCGGGACGATTACCGACGAAAGTGGGAGAGCAATTCCGGAGGCCCGGCTCGTCATCAGCGGACCGGGTGCCTCGGCCGTCCAGGAAGTTACGACGGACGCGCTGGGGCAGTTCCGGATGCTCGTCATGGAAACCGACCGGCCCGTTACGATCCGGGCCGAGGCGGAAGGCAAGGTGCCTGTAGAGCTCAGCGAGGTTCGGGTCCGGCCCGATCGGGTGACCCACTTCGACCTAAGGCTCCGAAGCCGGGGAGCGCATGACGTCCTCGTCGTCGTGGACGGCCGCGTTCCCTACCACCTCCTGGCCCTCGAGGGGGCGAGGACCACGCTTCCCGGCAACGTGGAAGTGCTGGACCTCAGGCGTGCCGCCTCCCCTGGCCGGGATCTCCTGCGGGCCCTCGAGAGCAAGCCGAGCGCCGTCCTCGCCATCGGCGAAGAGGCGGCGCTCGTGGCCCGCTCGCACGTACGCGACATTCCGGTCGTGCACGTGATGGTCCCCGATCCGCACCCGGACGAGCTGGCGACCGAGAATGTCTGCGGCGTCGCCCTCGTGGGAGGGTTCGAGCAGCAGATCGCGAGGCTGCGCGAGCTCGACCCGGAGATCCGGACCATCGGTGCCATCTACGACCCGTCGCGGCTCACCCGCGCCGTCTCCCGTCTCAGGAAGGCGGCGGAGCAGGCCGGCATGACCCTGAAGACCGGCCACGTGCATCAGCCCGGGGATCTCCCCCACGCGCTCGACGATCTGGCGGGGGAGGATCTCGACGCCTTCCTGGTCCTCATGGATCCGGAGGTGTACACCGCGAGCAACTTCGCGGAGGTCCGGAGTTTCGCCGAGGAGCGGGACCTGATCTTCCTCGTGCCGGACCCCTCACTGGCCAGGGTCGGGAAGAGCTTTTCGTTCCATCCCGGCTTCTGGGAGTCCGGCGCGGGTGCCGGGCGCCTGGTGAGGCAGATCGTCTTCGGCCGGCTGAGCCCCGCCGAGGTGGGGATCCTCATGCCGGTGGATGGTGCCCTGGCCGGTGACGCGGAGACGTCACCTGCCTTGCGCTGGCGGCCCGATCCGGGCGAGGAACTTCCGCTCGTGGGAGCCGTGACCGTGGCCGCGGCGCTGAACGTGACGCCTGGGAGGGAGCTGGACCCGCAAGACTGACTCGAGCCGTGGGTGCCAGGCGGGCGAGGCCCGCGCAGGCTCCCACGCTTCGCCTCGCAGGCCGAAGCACGAAAGAGGTCCCGCGTCGCAAATCAGGGCCGCGCGGGATCCGAGAAGGCAGAGTCAAGTGGAGCCGCACAGGCTCCGGGTGGGGGTTAATAAGGCTCCCGTGGGCCCGGTGGTCGGCCGGTCGCCCGCGGGAGCCTTTTTTTCAGACCCGGCTCCCCTCAATGGACCGTGACGTTGCCGACGGCCGTGAAGGCCTTCTCGAGCGCCTCGAGACGGTAGGGCTTGTGGATGAAGGGCCGCCCGGAAGACTCGAGGAAGCTCCGGGTCTCCATGCAGGCCGTGTCGCCCGTGGCGAAGAGGACCCGCTGGCTCACATCGGGCCATCGCCTCCGGATCTCCTCGAAGAGCTGCCGTCCGTCCATCCCGGGCATGCGCAGGTCGAGGAGCACGACGTCGAAGCTGCCGACCTCGAGCTTTCCGAGCGCCTCCTTGCCGCTCGAGGCGGTCTCCAGGCGGTGGATGTCATGGCCGAAGGCTTCCATGAGGAGTTCGAGGATGACAGACTCATCGTCGACGGCGAGGATCTTCAAGGCGCGGCCCGACTTCGGCGGATCGCCCGCCTCCGGCGCGACGACGCACGTGGCCTGCGTCTCGCCTTTCACGGGCAGCTCCACCGTGACGCGGGCGCCGCGCCCCGTCCGGTTCTGCAGGCGGATGCGCCCTTCGTGATCGCGGACGATGCCGTAGGAGACCGTGAGCCCGAGGCCCGTGCCCTGCCCGACAGGTTTCGTCGTGAAGAAGGGATCGAATGCCTTTCCGATCGCCTCACGAGGAATGCCGGGGCCGTCGTCCTCCACCTCCAGGACGATGGTCTTTCCTTGAAGCCGCGTCGTCACGCGGAGGACGCCTCCCCGGCCTTCGCGCGCCATCTCGTAGTGGGCGTTGTTCACGAGATTGAGGAGCACCTGCTGGATCTGGGCTGGATCGAGGAGCGTGCGCGGGATGGCCGGGTCGAGGCTCGATTCGATCTGGATCCTGTCCCTTCTGAGATGATCGGCATGGGGTTCGAGGAAGCCCTGCACGATCTCGTTGAGGTCGGACATTTCCAGCTTGGAGGGTCCCTGGCGGGTGAAGGCGAGCAGGTTGTGGACGATCTTCTGACAGCGCAGGGCGGAGTCGAGGATCCGGGTCAGAGGCCGCTTCACCGCCGGGTCCCTCGTGTCGGCCATCAGGAGCTGCGCGAAGCCCAGCACCCCCGTGAGGGGATTGTTGAGCTCGTGGGCCACTCCGCTGACGGCCAGCCCCACCGCCGACATCTTCTCGGCCTGCAGCAGGTGCCGCCTCGCCTCCCTCAGCTCCGAGACGTCCCGCACGATGGCGACCGTCCCGTAGGTCGCCCCGTTCTTGTCGCACAGCGGGGAGGCCGCGACGAGGACTTCCCGGGCGGAGCCGTCCCGGCGCGTCATGGTCGTTTCCAGATCCTCGACGGGCCGGCCTTCCCGGAGGAGGACCTCGATCCGCGTCCGACCCGCCGGATCCGAGAACAGCTCCAGGCCGCTCGTGCCCAGGACGTCGACCGCGGCATGGCCGAGGAGGTCCTTTCCACCGCGGCTGAACTGCGTGATGGTTCCGGTCATGTCGGTCGTGAAGATCAGGTCGGGCGAGTAGTCCAGTATGTTCTGTAGCTGATCGGCCGTCTTCTGCCTGTTCAGAGCCTCGGCCTCCAGGGCCCGGTAGGTCATTGCGTTGTTCAGGGCATTCGCGGAGGCATTGGCGATCACCTGGCAGGTCTTGATCTCCTCCTGGGTGAACTCATGCCGGGCCCTCGCGGCCCGTATGAAGAGCATGCCCAGGAGTGTCTCGCGGAAGAGGATCGGCACGACGATGATCGACTGGAAGTTCAGCTCCGCGAGGCGTTGCCGGCATTCGTCCATCATCGGAACCTTGGTGACGTCCTCGATCACCACCAGGCTTCGGGTCTGGATGGCCGTGCGGACCTCGGGGTACTTGGCGAGATCGAGAGTGAGCCGCTGGAGGTTCGGGTCGTCGCTGCTCGCGAGGACGGTGCAGTGCGCCCCATCCTGCTCCACTTCGAGGATGGAGCACCGCCGGGCGCGGATGAGCTGCGCGATATGGCGGACGATCGTATAGAGGACATCCCGCAAATCCAGCGTGGATGTCGTCGCGGCGGTGATCTCGAGAATCGACTCGAGCTTCTGCTTCTCGATCTCGATCCCATGGACGCGCTCCTGCTCGCGCTTCGCGCGCTCGACGAAGTTACCGTAGTAGAGCGCGACCATGTAGAGGAAGGGAACCCGGAGCAGGAGGCCAACCCACCCCTCCGGGGGAAGCGCGCCGGCCATCATGTAGATGTAGAGGCTGGAGACGAGCGTGGCCGCGATGATCGTCCGCACCAGGTCCGCGCCCAGGGCGGCGACGAGAAGCGTCAGGAAGAAGACGATCTGGAGGGCGGTTCCACCCACCCCGACCCTGAAGAACACCACAGCGACGAGGAATGTGTCCGTGATGACGAGCCCGTAGTCCATCGACCGGCGCAGGAGGCGCTGGACGGGCATGAAGCCCAGCGCCACGTTGCTCAGGGCGAAGAGCGCGAGGAGGATCGTGATCGACAGCGGCGGCCGGACATCCGTCGTCGGGGGGAGGAGCACGAGGGCCGTCGCGAGGACGAGCATCCACCGGAGAGCCAGGTGGATCAGCTTCGGATAACCTCGCTCCATGGTTTCGGGCAGGGCGGGGGGCATCGGGCTCGGGGCTCCTCAGGGCGACCGTCGCGGGCCCCGCCGAATATAAGGTGGACCGGGCGGGGGGCAACCCGAGCGGCCGGTCAGGGGAGCCAGCGAGTTTCGCGGGCGGAACGTATCGCCGCTCGGTGGATTGAGCCTCGCTCAGAGGTATTCCAGCGCGGGGGCGCGATCTCGCGCAGGGCGGCAGCCTCCGTGGCGGCCCCGCGATAGTAGAATCCGGCCCCCTTTGAGCGTGGGAGGAGAATGTCGCGGCTCGAGAAGGCGAGAGGCGGAGCGGAGATGTCGGCCCTCGGCCAGGGGACCTGGAAGATGGGAGCCGATCCCCGGCGGCGGAAGGCCGAGGTGGAGGCGCTGCGCCTGGGGATCGACCTCGGTATGACCCTCATCGACACGGCGGAGCTCTACGACGAGGCCGAGATCGTGATCGCGGAGGCGATCGAGGGGCGGAGGGACGAGATCTTCCTCGTCACGAAGGTGCTGCCTTCGAACGCATCGGCGCAGGGGACTCTGCGCGCGGCGGAGCGCAGCCTGCGGCGCCTGCGCACGGATCGCATCGATCTCTATCTCCTCCACTGGGAGAGCCCCCATCCACTGGAAGAGACCCTCGCCTCCTTCGTCCGCCTCCGCGAGGAAGGGAAGATCCTCCACTACGGCGTCAGCAACTTCGACGTCGGTGAGATGGAAAAGGGGGAAAGGCTGCCGGGAGGCGGGGGCGTGGCCTCCAACCAGATCCTCTACAATCTGGCCCGGCGCGGCTGCGAGCGGAGGCTGATTCCATGGTGCCGGGAGAGGGGAGTGATCATCATGGCCTACTCACCCTTCGACCAGGGGAGCCTCGGGGTTCGCGAGGGGCTCCGCACCGTCGCGGAGCGTCACGGAATCACGCCGATGCAGGCGGCCCTGGCCTGGACGCTCCGGCTGCCGGGGGTCGTGTCCATTCCGAAGGCAGGATCGCTTGCGCACGTTCGGGAGAATGCGGCCACGGCCGGGGTCAAGCTCACGGCGGAGGATCTCTCGGAGCTCGAGGGGGACTACCCCGCGCCCGATCGTGAAATCCCGCTCGAGACCGCGTAGACTCTCGCTCTCCTCGGGCTCTCGAGACCCCTGGCGCGCCGTCGATCACGCGGTGATCGAGGTGCGGCGCGCGATGATGACCCGAGGTCCCGGCCTTTCGGAGAGACAAGGCAGTGTCCGAGACGGAGCGGAGAGCAGCGCGCAACGGCGGGCGGAACGGGCGGCCCGCGCCTCCGCCTTTCAAGAAGATCAACTTCGAGCGCGAGTTCCAGCAGGGCGGGAAGGCCTACGAGAACGTCGTGGGAGAGTGGTGGCGCAGCCTCAGCGAGGACCGGGCGCACGCTCTGGCCTACAGGAAAATCGCCGGATTCATCGGCCACCTGCGCCTCCCGCCGCGGCCGACGATCGTCGACTACGCATGCGGACACGGCAGCATGCTGCTCCGGCTCTACGACCGCTTCCCGAAGGCCCGATTCATCGGCGTGGATGGATCGAAGCGGAACATCGAGGAGGCCGGGCGCCGCCTCCAGCGGCTGGACAGGAAGGCCCTCGAACGCGTGGATTTCATCCGGACCAAGCTCCCCAACTTCGATCTTCCGCGCTCCGTCGCCGACCTGGTCGTCTTCACCTTCCCGAACATCATCGCCCACGAGGACGACCAGCCTTACTACAACCGCCACGGCTACAAGCACCCTGCCGATTCCGCGGTGTGCAGGGTTCTCGCGCGCATGAGGGAGCCCGATCCGGAAGACGAGACCGACCAGCCGAAGCCGGCCGCGCTCTTCGACGAAATGATGACGAACCGGGTGGTCGCCCGGAACATGCGCCGGCTCCTCAAGAAGGGCGCCTTCTGCGTGCGGGTGGAGTACTCCAACTCGGTCAGGGAAGGGTTGACGCAGCTCATCCAGGATCGGACGGCCTTCGAGGAAGGCTCGCTCGAGCGGCCCTTCGGGGGGAAGAGGGCCGAGCGCTTCCTGGAGTACCTCTACGGCGACTACCACCGATCCCGGGTCATCGAGGCCGTCTACCACCAGACCCGCGACGCCTCAGACCGGGAAGGCGGCTACATGACCTCGCTCCTGCGCGCTACGTAGCGCGGAAGCCCGCCCCGATTCACATCTACTCCTGCCCCTCCAGCCTCTCACGAACGTGCCCGTACGACTCCGCGAGGAGCAGCGCAACGCGCGGGAGCTGGGCGGGCAGCCGCAGCTGAACGGGTATTCGGCGGGCCTTCGGGACGCCGGTCCTGATGGGATCGGAAAGGTCATAGATCCGGGTCTGCGGAGGGTTCCCCTCCAGGCCCGGCTCGATGAGCGCCACATGGTTCCACGAGGCACGAAGCTGCTCCCGCGAGCCGCGCTTCAGCGCCCGGGCATGGCGCCGGATGAGGATCGATCGGGCACGAGCCCGGTTCTCCACCTTGGGCGGCGGTGAGCCCGGATCGACCCGGAAGCTCTCTCCGAAGAAGGGCCGGACATATCCACATCTCGCCAGCATGGGGAGGGGATTGTCCTCGCGGGCGCTGCCCAGGCTGAACTCGAGATCGGCGAGATCGCGAATGGCTTCCATGTAACGGGGGAACCCCGCGTCCCTGACATCGAGGCGGTCCTTCTGCACGAGCTGATCGAGGAGGCGTTGGACCGGGGCCTCCAGCCATGGGGAAACCTCGGCGAGGCAGGCCGGCACCTGGCTCTTCCCGCACTTCTCGACGTCCCAGCGGCGGAAGGCGCCCTCCCGGCCCAGGAGCGCCGCGACAGCCATCCAGGGCGCGAGGCCCGACAGGCGAAGCCCATCGCGCTCGAAGGCGACCTCGTCGTAGAGCCGCCAGCGCATCCATCCATCGAGGCGCTCCGCCAGAAAGAGCCGGTGGCCCGCCGAGGCGGCGCCGCAGAGGCTCGCGAAGGCGCGCAGGATTCTCTCTCCCGCCCAGTCAGGAAGGCCGGTGGTGTCCGAGGCGACGAAGCTCTCGAGGCTGCGGGCGAACCAGTGCAGGACCGCCGTCACCGTGATCTCCCGGCCGCCCTGGGTGCGCAGCCTGAAGGCGAGCGGGTCGGCGCACCTGTTGAGCTCCTTCATCTGGAGGATCGGCTCGATGAGCGGATCCCTCCAGGCCAGCGCCTCCAGCTCGGCGGCCCGTACGACGAGCATCGTGAGGCCGTCGGAGAGGATCATGGAGAGCCGCGTATTCCCCTGGTTCATCATGTGCAGTCGCCGGCCGCCCGCGCCGCAGAGCTGGCCCCTGCCGATGTTGAAGAGGCCACGGA
The DNA here is from genome assembly GCA_964568735.1 of uncultured Acidobacteriota bacterium. Classification (GTDB taxonomy): domain Bacteria; phylum Acidobacteriota; class Polarisedimenticolia; order JACPZX01; family JACPZX01; genus CAZMRF01. The sequence continues at coordinate 55,826 of CAZMRF010000020.1, forward strand.
CCCTGTTGCCGTAGTTGATCGAGGCGCCACGGACGGTATCCAGATGGTGTATCCGCCCGTCGCAGAGGGCGCCGCGCGCGCCTCCGAGGCCTCCCGCACCCAGCAGGGCGGATCCCGCGACCATCCAGAGAGCGAGCGTCTGCTGCTGGACGTCGGAGAGGTCCGTGTGGAGCAGGTAGTTGAAGTGGTAGCCGCGTGTCCGACCCCTGTAGAAATCGTCGCCCAGCGCGTGGATCCGGATGGCTCCCGCCGTGAGAGCCGCCTTCCTCTCCACGTCGGCCGCGAGGGCATTGATCCTCGCCTCGGAGAGAATGACCCGCTGCTGCAGCATCCAGGGGTCGTCGCACTCGTAGCCCGCAGCCTCCAGCGTGAACCACCGGGCAATGCCCGCTCCTGATGGATCAAGGTAGAGCACCTCGTTGTCCGTGAAGACCGTGGCGCCGTCGACCTCGCCGCCGTGGCGATCGCCGGTGGCGGACGGGAACCGGGCGAGAGCCTCGTGGATGATCTTCAGCGCGAAGTCCCGCGCCGGCACTCCCGGGACGTCGACGCTGTACTCCGATTCGCGGCCCACGACGAAGGGCATCGACAGGCATGACGAGGTCGGCACGGCACGAATCTCCCGTAGACGGCGGATGAGCGGGCGGAACATCGAAGTCCGTGGGCGCGGCCTGCGCTGCCTCACGGGGCGGGGTAGCAGGGACCGCGCCCCGGCGAGGAGGCCGGGACGCGGCGGGTGCCGCTACTCGCCTCCGGAGAGATCGAGCTCGTCGGCGCGGACAGGGCGAGGCGAAGGTCGTCGGGACGGTGGCGCCTCGACCGTCGTCGAGGCGGCGGCGGGCGCGAGCGCCGCGGCTCCGGATGCCTGGATCTCCCGATCGAGCAGGGCGGTGATGCTGCGAGTGGCTGTTGCCGGCATGGCTTCTCCTCCAGTGGCGAGCCCCGGGATGCGGCGGCACGTGACCCCTTCACGCGCCGGCCAGTCCCTTCTGTCGGGCTCGCGACGGATCATGCCTCGCCGCGAAGCGATCGGTAGAGGGGAAGCGATCTCGAGCGCCGAATTCCCGACTTGCTGCTGCGACTAATCGCAGGGACAATAAGCCCCTATCCGGCAATCCGGTGTGGGGGACCGTCATGGCGAGCGGGCGCGGAGGTACAGTCGCAGCAGCCCGACCTGGCGACCCTGCACCATCGGGCTCGAGAGGAGGCCGCCATTCGCGCCGACGAGGTGAGACGGATCCGCAAGATGATCGAGGCGACCCGCCTCTTCTGTGACCCGCGCGCGCTGCAGCTCGAGGAGATCGACACGATGCTGGGCTACTCGAGGGGAACCGCGAGCCGCCTCCTCAAGGAAGCGCGAAGGTATGGCCTGCTCTCCTCCCGTGACGAGGTGCCCATGCCCCGCGACAAGTCCCTGGAAGATGCTCTCTCCCGCAAGCACCCGCCCACGAAGTTCCTCGTCGTGGAGACCCACCATCCCTCCATGAAGCCCGCCGGGATGGGAAGCGGAGGAGAGGGAGCGGACGATCTCCTGCACGAGAGGCTCGGAAGGATCACGGCCCAGTTCCTCGCCATGAGGCTCGGCTCGATCGAGACCCTCGGCGTCGGCGCCGGGCGGGCCGTCTTCCACGCCGCCCGATCCCTCATGCACTACCCGGAGTCGATCGACAAGGGGCGCAAGATCACCGTCATCGGGCTGCACGGTCACATGGATCGGAGGCTGTGGCGGAAGGCCGCGCTCTTCCCGCGGCAGGCCATCGACGCCGTCAGGGTCACTCACACGATGGCCACGGCCCTGCGCTTCGCCTCGGAGATGGCCGTGAGCCTTCCGCTCATCCAACCCGGCCTCCGCGCGGCGCGAGAGAGGCTCGTCGACCATGCGTGGTTCCTCCAGCGCCGGGTCTGGACTCGCAGGCCCCCCTCGATGGTCCTCGTCGGCATGGGTGTCATGGGAGGGCCGCCGGCCCTTGAACGGATCTCCCAGCGGGCGCGCAGGATGCCCGCGCCCCGCCGGGAGATGATGGCGCCCATCATGAAGGAGCTGATGGAGATCCGGTTCATCTGCCGGCGGTTCCTGCACGAGAAGGGCTACATCCCGGTCAGCGATGTCTGCGATCGGCTCTTCTGGGTGCCCGAGCCCGAGGAGGCGCCGGAGCTGCACGTGAGGGCGCGCAGGATGATCCGCATCATCAACGACCACGTCCTCGGCGTGGAGTCCGGGCTGCCGCCGGAGCCGACCCGCATCCCCACGAGCGCGCGCCACCCGCGGGTCGCCTCCCTGGATCAGGTGAAGAAGGTGGTCATGATCGCGGGAGGCGCGCCGAAGGCGCGCGGCCTGGCGAAGCTCCTGAAGCACAAGCGGCCGGACGGACGGAGGTTCATGACGACCCTCATCACCGATCAGGCCACGGCCAGGATGCTCCTCGAGATCGGGTGATCGCGGGGCGCGCGGCGGCTGGTCACTCCTCCTCGGATGTCGTGGCGGGCGCGGAAGCGCGCGCCACTGCGAGGAGGGCCCCGGCGAGGGCCGGGCGGGTCTGATCGAGGCTGGTCAGGACGGCGGCCTGCATGGCCTCCGCCATCGCCGCCGGCTCGCGGCTCGCCGCCGCAGCCTCCCCCTCCGCAACGCCGGTCCAGACGGCCTCGCCATTCCTCCTGCGCACCGTGAGGCGCAGCCTGAAGCTTGCCTTCGATCCCTCCGGCGTGAGGACCTCCTCGAGGAGGAGGAGCCTTCCCTCGATCGTGGCGGCGAGGGGTCGGCCGGCGGGGGGGCCTGCGTTGACGAAGCCGCCGGCGATCTGCATCAGGTGCTCTCCAACCACCACGGGGAGCATCTTCGCGAGAGGCGCGGCCCAGAGGCGGTCGTTGTGGAAGCCCACCTCCACGCTCTCCGCTCCGGCCCGGCGGACGATCTCGGATCCGTCGTAGGGCGGATCCACGTGGAAGGCGGAGATGCCGACCTCGATCCTGGGGATCCCCGCGGCCGCCGCATCGGGGGCGGCTGCGGCGGGGGGAGGCACGCTGATCTGGTAGTAGTGCCTGGGCCGTGGCTTGCCGCCGCACCCGGCCGCCAGGATCAGCAAGAGGAGAGCGACCGGGGTCGCCAAGCGCTGTCTCACTTGTTGTGCCCTCACGTGTTGTTGGTAGCCGGCGGCACGCCCATGACCGGCGCGGCCGAGCACCACGATGGGCCGGCTCGTCCCAGGGGGGGACCGGGCCGTCATTATACCGGCCACGGTGGCGCGCCGACCTACCGGAATCAGCCGAGGATCCCGACAGACGCAAGCCTGCGGACGGCCGTCACAATTGACAGCGCGGGATCCGGGCCAGAAGTTAGCCCTCTCATTCGCCGGAGCGCCGGCCCCTGTTCCGCCGGTCTCCGCGAAGATTGCCCCCCACTCGAAACGGACTCGCAGGAGAGAACATCATGTCTCGGACGTTCAAGTCAGGAATCGTGGCCCTCATGGCGCTCTCCATGGCGGCCTGCACGCAGAAGGATCAGACCTCCGACGAGATGCAGGCGGATGACGCCGCAGGCCAGTCGATGCAGGAGCCCAGGCGGATCGAAGTCCAGAAGGCTCAGCCGTCGGCCCGGACGATCACCGTTCCGGCCGGCACGCAGGTCATGATCGAGATGAAGAAGACGCTGGACTCCGGTGAGAACCTGCCGGGCGATCCGTTCTCCGCGGAGGTGATCCAGGACGTCCAGGTGGACGGCCGCAACGTCATCCCGGCGGGCAGCATCGTGCGCGGCGAGGTGGCCTCGGTCAAGGCCGCGAAGCGGGGCGCGGGGCAGGCCAGCATGACGCTGGCCTTCAACTCCCTGACCCTTCCGGACGACACCACGTCGCCGATCGCGGCGAGCCTCTCCGAGCACAGTGAGAGCAAGAAGGGGCGGAACACGGCCGTCATCGGAGGCAGCGCCGCGGGCGGCGCGCTCCTCGGCAAGGTCATCGGCAAGGACACGAAGGGCGCCGTCATGGGCGCCGTCGTCGGTGGCGCGATCGGAACCGGCGTCGTGATGGCCCAGGAGGGAGAGCAGGTGAAGATCCCCAGGGGCGCCCAGCTGATGATCCAGCTCGACGAGCCGATGAAGATCACGCAGTAGTCCCGCTACTGCATCAGTCATCGATGGAATGGGGGAGAGGCCGCAAGGCCTCTCCCCTCAATTCAGCCCCCACTCCCGGTGGTAGTCGTCGGTCTTGCCGGGGGCGTCGCCCTCGAACTGCGGGCCCGGCGTGTGGATCGGGAACCAGGAGACCTTCGACCCGACGTAGATGTGCACGTAGCGCTGGTCCGTGGGGAGCGGCGTATCCACGGCCGCGGCGGTGATCCAGCAGCTCTCCGGCCAGCGGCTGTCGAAGAGGTGCAGGGAGGTTCCACAGATGCCGCAGAAGAAGCGGCGGCCCGTCCCGACCTCGTAGACCCTGATCTGCTCCTCACCGCGCGTCAGACTGAAGTCCTCTCGCCGCCCCATCATGAAGGGAACCGAAGGGGAGCCGCACGTCTTGCGGCAGCGGCTGCAGTAACACCACATGATCGGATGCGTCCACGCGGTCTCCATCTCGAAGGCCACACGACCGCAGTGACAGGATCCTTCCAGCTTCTTCACGGCATCCTCCCTCTCAATCGGCCTGGCTCGAAACGCCTCCGGAGACGATGAAGGCCATCGCGGCCGTGCTGTCCATCTCGAGCGGGCGGGTACTCCCCTTGGGCACGAGCAGGAGGTGGCCGGCGAAGTTGTAGGACTGCGGGAAGTAGACGGCCACTCTGTCGCCCACGCCCATCCCGTCGAGGTCCTTGCGCGTCACGAATCCCAGCGCCCGCGCCTCGCTGCCGGGGAAGATCTGGACCATGACCGGCTGATCGAAGCGTTTCTTCTCACCGACGAAGGCCTCCATCAGGTCACGGACGGCATTGTAGACGAGCCTCACGAAGGGGAGCCTGCGGAACAGCTCCTCGGCCCTCGCGATCAGGAAGCGCGTGAAGATGTTGCCCGCGAGAAAGCCGGTGAGCGTCACGAGGGCCAGCGTGATGAGGAAGCCCAGCCCCGGGATGGGGTAGCCGAGGCGGGCCTCCACGTCGATGAGCCCGTCGATCCAGCGGAAGGAGGCATACAGGACGTAAAGGGTCAGGCCGGCCGGCGCCACGATGAGCAGGCCGCTGAGGAACCACCGGGCGAGTTGCTGCAAGGGCCCCTTGCGGGTGCCCTGGCGTATGGGTCGTGTCATCGGACTCTCCTGAGAGATGCTCAGGAGAGGAGCGTAGCATCAGGAATGACGTGGCAGGCGTTCGGTGCCGGCCAGGCGCCGAACCCCTCGGTACCGACGCCCGCGGGAGCTTCTGGACTTTGCTCGCGACGGATGCCCGCCCTCCACCCCTTCCATCCGGGGGATCCTCTAGACTCAAGCTCCGTCCCAGCGGGATCGCACTGCCCCACCCCTCACCCTTGATCGACGGGAGCGAGTTCAATTGGTGGAAGCCCTGGCCGGGAATCGCGCCCGTAAGGCTCGCCGCCTGGCCCTCAACCTCGTCATCGCCGCTCTTTCCATCTTGTTTGCTCTCATGACCGGCGAGGTGGCGCTCAGGTTTGCGGCTCACCGGCTCCTCGGCAGCGGGGAGGTCATCGCGGCCGGAGAGGTCTTCAGGTTCGACGACGATCTCCTGGGGTTCAGGCTCGATCCTGGATCCACACGTGTTCACGCGCGTGGAGCCGCCTACGTCGTCCGCGATCGGATCAACTCCCTCGGAATGCGCGATGTCGAGCACTCCTTGGAGAGATTGCCTGGCACGGCCCGGGTCCTGATCCTGGGAGATTCCTTCATGTACGGGACGGGTGTCCCCATGGAGGCGGTCATGGCACGCCGTCTCGAGGGTCTGCTCGGAGGCACTGAGGTCATCAACGCCGGGGTCCACTCCTACGGCCTCAGTCACCACTACCTCTACTACACCCACCGAGGGCATGCTCTCGATCCCGATCTTGTCCTGCTGGCTTTCTTCATCAACGACATCGAGAAGCCCGAGGGACTCCGGGTCGTGCTAGGCGAGGACGGCCTGCCCGTCTCGATTGCCAAGACGGCGGAGACTCTTGCGAAACTCGAGGGGAAGCGTGCTGTCGGGATCCGCGGCTCCATTTCGGCGTGGCTCCGCATGCGGTCGCTCCTCTACGTCCTGGTGAGAAAGCGTCTCGACGACATCCGTTCCAAGGCTCGCGAGGCTTCAGTGAAGGATCTGCAACCCGGTGAAGGCGATGACCAGGATGCAGGGGTCTCCTACGCCCCGGCCTTCTACACGAGTCCGGAGGGCCTCGAAGGGGCAGACTGGCCCCTCGCCTTACGGACGCTCTCTGCACTGAAGGCGAGGGTGGAGGAAGACGGTGCGCGGTTCGCCGTGGTTCTCGTCCCGGCGCCCTTCCAGCTCTCCGATGAGGCATTCGAGGTCTGGGCCGAGTGGGCGCAGGCGCCTGCCGGGGCTCTGTCCCGGACGCATCCCCAGGACCAGGTGGCCAGGTGGTGCGCCGCCTCGCACACGCCCTGCCTCGACCTGCTGCCCGTCTTCGAAGGGGGGAACAGAATCCACCTCTTCCTGAGCCATGACTACCACTGGACCGAAGCGGGACATCGTCTGGGCGCCGGGGCGGTGCGGGACTTCATCCTCGAGAATGAACTGCTTCCTCCGCACCCTTAGCCCGATCGAACCCCTAGAGCTCATCGGGCTGTGGCGGTTTGTCGCCGGCGTTACGCCAGCGGCGTCCTCAGCGGTGGAACGCCTCAACAGCCGAATGGTGTAGGCGAGGCCTCGCTGCCACCGGCGGGCGTTTCCTGAGTTCGCTGGAGCTGGATGCGCTGGTTTTCGTAGTCGAGTGTCACGACGAAGTCGCGCAGGACGCCGTGGCCGATGTTGCCCACGGGAAACGAGTCGGCGAAGCGGATCTCGGGATGCTCGAAGACGTGGCGCCCCATCGAGACGCTCCCGTTCAGCGTGGCGCCGAGGATCGTCACCTCCCGGTCGACGAGGCGGGCTCGCCCGACCTCCTTCGGCTCCGACTCGAGCGGCAGCTTGTCCGCGTAGCTCCCCGGGAGCGTGAATCCGCCCGGCGAGCCCGTGTCGAGATGCGCCTGGACTTCCACGCCGGCCACGGTCAGGGTGACCGCGGGGAGCTGATCGTCGGAGTCGTACCCGAAGATCTCCGCGCCGTCGGCCGGGGCGAGATGACCGGGCTTGATCCGGATCTGGTCTTTCGGATAGTCGAAGGAGAGCAGGAGGCCCCGGAAGAGCCGCGCGCTCAGGACTCCCTTCGGTCCCTCGGGGTCTTTCAAGTAGGCCGCGAGGTCCATCACCGCCGCTTCCTTCATGGACAGCGAGACTCCCCCCACCGAGGCCGTCTCGATCCCGACCAAGGGCACCTTCATCGGCGCCTTTCCCCCGGGGCTCCCTAGCGGCGCCTCGCCGACAGTGGGCAGTCCCAGCTCCTCCGCGAGAGCCTTGTCCACGACCGAGCCGTGGGCCCCTGTGTCCAGCAGGAAGCGGTAGGGCCCCTTCCCGTTGATGAGGATCTCGACCTGGGGGCGGTTTCCGTAGTGGAGGATGGGGAGGACCACCTCGGCCCCTGTCATGGTGGCGGGCGGCGGGGCCTCAGGATGCTTGAAGTCGTGGCCCGCCGGGGTGAGGCCGATCGCGAAGGATCCGGCGATGGTGAGGATGCACAGGTGTTTTTCGGTCATCGGGGGTTCTCCTCCAGTGGGGGCCATGGTGGGGGTCGGCCTGAGAGACGGGCTCGTACCTTGCTTTGAGCACGGGCAGGCCCGAAGCGTCGCATGAGAGAATCCATCCAGGCCCTCCCCCGCCGGCATCCAACAAGATGAAGGCCCGGAAGGGGCGGGAGCCGGGGGGCACGGAGCCCTCCAACCAGCCGGCCGGGACGATCCGACCGGAGAGGAGGCATTGCACCTTCCCTTGAGCGGAGATCCGGGCCCCGAGCGGGACCTCGTGGAGAGGGCCCGGGAGGGAGACGTGGAAGCCTTCGAGGCGCTCTACCGGCAGCACTCAGGGCGGGTCTACGCGCTCTGTCTCAGGATGTCGGGGGACCCGACCCTCGCGGGTGACCTGGCGCAGGAGGCCTTCCTCCACGTCTGGGAGCGGCTCCGGAGCTTCCGCGGAGACAGCCAGTTCTCGACCTGGCTGCACCGTGTGACCGTGAACGTCGTGCTGGGTGAGCAGCGGTCGCGTCAGCGGCGGGAGGCCCGGGTCGTGGATGACGGAGAGCTTGCGATGGAGAGAGCCGAGAGGCCGGGCACGAGCCTCGCGGAGGCTCCGGCGCCTGGAAGGGCCGCCGACATCGAGCAGGCGATCGCGAGTCTGCCGAAGGAAGCGCGCCGGGTCCTCGTATTGCACGACGTCGAAGGCTATCGCCATCCGGAGATCGCGGAGATGACGGGACGATCGGTGGGGACCTGCAAGTCGCAGCTTCACCGGGCTCGAAGGCTCCTCAGGGAGGCGCTGGGACGATGAGCTGCCCTCAGTTCGAAGATCGACTGAACGACTACGCCGGAGGCTACCTCTCCGGCCGCGCCCGCCAGGAGGTGGACGAGCATCTCCTGATCTGTACCGCCTGCCGTGACGAGCTGAAAGCCCTGCGCGAGCTGGTGGAGGATCTCTCGAGCCTTCCACGATCCATCGAGGCGCCGGGCGAGGTCTGGAGCGCCACGAAGACGGGGCTGAGAGGGAGCGGCTCGTCGACGATCGGGCGCGCAGACCTCGCGGCGCAGAGCGGGGGCGCCGAGCACCGCGACCCATCGGGCTCGAGCAGTCTCGTAGTCCGGCAGCGCTGGTACTTCCGGCCCGTGCCGCTCGCGGCCGCAGCGTCCCTGATCCTCGTGGCCGCCATCGCGGCGGGCATCGTTCTGAAGCGAGCGGAAATCCCGTCCGATCCGGGGCTGGCGGCGGACCGTGCCCTCTCCGGGCGGACGAGCGGCGGCCCCGATGTGCCGGACACCCCCGGACCGGGTCCAGGGGAGCCTGCCGATCGGATCGCCCCCGCCGGGCTCGTGCCTCCCGATCTGGAAGCAACGGAAGCGGAGTTCAGCCGGGCGGCGGAGGATCTCCTCGCGGCGCTCGATGCGCAGAAGGATCGGATCCCGCCCGAAACGCTGGTGCTGATCGAGGAGAACCTGCGAGCGATCAGCGAGGCGATCATCGAGACGCACAAGGCCATGGAGAGCGATCCGGGAAACGCGCGGCTCGGCCGGCTCATGAGAGCCATGTACCACACCAAGATGCGGCTTCTTCAGGGGGCCGCCGTGATCCAGTCGAGCTAGGAGGACGGCCCCGTGACGACGACCCTGACAAGAGATGATCGAGAAGCCCGTGGAGGCTCGATGACGATGATGAGATCTGCGTTCCTGACCTTGATGCTGGCATCTGCGAGCGGGCTGGCCCTGGCCGATACTCCCATCGACAAGACGATCCCGTTCTCCGGCCGCTCGGTGAGCATCGAGATGATCTCCGGGGAGCTGACCGTCGAGGGATGGAGCGGGCGGGACGTGGAGATCAAGGGAGTGCTCCGCCATCGCTGCGAGGAGCTCAACGTGAATACCACCTCGGAGGGCGTCGACATCGAGGTGGAGTGGACCTGCTCCGGGTCCACCAGGGGTGACGACCAGGGCGGCTCGCAGCTCACCGTGCGGATCCCGCACGGGGCGGACCTGAACGTGGAGACCATCAGCGCCCCCGTCTCGGTCGCGGAGGTCGAAGGCGACCTGGACATCGAGACGATCAGCGGCACCCTCAATATTCGCGCGGCGTCGAAGGCGATCGACCTCGCTTCCGTCAGCGGGAAGATCGCGCTGGTCTCGGCGGTACCCCTCACCGACGCCGATCTGGAGACCGTCTCGGGGACGATCGACGCAGAGGTCGACGCGGCCTCAGGCGGCACCATCGACATCGAGAGCGTGAGCGGGAGCGTCGTCGTGAAGCTCGCTCCCGGAGCATCGGCGTCGTTCGACGTGACCAGCTTCAGCGGCAGCATCAAGAACGAGCTGGGGCCCCCGGCCGTCAAGACGAGCCAGTACCTGCCGTCGCTGGAGCTCTCCTTCACGCTCGGCGGAGGCGGGGCCCGGATCAACATCGAGACCCTCAGCGGGCGGATCGACATCCGAGGCCGCTGAAGCAGCCGCTGCAACCCTCGGTGCTAGGATCTCATCCAATCTGGCAAGCAGATGTGTGCGATGAGGACCGGGTTGCCCGGGCCATCGGAGCGGCGGCTGTGGACGGCGGCAAGAACCTCCTTCATTACAGGATCCTGGATCGGGTGGGTGAGGGGGGAATGGGCGTCGTCTACCGCGCCGAGGACACCCGAATGGGGCGCACCGTGGCCCTCAAGGTGCTCCGCGCGGAGCTGGCCGCCGACGAGGAGTGGAACCGGCGCTTCGAGCGTGAAGTCCGGGCCGCGTCCTCCTTCAGCCACCCCGGCATCGCGACCCTCTACGACTTCCAGCGCGACGGGACGACCTCCTTCTACACGATGGAGTTCGTCGAGGGGCGCAACCTCCGCGAGATCCTCAAGAAGCAGGGGCCGCTGCCGCTGCCGCAGCTCACCGGATGCGCGCTCCAGGTGGCCGAGGCGCTCGCCGAGGCGCACCGCAAGGGAGTCGTCCACCGGGACCTGAAGCCGGAGAACGTCATGGAGTCCGCCTCCGGCTACTACAAGATCCTCGACTTCGGCCTGGCGCGCTTCACGGCCGGAGAGCTGACGGCGCCGGGGTCGGGCTCGACGCTCGACACCCTCCCGCGTGAGGCGACGCAGGCGGGAAAGATCGTCGGGACGGTCTCGTACATGAGCCCCGAGCAGGCGCAGGGCGTCTCCGTGGACGCGCGCTCCGACGTCTTTTCTTTCGGAAGCCTCTTCTACGAGATGGCCGCGGGCGAGCCGCCCTTCAAGCGCAACAACGCCATATCCACCTTCCACGCCATCGTCCATGAAGAGCCACGCGCTCTGCGCGAAGTGCGCCCCGAGGCGCCGCCCGATCTCGAACGGATCCTGGCGCGATGCCTCGAGAAGGATCCGGCCCGCCGCTACCAGAAGGCCGCCGACCTGGCGGACGAGCTGCGCCTCCTGCACTCCGGATCCGAGTCCGGGCCGGGCAGGATCTCGGCGATACGAGGCTATCCGGGCGCGAGGGTCGCACGCTCCTGGCAGACGTGGGGCGTCTCCACCCGCAGGTGGGCCGCGGCCACCTGGATCACCCTCGCACTCGTCGCGGGGGCCGTCGTGGGGCAGCTATGGCTCTTCGGGCCGGCGCGGGACGCCGCGACGGACGCGACCCGGCTGGGAGAGGGAGGTTCACCACTCCCGGGTGGGGGGCCGAGACCGGGAGATGGTGCCGCCCCATCCCAGCCCGGGAAGATGTCACCGCTGGGTGACGCAGGCCGGTCGGCAGATGCAGGGTCCGGAGGGCCGGCGGGACTCATCCCCGGGCCGGGGGGCGTGAGTGGGCCTGGCGGAGCAGGTGGCGGCGAGGCGGCGCTCGCGGGGTCGGGGCAGCTCTCCATCGCCGTCTCTCCCTTCGTGAACAACACGGGAGACGCGAAATCGGCCTGGCTCGTGCAGGGGATCCCCGAGATGATCACGACCGCGTTGGCGGGATCGGGGAGCTTCGCCGTCATCTCCACGCAGCGGCTCAGTGATCTCAATTCCATGGCCGGCCGGGACGGCCGGGGCGGAATGGACGGCACGACAGCCACCGAGCTGGCGCGCTGGGCGGGCGCCACGATGGTCATCAACGGATCGATCTACAAGACGGGGGACGAGTACCGGATCGACGCGCAGGCCTACGACACGGCGACCGGCCAGGTCCTCGCGGCCACGCGCGCCCAGGGCGGGGACGTCTTCGACCTGGTGGATCGAATCACGGATGAGCTGAAGGCGCGGCTCCTGGATCTCGAGGCGCCCCCGCCGCAGATCGCAAAGGGCCTCGCCCCTTCCACAGCACCGAAGGGATTGGCGAGCCCGCAGGGCGGGGCGGAGACTGGCACAGTGGCGGGCGGGACTCCCTCATCCCCGGGTGCGGCTGAGGCCGGCCGCCTAGCGGGTGCGGCAATCCCCGTTTCTACTTCGAGGAGGGCGACGACCTCGGAGGAGGCTTTCCGCCACTACGTGGACGGCGTGAACTACTACAAGGATCTGCGCTTCAAGGAGGGAGCCGACTCCTTCCGCAAGGCGCTCGACGCCGACCCCTCCTACATCACAGCGCAGATGCACCTCGGCATGAGCCTTCTCATGAACGGCGACGCGAAATCAGGGCTGGCGTGGATCGACAAGGCGGGCCGCCGCATCGACAGCCTCCCCGAGAAGGAGCGCCGCGTCTATCGCATCATCGAGAAGGGCTACGTGAAGAAGGACTCCGATGCAGCCTTCAAGGAGACCGAGGCCTTCACGGCGGCATTCCCCGAAGACCAGGAGGGCCCCTTCTGGTACGCCAAGGGGCAGGCCGACGTGGAGGGAGACCGCTTCGGCGCCATCCGGATCCTGCACGGCGTCCTGCGCCAGGAGCCCGACAACCTCCCCGCCGCCGCCGCCCTCTCACACCAGATGGCCGCACTAGGCCCAGAATAAGCGCGTTTCCCGACGAGAGAAAAGGCTAGAACGCAACAGA
>CAZMRF010000021.1:0-68163 GCA_964568735.1 uncultured Acidobacteriota bacterium
AGGTCGACAGCATCCTCATCGACGAGGCCCGGACGCCCCTCATCATCAGCGGCCCGGCGGCGGACTCCACCGAGCTCTACTACAAGATCGACAAGATCATCCCGAAGCTGGACGCGGAGACGGACTACACGGTCGACGAGAAGATGAAGACCGTCTCTCTCACGGAGGAGGGGATAGAGAAGGCGGAGAAGCTCCTCTCGGTCTCGAACCTCTACGATCCGGTCAACATGGAAATCCTCCACCACGCGAACCAGGCGCTTCGCGCCCACACGATGTTCAAGCGCGACGTGGACTACATGATCAAGGACGGCCAGGTGATCATCGTCGACGAGTTTACCGGCCGCCTCATGCCGGGGCGGCGCTGGAGCGACGGGCTGCACCAGGCGGTCGAGGCCAAGGAGGGAGTTCGGATCGAGCGGGAGAACCAGACTCTCGCCAGCATCACCTTCCAGAACTACTTCCGGATGTACGGCAAGCTCGGCGGGATGACCGGGACGGCCGACACGGAGGCCACGGAGTTCGACAAGATCTACAACCTCGAAGTCGTGGTGATCCCGACGAATCGCTCGCTCTTGAGGACGGAGCATTCCGACGTCATCTACAGGAGCAAGCCCGAGAAGTACCGGGCCGCCGTCTCGGAGATCCGGGACCTCCACGAGTCGGGGCAGCCGGTGCTCGTGGGAACGACGTCCATCGAGAACTCCGAGCACCTGAGTACTCTCTTGAAGAAGGGCGGGGTCCCCCACACCGTGCTCAACGCGAAGTACCACGAGATGGAGGCGGAGATCGTCTCCCAGGCCGGCCGGAAGAGCGCGGTCACGATCGCGACCAACATGGCGGGGCGCGGCACCGACATCGTCCTGGGCGGCAACCCCGACGCGCTCGCCCGCAGGCAGATCGCCTCGATGGACCCGCCGCCGTCCCCTGAAGAGCAGGCCGCCGTCGTGGCCGAGCTCCGGGCGCGGTGCGACGCGGAGAGGGAGGAGGTGGTGGCCCTCGGCGGGCTCCACATCCTGGGGACCGAGCGGCACGAGTCCAGGCGCATCGACAACCAGCTCCGAGGCCGATCGGGGCGCCAGGGCGATCCCGGCTCCTCGAGGTTCTACCTGTCGCTCGAGGACGACCTGATGCGCATCTTCGCCGGCGAAAAGATGCGGGCCCTCATGCTGAAGCTGGGCATGGAGGAGGACGTGCCGATCGAGGCCGCCATGGTCAGCCGCTCGATCGAGAGGGCCCAGAAGCAGGTCGAGGGCCAGAACTTCACCACGAGGAAGCACCTCCTCGAGTACGACGACGTGATGAACAAGCAGCGGATCGAGGTCTACCGCTGGCGCCGCGAGATCCTCGAAGGAAAGGGCACTCGCGAGTACGTCGTCCAGAAATCCGAGGAGATCCTGGACTCCCTGCTGAACACCTACACCCCCGAGGAGTCGGACCCGGACGAGTGGCAGCCGCCCGAGCTCGTCACCGCGATCCAGCAGCGCTACGGCATCCGGCTGCCCGAGAAGGACCCCGACTTCAGCGTCATCAACTTCCCCGACCTCAGGAAGCTGCTCCTCGAAAGAGTGCTCGCGAAGTACGCCGAGAAAGAGGCGGTCATAGGCGCGGAGCTCATGCGCCGCCACGAGCAGGTCATCATGCTCAACATCGTGGACTCGCTGTGGAAGGACCACCTCTACGCGATGGATCACCTCAAGGAGGGGATCGGCCTGCGCGGGTACGGGCAGAGAGATCCGCTCACCGAATACAAGCGCGAGTCGTTCGTGATGTTCACGGCCATGAAGGAGCGCGTCGAGGATGACATCGTCAAGCTCCTGTACCACCTCGAGCCCATCAACGAGGAGGAGCAGAGGCAGGAGGCGATCCGGAGGCAGCGGGCGAGGGAGCGGCAGCTCGTCTTCTCGGCTCCACCCAAGGAGGCGCCGGCTCCCGTGAGGCGGGAGACGGCGGCGAAGGTGGGGCGGAACGACCCCTGCCCGTGCGGATCCGGGAAGAAGTACAAGAGATGTCACGGAGACCCCCAGCGCGCCGCGGCGGCCGGTCCCTGAGGCGGGCCGGAATCCCCGGAATCCAAGGAGAAGCCCGATGCCGGATCAGGATCCCGAGAAGGCCTTTCTCGACAAGGCCGGGAGTCTCATTCCGGGGATTGGCGGGTACCGCGACGCCGCCGCCCGGAGGGGGACCGACGAGCAGGTTCGGGGCCACCTCGCCTCCCGGCTCGACGACCTCGCCGCGAGGTTCATCGCGATCCGCGAGGCCGCCGACGGGGAGGGGGATCTCGACATGGTGGACGACCTCGACAGGATCCACGAGCGGATCGGGCGCACCGCAGAGGCGCTCAGGGGCGCGGACTACGGCAAGTGCCGGTTCTTCTCCGACGGGGCCGTGGAGGAGGGCCTGCTCTCCCGGATCTGCTCGTATGACACGGCGATGCTCGAGGACCTCGATCTCCTGACGGCGGACGTGGAGGACCTCAAGTACGAGACGATCGGAACGCTGACGCTCAGGGAGGTGGAGGGGACCCTTGCGTCCATTGACTTGAAGCTGGCGAATCGCAGGGACATGTTCGACATGGGCTCATCCTGATCGCGCGGCGCCCGCGACGGCGTCCGGAAGAGGATGGAGGAGTGCTGACCGATGGTACCTGACGGCCCGATCCCCGAGGGGCTCACCTTCGACGACGTCCTCGTCGCCCCGGCCTATTCCGAGATTCTGCCCGGACAGGCCGATGTGTCGACAGGGCTGACGCGCGGCATCCGCCTGAACATTCCCATCGTCTCGGCCGCCATGGACACCGTCACAGAGGCGGACCTGGCGATCGCCCTGGCGCAGGAGGGCGGGATCGGCTTCATACACAGGAACATGCCGATCCAGGCCCAGGCGGAGGAGGTCGACAAGGTCAAGCGCTCCGAGAGCGGCATGATCGTGAATCCGGTGACGGTGCGGCCCAACTCGAGCATCGAGGACGCGCTCGCCCTGATGAGGAAGTACCGGATCGCAGGCGTTCCGGTGACGGAGGAGGACGGGACTCTCGTGGGGATCCTCACGAACAGGGACCTCCGCTTCGAGACCCGGAGGAACCTGCGCGTCTCCGACCTGATGACGAAGGAGAAGCTCATCACCGTACCCCAGGGAACGACGCTCGAGGAGGGCAAGGCGCTCCTCCACCGGCATCGGATCGAGAAGCTCCCCGTCGTGGACGAGCACCGGAGGCTGCGCGGCCTCATCACGGTGAAGGACATCCAGAAGGCGATCCGCTACCCCCACGCCTGCAAGGACTCATTCGGACGGCTCCGCGTGGGAGCCGCCGTCGGCGTGGGCGAGTCGGCCCTCGAGAGGGCGGCCGCGCTCATGGAATCGCACGTCGACGTGATCGTGGTGGACTCCGCGCACGGCCACACGAAGGGCGTGCTCGAGACCACGGCGGCCCTGAGGAAGAAGTACCCGGATCTCCAGCTCGTCGCGGGCAACGTCGCGACCTCGGAAGGGGCGCGCGCCCTCATCGAGCGGGGGGTGGACGCCGTGAAGGTGGGGATGGGGCCCGGCTCGATCTGCACCACGCGCATCGTCACGGGCTCGGGAGTTCCACAGATCACGGCCATTGCCGCCGCCTGGAAGGAGTGCGCGAAGAAAGGCATCCCCGTCATCGCGGACGGAGGCGTGAAGTTCGCGGGAGACGTCACGAAGGCCATCGTCGCCGGCGCCTCTTCGGTGATGATCGGGTCCCTCTTCGCCGGCACCGAAGAGGCTCCCGGCGAGACGATCCTCTTCCAGGGCAGGACCTTCAAGGCCTACCGGGGGATGGGCTCGCTCGGAGCCATGCAGACCGGTGCGCGGGATCGCTACCAGCAGACAGGCGTCGAGACCGAGAAGCTCGTCCCCGAGGGGATCGAGGGGCGGGTGCCCTACAAGGGGTCGGTCTCCGCCATGGTTCACCAGCTCGTCGGGGGCCTGCGGGCAGGAATGGGCTACGCGGGCTGCGGAGACGTCGCAACACTCCAGTCGAGGGCCACCTTCCTCCGGATCACGCAGGCCAGCTTGAAAGAGAGCCACGTCCACGACGTGGTCATCACGAAAGAGGCTCCGAACTACCAGGTGGACTGAGACTGCTGCGTACCCCCCCGGATAGAGAGCCCGCCGTGGCTGCTCAGCGCGGGACGGAGGGTCGCCCTGCGCTCCTACTTTCGGCCGGAGTCCCGGCGAAGCCAGGCCAAAAGACATGGCCGGCCTCCAGACGTACGCTCCGGGCGACCCTCCGTCCCGCGCCGACGTGCGGTGCATCGGACGACCACGGTCGCTGCTCAGTCTGGAGACTCATCGAGTCCATCCGAGGCACTTCGACCGGACTCCAGACGTACGCTCCGGGCGACCCTCCGTCCCTCGCCGACGTGCGGTGGAGGCGATCCGGTGCGGATCGCAGCGACCCCACGCACCGCTGCGGGTCGAAGGCTTCAGAGCGGGTGTCACGACTTCTGGGCGCTGGCCGAGGTTTCCGTGCGGGGCGGGTGGATCGTGATCTTTCTGCCGCCGCCTCCCGCGTGTTCAATTTCCACGCACCAGGCGGCGGGGGTCGTCCCCGGCGGGAGGCGCTCTCCCCACTCCACGGCCACGAAGACCCCGCGCCGCACGAGCTCATCGAGACCGAGCTCGTCTAGCTCTGCGGGCTGGTCAATCCGGTAGAGGTCCACGTGTGCCAGGACCCTGGGGCCTGGGTACTCCGCTACGAGAGTAAACGTCGGTGAGTGGACTCGCAGGGGATCGATGCCCAGGGCCCGGGCCAGGCCCCTGACGAAGGCGGTCTTCCCGGCGCCCAGCGGCCCGCTCAGGAGGATCCAGTCCCCCGGCGCGAGACCGCGCGACAGCCTCTCTGCGATCTCGGCGGTCTCCTCCTCGCTCGCGCTCGCGTGCACGCCTGCGATGGTCTTCACGGCCGCGGCGGCCGGCTCGCTGCGGCGCCGAGCGCGAGGTAGGCGCGCGGCAGGGCCTCGACGATGTCACCGGCCGTGAGCGAGATCTCTCCGATCGCTTCCGCGGCCCGATCTCCCGCGCTTCCATGGACGAAGGCGGAGAGGGCCGCGGCTTCGGGAGCCTCGAGGCCCTGAGCGAGCCAGGCGGCGGTGATCCCGGCCAGCACGTCGCCGGAGCCGCCGGTGGCCATCCCGGCGTTGCCCGTCGGGTTCACCCGGACCAGCCTCCCGGGGCTGGCCGTGAGGCTTCGATGGCCCTTCAGCAGTACCGTCACGTGAAGACTCGCGGCGAGGCGGCGTGCGGAGCCGAGCCGGTCACGCTGCACGTCGGCCGCGGTGCAGGCGAGGAGGCGGCCCGCCTCGCCGGGGTGAGGCGTGACGACCACCCTCCGATCGCCGCCGGAGATCTTCGATCCTGCGGCGGCCAGGATGTTCAGGGCGTCGGCGTCGAGGACCATGGGCCGGGTTCCTTCCGCGGCGAGCGCCATCACGATCGCCGCCGCGCCGGAGCCCGTCCCCAGCCCCGGACCCGCGGCGAGGATGTCCCTCGACTCGAGGAGCCTGCGGACGGTGCCGAGGGCTTCGGGCGCGAGGGCGCCTTCCGCCGTCTCGGCCAGAGGCTCCGTCATTGCCTCGGGCAGGCACGAAGCGATGATCGGCTGGGCCGAAGCGGGAGAGGCCACCGTGACGAGCCCGGCCCCGGAGCGGATGCAGGCTCGGGCCATGAGGACCGCCGCCCCGCCGCGCCCGCGCGATCCCGCGAGGATGAGCACGTGGCCGTAGTCCCCCTTGTGCGATTCCGGATCCCGGCGGGGCAGGAGGCGCGAGGCGGATTCCTCGTCGACCCAGTGGAGGTCGACTCCCTCGGCCTCGACCGCGGCGGATGGAATGCCGATGTCGAGGATCTCGATCCTCCCCGCGAAGCGGCAGGCCGGAGGGAAGGCGTGCGGGATCTTCAGGGCCGCGAGCGCGAGCGTGGCGCCCGCCTCGACGCAGGGGCCGGGGAGGGCCGCGCTCGATCCTGAAAGTCCGCTGGGGAGGTCCACGGAGGTGACGGGGCAGCCGGAGGCGTTCACGGCGTGGATGGCCTCGAGGATGAGGCCGCGGGCCGCCCCTGTCGTCCCCGTCCCCAGCATGGCGTCGAGGATCAGGTCGTTCTCGGGCAGGGTGAGGCGGAGGGCCGACCATTGAGGATCGGTCGTGATCTCCTCGACGATGATCCCGGCGGCTCGCGCGCGGGCGAGCGCGGCGGCCGCCGGACCCCGGAGATCGGGCCCGGCCGCGAGGAGCGCGACGCGGGCCTTCACTCCCGAGGCCGCGAGGTGGAGCGCGGCCGTGATTCCGTCGCCGCCGTTGTTGCCCTTCCCGCAAAGGATGAGGATCCGGCGAGGCCCGCCGCCCGCCTGATGCCTCAGGAGTGCGGAGGCCACCTCGCGGCCGGCGTTGTCCATGAGCGTCGCGGCGGGGATGCCGTGGTCGTTCTCGGCCCGCCGGTCGATGCGCTGCATCTGCTCCGCCGTCAGGATGACCATGGCGCCATTCTAGCAGCCGCTCTCCACGGCCCTGCCGCTTGCACTCAGCGCGACCCTCAGCGCGGGACGGAGGGTCGCCCTGCGCTCCTACTTCCGCCGTAGGCACTTCGATGCCAAGTGCAGCATCTCGACCGGCTCCAGACGTACGCCCCGGGCAACCCTCCGTCCCGCGCCATCACGCCCGGAACCGGCGGTGGACGAGCGAGGTCCACAGCGCGATCCATTCCGGCCTCCGGGCGACGCCCTCCGTCCCGCGCCATCGCGAGGTCCCGCGTCGGCACTGCTGGCGACTCTCCTTCCCGCACCAACGCGGCTTCGCGCTGTTCCCGTGTGCTAGCCTCGGGCGAATTCCACGCACCTGACGGATCCTACGCACGCCATGCCGCTGCGCTTCCTGACAGCCGGTGAGTCCCACGGGCCGCTCCTCACGGTGATCGTGGACGGGCTGCCTGCGGGCCTCGAGGTGGAGGCTGCGCGCATCGACGCCGATCTGAAGCGCCGCCAGGGCGGCTACGGCCGGGGCGGGCGGATGAAGATCGAGGACGACAGGGTCCGGATCACGGGGGGCGTCCGCCACGCGGTGACGATGGGCGGCCCTGTCAGCCTTCTCATCGAGAACCGCGACTTCTCGAGCTGGTCGATCGCGATGTCGCCGGAGCCTCCCGCGCCCGGGACGCCGCTCGCGGAGCTGCGGAGCATCACGAACCCCCGTCCCGGCCATGCGGACCTGGCCGGGGCGCTCAAGTACGACCAGCACGACATCCGGAACGTCCTGGAGCGCGCGAGCGCGCGCGAGACTGCGGCGCGCGTCGCGGCGGGCGCGCTCGCGAGGCTCCTGCTCGAGGCCGTGAACCTCCGCGTCCTCGGCCACACCGTGGCCGTCGGTGAGGCCGCCCTTCCCCCCGATCGGAGAGTGCTCTGGGAGGAGATCGAGGCCATCCCGCACGATTCGCCCCTGAGGTGTGTCGATGTCTCGGTGGAGACCTCGATGATGGCCGAGATCGATTCGGCCCGGAAGTCCAGGGACTCGCTGGGCGGGGCCTTCCAGGTCGTGGCGCGGGGAGTTCCGCCGGGCCTGGGCTCGTCCCGGCAGTGGGACACGCGTTTGGAGGCGAAGCTGGGCCGGGCCATCCTCTCCATCCATGCGATCAAGGCGGTGGAGATTGGCGAGGGTGTCGCCGCCGCCTCGCGTCGGGGCTCCGCGGTGCACGACGAGATCTACTACGACCGCAACGTCCGCCGCTTCTACCGCAAGACGAATCGCGCGGGTGGTATCGAGGGGGGAATGACGAACGGCGAGGAGGTCCGCGTCACCGGCTACATGAAGCCGCTCTCCACGCTCCCGCGCCCGCTCCGCACCGTGGACGTGTCGACCAAGGACGACGCCGAGGCAGTCGTCGAGCGCACCGACACGTGCGCGATCGCCTCGGCGGGCATCATCGGCGAGGCCATGGTCGCTCTCGTCCTGGCGGACGCCGTGCTCGAGAAGTTCGGAGGCGACCACGTCGCCGAGATGCGCAGGAACTGGGCGACCTACATGGCCCAGGTCCGCGAGTTCTGATCGTGGCCACGCGCCGCGACGTGATCCGACGGATGGGTGCGGCCGGCGCATGGGCCCTGGCCGGAGGCCCGGCCTTCGGGGGGAAGGAGCGGGCCGGGGGTGTCAGGGCGAGGATCCTCGGCACTGTCCAGGACGGAGGACTGCCCCACCCCGGCTGCGCACGGAGCTGCTGCGTCAGGGCCCGGCTCGGGAGGCTCCCTGCCCGCAGGGTCTCCTGCCTCGGCCTGGGCCTCCCGCCCGACGGCCCGCTCGTCCTCGTGGATGCGACCCCGGACTTCCCATCGCAGGCCGCGGAGCTGGAATCGGCCTTCACATTGGGGCCCGAGCCGGATCGCCCCGCACGTGTCCCGCTCGAAGCCATTCTCCTCACGCACGCCCACGTCGGCCACTACGCCGGGCTGATCTACCTGGGTCGGGAGGCCTCGGCGGCGCGGGAGATGCCGATCATCGCAACACCCCGGATGTGCGCGTTTCTCCGGACGAACAAGCCGTGGAGCCGGCTCGTCGAGTGGGGCCACATCAGGCTCGATCCACTCGAGCCGGGCGGGCGCCGGAGGCTCGCGGAGGGCCTCGAGGTCGAATCCGTGGCCGTACCCCACAGGGACGAGGACTCCGACACGGTGGGATACCTCTTTTCCGGCCCTTCGAAGCGGCTGCTCTACCTGCCCGATACCGACGCCTGGCGCCGCTGGGAGCGGCCCGTTGACCACCTCCTGGGCCAGGCCGATATTGCCCTCCTCGACGGCACCTTCTACGGTCCGGGTGAGGTCACATGGCGCAATCCCGAAGAGATCCCCCATCCGACCATGCTGGAAAGCATGGAGCGACTGGGAGCCCTCGCGGCTTCCCGCAGGTGCAGGATACTCTTCACCCACCTGAACCACTCCAACACCGCGCTCGATCCGTCCTCGGAGGCTTCCCGGGAGGTCGCCCGGCGTGGTTTCGAGGTGGCGGCGGAGGGGCTGGAGATTCCGCTCTAACGGATCCGCGCCGCCGTGGGACCCTGGCTCTCTCCGAGCTGACCTTCCTCTTCCTCTTCGTCCAGTCCTTCATGTGGGGGTGGGGCCGCTCCTTCCCCGGGAGCGGGACCGTCGTCGTCGTCGGAGTATTCGGGACGGTCGCGTTCTCCGCGCTCCGGCGCGGCGAGGGGCTCCGGGAGCTGGGCTTCCGGGTGGACAACTTCCTTCCCGCCTTGAAGGACGTCGCGCTCGTGACCGCCCCCCTGGTGGCCGTCCTCCTGATCGCGGGAGCCGGCTTCGAGCGCGTGCGCCCGGACTGGCTGCAGGTCGTCCTCAAGCTGCCGAAGCTCGTTGCCTGGGGACTCGTCCAGCAGACAATCCTCCAGGGATTCGTCCACCGGAGGCTCAGGGAGGCTCTCTCCTCCTCCCGGCACGTGGACATCGCCACGGCGGCCTTCTTCGCGCTCTGCCATCTCCCGAACGTCCGTCTGATGGCCGGCACGTTCGTGGGCGGATGGGCCTGGTCCGCCATCTACAGGCGCAACCCGAATCTCTTCGCGCTCGCGATCGCGCATGCTCTCGGGAGCGCCGCGCTGAACATCGCCTTCGGGCCCGAGCTGATGAGGAACATGCGGGTCGGAGGCGGCTACTTCACGTACGAGCGCTGACTTCCCCGAGCCTCTGCCGGTGAGCGTGAAACGGTGGAGGCTGGGGGAGCCTTTCAGCTCCCCCAGCCCAGGCTCCGGATCCCCTGCCTTTGGAGGGGTCGTTCAGTGGCAGGAGTTGGCTTCACGGGGCACCTCTCTGGCTGGGGTGCCCCTGCGGCGGTTGTGATTCGGTGTCAGGGGTGGAACCACACCGTCGAGATCCGGAGCCATCCTTCGGGCGAGGTGGGGGAGCACCTGCCCGAACTCGCCGTTCGATCCGATCATCCCGGGTAGCCGCACCAGCGACACCGGCGTTCCCCCTCGCCGCGCACCAGGGCGCCTCCGCAATCCGGGCACTCGTCCTCGGCAGCGGCGCTCCGCGCCGTGCCTCCCCCGGCGGCCAGCCCTGCGTTGAGCACCTGGCTCCCGCGGCAGCCGTCCCGGAAAACCGTGATCCCCTTGCAGCCCAGCTCCCATGCCAGGAGGAAGGTCTTCGCGATCTCCTCGCACGTCGCATGGGCCGGGAAGTTCACCGTCTTGGAGACGCCGTTGTCGCAGGCGCTCTGGAAGGCGGCCTGCATCCTGACGTGCCAGGCAGGCGCGATCTCGTGGGCGGTCACGAAGAGGCGCCTGACGTCGTCAGGGATGCCTCCCACGCCCCGCAGGCTCCCGCGCGCCCGCACCTCTTCCATGAGCTCGGGCGAATCGAAGCCGCGCCGCTCCGCCGTCTGGAGGAAGAGAGGGTGGACGTCGGCCAGCTCTCCTCCATCGAGGACGTGCCGGCGCAGCAGAGCGACAGCGAAGAGCGGCTCGATGCCGCTGCTCGCGCCGGCGATGATGCTGATCGTGCCCGTCGGCGCCACCGTGGTCGTGGTCGCGTTGCGAAGCCTGAGCCCTCCGGGCCTGTCGTAGGCGCTGCCGGGCCAGGCCGGAAAGGGGCCCCTTCCGGAGGCCAGCTCCGAGCTCGCTTTCTTCGTCTCGAGATTCACGAAGGCCATGACCCGTTCCCCGAGGGAGATGGCCTCCTCGCTGTCGTAGGGGATCCCGAGGCGGATCAGCATGTCGGCCCAGCCCATCACGCCCACTCCGATCCGCCGGCAGAGCCGGGTCACCTCGCCGATTTCCGGAACGGGGTACTGGCTGGCGTCGACGACGTTGTCGAGGAAATGCACGGCCGTGCGGCAGACCGCGGCCAGCCGCTCCCACTCGACCTGCCCCTCGCCGACGAGGAGCCCCAGGTTGATCGACCCCAGCGTGCAGGACTCGTTGGGCATGAGCGGCTGCTCGCCGCAGGGATTCGTCGCCTCGATCTCCGCCACATGGCGCGTCGGGTTGGCCTCGCTGATCCGATCGATGAAGACGAGGCCGGGGTCGCCGCATTCCCATGCGGTGCGGACGATCTCATCGAAGACCTCGCGCGCGGGCAGGGTGGCCACGCTCCTGCCGGTGGCGGGATGGATCAGCTCGTAGGTGCCGCCCCCGTGCACGGCTTCCATGAACCGGGTGGTCGCGGCCACCGAGAGGTTGAAGTTGGTGATTTCTCCGGGGGCCGTCTTGCAGCGCACGAACTCGAGGATGTCCGGATGGTCGACCCTCAGAATCCCCATGTTCGCCCCGCGGCGGGCGCCGCCCTGCTTGACCGCTTCCGTGGCGGCGTTGAAGACGCGCATGAAAGAGACGGGCCCCGACGCGATGCCGCGGGTCGAGCGGACCGGGCTGTTGCGCGGGCGAAGGCGCGAGAACGAGAAGCCCGTGCCGCCGCCGGTCTTGTGGATGACTGCCGTATGCTTGAGGGTTTCGAAGATGCCCTCCATCGAATCCTCGACGGGGAGCACGAAGCAGGCGGAGAGCTGTTGGGCCGGCTTGCCGGCGTTCATCAGGGTGGGTGAATTGGGAAGGAAGAGGCCCGCCGTGAGGACCCCCAGGAACTCCTCTTCAGCAGCCGCGGGGTCGCTGCGGCCCTGGAAGGGAAGCCGCGCGTCGGGGGCTGCCACCGCCCTCGCGACTCGACGAAAGAGATCTTCCGGCTTTTCGGAGACTCCTCCGCTCTCGTCGCGGAGGAGATAGCGGGCCTGGAGGACGCGCAACGCGTTGTCGGTGGCGATCATGAGGCCATCCGTAACACTCGGCGGGACGGTACTTGAAGCCTGTGGATAATGTCAAGGGACGGATGACCTCAAACCTCAACATGTTGTGAGGTGCCTGTTGAAAACCCACTGAATATTGCGGTGGAAGACCTGTTGAAAAGCTGTGGAAATCGCGCGCGCAGAATGTGTGAAGGGGGGTGATTGCCGAGGTCTGCCGCCCTCCGGCAGGGCCAGGATCCAAGCCGAGGTTCTCGGGGGGGCAATCCGGAAAGGCAGGATCAAGTCCGCGGTTCTCGGTGGAGGCAATCCGGGGGGCGACCGGCGCGCGTCCTCGAGGAGGAGGCTGCCCCTCAGGCCTCCCTCCCGGCCTGCCGGGTCTGGAGCCGGTGGAAGGCGGCATAGGCCCCGTCGAGGGAGAGCAGGGCCTCGTGGGATCCCTGCTCGGAGATCCTGCCGTTTTCGAGCACGACGATCCGGTCACAATCCCTGATGGTCGAGAGCCGGTGCGCGATGATCAGGGAGCTCCTCCCCCGCGTGAGCTTCCAGAAGGCCTCCTGGACCTTGCTCTCGGTCATCGAATCGACGGAGGCCGTGGCCTCGTCGAGCACGAGAACGGGAGGATCGAAGGCCAGGATGCGCGCGAAGCAGATGAGCTGCCTCTGTCCGCCCGACAGATTGCTGCCCGCCTCCCGGACCTCCGCGTCGTAGCCTCCGGGGAGCCGCGTGATGAAGCCGTCCGCCTCGACGGCGTGCGCCGCCTCCTCGACCCGCTGCCGGGAGATCCGCGGATCGCCGAGCGAGATGTTCTCGGCGATGGTGCCCGCGAAGAGGAATGGTTCTTGAAGCACGACCCCAATCCTCCTCCGCAGCTCCCGGAGCGGCAGCTCGCCGATGTCGAGGCCGTCGAGAGTGATCCGGCCTGCGCGCGCGGGGTAGAGGCGCAGCAGGAGGCGGGCGAGCGTGGTCTTGCCCGCCCCTGTCGAGCCGACGATCGCCACCTTCTCCCCCGGCCGCAGGGCGAAGCTGAGATCATTCAAAACGTCGCCGTTCTCGCCGTACCCGAACCGCACTCCGCTGAACTCGATGGCGCCCGCTGATGAGGCCGCTGGGAGGCGGCTGCCCCTGTCCTCCTCTCCGGGCTCATCGAGAAGCGCGAAGATCCTCTCGGAGGAGACCAGCGCCGACTGCATCACCGAGTAATAGCCGCCGAGCTCGCGTATCGGCCCGAAGAACTTCTGGACGTACTCGATGAAGGCCACCAGCGTCCCGAAGGTGATCGCTTCGTTGAGGACGCGCACCCCCCCGTACCAGAGGATGGCGGCGACCGTCAGGGAGCCCATCAGCTCGATGGCGGCGGAGAAAACCGAATCCCAGACGACCGAGCTCACCTCGGCGTCACGGTGTTGGGCGTTCACCTCCCGGAACTCCTCGTCGTTGGCCCGCTCGCGCTGGAAGAGGTGGATCACGGCCATCCCGGTGATCTGCTCCTGGAGGAAGGCGTTCATGCGGGCCACCCTCTCCCGCACGGCGCGGAAGGTGTCCCGTATGCGGACCCTGAAGAGCAGGGCGAGCCCCGCGAGCGCCGGCAGGGCCAGGAGCGTCAGGCCGGCGAGCGCGGGATCGAGCCACAGGAGTATCGCCACGATCCCGAAGAGCTTGAGGGAGTCTCCCAGGAGAGTGACGATCCCGGAGGAGAAGACCTCGGCGAGGTTCTCCACGTCGCCCGTCAGGCGCGTGACGAGCCGCCCGATCGGAGTGCGATCGAAGAAGGCGGCCGGCAGCCGCTGGAGCTGCCGGTAGAGCGCATTGCGGATCGCGAGCACCACTCGCTGTCCGGCCACCTCCATGCTGTAGATCTGCCCGAACCTCAGCGTGAATTCAGCCAGCGCGGTCAGGGCGTACAGGAGGGCCAGCGGGAGCAGGCCGGAGGGGTCGCCCGAGGCGAGAGGCCCATCGATGACGAGCTTCAGGATGTAGGGCTGCGCGAGTTGGGCCGCCGAAACGAAGACGAGCAGCACGAGCGTCAGCACGAGGACCCGGGCCTGCGGCTTCACGAAGGGAACGAGGCGTCGCAGGACGCGCGCATCGCGGATCCGCCTGGAGCGGTCGGCTCCCGTGGCGCCGTCGGCCGCCCCCGCGGGCCCGTGTGCCGGCATTGTCACAGGCTGGAAACCCTCGCGCGCAGGCTCTGCTGCCTCGCGATGGACGCGTAGAGGCCCTCGCGCGCCACGAGCTCTGCATGGGTGCCGCTGTCGACGAGCCGGCCGTCGTCGAGGACGAGGATCCGATCGGTCCAGGCGAGAGCGGCGACGCGGTTGGAGATGAGGAGAACCGTCCGGTCCCTGGCGATCTTCCTGAGCTCGTGGAGCATCTGCTCCTCCACGGCCGCATCGACGCTCGAAAGGGGATCGTCGAGGATGAGAATCGACGGCTCGGTGATGAGCGCCCGGGCCAGTGTCGCGCGCTGCCTCTGGCCCCCCGAGAGGGTGAAGCCCTTCTCGCCGACCACGGAGTCGATGCCGCGGGGCAGCGAGGGCAGGTCGAGCGAGAGTCGCGAGGCCTCGACGGCGGCCAGGATCTCTTCTTCGGCGAAGCCCCTGGGCGCATAGGCCACGTTGCGACGGATGCTCCTGGAGAAGAGGAATGGCTCCTGGGGCACGACCGCGATGTGCCGCCTGAGCCGGGCGAGCGGGATGTCGGTCACGTCCTCGCCGTCGATGAAGATCGTCCCGCGGGGCGGTGTGAGAGTCCGCGGGAGAAGGCTGACGAGCGTCGTTTTCCCGGAGGCGACCGTGCCCAGGATGCCAATCGTCTCGCCCGCCCGGATGCGCGCGCTGATTCCGGAGAGGTGGCGCACGCCGTCCGGAGCGCCGGGGTGCGCGTAGGTGAGATCCCGGATCTCGATCCGCCCCTCGAAGGGGCGCTCGGCTTCGCGGGCGGCCTCCGGCGTCGCGGCCTCGCGCGCCTCGGGGGGCTCCGCCAGGACCTCTCCGATCCGCCGCATCGCGGCGAGCCCTCGCTGGAAGGTATTGAGGATCCAGCCGAGGGCAAAGGTGGGCCAGAGCAGGTAGGCGAGGTAGGCGTTGAAGGCGACGAAATCACCCAGCGTCATCTCCCCGCCGATGATCCTGGCGCCGCCCGCGACGATGACCACGATCGTCCCCGTGTGGGACATCGCGCCCATGAGCGGGATCATCGCGCCCCGGGTCCGGGAGAGCGCGAGGTTCGCTTTCAGGTACTCCTGCCCGATGCCTTCGAAGGCCCTCGCCTCCTGTTCCTCCCTCACGTAGGTCTTGATGAGGGACATCCCCGAGATGTTCTCCTGCGCCTTGTTGGTGAGGGTGGCCAGCCCCTCCTGCGCCTCCAGGACCCGTGAGTAGACGCGCCGGCTCATCCGGTTCACGGCGAGCGCGAAGAGGGGATAGACCGACAGGGCGTAGAGCGTGAGGCGAGGGGACATCGAAGCCATCAGGATCACGGAGCCCACGTAGGTCATGCTCGTGTTCGCCAGGTTCATCAGGCCGGGTCCGAAGAAAGAGCGAACGAGCGTCACGTCGTTGATGGCCCGCGAGACGACGTCGCCCGTGGATCGGCTCCGGAAGAACGAGAGGGGCAGCCTCTGGAGGTGGGCGAAGAGGATGTTCCTGATCTCGAAGGTGACGAGGCGGGACATGCCGAGGATCGCCAGCCTCGATCCCGTCCTCACGAAAGACTGCCCGATCGCGAGCGCCGCGATGGCCGCCGCGTAGCGCGTCACGACTCCCAGCGGTGCTCCCGCCCCCATCGCATCGATGGTCTCCTTGAGGAGGCGGGGTATCCACAGGGCCATGGAGTTCGTCAGCGCGAGGAGGAGCACTCCGGCCGCGAGCCGGCCGCGGTAGCGCCAGAGGAAATGGCGGATGAGCCCGGCGGGCGTGCGCGGCGGGGCCGGCTCTCCGCCGGCCGGCGCTGGCTGCGAGGCCTTCACCGTCCCTCCGGGACGGCAAGATCGAGGAGGAGCGCCTCGGCGAGGAGCTGGCGATTCACGTTCCAGCGCACGTCGGCCCGCGCGCGTCCGATCCTCCCGAGCGCGCCGAGGAGCGCTCCGCCCATCATGTTCGCGAGGGACTGGATGCGGTCAGCCACGTCGGGGTTCGCCAGCCGGACGTCCTTCGCTCCGGCCTGGAGGAGAAGGGCGTCGCGCAGCAGGGACTCGAGGATCTCGAGCGCTTCCTCCGCGTCGGCCGCCTCGCCCCTCGCTCCGAGCGCCTCGGCGTCCTTGATGATGTGCGCGCGGGGGAGAGGCCGTGCGAGCCGCTCGAGGATCTCGATCAGCACGCGCCGCTTCTCGCGGTAGCCCTCGAGATCGAATCGCAGGGCCCGTCCCGGCCTGCCGTCGGAGAGCGCGGCCACGATGCGGGCGTCGGCCGGGTCCATCCCGCCCCCCCTCGCAAGCAGCTCCTCGATGAGCGAGAGGGGAAGGGGGTGGAACGGGACGAGGCTGCAGCGGGAGCGCACCGTGGGCAGCAGCGCCGCGGGATCCGAGGCGATCAAGACGATGCACGCACCGGGCGGCGGTTCTTCGAGGGTCTTGAGGATCGCGTTGGCGGCGGCCGCGGCCATCCTCTCGGCGGGATCCACGATGAAGACGCTCCGGCGTCCCTCGAAGGGGCGCCTCTGAGCCGCCTGCCGGAGCGCGCGGACCTCGTCGATCCGGATCTCGTTGCGGCCGGGGACGAGGAGGTGGACGTCGGGGTGGTGCGTGTACTCGCGGGCATCCCCCTTGTGCTCGCCCTCCTCGACCGTGCCCCTCTCCACCCGCGCGATCCGCACGCAGGCGCCGCAGCTCCCGCAGCCCTCTCCCGGCGCCTCATCGCAGTTAAGGGCCTGCGCCAGGGAGAGCGCGGCGAAGCGGCGGCCGACCCCCTCGGGACCGTGGAAGATCAGCGATGCCCCGGCCCGTCCGGAGGCGATGGAGCGGCGAAGGAAGGAGATCGCCTTCTCGTGACCCGATATCTCGCGGAAGGCCACGGCCTCAGGCGAGGCCGAGCCGGCGGGAAACGTGGCCGATGACCTGCTTCTTGACCTTCTCCGGCGCGAGCTCGGCGGAGACGACCCGGATGCGGCTCGTCTCCTCCCGGGCCAGCTCCAGGTAGCCCTCGCGGACCCGGCGGTGGAAGGCGATCTCCTCGTCGTCGAACCGCGTCGCCGAGCTGTCCCCGCTCGCGGCGTTCCGCGAGCGGGCGCGGGCCAGCCCCTGCTCGGGGTCGAGGTCGAGGAGGATCGTCAGGTCGGGCTTCACGTCCGCCGCGGCGAGGGAGTTCACGACGCGGATCACGTTCATGGGCAACCCCCGGCCATGGCCCTGGTAGGCCACGGTGGCGTCGGTGAAGCGATCACAGAGGACGACCTTGCCCTCGGCGACCGCGGGCTCGATCACCTGCTCGATGTGCTGGCTCCGGGCGGCGCCGTAGAGGAAGAGCTCCGTCAGCGGCACCATCTCCCGGCTCCTGGGATCGAGCAGCAGCGCGCGGATCCTCTCGCCGACCTCCGTGCCGCCGGGCTCGCGTGTCACGAGGTGCTGGACCCCGCGGCCGGAAAGATACTCGGAGAGGAGGCGGATCTGCGTGGTCTTGCCGGATCCTTCGATCCCTTCGAAGGTGATGAACCCGCTGGCGGTCCTGGACAAGCAACTCTCCCAACGGCTGCGTGTCGATCGGATTAAGGTCGGATGGGCCGGGATGCTATCACAGCGCGGCGCGGCCCTGCTCTGGAGCCGAGACCTCCTCGTGGTAGACGCGCTCCACGTTGACGTCCCAGATGTCGTGGTTCGCGCCAAGCATGTTCTCGACGGCCAGGCAGGCCGTCTCCATCGAGTGGTCCTGGTTGTTGTACCGGTGCTGGCCGTTGCGGCCGCAGCAGTGCAGGTTCTTGAAGGCGGTCAGGTACTCGCGCACGGACTGGATGTCCTCCCGGTAGCTGTCGCCCACGTACATCGGGTAGGTCTTCTCCATCCGGACGACGCTGCCGTCCACCGCGGC
Source organism: uncultured Acidobacteriota bacterium (assembly GCA_964568735.1). Lineage (GTDB taxonomy): Bacteria > Acidobacteriota > Polarisedimenticolia > JACPZX01 > JACPZX01 > CAZMRF01. Next base: position 17,774 of record CAZMRF010000021.1, read on the forward strand.
CTGCCCGGGCTTGAGGATGCCCACGACCCGGAGCTCCTGCTCGGCCTGCCGGATCAGGTCGCCGTCGGGCTTGCGCCACAGCGCGTCCCCCTTGAAGCAGAAGTACTCGAGCCCGAGACAGGTGGAGCCCTCGTCGGGCACGAGGGCGGGGCTCCAGTTCTTGAAGTTCTGGATGCGGCCCACCTCGACCTTGGGCGAATGGATGTAGATCCAGTTGTCGGGGAACATCTCCTTCTCGCGGATGATCAGCGCAACGACGATGAAGTCCCTGTAGCGCAGCCGGCCCGCGGCCGCGCGGGGCGCGGCGGGCGCGGCGGGTTCCAGGTAGCCGAAGAGATCCTGGAGCGCCGCCGAGGAGACGAAGTGCCTGGCGCGAAAGGTGTGCTCGGCCCCCTCGGCGTCACGGGCCGTCAGCGTCTCGATAGATCTGCCGTCGTGGGAGAGGCGCACGACCTCCATCTCCGTCATCACGGTGCCGCCCATGGAGCGGATCTTCTCCCGGCAGGTCTCCCACATCTGGCCCGGCCCGAGCCTCGGGTACTGGAACTTCTCGATGAGGGAGGTGTGGTTCCCGGATCTGAAGAAGGCGTTCATGATGGCGCCCGTGAGGGAGAGCGACTTGATCCTCTGAGCCGCCCACTCGGCCTTGATCTCGCTGCAGGGAACCCCCCAGACCTTCTCGGTGTAGGAGCGGAAGAAGGTGTCGAAGAGCCGCCGGCCGAAGCGGTTCACCACCCACGCTTCGAAGGTGCTCTCGTCGGGGATGGGACGCAGGCGGGCGAGCGCCAGGCTGCCCACGCAGGCGAGAGAGGCGACCGGGCCCAGCTTCGTCAGCGCGTCCATGGGCTTGAGCGGGTAGGAGAAGTAGTTCTCGTTGTAGTAGATGCGGGACATCCGGGGCCGCCAGAGGAAATCCTCGCCGAGGATCTCCTTCCAGAGGTCGTCCACCCTCTTCACCTTCGTGAAGAACCTGTGGCCTCCTATGTCGAAGCGGTATCCCTTGTAATTGACGGTCCGGGCGATCCCGCCCATGTAGGTGCTGCGCTCCAGCACGAGCGGGCACAGGCCGGCCTTCGCGGCCTGATAGGCCGCTGTGAGTCCGGCGGGGCCGCCGCCGATGATCGCGAGGTCGAAGTCGTGCATGGTGGCGTGGAATTCCGCGCTGGGCAGGCGCCCGGACGGGGCAGGCCCCAATATATACGGCCCGCCCGGAGCATGTCCGGTCGAGGCCCCCGTTCACCCGGGGAGGCGCTTCCGCTCCGAAGGGCCCCGCCTCATCGGGACGAGCCCGATCAGGGCCGGGGGGTGTGCCCCTCGAACCACTCCCGGGCCGCGAGGACGTCCCTGGCGATCTGGCGCTTCAGCTCGTCTACGTCGGAGAAACGCCGCTCGTCGCGCAGCCTCCGCGAGAAGCCCAGGCGAACGGGCTCGCCGTACAGCGGGCCTCCGGCGTAGTCGAGGATGTGGCTCTCGATGACGCGTTCCTTCTCGTCGAAGGTCGGGCGGACCCCGATGTTGGTCACGCTGGGATGGCGGAGACCCTGGACCTCGGTCCACGTGACGTAGACGCCGTCCAGCGGGATGAGCTCGCTCTCGGTCGTGATGTTGGCGGTCGAGAAGCCGAGCTGACGCCCCCGGTGCTTGCCCTCGACCCCGCGACCCGCGAGGGTGTAGTCCCGGCCGAGCATCCGGGTGACGCGCTCGACGTTCCCCTCGAGGATGGCATCGCGGATGCGCGTCGAGGAGATGGGGTGGCCCTCGAACTCGACGATCTCGACGTCGATGACCTCCACCCCCAGCCTCGCGCCCTCGTGCCGCATCAGGCTGACTCCGCCCCGGCCGCCGCTGCCGAAGTGGAAGTTGGCGCCGATGTACACGGCCATGGCGCCGACCTTGCCCGCGACGATGTCGGAGACGAAGGCCTCCGCGGTGATCCGGGCGAACTCGCGAGTGAAGGGCACGAGGATGAGCAGGTCGATCCCCGTCTTCCGGATCAGCCGGATCTTCTCCTCGAGCGGCGTGATGAGGGGCGGCCGCCCGTCCGGCCGGAGGATCGTCAACGGATGCGGATCGAAGGTCATCGCGACTGCCGCTCCCTCCGCGGAGCGCGCCCGATCGATCACCGTCTCGAGGAGCCGCTGGTGGCCCAGGTGGACTCCGTCGAAGTTCCCGATCCCAACTTGAGGACAGGGCATCGGCCCGATGGCGTCGAGGTCCCTGAAGATCTTCACGGCAAGATCCTCATCGCGGCCTGGAGCACGAGGTTGGCGTAGAGTCCGCAGATGAGATCGTCGGCCATGATCCCCCAGCCGCCGGGGATCCTCTCCGCCCGCCCCGCGGGCCAGGGCTTGAAGATATCGAAGGCTCTGAAGGCAAGGAAGCCGACGGCCAGGGTGAAGGCACCGGGAGGGACGAGGAGCATCGTGACGAGGAATCCCGCCACCTCGTCGATGACGACCTCGGAGGGGTCGTGCGTGCCCAGGCGCCTCTCCACCACGCCGGCCGCCACCGCTCCGAGCACGGCGATGAGGATCGTGGCCGCGAGGTAGATCGGAAGGCGCGCGCCCTGCGGGGGGAGGCTCACGAGGGCCAGGTAGAGCGGGACGGTCGCGAGGGTGGCGACCGTGCCCGACGCCACCGGCGCGAAGCCTGTCCCGAACCAGGTGGCGATCACGAGGGCCACCCGCGCGCCGAATGTCGAGCCGCTCACGCCGGGAGCCATGAGGGGGACGGACTCCTAGGCGACGACGGGGAGGCCGCGCGCCCTCCCGGGAAGATCCTCGCCCGCGGGCCTCGCGTCGCCCTGAGGGCGCTCCCTGCCGACGAGCGCGTAGGGCCAGCCCTCCTCGATGGCGACGCGCGCGAAGGGATGCGCCGCGCCCGGCCGGGCCGGATCGGGCCTGAAGACCACGTGCCCATCCACCTCGGGGGCCTGGAAAGCCGCCCTCCCGGACAGGGTGCCGGGCTCAGGGCCGTCGCCTTCGACGAGGACGTCGAGAGTGGATCCCTCGAATCGGCGATAGCGCCCCCCGGCGATCTGCTCCTGGAGGTCCGCCAGGATCTGCCGCCGCTCGCTCTTGAGATCCGCGCTCACGCTGTCCTCGAGCGCGTAGGAGCCCGCTCCCGGCTCGTGGGAATAGGTGAAGACTCCGATGTGGTCGAGCTGCGCGCGCTCCACGAAGGAGCGAAGCTCCTGGAAATCGGCCTCGCTCTCGCCCGGGAACCCCACGATGAAGGTCGACCGCAGCGAGATCCTCGGAACGCCGGCGCGCAGGCGGTCGAGGAGCTTCATGAAGGAATCTCCGCTGCCGCCCCTGCGCATCCGCGCGAGGACTTCCCGCGAAGCGTGCTGCAGGGGCATGTCCAGGTAGGGCAGGACGCCGCGCGTCCCCCCGAGCGCTTCGATGATCTCCGGCGTCATGCGATTCGGGTAGGCGTAGAGAAGGCGGATCCAGTCGATCTCCTCGACCTCTCCGAGCGCCCGGAGCAGCGCGGCGAGGCCCGGAGAGCCGGGCAGGTCGCAGCCCCAGGATGTCGTGTCCTGCGCGATGAGGCTGATCTCGCGTACGCCCATCCCGGCGAGGCTCCGCGCTTCCTGCACCAGCTGATCCATAGGTCGGGATCGGAATCGCCCCCGGATCGCTGGAATCACGCAGAAGGAGCAGGGGTGATCGCACCCTTCGGCGATCTTGAGGTAGGCGCTGGGACCCTCGGTGGCGAGCACCCTCGGCGAATCCGCGCCCGGCATCCACGTGGCGGGGGAGAGATCGGGCGGGAAGGATTCGGCGCCTGGATCGCAGGCGTCGGCGACACGCTCGAGGTCGTTGAGCCCGAGGAACTGATCGACGTCGGGGAGTGCCGCCTTCATCGCATCCGCGCGGCGCTGAACGAGGCAGCCGGCCACGACGAGCCTGCGGCACCGTCCGGCGCGGCGGTATCGCGCCATGCGGCGGATCGTCGCATAGCCCTCCTGCTGCGCCGCCTCGAGAAAGCCACAGGTGTTCACGACGATGACGTCCGCGAGATCGGGCCTGTGGGTGACCTCGTAGCCCCGGCGGCGTAGAAGAGCCAGCATCACCTCCGAGTCGGTCTGGTTCTTGGCGCAGCCCAGGCTCACGATCCCGACGGTGATCACGGGTAGAGCCTGCCGAGGGTCCTGGGATAGGGGATGGTCTCACGAAGGTGGTGCACCCCGCAGAGCCAGGTGACCGCCCTTTCGATCCCCATCCCGAAGCCCGAGTGAGGGACCGTGCCGTAGCGGCGGAACTCGAGGTACCACTTGAATGCCGCCTCCGGGAGGCCGTGCTCGCGGATGCGCGTCAGGAGCAGCTCCGGGTCGTGGATGCGCTGGCTGCCGCCGATGATCTCCCCGTACCCTTCCGGGGCGAGCATGTCCAGGCAGAGCGCGCGGTCCGGCCGCTCCGGGTCGGGCTGCATGTAGAAGGCCTTCACCTTCGCGGGGTAGTGGGTGATCATGAGAGGGCTGGGGTGCAGGTTGGAGAGGATGGTCTCGTCGGTGCCGCCGAGATCGTTGCCCCACTCGAAGGCGACTCCGGCCTCCTTGAGCTTCGAGACGGCCTCGTCGTAGGTGAGCCTGGGGAAGGGGCGCGCGACCGCCTCCAGCTTCGTCAGGTCCCTCTCGAGGGCCTTCAGCTCCTCCTTCCTGCGATCCAGCACGCGATCGACGAGGCTCATCACGAAGTCCTCTGCGAGGCTCATGAGATCCTCGAGATCCGCGAAGGCCACCTCCGGCTCGATCATCCAGAACTCCGTGAGGTGCCGGCGGGTCTTCGATTTCTCGGCGCGGAACGTGGGCCCGAAGCAGTAGACCTTTCCGAAGGCCATGCAGGCCGGCTCGAGGTAGAGCTGTCCCGACTGGGAGAGGTAGGCCTTCTCTCCGAAGTAGTCGGTCTCGAAGAGGGTCGAGGTCCCCTCGCAGGCTGCCGGGGTCAGGATGGGCGAGTCGATGAGCACGAAGCCGCGGCTGTCGAGGAAGTCGCGGCATGCGGAGACGACCTCGCTGCGGATCCTGAGCACGGCGTGCTGCCGGGAGGAGCGGAGCCACAGGTGCCGGTGGTCCATCAGGAACTCGATGCCATGTTCTTTGGGAGAGATCGGGTACTCGTCGGCGATCTGGTAGGCCTCGAGCGATCGCACGCCTATCTCGTAGCCGCCCGGCGCCCGGGGCTCCTTCCGCACCGTTCCCTTCATCTCGAAGGACGATTCGAGGGTCAGCCGATCGGCGAGATCGAAGACCTCGGGGGCGACCTCTTTCTGGACCACGACTCCCTGCGCGTAGCCCGAGCCGTCGCGAATCACGAGGAAGCGGATCTTGCCGATGTCGCGCTTGTGGTAGACCCAGCCGCGGAGGGTGACCTCCCGGCCTTCGTGCTGCGACAGGTCCCGGATGGAGGTGTGCGTCTGGAGCAAGCTACTCCGCCTCTTTCCTGTCGCCGTGCGCCGCCGCGGCGTCGGCTACGACCTTCTCTTGAAGGTGGGCAGGGACCTGCTCGTAGGAGGAGATCTCCATGTGGAAGGTGCCGCGGCCCGAGGTCAGCGAGTTGAGCGTCGCCGAATAGCTGAGCATCTCGGCCAGGGGGACGGAGCAGCGGATGATCTGGTTGTGCCCGCGCATCTCCATGCCCGCGACCCTCCCTCGCCTCGAGTTGAGGTCACCGACGACGTCTCCCATGGACTCCTCGGGCGCGACGATCTCGACGTGCATGATCGGCTCGAGGAGGACCGGTCGGGCATCCAGAACGGCCTTCTTGAAGGCCTCCCGGCCGGCGATCTGGAAGGCGATGTCCTTGGAGTCCACGGGATGCATCTTGCCGTCGACGAGGCTCACCCTCACGCCGACGACGGGGAAGCCCGCCAGCACCCCCTCGTGCATCTTGGCCTGGATGCCCTTGTCCACGCTGAGGCGGAAGGTCTGGTCGATGGCCCCCCCGACGATCTTGTCGGCGAACTCGTACCCCTCGCGCTGCTGCAGCGGCTCGATGTCGATCGCGACGCGGGCGTACTGGCCGGCGCCGCCGGTCTGCTTCTTGTGCGTGTACTCCACGTACTTCACGGGCTTCGTGATCGTCTCCCGGTAGGGGATCTTGGGGAGCTTGAGCGTCGCCTCCACGCCCTGGCGCTTCATGCGGGCCAGCGCGACCTCGACGTGCTCCTGCCCCGCGCCCGAGATGAGCATCTCGTGCGTCTGGGCGTCACGGGTCATGCGGAGCATCGGATCGGCCTCGAGGAGCTTGTGGAGCACCGTGGAAATCTTCTCCTCGTCGGCCCGGGTCTTCGGCTCGATCGCCCAGGAAATCGCCGTCTCGGGGAACTTCACCGGGGGGTAGACGATGGGCGCGCTCTTCTCGGCCAGCGTGTCGCCGGTGACGGTCGTCTTGAGCTTCGTGACCGCTCCGATGTCTCCCGCGCTGATCGCCGGCGCGGCCGTGAGGCTCTTCCCCTGCGCCACGTCCACCGCCGCGAGCCGCTCCATCTCGCCCTTCCCCGCGTTCAGGAGGGGGTGGTCGGCGGTGACCTTGCCGGAGTAGACCCTGAAGAAGGAGATCTTTCCCGCGAAGGGATCCACCACTGTCTTGAAGACGAAGGCCGAGGCCGGCTCACCCGCCCCGGTCTTGCGCACCACCTCGCTCCCATCGACGGGGTTGATCCCCTTCACTTCAGGGATCGAGGCGGGGGAGGGAAGCAGGCCGACGAGAGCATCGAGGATCGGCTGCGTCCCGAAGTTCAATGCGGCCGCCGAGAGGAGAACGGGATAAAGGCCGCCGCCGGCCACCGCCTTCCGGAGCCCCGAGGCGAATTGCTCCTCGGAAAGCGTCCCCTTCTCGAAGTAGACCTCCATGAGCTTGTCGTCGCACTCGGCGACGGATTCCATCAGCTTCTCGCGGGCGGCCTGTGCCGCCTCCTTGAGCGCGCCCGGGACCTCCTCCTCCCGGAACTTGCCGCTCTCGTCCTTCGCGAAGAGGATCGCCTTGAGCCGGACGAGGTCGACGACGCCGGAGAACTCCTTCTCCTCGCCGATCGGGATCTGCATGGGAACGCAGGCCCGCGAGAGCCTGCCCTGGAGCGATTCGAGCGAGCGCTCGAAGGAGGCGCGCTCCTTGTCCATGCGGTTCACGACGATGAGGCGCGCGGCACCGAACTCCTCCACGTAGCTCCAGACCTTCTCCGTGTTGACCTCCACGCCGTGGACGGCGTCCACGACGAGCAGGGCGGATTCGACGACCCTCATCGAAGCGCGCGCCTCGTGCATGAACGCACCGTAGCCCGGGGTGTCGATCATGTTGACCTTGGTCTTGGCCCATTCGAGGTGGCAGGCGGAGGCGGTGATGCTCTTGCGGCGCTCGATGGCCTCCTCGTCGTAGTCGGTCACCGTGTTTCCCTCATCCACCTTGCCGAAGCGGTTGACGGCGCCGGAGGTGAAGAGGAGGGCCGATACGAGGGAGGTCTTGCCCGCTCCGCCGTGCCCGATGACGGCGACGTTACGAATATCCGGAGCCTCGAAGACCTTCATGCTTTCTCCTTGATTCGGTCGGGACGCCGTCCGGATTGGGGAGAGACGGGCCGCACCAGCCGGCGAACGATCGGGAAATCGTCCGCGGTGCCTCCGGCTGGAGACGGTGCATCCCGGTCAGGGAAGTCTCAGGGATCCTTGAGCTTGGCGCGTGAGTATAGCACAGCAAATCCGGCATCCCGGGCCCGAGGAGATCGCGCGCCCGGCCGAAGAGGCGACCGAATCGTGTGGTACGATGGCGCGCAGGCCTCGCAGGGTCAGTCCCCCGCGGTGCTCCCGGGTACGCGGAAGAGGATCATCGCCCGTCGGTTCAGCGCACGACCTTCCCTGTCGTCCGTTCCGGCAACGGGCTCGGAGCAGGCCATCGCCAGAGCCGTCAATCGCTCCCGGGAGATCCCGAGGGCTGCCAGCTCCGCCACGACGGCCTCGGCCCGCCTCCGGGTCAGGGCCTCCGGGTCACCCTCCTCGAGGGAGTCGCAGTGGCCCTCGACGACGATCGGAAGCAGCGGATGGCTCTCGATCACGGCGAGGTCGGACTCGAGGACGGAGCGCGCCGAGTCGTCGAGCTGATGGGCACCGGGAGCGAAAAGGACGGGCTTCATGTGGATGTTCAGCGCGTTCACCTCGGCCCATGGATCCGCCTCGACGACCTCCACCGGCAGCAGCGAGGAGAGCCGGGTGCGCCCGGCGGACGAGCCGGAGGCTTCGGCGACGACGGGGTGCCTTCCGGCGAGCCCTCGCGGGATCGTGAGTGTGCATGTGTAGGTTCCCGGTTGCGCCGGCGCGGCGGCGCACGGCACCGCTTCCCCTCCGCCGTCGAGGCGGGCGGTGACGCGGGCGCCGGCATCTCCCAGGATCGTTACTCGCACGGAGTCGCCCGCATGCAAGGGTTGCCGGGCATCGTGACGCACGCGCGCGAGGGCGGGTCCCGAGGGCGGCCCTGGAAGCGGAACGAGCCGCGCCGGTTCGTCGCGCCCCGAGCTCCCCTCGGCCGCTTCGCAGGTCGCCGCAAGCGACATGGCGATGACGAGCGCCACGAGAGGCACTGGATGAAGGCACCGCATGAGGCAGGAAGGATAGCACTGGAGGTCGCGATTCCCGGGCAGGCGATCTCCGCGGAGCGGACCGCTGGGGCCCCGTGGTGAAGGCGACGGCTGGATCGGCGCCTCGCCGCCCCGAAGTCGGCGGCATCGCATGGCGTCCCCCGGCGCTCGTGCTGCTCCTCGCGCTCGTGGCCCCCCTCCTGAACGTCATCCCGACGATCGAGGGCGGGCTCAGGGAGCATCCCGCCGACCAGGTCTACCTGGGATTCCGCTGGATGATCGGCGACCACCTCCAGTACGGCTCCTTCTCGCGCCAGGGGGAGGCAGGCCGCCTCCTCATGGAGAACATGTTCACGACCGAGCCCCAGCGCGCGAGCTACGTCCTCCTCTACTTCAACGTCGCAGGCTTCGCGATGCGAGTGACGGGCCTGAGCTTCCCGGTCGTATGGGAGCTGCTCCGCGTCCTCTTCGGGTTCGGGCTGCTCCTGGCGGCCTGGTACTTCGTCTGCCTCCTCCATCCCGATCGGGGCCGGCGGCTCCTCGCCTGGGTGCTGATCGCCTTTTCCGGAGGCCTCTACTACCTCGCGAGCCTGCTGCCCGAGGGAGCCTTGAGCCGGCCGGGGCACGGCTTCCTCATGGACCCTGCCCACTTCCAGTGGAACTGGAGCACCTTCGGCTCGATGCTGGTCGCGCTCTGGATACCCCCCGTGATGATCTTCCTCGCGGCGGCGGTTCTTCTCCTGACGCCGCGGCCGATCCCGCCGGCCCTTCGCTGGGCGGGCCTCTTCGCGGCGGGACCGCTCATCTGGTTCATCCACCCGCACACGGGGAATGCCGCCTATTTGACTTTTGGATTCTTCGCGCTCGCTCCGGCCCTCGGGGCGCTGTGGAGGCTCGAGGCGGTGCCCTGGCGGCGGACGATCGAGGCGACGGCACGCGCCGTGCCCTTCATCCTCTCCTTCGCCGTGATCGTCGCCTATCTCTCATGGGCCAGCGGGGATGCCGTCTTCGCCGCCGGAGGGCAGGGCGCGGCGCAGTGGAACCCGGCCTACAGCGTCTTCTGGTATCCGCTCGTCTACGGTCTGCTCCTTCCCTTCGGTCTCCTCGGCATCCGGTGGTCCGGCACGATGCCGGAGGGGCCGAGACACTTCGTGCTCTCGTGGCTGGCCTCAGCCTTCATCCTCTCCGTCAACCCGCTCTTTTCCGGCGTGAAGTACCAGTTCCTGATCCACCTGCCGCTCGCCGTTCTCGCCGCCCACGGCATCGCGGAGCTGAAGGCGAGGAGCCCCTGGGCGAGGCAGGCCTCGCGTGGGCCCGTCGCGATCGCCGTTGCGGCGGGGCTCCTGCTCCACGGGCCGATCAGCATCGTCCGGGACATGTCCGTCCCGCTCATGGAGCCCTACTCCTGGGTGGCGCGCTCCGAGGTGGCGGCGGCCGGGTTCCTGGACGGGCAGCCCCCCGGAACGGTCCTGTGCGCCTACCGCGCCTGCGGGACGATCGCCTACCTGGGCGCCAAGAAGGTCTACACGGGACACTGGCTCCTGACGCTCGACCAGCAGCAGAAGCACCGCGAGCTCGCCGCCTTCCTCAATCCAGGAGTTGCGCTCGGGGCCAAGCGTGAGTTCCTGGCTCAGCACGGAATACGCTATGTCTACATGGGGCAGGCGGAGAAGGCCCTGGGCAGCGTCGATCCCGAGCTGCGGCTCGAAACCCTCTACGACGAGGGAGGGGTCACCATCTACAAGGTGCCGTGAAGGTCCATGCCCTCCTCGCAACGGCTCAAGGCGCGCCTCGACCGGCTCTGCGCCGCCATCGGCCCGGCCGATGCGGGGCGGGATCCGGTCCGCTTCCCGCGCCTCTGCGGGAGGGACGACGACCGGGAGGTGGCGGGCTTCGTGGCTGCGGCGCTGGCCTACGGGCGCCAGGCGCAGATCCTCCGCAGCGTCGAAGCGGTCCTGAGCTGGCTGGGTCCGCGGCCTGCGCGCGAGGTGTTGCGGCTCGATCTCACACGAGCCCGCAGGGATCTCGGCTCCTTCGCACACCGATTCAACACCGGAGGCGACGTCGCGCAGATGCTCATGATCCTGCGCCGTCTCCTCGAGAAGCACGGCTCCCTCAACGCCGCCTTCCTCGAAGGCTACGAAGAGAGCCACCAGGACATCGGCCCCGCCCTGACGCGCTTCTGCCAGACCGCCCTCCAGGACGAGGCCGCGCGCCCGGGGTCAGGCGGGGTGGCGGGGAGCCGGGCTGGCGTGCGCTTCTTCTTTCCCTCGCCCGAGGACGGCTCGGCCTGCAAGCGCCTCAACATGTTTCTTCGATGGATGGTCCGCAGGGATGGCGTGGACCTGGGGCTGTGGAGCGGAATCCCGACCTCCAAGCTCGTCATGCCCCTGGACACCCACGTCGCGAGGGTGAGCCGCGAGCTGGGGCTGAGCCGGCGGAAGAGCCCGGACTGGACGATGGCACTCGAGGTGACGGCCACGCTGCGCAGTCTCGATCCCGAGGATCCGGTGCGTTACGACTTCGCCCTCTTCAACTGGGGGATGCAGCGGTTGGCGGCCAGGACCACGGGCGGGGTGATCGCCAGGTGAAACGGCTCGGGGCCCACATGTCCGTCGAAGGCGGCCTGCATCGCAGCCTCGAGCGCGCCTCCGAGGCGGGGTGCGATGCCCTGCAGCTCTTCACCCGCTCGAGCCGGCAGTGGAAGACGCCCCCGCTCGGGCGGGAAGAGGTCGCCCTCTTCGTGGAGAAGCTGCGGGCATCGGCAGGGCTTCCCGCGGTCGCTCACGCGAGCTACCTCATCAACATGGCCTCGCCGGAGCCCTCGCTCCGGGAGCGTTCGCTCGCGGCGCTGCTCGAGGAGATCGACCGCTGCGATCTCCTGGGTCTCCCCTTCGTGATCATCCACCCGGGCGCCCACATGGGCGCCGGCATCGAGGCGGGGATCGATCGGATCGCGCGAACGATCGATGCCGCGCTGCGGCGCAGGCCGGCCTCGGGCGTCCGCATTCTCCTGGAGAACACGGCGGGGATGGGCAGCTCGGTGGGCCACCGGCTCGAGCAGATCAGCGAGATTCGTCTCCGGCTGAAGCAGCCCGAGCGCACGGGCGTCTGCCTCGACACCTGCCACCTGTGGGCCGCCGGCTACGACATCGGGACGGAGAAGGGCTATCACTCGGTGATCGAGGAGGCGGAGCGTCTGCTCGGCCTCGACAATGTCCTCGCCTTCCACCTCAACGACTGCAAGGGAGAGCTGGGCTGCCGGCTCGACAGGCACGAGCACGTGGGGGAGGGGGGGCTGGGCGTGACGGCCTTCTGGTGCCTCATGAACGATCCACGCTTCGACGGCCGCCCCATGATCCTCGAGACCCCGAAGGGGCCCGCGCTCGAGGAGGATCGCGCCAATCTCGCCCTGCTGCGCAAGCAGATGGGCCGCCGCACCCCCGCTTCCGGGCCCACGGTGTCCGTCGTGCTCTCCCGCGCGAAGGGCGGAGGGAAGGAGAAGCCTGGAGCGAGGGTCGGCCCCCGCAGCGCTTCGTCGCGCGGCGCCGGAGCGAGGAGGCGCGCTTGAGCGGCGGGCTCGTCGTCAACGAGATCTTCACGAGCATCCAGGGAGAGTCCACTCACACGGGGCGCCCCTGCACCTTCGTGCGGTTGACGGGGTGCGGGCTGCGATGCTCCTGGTGCGACACGGCCTACGCCTTTCACGAGGGACACTCGAAACAGATCGAGGAGATCGCCGGCGAGGTCCGGAGCCGGGGCGTGCGCTTCGTCACCGTCACCGGAGGAGAGCCTCTCCAGCAGCCGGCGACTCCCGAGCTGATCCGCACGCTCCTCGACGGGGGCTTCGAGGTGCAGATCGAGACCTCGGGCAGCGTGGATACTTCGACCGTAGATCCGCGCGCCCGGATCATCCTCGACGTCAAGGCGCCGGGCAGCGGAGAGGCCGGGCGCATGCTCTGGTCCACCGTCGCCCGGCTGAGGCCCGTCGACGAGGCCAAGTTCGTCCTGCTCGACCGGCGGGACTACGAGTTCGCCCGCGGCCTGGTGCGGGAGGGACGCATACCCTCCGGCGTGCCGATCCTCTTCTCGCCGGTCCACGAGGAGCTGGAGCCCGCCGATCTCGCCGCCTGGATCCTCGAGGATCGCCTCGAGGTCCGGCTTCAAGTGCAGCTGCACAAGTACATCTGGGGGAGCGATGCCAGGGGAGTCTGAGAGGAGATCGGGGGGCCGAGCGGGGCTCGGAGCGCGGGGGGAGCCCGTGGATTTCGCGGAGCATCCTGTCTACCAGATCGCTCTGCGCCTGTGCGCGAACGTCCTGGACCTGGAAACCCGCTTCCCGGACGACGAGCAGCCTCTCCTCTACTCCAACCTGAAGCGGTGTGCCGTGGAGTCGGGCTCCCTCCTCGCGTCCGGATTCGGCAGGAGCCTCCCCGAGGCTCGCCTCGAGCTGTGGGAGCAGGCGCGCTCCCGCATGATGGAGGCGCGCCACCTGGTCCTCGTGGCGAGGATGCGATACCTGGTCGACGGGCATGACGTCGAGAGCTTCGAGTCGCTCTACTTCGAGATGATGGAGGGGATCGAGACGCTCATCGGCCGCGCGGCGGGCGAAGGGTGCGTTCCGGCCGAGCGGCCCTCGCCGAGGCGAAAGAGGTGACGGACCTCCCGCTCGCGGTCGTGCTCGCCAGCGGCGGGATGGACTCCTGCGTCGCGGCCGCCCTCGCGGCCCGCTCGAACCGGCTCGCGCTCCTGCACGTCTCCTATGGCCAGCGGACCGAGGCACGCGAGAAGGAGGCCTTCGAGGCGCTTGCCGATCACTTCCGCGCGGAGCGCCGGCTGGCCGTGAGGCTCGATGCCCTCTCCGCCATCGGGGGCTCCTGCCTGACCGACGAGCGGATCGCGGTCCCCGTCGCGGACCTCGAGCGCGCGGAGATCCCGGTCTCCTACGTGCCCTTCCGCAATACCCACCTCCTGGCGGCGGCCGTCTCCTGGGCCGAGGTGATCGGAGCCCGCTCGGTCTGGATCGGGGCCGTGGAGGAGGACTCCTCGGGGTATCCCGACTGCCGCCGCGAGTACTACGAAATCTTCAAGCGCCTCGTCGAGGCGGGAACGCGCCCAGGGACCGGGATCCGGATCGAGACGCCGCTGCTCTCGATGCGCAAGTCGGAGATCGTGAAGCGAGGGCTCGCGCTCGGGGCTCCATTCCATCTCACCTGGTCCTGCTACAGCTCCTCGACCAGGGCCTGTGGCGCCTGCGACTCGTGCGCCCTGAGGCTCCGTGGATTCCGGGAAGCCGGCGCAGAGGATCCGATCCCCTACGCATGAGGCTCGAAGACTTCGATTACGACCTTCCGCCCGGCCGGATCGCGCAGGATCCGGCCGAGGAGCGCGACGCGTCACGGCTGATGCTCGTGGAGCGCGCCTCCGGCGGGACCGAGCACGAGCTCTTCCGGGACCTTCCGGGCCGGCTGCGGAAGGGAGACCTGCTGGTTCTCAACGACTCCCGCGTCCTCCCGGCGCGCCTCCTGGCGCGGAAGCCCGGCGGGGGAATGGCGGAGGTCCTCTTCCTGGAACGGCTGGAGGATCCGGGGGGTCGAGCGGAGGCGCGTGGGACACCCGCCGAAGCAGCCGGCGGAGAGAACTCGGCTTCGATCGAGAGATGGAGCGCGCTCGTCCGCGGCTTCCCCCGCGGGGAGCACGAGGGACTCGAGTTCCCGGGTGGCCTTCGGATCCGCCTCGAGGGCCGGGAGCCTGACGGCGAGGTGGCACGCGTGATCGTGAGCCCTCGCGGCGGCATCGAGGCCGCCCTGGAGCGCGCGGGTCTGCCGCCCCTGCCGCCCTACATCCGCCGCGAGCCGGGCGATCCGCGCCTGGCGTCGGACCGCGCGCGCTACCAGACGGTCTACGCGGCCTCACCCGGGGCCGTGGCGGCGCCGACGGCGGGACTCCACTTCACGGACCGCCTCCTCGCGGAGATCCGCCACCGTGGCGTGGGCATCGAGACTCTCACGCTGCACGTGGGCTGGGGCACCTTCCAGCGCGTGCGGGCGGAGAGGCTTGAGGATCACAGGATGCACGCCGAGCGCTACACGATTCCGGAGTCGCTCGCGGCCGCCATCGCGGAGACGCGGAGGCGGGGCAGCCGCGTCGTGGCCGTGGGGACGACCGTCGTTCGGGCGCTGGAGCATGCCGCCGGCCCGGAGGCGTCACGGCCGGGGACGGGCCGGCCGGTGGCCGGGGCGGCCGAGGTGCAGGATGCCCTCTCCGTCGCCGGGCGCCGCGGCGGGCCCGGAGAGGTGGCTCCCGGCTCAGGGCTCTGCGATCTGTTCATCCTGCCGGGGCACAGGTTCCGGGTGGTGGACGGGCTCATCACGAACTTCCATTTGCCTCGCTCGACCCTGCTGGTCCTCGTCTGCGCCTTTGCGGGAAGGGAGAGAATCCTGGCCGCCTATGCGGAGGCCGTCCGGAGGGGCTACCGTTTCTATTCCTACGGTGACGCGATGGGCATCCTGTGATGGGCTCGATCAGATGTCAGGGGAGCGCGAAGATCCCAGAGATCATCAAGACTTCCGTGGTGATCCCGTGATCGGGTTCGTCGTCGAGGCGACCGATCCGCGCGGACGAGCCCGCGCCGGTATCATCGAGACCTCGCGCGGTGAGATCCCCACTCCGGTCTTCATGCCCGTCGGGACCTACGGCGCGGTGAAGGCCCTGACGCCCGGCGAGCTGCGTCAGGCAGGAGCTTCCATCCTCCTCGGCAACACCTACCACCTCTACCTCCGGCCGGGCCACGAGGTCGTCCATCGACTGGGCGGGCTCCACCGCTTCATGGCCTGGGAGGGATCCATCCTCACCGACAGCGGAGGCTTCCAGGTCTTCAGCCTCGCTCCCTTCCGCCGCCTTCGCGAGGACGGAGTGGAGTTCCGCTCCCACCTCGACGGGCACTCGCATCTCCTGACCCCGGAGCTGAGCGTGCAGATCCAGGAATCCCTGGGGACGGACGTGATGATGGCCCTCGACGTGTGCCCGCCGTGGCCCGCGGAGAAGGACGAGGTGGCCTCGGCGGTGGAGCGGACCCTCCGATGGGCTCGCAGGTGCGCGGACTCGCGCCGCGAGGGGCGCGCCCTCTTCGGGATCGTCCAGGGAGGGGTTCACGAGGATCTCAGGGCGGCTTCCGCGGCGGCCTCCGTGGAGATGCCCTTCGACGGTTTCGCGATCGGCGGGGTGTGCGTGGGCGAGCCGCGGGAGGACATCGACAGGATCGTCGACAGGACGGCGCCTCTCCTCCCGGCGGGCAAGCCGCGCTACCTGATGGGGGTCGGGACCCCGCGCGACCTCCTCACCGCAATAGGGTCGGGGATGGACATGTTCGACTGCGTGCTGCCGACCCGCAACGCAAGGAACGGCAGCCTCTTCACCTGGAAGGGCATCGTCCACATCAAGCGAGCCGAGTACACGGAAGACCCTTCGCCGCTCGACGAAGATTGCGCCTGCGAGGCCTGCCGCCGCTACACGCGAGCCTACCTGCGACACCTCTTCATGACGAAGGAGATCCTCTCCATGCGGCTGAACACGCTGCACAACGTCTCCTTCTACCAGGAGCTGATGCGCCGCGCGCGCCGCGCCATCGTCGAGGGGAGGTTCTCCGCCTGGGCGGCATCGGTCATGCCCGGCATCCTGGGCTCCGACGGCGGGACCGAGGCATGATCCCGTGCGGTCACTCAACGGGCGGGCCGGGCGTCTTGCCCGCCCGATCGCGGATTGTCTATGATGCCCTCCCTCCCGGACGGGCCGGGCGGACTGCGAGGAGAGCGATGCCCAGCAGAGTCCTGATCAGCGCTGTTCTGGCTGTGGGAGCGGCGCTGCAGCCGGCTTCCGCCCAGGAGCCGGGGAAGGCGGCCGCGATCGAACGCGAAGCGGAGAGCCTCTACCGCCAGGGCGCCTACGCGGAAGCGCTGAAGAAGTTCGAGGAGGCCTTCGCCGCCGGCCCTTCATCGCCGGCCGCCCTCTACCAGGCCGCCAACTGCTACCGGGCCGCGCTCTCGGACGAGGCTCGCGAGCTCGAGATGAAGCGGCAGGCGGTGCCGCTCTTCGAGAAGGAGATCGCGTCCGGGCAGGCGGGCGTCGCGTCGTACTACTACCTGGCGTCCATCTACATCAACAGCCTGCACGACGCCGTGAAAGGGGTGGAGGTTGCCCGCAAGGGGATCGCGCTCGCGGAGAAGCCGGGCATGGCCCTGGAGCCCCCCGCGGAAAACCTCTACCGGGTGGCACGGCTTCACGAGTTCCTCGGGCAGGACGACAAGGCCGCCGCCATGGACGAGCGATTCCAGAAATCCGCGGCCGTGAGCCCCACTCCCGTGGAGCGGGCCGCCGTACGGATCTCGCGCGAGAAGCTTGCCGCTCACCTGATGCGTGCCGGGAAGTTCTCGGATGCGGCGAGCGTCTACGAGGCGCTGCTCGAGGCCGAGCCGTTGCGCGATCCCGAGCGCCATCAGTGGGGGCTGGCGCTCCTGAAGGCAGGGAAGCCCGAAGAGGCCGCGGCCGCCTGGCGCGGCGCCTCCTCGGACGACTATCGCACCGAGCTGGCCTATCTCGAGAAGGTGGCCTCCCGCTATGCCGAGGCCGGCAAGCCGGCGTCGTCCGTGAAAGTACCCGACGCCTCCTCGCTGAGCGACGAGGCCCTCGCCACGAAGGTCCAGGAGGCCGGGGCCGCGCTGCGCCCGTTCAGGCAGGCGGCCGAGACCGCCACGAGAACAGCCTCCGACGAAGCGGCGGCGGAGGCGCAGCGCCGCCAGGAGGAGATCCTCAAGCTCACGCCGGAGGAGAGGAAGGCCCGCTGGCTCGCGCAGCGCGAGAAGATCGGGGCCGAGGGCGGCAAGGGGAGCGGCGCCAAGGAGTCGACGGCTGCGCAGACGGCCACCGCTCCATGGGCCCGGCCCGTGAAGAGCGCGGAGTGGCTCGCCGCCGAGCGCGAGTTTTTTTATCTAATGACCGAATACGTGAAGCGAGGCCACCTCATCCGGATGTACTGCTTCCAGAACGGCCTCGCCGATCTGGTCTTTCGCTGAGGCGTGCGCCCCCTCGTCCTCGTCGCCGACGCCCATCTCACGCGCGACGATCCCGAAGTCGAGATCTTCGTCTCGTTCCTGGGAAAGATCGGATCCGGGGCGTCAGCCGTCGGGATCCTGGGCGATCTGTTCAATCTCTGGCTCGGCCAGAGGAAGTTCGCACTCCCTCACCACCTGAAGGTGCTGCGCGCCCTCGAGGAGCTCCGCGAGGGGGGCGTGCGCCTCTTCTACGTGGAGGGGAACCGGGACTTCCACCTCCGGCGGGCGCACATGCAGAAGCCCTTCCACGCCATCTCCGAGGGGGCCCACGTCGAGTCCTTCGCCTCGTGGAAGATCTGCGCCACCCACGGAGACGAGATCAACCTGAACGACCGCCAGTACAGGACGTGGAAGGCTCTCTCCAAGTCCGTGCCGGTCTACGGCGCTTTCTCGCTGCTTCCCGGGCCGGTGGGGATGAAGATCGGCGAGAGTCTGGAACGGAAGCTCTCCGGCACCAATCTGAAGAACAGGATGCGCTTTCCGATCGAACACTGCGTCAGGTACGGACGCGGCGCCCTCGAGCGGGAGGGCTGTGACGCGGTCGTGATGGGCCACTTCCACGAGGAGCGCTTCGTTCCCCTGGACAGGCTCGCCGGAAGGGAGAGAGGCGTCTGGATCCTCCCGGCGTTCAGGAATTCGCACCGTTTCCTGATCTTCGAAGGAGACGGCCAGCCCCGATTCGAGGAGTTCAGGGTCTAGCCAGGGCCAGGGGATGGCCCCTCTCGCGCTCCGGAGCGGGTGGCTCCCGGGGGGAGCGCGTCAGGCGGCGGCGCCCGATCTCACGAAGCGCCGGTAGGCCTCGTGGAGCCGCCTCGTCACGGGACCCGGCTTGCCGTCTCCTACGGCGTGACCGTCGAGCTTCGTCACCGGCAGGATCTCCTGGAGCGTGCTGGTGATGAAAGCCTCGTCGGCATTCTCGAGCTGCTCGCGCGGGTACTCGCCCTGCTCGCACCGGACGCCTTCGCGTTCCGCGACCTCCAGGGTCACCTCGCGTGTGATCCCCGAGAGGATCCCGCAGCTCGTCGCCGGTGTCCGGACGATGCCTCCCTTCACGAAGAACACGTTGGTGTGCGAGCCTTCGGAGAGGAACCCGCGGGTGTTCAGGAGGATCGTCTCCCGGGCGCCGGCATCCTGGGCCTCCAGGTGGGCCAGGAGGTTGTTGAGCAGGTTGCACGACTTCACGGCCGGGTCGAGGGCGTCCACGGGATTGCGGCGCCTCCGGCCCAGGACGGCTTCCACGCCTGTCTCGTAGAGCGAGGCAGGGATCACCTCCAGCTCCTTGACGATCATCACGAGGGTCGGGCACAGGCCCAGGGAGTGCTCGTAGCCGATGGCGCCGATGCCCCTGGTTACCATGATGCGAAGGTAGGACTCGGCGTTGCCCGCCCCCGCCAGTGTCCTCGCGAGCTCGCGTTCGAGGTGACCGCCGTCGAGGGGCTCGATCCGGATCCGGCGGCAGGAAGCGGCGAGCCGCCTGAGGTGTCGCGCGAGGAGGGAGGTAGCGCCATCGTAGGTGCGCAGCGTTTCGTAGACCGCGTCCCCGTAGAGAAACCCATGGTCCATGACGGGGACCACTGCCTCGAGGGCCGGTGTGATCGATCCATTGACGTTGATGAGCTGGGTCATCGAGGCATCCGGCCTTGCAGGTCTGCGGGGAGGGAGTTCAGCGGCGGGAGAGCCTGTCGTGTCGAGCGCGGCGCACCGTAACAAGGGGTCCCGTGCAAGTCAAGGATTGGGGAGCCTGGCCGAGTGTTAAGATGACGCGTCGATGGACGAATCGGGCATTCTGCGAGCGCTGGACATGCCTCCCACCGCGGTGATCGGCGTCGGCATCGACATCATCGAGATCGAGAGGGTCCGGGAGGCCCTGCATCGAGGGGGGCAGCGCTTCCTCGCCCGGCTCTTCACCCCCGCCGAGGCCTCCTACTGCAGTGCCCGGCGTTCGCCCGAGCGCCACTTCGCAGCGAGGTTCGCGGCGAAGGAATCCGTCGTCAAGGCGCTCCGGGTGCCCCCGGAGATCGGGTGGCTCTGGAAGTGCATCGAGGTGACGGGCGCCGGGGGACCCCCCTCGCTGCGCCTCAGCGGGCGCGCGCGCGAGCGCGCGGAGCATCTCGGCGTCACGGCGTCCCATCTCTCGATGTCCCATTCCGACACCCATGCCGTCGCGGTCGTGGTGCTCGCCTGAGCCGGCACACCGGGCACGAGGCGGGCGCCGGCGCCCAGGCCGGCGACGAGAGGGCCACGGGGAAACGGCGGCTCGGATGGGCCATGGCCCTCGCCGGCGGGGTCATGTTCGTCGAGATCGCGGGCGGAATCGCCGCGAACAGCCTCGCGCTCCTCTCCGACGCCGCTCACATGTTCACGGACTTTCTCTCGCTCGGGCTGGCGCTCTTCGCGGTCACGATGTGCGGGAAGCCGGCATCGGGGCGCGTCACCTTCGGCTATTACCGGCTCGAGATCCTGGCCGCCCTGGGCAACGGAGTTTTGCTGGCGCTGGTTGCGCTGTGGCTCTTCTACGAGGCGCTCGAGCGCATCGCGAGTCCACAGGTAGTGTCGGGCTCCGTCGTGATCGCGGTGGCGCTGGTGGGTCTCGCGAGCAACGTCGCCGGCCTGATGATCCTCAGGAGCGCGTCCGGCAGCAACCTCAACATCCGCGGCGCGGCCATGCACGTCCTCAGCGACGCGCTCTCATCCGCGGCGGTCGTGATCTCGGGTATCGTCATCACTCTCACCGGCTGGTACCTGATCGACCCGATCCTGAGCACGCTGCTCGGTGTCGTGATCGTCGCGGGGGCCGTGAGGATCCTCAAGGAGTCGGTGGACGTGCTCCTCGAGGCGACGCCCGCGAACCTGGATCTCGAGATGGTCGAGGCGGGCATCCGGGCGGTGGAGGGCGTGCAGGAGGTGCATGACCTCCACATCTGGAGCATCACCTCGGGCATGCCCGCGCTCTCGGGCCACGTGGTGCTCCAGGCCACGACGCTCTCTCACAGCGACAGCGTCCTCAACGCCATCAAGGACCAGCTGCGCTCGCGCCACGGCATCGAGCACACCACCATCCAGGTGGAATCGGAGACCTACCGGGAGATCGGCGAGGTCCACGGAGCCGGCAAGGAAGCGTAGTCGCCCGGCGCGGGAGGCTCCCCGCGGGCGGTCGTCAGTGACCCAGGCGGACCCTTGCCCGCATGCGGTTCAGCGAGTCGGCTCCGGCGGTGTGGAAGGGCACGGGCAGGGCGCCCGCGCGGACCGTCGCGGGCTGCCGGCTCCGCCAGGCAAGGCCGCCATCGTAGAGATCGGCGTGCCCGATCGACCCTTCCCCGTGGTAGAGCATGTAGTGGGACCAGGAGCCGGGGGGGGAGGGCACTCCATACGAATGCCGCCCGCCGTGGCCCGCATGGGAGCAGGGCTGGTAGGGCAGGTACCCCCCCATGTATCGACGGTCATAGGACGAAACATACCGGCTATCCGGCTCGAGCTCCGAGAGGGCGGCGGCCTCGGCCACGGGGTTGAAGACATTGACGATCACGGGGGGAGGTGCGCCCTGGCTCCTCCCTCCACCGTAGCCCGGATCGACTTCCCACGGCTCCCAGCCTTCGGCCGCTTCGGAGTCCCGCCGGGACTCGTAGGCGTTGCTCGGGGGAGCCTCCTCCTCGGCGGCTGGCGGTCCCATGCGCCGGCCCGAGGCGTCGAGGTTGGTGATGTGGATCACCGTCTGCCCCTCGACGTCGACCTCGGGGTAGATCCGGAAGGAAGGCTCGACCGGCGAGCCCGCCCCCGAAGGGAGGGATCCCGCGCCGGTCGGATGGGCCGCTGCCGCGCTGCCAGGAACCGCCGCGGGGGCGGTCATGTCCATGAGGCTGCCGATCAGGCTGTCGCTGGCTCCAGCGCGCTTGAGCGCCAGGACCTCATCCACGCCCAGGGTGAACGCGATCCCGGCCGGAGCTGCCTGGCGGAGGATGATGGCGTCGCCGACTCCGGCCCCGACGAGCGCGAGAATCTGATCCAGACCCAGGGGGCCGTCCGGGGAGGGGGACGCGGCAAGGGCCGGCATCGCGATGAGCGCGAGGGCGATGACGAGCAGCCTGCGCATGGTTGCGGGAATGATACACACAGGGCGTGGTCCGTGCCATGCCCTCTCGTGCGGTGCGAGGCTGCGGGGGGGCCGGCGCCGAGGCCGGCGGCGGCGGGGAGACCCCCTAGTCCTCGGGCTCGCGGAGCGTGAGGATTCCCCGGTCCTTCAGCCGCTTGAGGTGCATGAGGGCCTCGACCTCGGAGAAGGGACAGACACTCACGATGGAGCTGATGTCCCACGTTCCGTCGGCCCGGCTCAGGATGAACATCTGCTCGGGTGTGAGGCTTTCCGACTGGAGCTTCTGGAGCGACCGGGTCGGGACAGGGACGAGGGCCGGCCGCAGGCCGTCACGGTAGACCATGGCCGCGAAGGCCTCCTGGGCCTCCCGGGCCAGCGCGGCGAGCGTGGCGTCATGCGGCCCGAGGGGCCGGGCCTCCTCGACGACTTTCAAGCAGGCCTCTCCTTCGCCGGCTCGCAGGAGCGAGCGGGCTTCCTCCAGGAGGCCCTGGAGTGACTTCCGCGGAGGGCTCGGCGGGCGGGATTCGATCTGGATGGCCCTCACGAGCCCCATCTCGTGGAACGCGTGCAGGGCCCTGCTCACGACGAACTCGGAGGCGTGCACCGCCATGCAGATTTCCGCGATGCACCTGCGCCCGTCGACCAGCTCGAGGATCCTGCGCTCGAGGGAGCCTGCCTCCGGAGCCTCACTGCCGATCGGCTCCTCCGTCCGCCCCACGACCGAACGGTTCGAGGCGAAGGCCTTCCGGATGTGCTGCAGCTCGTCGAACCAGGTCAGCCCTTTCATGAGGATGTCGTTGATGGAAAGGTCGACGGGGAGCGCGAGCGAGGCAGGCAGGGTGTCGGGATGAAACTCGAAGCGGGCTTCCTTCCAGAGGAACAGGCTGAAGATCGACTCCTCGGCCTTCTGGTTGAGTGCGTCCTGGAGATCGGCCTCCGCGACCACTCCCAGCTTCACGAGGATCTCCCCGAGCAGAGCGCGGTTCTGCCGCTGTGCCTGGAGGGCGCGCCTCAGGTCGGGCTCGGAGATGAGGCCGAGCCGGAGGAGGAAGTGGCCGAGGTGGTCGTTCGGATCGTTGCTCGACGAGGCGATGACCCGTCCATCGCGCGTGTAGATCCGCTTGGCGTATCTCTCGCCTTGAACGAGGAGAGTCCCGGTCTTGCGGCCCTGCCCGATCCACTGGAGCAGATCGCCCAGCGCCATGGTGCTGAAGGTGCCCGTGAGACTCAAGCGGTGCGCCTGCCTTGCAGGGAGGTCCACGAGCCTCTCCGAGCGACAACTCGGGCAGGCTCCCGGAAATGCCGGATCACCGCAGGGAATATGCAGCCGGGCCGCGGGAGCTTCAATGGTTCGCTCTGGCGTTCTCGGCGGGGTCGTTGACCGGCGTCGGTCCTTTCCGGATAATCGGGATCGCGATGAGGGTCCTCAAGGTCGACGGCAGGCTCCTGATACGACTCGACAGGGGCGAGTCCGTGATCGGGAGTCTCCAGTCCTTCATGAAGATGAGAACGATCCCCGGCGGCACCCTGACGGGCCTCGGCGCTGCCGACGTCATGACCGTGGCCTTCTACGACGTCGGCAAGAAGGAATACCGCACACGCCGCCACGAGGGTCTCATCGAGATCCTCAACCTCACCGGAAACCTCGCGTGGCGCGGGAGCGAGCCGAGGGTCCACGTCCACGTCTCCGCGGCCGAGGAGACGGCAGGCGCCTTCGGGGGTCACCTCGTCGAGGCACGGGTCTCCGCCTCGGTGGAGATATCCCTGGTGCCCACGACCGTGCGGATCACGCGCTCGCAGGACGAAGCGATCGGCCTTCCGCTGCTGGACTTCCCCGACCTCCCCAGGGCCTGAGCCGCGCGGCCGGGCTCCTAGCGCTCGGAAGCGGATTCGAAGAGCGCCGCCATCCCCATCCCGCCGCTGATGCAGAGAGTCGCGATGCCGCGGGCGCTCCGCCGCCGCTTCATCTCATGGAGGAGTGAGACGACGATCCGCGCGCCGGTGGCGCCGATGGGGTGCCCCAGGGCGATGGCACCGCCGTTCACGTTCAGGCGCCCGGGATCGAGGCTCAGCTCGCGTTGACACGCGATGACCTGCGCGGCGAACGCCTCGTTGAGCTCCACGAGGTCGGCCTCCCGTGGATCCAGTCCGGTCTTCGCGGCCAGCCGCTCCAGGGCGGGCACGGGCCCGATTCCCATGATGCCCGCCTCGACGCCCGCGGAGGCGTAACCAGCCAGCCGGAAGGCATCCTCGATGCCGCGGCGGCGAGCCTCCTCGGCGCTCATCACGACCATGGCCGCGGCGCCATCCGTGATGCCCGAGGAGTTGCCCGCGTGCACGGAGCCTCCTTCCCGGAAGACGGGCGGCAGCTTCGCCAGCTTCTCCGGGGTGACGGCGTCCCTGGGATGCTCGTCGTGCTCGAGGCGCCGGGCTCCCTCCTCACCCGTGGCTGGAATCTCCACGGGAATGATCTCCGCGGCGAACCTGCCCGCGCGCCGCGCCTCCTCGCAGCGTTGCTGGCTGGCCGCCGCGTAGGCGTCCTGCTCCTCGCGCGTGATGGCGTAGCGGTCCGCGAGCGTCTCGGCGGTTTCGCCCATCACCTTCCCGCAGAGCGGGCAGTTGAACCCGTCCCTGTACATTCCGTCGATCAAGGGAATGTCGCCCTCGGCCTGCCCCCAGCGCGCCTCCGGCACGAAGTAAGGCAGGCCGCTCATGCTCTCCGTCCCGCCCGCAAGCACGATCCCGGCGTCGCCGCAACGGATCGCCTGGGCGGCGGAGACGATCGCCTTGAGCCCCGACCCGCAGGCCTTGTTGACCGTGAAGGCCGGCACCTCGGGTGGGAGACCTGCGAGATGGGCCACCTGGCGCGCCGGGTTGGGGCCGCCCCCGGCCTGCCGGGCGTTGCCGAAGATCACCTCGTCCACTTCGGAGGGCAGGATGCCGCAGCGCGCGAGGGCGCCCGCGGCGGCGACGGCGCCCATCCGGGCCGCGGAGAGGCGGGCCAGGCTGCCTCCGAACCTGCCGATGGGAGTGCGAACGGCGCCCGCAACGACGACGTCGAGCGGAGGGCTCAAACCAGATCCATCTCCACCACGTCGCCGGCCTTCAGGCCCAGGGCGCCGGCCGCGCTCGAGTCGCGAGAGGCGATCTCGAGGTGGTTGGAGGAGTTGAATAGGAAGAAGGTGGAGCCGGGCGCCCCTTCGCCATAGGTTGTCTTCGTCTCCGTCACGGAGGCGGCGGCTCCGGCGCCACGAAGCCCCGACTTGCCGGTCTTCTTGAGAAGGCCATCCAGGGCGCCCCTCGTGACGTTCGTGATGAGGTTGCCGAACCGATCCACGTGGAGTACGGCGGCCCGGACGCGGCCTTCAGCAGTGACCTTGGGGCGCGGCATGTCCATCTTGACGGGATCCTCCACGAGGTCCCCGAAGTTCTCGATTTCGATGCCCTTCGACAGGTGGGCCGCCGCCGGGGCGAAGATGTCCCGGCCGTGAAAGGTGGGGCTCGCGTCCTCGCGGAGGTAGTGCGAGGCCATGATGTGATAGACCTTGGAGGCCGGATCCGCCTCGTAGAGCAGGCTGAAGACGCCGTTGTCCGGCCCGATGAAATAGTGCTCCAGCGCGGAGACGGCGATGGGACGTCGTGAAGTGCCGACGCCGGGATCCACGACCACGACATGGACGGTTCGAATGGGGAAGGCCATGGCCGCGTTCCGGATCGTGAAGGCCGCGGCGACGATGTCGCGCGGAGGGATCTCGTGCGTGATGTCAACGATGGCAATCTGCGTCGAGACTTGCAGGATCGCGCCCTTCATCTGCGCTGCATGATGGTCGGCGAGCCCGAAGTCGGTCGTGAGCGTCAGGATGGGGAGTCGAAGCTCAGGCAAGGCGCTGCTCCAGGAAGGTTGACGTGGGCGTCCACGCGAGGATCCTCGCGGAGGTTCCCGCCCATTCTATCGTGAGTCCATCCAAACTCAACTGAGGACCCGGAAACCATGCAGACGCAGAGCCCAGTCTCCCCCGATGATCCGAGCGATCGCGCCTCTGGTCGGCGCGGGAGGGAGTGCCAGGGGGGGCCCGCAAGGCTGATGTGTCCTCCGCGCCCACGGCACATCCTCACGCTGCTTCTCCTCGCGGCCGCGGCGAGTCCGGGCGCCTTCGCGGCGGCGCAGGAGGTTCCTGGCGAGGTCGAAGGCCGGGCTGCGGCTGTCGAGAACTCTCCCGGCCTCGACGTGGATCTGGCGCGGGCGCCTCTCCGCTTGCCCGCTGCGGCGCCGGGGAGCGCGGCGGAAGGAACGCCTCCTCTCGTCGTGAGGATCAGCGTTCGCTGGGTGGACCTCGAGCCGGAGGCGGGCCGCTACGCGTGGGACGGCCTCGACGAGGCGATCCGGGCCGCGACGGAGGGCGGCGCGCGGATCATCGTGAACCTGCACGGAGGCCACCCGGTGCACACGGGCGGCCGGCCGCTCGCCCCTTCGGACGTGCCGGGGATGGAGGCCTGGACCGCGCTGCTCAGGGAGATCGTGCAGCGTCACCGGGAAAGCGTGTGGGCCTGGCAGGTGGGGCGGCACCCCGAGCCCGATCCCGCAACCGCCGCGGAGGCCGTCGAGGCGGCTGCCCGCGACTTCGCTTTCACCTTCAAGCGCTCCGCCGTGGCCATCCGCTCCGCCGATCCCGAGGCCCTCGTCGCCGTGGGGCCCATCGATCCCTCGGCCCTCCAGTTCGCGTCGATTCTCTACGAGGAGGAGATCTCGCCCTACGCGGACGCGCTCGCGGCCTCCTTCAACGGAACCGAGACGGATCGGGCGGGGCTC
This sequence comes from uncultured Acidobacteriota bacterium, assembly GCA_964568735.1. Lineage (GTDB taxonomy): Bacteria > Acidobacteriota > Polarisedimenticolia > JACPZX01 > JACPZX01 > CAZMRF01. The sequence continues at coordinate 44,358 of CAZMRF010000021.1, forward strand.
GAAGCCCTCTCCGCACTGCTTCTCGTCCACGATCCCAGTGCGCACCTGTGGATCAACGAAGTCCCGGTCCTGGTGGGCATGGAAGGGTACGGTCAGATCCTCCGTGGCTTCACCTCCGGGATGGAGCGCGAGGCCGCCCTGGTCACCTTCCAGGACCCTCCGGACAGCGAGGGGCGCCCTTTCCACGCGGCTCTCTTCGACAACCTCCGCGGGCTCTTCACGGCCGGCTTCGCGCCCCTCGTGGAGTCCGGCCGGGGCGTGAAGGCCCTCTCGGCCTCGGGCGAAGCGCTCCCCGCAGGGCGCGTCTCGCGGTTCTTCGATGCCGAGTCGAAGAGCGTCCTGATGCTCTACGACGCCGGTCCCGGCGTGGCGCGGGGCGAGTTCGGCGTCTTCGTGCTCGACACCGTGGACGTGGCCGAGCCGGTGCTGCACGACCTCGCGGCGGGGGAGTCGGCACCCAACGTCGCCATGCAGAGGGAGGAGGGCTCGGGCCTGACTCGCCTGGCTCTTCCCCTCGCCGAATATCCCCTCGTCCTCGCCTACCGGAGGTTCACGACGCCGGAGTACGCCACCGAGGGCGAGAAGCTGGACGTGACACGCGAACGTCTCCCTTCGGCGGAGGAGATCATCGCGAGGCATCAAGCCGTCCAGGAGGCTCAGGACGCCTTGCTGAACAGCGTCCGGGCGGAGGCCACCGAGGAGTGGCACTTCACGGCCGGTGCCACCGGATCCGTCGATATCCGCTTCGAGTCGGGGTTCTTCTACGACCCGAACGTGGGGGCCGAGTGGGAGCAGAAGGCGATCTTCATCAACGGAGTCCGGTGGCGCGGGAACAAGATCCCCGAGTTCCCCTTCCTCACGCCGGAGAGGGCGGTCAGCCTCCCGCTGGTCGTGAGCCTGTCGAAGGAGTACCGCTACGAGTACGAGGGACGGGAGGAGGTGAATGGGTTCGACTGCCACGTGATCTCCTTCAAGCCCATCGACGAGACGAAGAACCTCTCCAAGGGGCGGGTCTGGATCGATGCCGCGACCTACGCCAAGGTCAGGCTGGCGCAGGCCCAGGACAACCAGCCTGCCCCGATCGTCTCCAATGACCAGCGCGATACCTACGCTCCCGTCACGGGCCCCGACGGCTTCCGGTACTGGATCATCTCGCGGATCGACTCCGAGCAGATCTACTCGACCGTGGGTTTCAACGTCGTCGTCACGAAGAGCGCGCGCCTGCGCGACTTCATGATCAACGCTCCCGACTTTGCGGAGCGGCGCGCGGCGGCTCTCGCGTCGGATCACACGATCATGAGGGAAACCGAGAAGGGGACGCGGTATCTCCAACGCAACTCGGATGGCACGCGGACCGTCAAGGACGAGCCGAGCACGATGAGCCTCTCCGGGGTCGGCGGCGTCCTAGCCAACCGTTCCCTCCCTTTCCCCGTCCCCCTCGTGGGTGTCAACTGGTTCGAGGGCGATCTCGCCCATAGAGGCGCGCAGGCCAACGTCTTTTTCGCCGGGGCCTTCCTTTTCGCCACCATTGCGGATCCGAGGTTCCTCGACTCCCGTCTCCAGGCGAATGCAGACCTGGTCGGGTTCGCGATCGCGGGAGCCGATCGACTCGTCCGCGAGAATCCGGTCACGGGAAGACTCAACGAGAAAGAGGCCGAGGAGATCACTCAGAAAACGCAGACGCTCACGCTCGGCATGGGGCTTCCTTTCTGGAAGTTCTTCAAGCTCAAGGGCGAAGGGCGGCTCGCTTACTCGGATTACGGGCGGACCGGAGACTCCTGCGACTTTCTAGCCCTACCACGCGACACGTGGGTTCGATCCGGGACGCTCAAGGGCGAGTTCAACCGGCGCGCCTGGGGCGTCGAGCTGGAGCACGAGTGGAGCTGGCGTGCCCGTAACGAGCCCTGGGGACTGGAGGCGGCGGACCCCGCCGGCCAGTGCCCATCGGCCGGCGGCGGGCTGCCGCCCGACTTCTTCGAGTCCGCGAAGAACTACGTCCGCTACGGCGGCACGATTGCCAAGAACTTCTACCTGCCCCACAACCAGAAGCTCACCTTCAGGCTCTCCGGGAAGGGAAGCCGCGACCTGGACCGGTTCAGCAAGTACGACGTCTCGCTCTTCGGGGATCGCATCCGGGGGCTCTCGGGGGGAGGCATCCACTACACCAATGGTGGAATTCTCCGCGCCGACTACGCCTTCAGCCTGGGGGAGGTGATCCGGTTCGGCGGGGGGGTGGACTTCGCAAGGCTCAAGGATCGCCAGCAGCTCGGGCCGTTCCGCAACTTCACCGGTGCCGGCATCTCTGCGACCTTCGTCGCTCCCTGGAACCTCCTTGTCAGGCTCGAATACGGGATCACCCTGGATTCGGAGATTCCCCAGTTCGAGGGAGAGCAGGAGATTCTCCTGACGGTCTTCAAGCTCTTCTCCCAGCGCTAGCTCCGGGCACCTGCTAAGACACTCAGCGCGGGACGGAGGGCGTCACCCTCCGCTCCTACCTACGCCGTGGTCACAGGGGATGCTCGTTGTGCCATCAGGGCCGGACTCCAGACGTACGCTCCGGGCGATGCCCTCCGTCCCGCGCCATCCCGGGGCCGCCCTGCGCTTCTGCATCCTGCCCGCAAAGGCTGGTTCCACCGCGAGGCTAACCCCTTGTCCACGTTACGGATGCGCGACGTTCAAACGCCCGCTTCTTTTTACGCGTCTTTTACGACCGTAAGGAACACTCGCGCATCCGAGACCGTATAGAGAGGCGTCACGAAAGTCAGGGAGGCCAAAATGGAGCGCATCATGGTGAGGTCAGGACTCAGGATGCCGGCGAAGGTAATCACGATCTCGTTGAGGGGCCCACTCACCATCGGAGCGCCCGTCGAGATTCTCGAGAAAGCCGTGACGATTCACCTGGCGCGGGGAATGCGGCGGCTCCGTCTCGATCTCCGGAAGGTGCCCTTCGCCGATGCGCGAGGGCTGGGCGCTCTCGTGCGGTGCCGCGATCGGGCCGTCGAAGCCGGCGCCGTCCTGGCCTTCGCGGGGGCCCGCGGGAAACTCCGCGAGATGATCCGGCTGACAGGCCTGGATCGAGTCGGGTTGCGCAACAGAGGAAGGCTCCCGGCTGATTCGCGGGCTTCAGGAAGGTCCGACAGGATGAGCGCGAGGCTCGACGGGAAGTTCCCCCGGCTCGCCCCGCGGGTTGCCTGACGAACGATGTACTTTCTCACCCACAGGTTGGATTCGGTCGAGCCTGCGGGCTTTGACAGGAAGTTGACCCCGAGGGTCGTCGGTCGGGCTGGTTCCTCCCCCCGAAGAGCACCCGAACCCGCCTGAGGCCGGAGACCTCCCAGATCCGGCGCTTCCCCCCGGACCGGCGACCCCTCCTCCCTCCCCCCTGCCAGCGCAGGGGGGAGTACGTTTTCCGGCTTGCAGGGTTGAGCCTTGGCGGTGCTACGCCTACCCTGAAGGCCCCATGCTGAACCCACTCCGTCAAGTCATCAGCGATACGTCGAAGCTCATCGCGGACATCCGCCGCGGCGCGAGCCATCTCGGGTGGCGCCTTTCATGGTGGCGGCGGAAGCGACAGATCCGGGCGCAGGAGGAATCGGCCGCCGATGAGAACCTCCGGCGCGGCGCCGCGGCTGCGACGAAGATGTGCCAGCAGTGCCGGGCGCTCATCCCGTCCTCGGCGGATGCCTGCCCGGAATGCGAGGCCCTCACGGGCCACATCCGGTCGGGCGGAGCCGGCCGCCGCCTCTCGCTGATTCTCCCGTTCGAGGTGACCGTCACGAACGGGATCATCACGGCCTTCTTCCTGACCTACCTGCTCGGGATGATCCTCAGCCTCGCCCTCGAGCCCCGGGGCCTCGATCCCGCACCGTCGCCCTTCGGTGTTCTATGGCAGCTCGACTCCAGGGCTCTCATCTTCATGGGCGCGAACCACGGGATGCTCTCGGGGGGGCCGGAGCCCTGGCGGCTCGTCACGGCTCTCTTCCTGCATGCAGGGCTGTTGCACCTGGCTTTCAACACGATGGCGATGGTCTGGTTCGGCCAGGTCGTCGAGCACGTCTACGGCCCGAGCCGCATGTTCTTCCTCTTCGTGGCGTCGGGAGCGTTGGGGAACCTGGCCAGCCTCGCCTGGAAGGGCGAGTCGTTTCACCAGGTGGGGGCTTCGGGGGCGATCTTCGGGCTCGTGGGCGTTGCGGCCCGTTACGCCTTCACGCACAAGGACGCCCTCGCCGACGCGCTGCGCAACATGATCCCGCGCGTCGTCCTCTGGGCCGTCGTCATGAGCTTCATCCCCTTCATCGACAGCATGGCCCACTTCGCGGGGATGGCCGCCGGCGCGGGCCTCGCCTGGGTCCTCCCGGATCCCGCCCGCATGCCGGGGCTCGCAGTAGAGCGCCTCTGGCGCTACGCGGCCCGTGCTCTGGCTCTCGGCTGCGGCGCAGCCTTTCTCTTCACGGTGGTGAGGTGGGCGGTGATGGGCTGAACGGCGACCAAATCAGGGCTACGGATGATTCTCTCGTTGACCCATCACGGCCGGCTCGGTACTATTCGGCCAACGTCTTTCCTGTCAGGGGATTCGGGATAAGCGACAGGGGGTCATGAATCGCTCCGCCGCGACGCTCTGGATTGTGCGGACCCTTCTGTTCGTCGGGCTCGCCGGTCTCGCCCTGCCCGCCCTTGCATCGCAGATCCGGCCGCTCAACCTCGAAGAGCTGACCGATAGAGCGGATCGGATCTTCTCCGGGCGCTGTGTGGCCGTCCGTGTCGCCCGGGATCCCGAGCTGGATCGGGACGTCACGATCGTGACCGTCGCCGTGACGAGAGCGGTCAAGGGAGAGATCCACGGCCAGGTCGTCTTCAAGATGCTGGGGCGACAGGAGGTCGGAGAGCCAGAGGCGACCGGCGTGGAGGGTCTGCCGCGCTTTCGCCGTGGCGAAGAAGTCATCCTTTTCCTCTATGGTGACAGTCCGGCAGGCCTGACCAGCCCCGTGGGATTCGGCCACGGCAAGTTCTCGGTCACGAAGGACAAGAAGGGCCAGCGCCAAGCCATCAACGCCTTCGCCAACACCCTCCTCTTCGACCGACTGTCACTCGGCGCGAAAGAGCGGCTTGCGCCCGGGATCGAGCGGCAGAGCGGGCGCAAGGCGATTCCTCCGGACGCTCTCCTCGACATGGTGGAGAAACTCGACCCGCAGGGCGAACGCCATGGCCGCTAGAGGCCGGGATGTCCGGACAACTCTCCGGCTGAGACTGGCTGCGCTGGCCTGGGCGATGGCAGGCGGGCTCGCCGCACTGCTGTTCCTGCCGCCTGGTCCGACCTTCGGCGGCGGGTCTCGCTCTGTCGATGGAACGGGGACGGCGCTCCGCTGGGATACCACCTCGGCCATCGCTTACAACAGGGATCCCGGCTCCCTCGGGCTTCTGACGAACACTCAGGCCGACCTGTTGCTCAGTGACGCTTTCGCCCGCTGGGAGAGTGTGAGCTTCGCGGACATCGCCTTCATGGCGGGTTCCGATCTCCCTCAAGATATCAACGCCACAGGCACACCCGCTGCCAATCCCGGAAGCTGGGAGCACTACTGGCGCGTGCCCGGGGATGGCATCGCACCGGTCATCTTCGACTCGGACGGCTCGATCCTCGATGCCATGTTCGGAATCGGGGCCCGCTTCGACATCCTCGGAGCGTCGGGGCTCGACGTCGACCCCAACGATCTTCCCGTGACCAGCACGATCACCGAAGCAAGTGTCGTGATCAACGGTGCCTTCTATGACGGCATCGGCTTGCCGGACTCACCTGTTGATCTGCCCTCCACCACAGCGCTTCAGGCGGTCATGGTCCACGAGATCGGGCACTTCTGCAATCTCGATCACACCATGGTAAACCACGATCTCGCGGAAGATGGTGATCCCGACAATGACGTCTTCGTTCCGACGATGTACCCCGTATTGGTCGATGATGAGGAGGCGCTCGGGATTCTCAACGCTGACGACGAAGCAGCTCTCGCCTCACTTTATCCAGGACCGGGCTTCGCTGCCGGGACAGCGAGCATCTCGGGCCATGTCCTGGCTGAAGGGGTTCCCTTTCAGGGTGCAAACGTCATCGTGCGCAGGATGGGCCCGGCCCCGACGGATCGGCTCAAATATGCCTACTCCGGGATCAGCGGGGCACGGGTATTCCCGTGGGTGGCCGTCGATCCCAACAACCCGGAGATGGAGGGCGAGTACCTCATCGCGGGGATCCAGCCGGGGAATTACACCGTCTGCATCGAGCCTGTCGATACGCGCTTTTCGGCAGACAACGGCAGCTTCATCGGTCCTCTCGCCTTCCAGGCGACGCTCCCCGGGCCGGAGGAGTGCTACGACGAGTCGGAAACGTCGGATGCCGCGGTCGATGATCCCGACGACTACCTCCTGGTGAACGCGGCGGCCGGGAGCGCGCTCGGACCCTTCGATTTCTTCGTCAATGATCTGCCGACGGTCGACTCCTACGAGCCCAATAACTCTATCGGCTCGGCCTTTGCCCTCTTCGTTCCCCCGGACGGCGTCGAGACCGTGGGTGCCCTCCTTGGCGCCGGAGATGTGGACCATTACGCATTCTCAGCGAGCGCCGAGGACATCGTACGGCTCGATGTGGACGCGTGGGAGCTGGGATCGGGCCTGGATGCGGTCCTGCAACTCAGAAGCGGTGGGGGCGCTCTGCTTGCGGAATCGGATGACACGCTCGATCCGGACTCGTCGGAGTTCACCCTTGATCCTGCGATAGAGTTCAAGGTTCTCTCCAGCGGCACCCTGCGGATCGCCGTTGCCTCCTATCCCGATCTCGACTTCAACGGGACCGGAGGTGTCTCCTCTGGACCCTACTGGCTTCGCATCGCGCGTCTGTCGGACGTGGACGGCGACGACGTCCCCGGAGGTTTCGATCTCTGTCCTCTGGACCCGAACGACGATGCGGACGGCGACGGTCTCTGCGCCGATTCTGACAACTGTGACCAGACCGCGAATCCCGGCCAGCAGGATGCGGGGGATGGGGATGGTGTGGGAGACGCCTGCGACAACTGCCCCGCTACGGACAATTCCACGCAGACGGACACCGATGGTGACGGGATCGGAGATGCCTGCGACGCCTGCTCCAACGACTCTGCAAACGATCCGGATGGTGACGGCGTCTGTGGAGATTCTGACAACTGTCCAACGGATTTCAATCCGGTGCAAGCGTTGAACGCCAAGCTGAATCCACTCATGCCAGGGGGAGCCGCGGGGATCAGTCAAAGCTCGATCACCTCCGACAGCAAGACAGTCGTCTACCTAGCCGATCAATCCACGAACGGACGCCCAGAGGTCTACAAGGTCGCGATCGGCGGTGGGCCGATCCTTAAGCTCAGCGGCACCATGACGGCAGCCGCGAACGGAGGAACCGCCATCGCCGTCAGCCCCAGCGGAACGTCGGTGGTGTACGTAGCGGACCAGGACACAGCGGGCAAGCTGGAGGTCTTCAGCGTTCCGATCGGGGGAGGGACGGTCCAGAAGCTGAACGGCACCATGCAATCCGGGGCCAACGGCGCCAGCATCATTGTCATCAGCCCGGATGGCAGCAGAGTCGTCTACCTCGCGGATCAGGACACTGCGGGTACGCAGGAGGTCTACAGCGTTTCGATTGGCGGTGGAACGGCCCAGAAGCTGAACGGGATGATGGCAGGCTCCGGGGCGACGCTCGTTGAGATCAGCCCGGATAGCAGTAAAGTCGTTTTCGTGGCGGACCGGGACACAGCCGGCAAGCAGGAGGTCTACGTCGTTCCGATCGGGGGAGGAACGGTCCAGAAGCTGAATGGGGTGATGGCGGGCTCCGGGGCGACGCTCGTTGCGGTCAGCCCCAATGGCAGCAGGGTTGTCTTCGTGGCGGACCGGGACACAGCAGGCAAGCAGGAGGTCTACAGCGTTCCGATTGGAGGAGGAGCGGTCCAGAAGCTGAGCGGGGTGATGACGGGCTCCGGGGCGACGCTCGTTGCGGTCAGCACCGATAGCAGCAGGGTTGTCTTCGTGGCGGACCGGGACACAGCAGGCAAGCAGGAGGTCTACAGCGTTCCGATTGGAGGAGGAGCGGTCCAGAAGCTGAGCGGGGTGATGGCGGGCTCCGGGGCGACGCTCGTGGCGGTCAGCGCCGATAGTAGCAGGGTCGTGTTCGTGGCGGACCGGGACACAGCCGGCAAGCAGGAGGTCTACAGCGTTTCGATCGGGGGAGGAACTGTCCAGAAACTGAACGCGGGGATGGCGGGCTCCGGAGCAACGCTCGTTGAGATTAGCCCCGACAGCAACAAAGTCGTGTTCGTGGCTGACCAAGCCACGGCCGGCAAGCAGGAGGTATTCCTTGTAGGTATTTCCGGTGGCCCTGTGATCAAGCTGAATGACCCCGTAGCCTCCGGAGGAGCCGGTGCTTTCTCACTCGCCATCAGTCCGGACGGCGCCAAGGTGCTCTACGCCGGCGAGATCGACGCTGCCAATCCAGTCCAGCTGTACAGGACCTTCCTGGATGACGATGGAGATTCCATCCTGGATGCCTGCGATGTCTGCCCTCGGGTCGCGGATCCCAATCAGGCCGACGCAGATGGTGATGGCCTAGGAGACCCTTGCGACAACTGCGCTGTTGCTGCCAACGCGTCACAGGGCGACGGCGATCTGGACGGGGTGGGAGATGCGTGCGACAACTGCATCGGGCTGAACAACCCGGGTCAGACGGATTCGGATGGGGATGGGGCCGGCAACGCGTGCGACCCTTATCCTCTCGATCCGGACGATGACAGCGACGGTGACGGCTTCGGCGCCGATGTGGACACCTGTCCGACCTTTTTCAATCCTCAGCAGAACTCCGCGGTAAAGATTTCCGGATCGATGATCGCGTCGGGAGATGTGGGGGGGGGTATTAGCGCAGGTCTGTCCTTCCAGGTCAGCCCCGATGGCTCGAGAGTGGTGTACCGGGCGGACCAGGAAACCGACAACCGCTTCGAGTTGTACAGCGTCCCCACTCAGAGTGGCAGCGCCTTGAAGTTGAGTGGAACCGTGGTGAGCCCTGGCGTCGAGGAAGACCTCCGGATCAGCCCGGATGGCACAAGAGTCGTCTACAGGGCCACTGTGAGCGGCAGTGCAATCGTGGAACTCTTCAGCGTACCTATCTTGGGGGGCGCGCTTCCAACCAAGCTGAATGGTCCGCTCGTGAGCGGGGGCGGAGTGCTCGCATTCAGCATCAGCCCCGATGGGAGCAAGGTGCTCTACATCGCCGATCAGGCCATCGACACTGTGACCGAGCTGTACATGAGATCGATTCTTGGAGGCGTCCCGCCGCAGAAGCTCAATGGACCGATCCTCGTCGGCACCAACCACGGAGTCGTGGATTTCGACATCAGTGCAGACGGCTCGCGAGTCGTCTACAGGGCCGAGCAGGAGAATTCCTGGCCGGAGCTGTACAGCGTGAGTATCACCGGGGGATCGGTCGTCAAGCTCAATGGCCCTGCCGGATCGCCGAGCGGCGTCGGAGGAAGCGGGGGATCCATCGGAGAGCGGGGTTACGAAATAACTCCAGACGGCAATGTTGTCGTGTACTGGGCTCAAGGGCCGGGTGGACCCATCGGCGTCGAGCTGTTCCGGGTTTCGATCAACGGTGGCACCCCAATCCGTCTGCATCCGCCTTTCTCCGGGGGGCGGAGTATCGGAGGGTTCGGCGGGTTGTCGGAGGTTCCCGTCGACCGGTTCCGGATCAGTCCGGATGGAACGAGGGTCGTCTACATCGCGGATCAGGATCTGATCAACATCACCGAGCTGTACAGCGTGTCAATAGCGGGGGGCCAGGTTACGAAGCTGAGCACGCCGAAGGCTAACGGAAACAGTCGACACGGTGGCTTCGCCATCAGCCCCGACAGCGCGACGATCGTGTTCAGGGATGGAGATCCGAGGATGCGCACTGATCTTTACAGCGTCCCGATCCAGGGTGGTGCGACACCGACGAGGCTGCACCCACCTCTGGTCGGCTCAGCGAGCGTAGGTGGAAGAAGGTGGGAGCGGGAGCGGGTGGCCTTCCAAATCAGCCCCGACAGCGCCCGTGTCGCCTTTTGGGTCGATCGCGATGTGGGGGATACGACGAACCTGTACACCACGGCGATCGCCGGTGGCACGTCCGTCAAGCTCAACGCGGGCCACGAGTTCAGGGATGAGCAGGTCCCGTACGCTCTGTTCGGCTTCACGCCCGACAGCACCACGGTGATTTATCACGCGTCCAATGGGCCCCTCTACCGTGTCCGGGCCGGGGGTGGTGTTCCGACCACGGTGAACGCCCCTATTCTGGGGCAGGTCTACGGGTACTCGACGCGTCCCGATGGCGGAGTCGTGGTCTACCGCGCGGACGAGAGCGGCACTGCAAAGCTCGAATTGTTCAGCCGTCCCCTCGACTCGGACCTCGACGGCGTGCTGAACCCCTGCGATGTCTGCGTGCTCGCACCCGACCCCAACCAGGAGGATCTCGACGGAGACGGCGTCGGAGATGCCTGCGACGTCTGCCCTGCCGTTGCGGATCCGGCTCAGGAGGACACCGACGGCGATGGGACCGGGGATGCGTGCAGCCAGGACACGGAGGGCCCGGTGGTCCTTGCTATCTACCCCACTGATGGGGCCGTGGACGTGGCGCTCAGCACGGAGATCGTGCTGAAGATGAGCGAACCCGTAGACCCGAAGACGAGCACGGAGGCAGCCTTGAGGCTCGACGCGAACGGGATCAAGGTCCCGGGCCGCGTCCGGCTCTCGCACGACGCCAGCACGCTCACCTTCGATCCCGAGCTGCGGCTTGCCGTGGACACCGACTACACGATTCGGGTCCAGCCCGCCCTCGAGGACGCGGCCGGGAACCCGGCTCCGGCCTTCACCGCCACCTTCGACACGGCCAGTACATCGACATCCGGCGTGCTGCCAGCCGAAGATGTCGGCCAGGGCGGCGGAGGCACCGTCATCCCGGGCACGGACGCCGACGAGCACTCGGGGATCTCCGTTGCGGCGACGGGCGATGTGGACAATAACGGCATTGACGACATGGTCGTCGGCGCGCCGAACTCGAACGCCGGCGGTGTGGACTCCGGGAAGGCCACGCTGGTCTTCGGCAGGGTCGGCCTCCAGTACAGCGGAGGGATCATCTCGGCCGTCAGTTTCGTGGGCGAAGCCGCGTCGGATCGGGCGGGGTCAGCCGTTGCCAGGGCAGGTGACGCCAACCACGACGGGATCGGTGATTTCCTCGTCAGCGCTCCCTTCGCCGGGCCCAACGGCGTGCACTCGGGAAAGGTCTATCTGGTCTTCGGCGCACCGGGGTTGGGCGCCTTTGCGGGGAGCAGCTTCGGCCTGGGCGGCATCCCGGCATGCAGCCTGCCCTATCTCTGCGGCGTCGTCTTCAAGGGTGCCTCGGCGGGAGATCTCGCCGGAGCGGCCATCAGCTTTGCCGGGGATCTGAACGATGACGGGATCGACGACCTTGCCATCGGGGCGCCCGGCGCCACGCCGGGACCCGGGCGGTCGGGGGCGGGGAAGGTCTACGTCGTCTACGGGCCCATCATCGCGGATCCGAACACAGCGCCCAACATCAGGGAGCTTTCCTCGGTTGGCGTGACGACACCCGGCCTCGTCCTCCAAGGCGAGTTTGCGGGAGATCGCCTCGGGGAGGCGCTATCCGACTGGAGGGACAGCCGCAGCGGGCAGAGCGACGATCTCCTGATCGGAGCCCCCGGGGCGTCTCCCATCGACGAGCATGGCATGGCCGTGCAGGGTGGAGGGCAGGTCTACGCCATCCACGGAGGCCTGTCCAACCTGAGTGATCCGAACACACCCGGGGTCATCGAGCTGTCCCGTGTCGCAAACGGACAGGGCGACGAGGTGAAGGGGACGGTCTTTACCGGGTCCGACACGAACGGTGAGGTGGGCCGCAGCGTCTCCGGCGCGGTTGACATCACGGACGACGGCATTCCCGACATCATCATCGGCGCCGGGCAGGAAGCCTGGCTAATCCCCGGCAACGGCCCCAAAACATCGAGCGGGACGACGCGACTGGAGAAGAAGCCGACGCTGGACCCGGGAGGGTTGGGCCGGAGCGCAGATGGCACTGACGCCCTGACCCTCTTCGGGGCCACCTTCTACACGGCGGGGTCGGAGGGCGACCTCGGTGGCGTGCGTGTCGGCGGGGCAGGCGACATCAACGGGGACGGTGTCGAAGACTTCCTCATCGGCGCGCCGGGCGTCGACGTAGGCGGAGAGAGCGATGCCGGCAAGGCCTTCATCGTTTACGGCAGCCCCGCGCTCCCATCGGGAGAGATTCCGCTCGGCGGCATCGGGCAGAGCGTTGACGGCCTCGTCGTCACAGGCGCAGACCCGAACGACCAGCTCGGCTTCTCCGTTGGAGGAGCGCAGGACGTCAACGGGGACGGAATCGCCGACGCTCTTCTCGGGGCGCCCTTCGGAGACACGGACCCGAACACCCCTCCCGACGCGGGCGAGACCTACGTCATCTCTCCCTACACGCCCGCCGAGGTCCAGCTTCTCGACGCCACCCAGGCCGGGGCCGTGACGAGGCTGGAATGGACTGTGACGAACAGGACCATCGCCTACAACCTCTACCGAGGCGTTCTGTCCGAGCTGCGCGCGGCCCGTGGCGTCAGGACATCGGACATGGTCCAGCTCGTCTGCGGTGGCAACACCGATTCGAACATGAATGGCCTGCCTGACCTCACGGACATGCTCACCCCGGCTGTGGGCGAGGGCTTCTACTACCTGGCCACCGGCAGCAGCGTCCTCGGGGAAGGCCCCATCGCCCCGCCCGGCATCGTCCCTGCCAGATACAACGACGCACAGTGCCCCTGAGCCGCGTCCCTTGAGCGTCGACTCCATCGCCCCTCACGGACCCGCATGCTCCTCCTGCGGAGAGACGCTTCCCGAGGGATCGCACGAGTGCCCCACCTGCGCCGGGACGCTGCCAGCCCAGGCTCCGGGCCGAACGAGCCAGGGCCTGCTGATCCCGGAGATCGAGGGGTTCACGATTCTCGGTCGTCTCGGTGCCGGGGGCATGGGGATTGTTTTCGAAGCCCTCGACACGAGGATGGACCGCCGGGTGGCGTTGAAGGTCCTCACGCGTGACGAGGGCTCATCGGACAGGGCAGGCCTCAGGTTCGCGCGGGAGGCGTGGATCGGGGGAACTCTGAACCACCCGAACCTCGTAAAGGTCTACACGCGCGGCCGGGTGGGCGACCTCGACTACTTCTCGATGGAGCTCGTGGAGGGTGGCTCTCTCGCCGGTCTCGTCGAGCGGATGGGCCAGACCGGTAAAGACGACCTGACGGGGCTTCAATTCGGCACCCACGAATACAGCGGGTGGGTCATCCGACAAGCAGCCGTGGCCGCGCGGACTCTCGACTACGCTCACCGGAAGGGTGTCATCCACCGTGACATCAAGCCTCGCAACATCCTCCTTGCGAAGGAGCCCGTGACGATCAAGATCGCGGACTTCGGCCTGGCTGCGCTGGCGGACGCCACCCGCGTGACGACGGAAGGAAAGGTCTTCGGGACCGTGGCCTACATGTCACCCGAGCAGATCAGGGGAAGGCAGGCCGAGATCGACTCCCGCTGCGATATCTATGCGCTGACGGTCACGCTCTTCGAGCTTCTCACGCTCAGGCTCCCCTTCCGCGGAGAGACACAGCAGATCTACATGGATGCCGTGCTCACGCGGGAGCCACTCCACGCTTCGAACTTCAACCGGACCGTCAGCAGGGATCTCGAAACGGTGGTTAAGAAGGGGCTCGAGAAGAGGCCCCAGGATCGCTACGCCTCAGCGGCGGCCCTGGCAGAGGACCTCGAGGCCGTGCTCGGCTTCCGCCCTATCAGGGCCCGCTTGCCCTCTCCGCCCGCGAGGCTCCTCAAGTGGGTGCGCCGCCGGCCGCTGCACGCCGCCCTCGCGGGAAGCCTGATCCTCGGCATCCCCACGGTCGCGAGCCTGTGGATCCTCGGTGCTCGGCGGGAGATCGTCCTCCGGGATCTGCGGGCTCAGGAGATGGTCGAGGAGGCATGGAGGGCCGGAAGAGAGGGAAGGCAGAGCGAGGCCATCGATCTGCTTTCTCAAGTCATCGAGCTGGAACCCTCCCACCTGAAGGCCCTGCGTGATCGCGCCCTGAACAGGCTGCGATTGGCGGAATCCGCGGACGACCCCGATCGCGGGCGTGAGTTGCTGAGGGAGGCCCGAGTGGATCTCTCATCGGCGGTCGCGGCCGCGCCTCAGGCCTCGTGGCCCTACCGGCTGCGCGCCCTCGTTCACAGCAAGCTCGGAGACCGTGCCGCAGCGGAGGAAGATGAGCGACAGGCCGCCGCGAGGCGGAGCGAGAACCCCTCAGCGCAGGAGAGAGAGATGGACGCGATCCTGGCAATGGAGCAGGAAGATCCCGCAATGGCGATCGAGATTTACTCACAGATCCTGCTCCAACACCCGGATTTCGTCGAAGCGAGGATGGGCCGTGCCGCCGCCTTCGAGGAGACGGGAGAGACCGGCAAGGCTATCGCCGACTACGAGTTTGCCGCGGGGTTCACGCCGGGCGACTTCTATCCCCAGTACTGTCTCGGGTTCATCAAGACGGAGTTGGGCTCGCTCGACGAAGCGGAGACGCACTACAGACGAGCCCTCGAGCTGGCGCCGCGCAATCCGCACGTACTCGATGGGCTGGCTCACACGCAGGTGGAGCAGGCGAGATCCCTCTGGGCGGAGGGTAACCGAACAGGTTCGCTTTCTGCTTTGACTGACGCCGAGCAGAATGCTCGGAAGGCCCTCCATGCTGATCCCATGACGGCTTCAGCCGCCCTCAACCTCGGGGCGGCCCTCCAGGAGAGAGCGCGCATAGAGATCGACAGGCGTCATGAGTTGATCGCGGAGGCCGCAAGTCACTATGAGTCCGTGCTCGCGATGCGCGAAAGGGACCCTGAGAGCATCCCGCCTGAGATCTTCCAGCATGTCCTCGTGAACCAGTGCGACGCTCACATTCAGCTCTCGAGGCTGGACGAGGCCCTGGAGGCGTGCCGGCGGGTCGTGGGTCTCACGCCGGACGATCCTGTCGGCCACTACAATCTCGCTGGAGTCTACGCGCTCAGGGGAGATCCCGTGGCCGCCCTGGAAGAGCTCGAGCAGGACCTGGCACTGGGAGACACTGACCACGAGTACCTCCGCAGCGACCCCTGGTTTGAATCACTGCACGCCAACCCCGAGTTCGATGCAATCCTCGAGAAAATGGAGCATCCTGCCGCCCGAGAATGACGGGAGAGAGGACAACGGGTGAGTGACGAACGCGAGAGAGCGCGCGAGCCCTCGGCCGGCAGACATGTGACGCACGAGGGTCTGGCCTGCTCCGGTTGCGGGGCCATGCAGCCGGTTGCTGCGCTGATTGGCCGGGAGCCCACCGAGGAAGGCGGGGAGGGAGTCTGGCATCTCGCGCCGGGAGCCCACCTGATCGGCAGGGCGCGGGAATGCGACCTGCGGCTCGGAGGGGATGCGCGCCTCTCCCGGAAGCATGCGAGCCTTCACTGGACGGGGCGGGTCTTCGAGATCAGCGACGAAGGAGGCCGCAACGGCACTCGGGTGAATGGCCGCGCACTCGAGCCGGGCGAGCGCGCCAGCCTGGCGCATGGCGATAGGATCAGCCTCGGCGGGCTCGATCTGGTCTTTCGAGCGGCCTATCCGGGCAGTGCGGGCGCGGCGCTCCCCTACGGCCCGTTCATGGATTCAATCTGCTCGATGAGCTCTCTGGACCCGGCGACAGTCGTGCACAAGGCGCTCGACCTGCTCCGCCTCGCGTCGGGCGTGCAGCGCGCCTACCTCGTGGGCGCCGGACGAGATGCGGTGGTGGAGCCGCTGCTCACCCCGCTCGAAGATCCCTCGCTGCACATCAGCCGCTCCCTCATCGAGGAGGTCTTCCGGCTCGGACGGAAACAATGCCGGTTCGTCAACCCGGCCGGGGGCGACATCATGACGAGCAGCATGCGCGACCTGGACCTGCGCAGGATCTGGGTCAGCCCGATCATGGATATCTTCGGCTCGCCGATGGCGGCCGTCTATCTCGACAGCGCGGACCCCGGCGAGGCCTTTGACGAGGAGACGGAAAGGCTGCTCGACGCGGTGGTCCAGCAGATCGGCATGGCCCTCCGCAACTCGGCGCTCCACGCCGAGGTCCTCTCGCTCAACGAGAACCTGGAACACAAGGTCGCAGAGCGCACGCGGGAGCTGGAGGACTCCCGCGCCCGCCTCATCGGCCAGGATCGGCTGGCCATCCTGGGCAAGCTCGTCGCCGCGATCGCCCACGAGCTGAATAACCCGGTGGGGGCCATGGCTTCCCTGTCCGAGACCGTGAAGGGGCTCCAGCAGCCGATCCTCAAGATGGGAGAGGAGCTGAAGGGGGTCTTCAAGACGAGTGAGGATGCTGCCGCGCTCTCGGCCCTGATGGACGCCACGCTCCGTGCCGCCGAGGGGCTGCCCCAGGATACGCGCGCGCGACGCGCTCTGGAGACGGAGCATCGGCGGCTCCTCGAGCAGGACGGGATCCCAGCCGGAGATGCGATCGCCAGGCGCCTCGCCAAGGCGCAGCTCACCCAGAGCGACATCAAGGCAGCCCTGCCGCTTTTGAGGCGTGAAGGTGAGCGGCTGTCGGCCATGATTGATCAGCTCCACACCTTCGGGCGAGGCCTGCAGACCATCAAGGAGTGCGGCGCCAACGTGGCCCGAATCGTCGATGGCCTCAAGACCTATGCGCACCTAGATCGCGCGGAGTTCGAGGTCGCCAATGTCCACAGGGGGATCGAGGCGACGCTCAGCGTGCTGGGCCCCCGGATCCCGAAAGGCGTCCGCGTGGAAACGCGCTTCGACACCATCGAACCCTTCGCACACAGGCCCGGAGAGCTGACCCAGGTGTGGACGAACCTCGTGGATAACGGCCTGAGAGCGATGGGGGAGACGGGGGAGTTGAGAATCGAAACCCGCGACAGGGGAGGAGAGGTGGAGGTGACGGTCCAGGACTCTGGCTGCGGAGTGCCTGAGGAGATGCGGGGTCGGATCTTCGAGCTGGATGCCACGACACGCGGGCCCGGGGCGGGCCTCGGCCTCGGGCTTCCAATATGCCGTACGATCGTCGAGAAGAACCACGGAGGCCAAATCACCTTCGAGAGCGTCCCGGGCAGGACTGTCTTCCTGATTCGCCTGCCCAAGAAGCCCCCGGAGAGGGAGGTGGAATGACTGAACCCCGCGCACCCCATGAAGGGGTCGTCGAGCCGATGGTCCTCGTCGTGGATGACGACCCGACCGTTCTTCAGGCGCTGTCCTCCCTTCTGGGGCCGCGTCTCGAGCCGCTCTACCGGGTCGAGACCGCCGCCTCGGCCGAGGAGGCTCTCGAGGTTGTGGCAGGACGTGCTGCTACCGGAACCGGAACCGCAGGTCGAGAGGCGTGCGGGGGGCTTGGCGCCCATCCCGTGGCCCTGGTGATCTCCGACGAGAGGATGCCGGGCCGGTCGGGGACCGACCTCCTGGTCGCTCTCCGGCAGCACCCCGCGCACCGCCACGGCGGCCGGATCATCGTCACCGCCTACGCCGGCCTCGCCTCGGCCAAGAAGGCCATCAACGAGGCCGAGGTGGATCGCTATTACCCCAAGCCCTGGGACGCGGAGGGAGGCCTCCTGCCTGCTGTCGCCTCCATCCTGGGCCGATTCGGGCGCGGGAGCGGCCTCGACAGGTTTCTGGTGGCGAGCGTGCTGACCGATCCGCCAGGCATTGCGGCGGTACGGGCGGTGCGCCGGGCCTGGTGGGAATACCTCACACTCCTGGGCGAGAGCCCGGAGGACGAAGCCGAGGTTCCCTCCTTCGACGAGCCTGAGGACAAGGGCGCCGTCCACTTCCTCGCCCGGCGCTTCTCACCCCGGGAGGAGCAGCACGCTGGGACGGTGAGGCTGCGCCCGGGGCCGGCTCCGGGCGGCGCCTGGCTTCTTGACCGCCTGGCCTTCCTGCCCGAGGAGGCCGGGGATCCATTGGAGACCTTGCTGCTCCGCACGGCCGTTCTGCACGCCGCGTCGGAGGGGATCTCTGTATTGAAGACGGAGGCGCCCCTTCTACGCCGGGAGGTCTACGAGGCTCTGGCCTTCAAGCCGGCCGCGGGAGGCGATGAAGGAAAAGCACGGGGCACGGTGCTAATGGAGATCCATCCCCGGCAGGCGGGCCGCGAGGAGGCGCATCCCCATGCGAAGCGCTTCAGGCTGGAGCGGCGGCTCTGCCTCTGCGATCAGACCGGCTGTCCCGCTCGCGATTACGCGGCCCCTCGCCGAAGTTACTTCTGTCCCCTAGACCTTCACGAGGGGCGTCTCCCCGCTGGGTTCCCGCGAGAGAAAGCGTGAAGAAACCCCTCATCCTGCTGGTGGATGACGATTTCGCGGTCCTCTCCGCCCTCGAAGCCTTCGTGGGGCTCGCCTTCGGGGAGATCTGCCGGGTCGAGGCTTTCGACGACCCGCAGGAGGTGCTGGAAGCAGTGCCGCGCTGGACGGAGGAGGGGCGCTCGATCGCTGTCGCCGTGGTGGATCAGTTGATGCCCGTGATGACGGGAGTCACACTACTTCAATCTCTCAGCGTAGCGGCGCCGGCAGCCCGGATGCGATCCATCCTCCTGACCGCGCATCCCAACCTGGAATCAGCGCTCAAGGCCAAGAACCTCGCCGGGGCGGCGCGGTTCCTCGAGAAGCCCTGGAAGCACGACGAGATGACGCAAGTGATCGGGAGCCTTCTCCGTTCCTACCTGCGTGAGGCGGACCTTCTCCGCTTCCTGAGGCAGGGTGTCGTCGAAGATCCCGCGACGCTGATCGATGTCTTCAAGCTCCGCTACGCCGTCTACCGCATGACGCCCCCCATGAATCTCTTCCTTACCCCGAACAGGGATGAGGCCGCCCTCGATGCCTACGATCGCCGCAGCATCATCCTGGGGTTGTTCTGCCGCGAGCCCGGGGGCGAGAAGCTCGTAGGGACGTTGAGGCTGACCATCCGGGGGGAGTCTCCACAGCTCAAAGCCATCCGCCGGGCGGCCGCCCAACTGTCCGAGGCGGGCTGCGACCTGGAGGGTGAGGCCGAAACGGCCTTCCCCTTCACGAAATACTTTCCCGACGCGGACATCCTCGAGGCATTCATCGCGACCTTGGAGCATCCAGGTGGCCGAGTCGCGGAGGCGGGTCGGCACGCAATCTTGGCGGAGCATAGGAAGGGCAATGCCGACCGGCGCCAGCTCGCGGGAACCGCGGCTCACTGCTCCCAGGCCGGAATCACTCACGTCGTGGCAGGGATCCCGTCGCATCACCTGCGCCACTACCTCCCACTCTCATTCGAGGCGGTCCCGGGAGTGGCGAGGATCGTTGAGCCCTTCCCTGGGATGGCCATCTGGTCGTCGCTCGAGCGCGCTCGGCGGAAGATGGGAAAACCGATCGAGGCGCTCGTGACCCGCCTGGCAGAGCCCTCCCCAGGAGGCAGCTCCCTCTGCTTCTGCCCAACCTTCCCGGATTGCACGCCTGGTCCCTACCTGAGCGGCGAGTTCCGTCACACCGACCTGTACTGCCCCAAGGCTGCAGTCCGCCTGGCGGAGAAGATGGGGCCTGAGGATGGAGGTGCGGAATGAACGATGCAGCGGAAGTGCGGAGCGTTCTGGTCTGCGGTGCCGGGACCATGGGCTCATGGATCGCGCTCGAAGCGGCACGCGCGGGGGCGGCGGTCTGTCTCCATGATCCGCAGGCCGCAAGCCTGGAGGTCTTCGAGAAGACTCGAGCGCGGGGCGGAACTGCCCCCCCCCGGCGTGCGGGGGGAGGCAGTGTGCGCTTGGCCTCCTCGCTCGATGACGCCGCTCGCGATGTGGACCTGGTCATCGAGTGCATCCCGGAGAAGGCCGATCTCAAGGCAAAGCTCTTCCGCGCGCTATACCGGGACTGCCCGGAGCGCACGATCCTTACTTCGAACACCTCCAGTCTGGATCCCGAGAGTTTCCTGGTGGGCGTCAACCGCCGGGATCGGTTCGCCTGCTTCCATTTCTACCGGCCGGGAACGGCGGTGGAGATCATGCCCGTGAGAGGCACGTCGGAAGGCACGCTCCGGACGCTGGAGCGCTTTGCCCGCGCCATGGGAGAGGTGCCCGTCACGATGAAGAAGAGCAGCCCCGGCTATCTGCTGGGGGCGATCCTGGGAACGGCGATCGACGTGGCTCTGGGGAAGGTCGCGGAGGGGGCTGCCGAAGCCGAGGACGTGGACCGGATCTGGATGGCCGTGACGGGAATGGAGATGGGATTGCTCGGCACGCTGGACTTGGTGGGATTGGATACGTCGCTTCTCATCCGCAGGGAGCGCCTTCGCCGCGGACTTGGCGAGCCGCGTCTCCTCGAGGCCGGCATCGGCGTCCCGGAGAAGATGGTGAGCCAGGGAAGGCTCGGCATGAAGGCTGGACGGGGCTTCTACACCTACCCGGACCCCGCGTACAGGAGAGAGGACTTTCTCCGACGCCGATGAGCCGGCCACGGGCATCAACCGCACTTCTCTCGAGACCAGCTTGAAGAAGCCCCTCATCCTCCTCATAGACGACGAGCCGGCGGTGCTCGAGGCGCTGGAAGCGGTGCTCGCCCCGGCCTTCGAGGAGATCTGCCGGATCGAGGCCTTCGACGACGCGCGAGCCGTCCTCGAAGCCATGCCTGCGTGGGCCCAGGAGGGCCGCCCCATCGCCGTGGCCATCGTGGACCAGAAAATGCCGGGCATCGCGGGAACAGAGCTTGTGGCTTCACTTCGGGCCTGGCAAGCGGCGGGCGGCTCACCGTTTGCGGCAGCCGAGGCGGCCTGCGGAACTCCGACCGGCCGCCGGCAGGAGAAGGAAAGAACCGCGACGACACCCGCGTCGTGGATGAAAGTGGTTCTTCTGACCGGCCATGCGGGGCTGGACTCCGCGCTCAAAGCGATAAACGAAGCCGGAGTCGATCGGTACGTCGAGAAACCTTGGAAGGAGAATGACCTCGTGGCGCAGGTGAGGGGCCTCGTACGCCTGCACCTCCGAGACTCCGGCAACGATGTGCATTTCGTTTTTCGAGAGATTACGGCAGCCGGAGAACTGCGGGAACACCTGGCGCTCCGATACCAGGTTTTCCGGCTGGCATCCCACACAGAGACCTTCTTACCCGAGACCGGGCCCGGCCTCGACATGGACCGGTACGATCGATTCTCCCGGTTCTTCGGCCTCTTTTCGGAGGGCGGCGACGAGAACCGGATGGTGGGGACGCTACGCCTCACGGGAGCGGAGCGGGGTCACGCCTCCGGGGCGCTCGAGGAGGTCGCCGCCCAGTTCCCGCTTCTGTCCCGACGACTCCACGAAGAGGTCGTAGAGCCACTGCCCTTGCTCATGTATCTCCTGGACCGGGATGTGGTGCGGGCTTTGTACGACCGCCTCATCGGGGAAGGGGAGAAGGTGGTTGAGCCTGGCCGGCTCACACTCCACCCGGTGTTTCGCAGTTGTGCCCGCACCTGGGCTGCGGGGGGGGGGGGGGGGGGGGACCGGGGGCAGCCTGCATCTTCTCCGCGAGACGCTGGAACGGTCAGCCGCCTACGGGTTCCTTGTGCTCGACAACGGGAACGTGCTCCTGGCCTGCGCTCCGCCGCATGATCGCTTTTACAGGGCCCTCGGATTTTGTGAGGTCCCCGGGACTGCTCGCCGGTACCACCCGCAACTCGGCTGCGTCGTCATCTGCATGCACGGAACACGCGCCGGGATCCCGGCTCCCGTCCTGGAGCGTGTCCGCGTGCTCGCCGACCGGGTCCGGAATGTTGCCAACGCATGTCACTGCCCGGCCTACCCACAGTGCGCGCCGAGGGCGTACGTCACCGGGGACTTCCGGCCACTCGATCTCCTCTGCCCCCTGCGGGCTGCACAGGTGGTTGGCCCTCCAGGGGGCGTGACTGACGGAAATCGCAAGGAGGCGTCCGGGCCTCCTGCCGCGTCGTGAGCAGTCCCAGCGGCAGCCCTGGGCAATAGGCTGACTGTATAATCTCGCCTCCTTGCACGCCCACGAGACTGAACCCGAGGTGCAGAACTCGTGACCCAGGATTCCGGGCAGACACTGACGCACTACCGCCTCATCGAGAAGATCGGCGAGGGCGGGATGGGCGTGGTCTGGAAGGCCGAGGACACGATCCTCAATCGCACCGTCGCCATCAAGACGCTGCCTCATGACGCCTCCCGCGACGAGCGGCGCCGGGAGATGTTCCTCGATGAGGCCCGGCTGGCGTCTTCCCTCTCCGACGCCCACATCGTGCAGGTCTTCGAGCTGGGCAGGGAAGGCGACCTCGACTTCATCGTCATGGAATACGTCAAGGGGAAGCCCCTGTCGAAGATCCTCCACGGCCGTCCGCTTCCCCCCGACAAGGTGGCCGAGCTGGGACTCCAGGTCGCCCGGGCTCTGGCCAAGGCCCACCGGCGGGGGCTGATCCACCGCGACATCAAGCCCGCCAACATTCTGGTGACGGCCGACGGAGAGGTGAAGGTCGTGGACTTCGGCCTGGCGGCGCTCTTCGACCCGCGGGGAGCCGGGAGTGCGGGGCCCGACGAGCCGACGCTCGAGGGAAGCCGGGCGCCCGCGGACCTGTCGGCTCGCGATGCCGTGCACTCGCGGCGAGGGGAGATGGGCGGGACGCTTCCCTACATGGCCCCCGAGCAGGTGCGAAGGGAGAGACTCGACACTCGCTCGGATGTCTACTCGCTCGGCGTCGTGCTCTACGAGATGACGACGGGGCAGAAGCCCTTCGAGGCTGCCACGAGCGGGGAGCTGGCGGAAGCAATCGTCAGGTGCCGGCCGAAGGCGGCGCACGACGTCGTTCCGAAGGTGCCGCTGGATCTCGACCGGATCATTCACAAGGCGCTGGCGGCGAAGCCGGCGGAGCGGTACCAGACCATGGAAGACCTGGCCGTGGATCTCAAGCGGCTGGGCAAGGAGCTGGAATCGGGATCGTCTCCCAGCTACGAGAGCCTCCAGGCCGGCGCGCCGCCGAGGCGATGGAAAGTGGCGGCAGGGGTGGTCGGGGCGGGTTTTGTTGCCGCTGCGATCGGCCTCACAGTCTGGCAGCGCGGCTGGATCGCCGGGACTCCCCCCCACGACGAGCGAACGATTCTCGTCCTTCCCTTCGAGGTCCGGGGGCAGGAGGAGGGAGCGGAGTATGTCGGCCGCGCCTTCGCCGAAGCGCTCGTCGTCGAGCTTTCGCAGTCACCGGAGCTGACGGTCCTGCCGGTGCCGGTGGAGCGGCCCGGCACTGAGGGCGGGCTTCTGGAGCCCGCCGTGGCGGGTCGAGCATCGGGAGCCGGGCGCGTCCTCATGGGCGCCCTGACTCGGGAAGGCGAGGGTGTGCGGGCGAGCGCCAGCCTCGTCGACAGTGCGGGCAACCGCGTCGTCTGGGGCGCGGCCAGGGAGGAGCGAACCGGTGATCTCTCCGCGCTCGCCTCTGCCATCGCAGGGAACCTCCGACAGAAGCTGGCTGTCTCGCTCCCTGCGCACTACGGCGACCCGGTGGAGTCGCTCCTGAGTGGGCCCGCCGCGGCCATGCCGGAGGCGGCCGAATTCATCGGGGCTTACGAAAGGGCAGACTATCAAGGTGCGCAGGCCGCGGCAGAGGGGTTGGTGGAAGCGTTTCCCCGAGAGGTCGCGGCGCAGGCCGCCCTTAGGAACTGCGAGTGAATAACTGAAACAACTCATGTCGCGTGGGGTCGAATGG
>CAZMRF010000022.1:0-67651 GCA_964568735.1 uncultured Acidobacteriota bacterium
AACGTTGACCGAGTGAAGTCGGCATAAACCGGAGGTCGGCATAATGCACTCAGCACCACGAGCGGCTGTTGCACGAGGGGTTCATGCGCTGCACGGGTGAGGCTCCGGACGACCTCGTCTGGTCGCTTGGAGTCGAAGAGGGGCTCGAGCCCTTCCTCGTCTACGAGGGAGAGACGCTGGTGGCGGGGGAGGCTGCGTAGGTGAAGCAGGTGAGTTGTTGAAGAAGACGAATGGGACCCGCTATCAGGCGGGCCGCCGAGCCGCATCGCTCACGAGGCGGGCATGTGCCGGATTCGTGGTGCTACGTTGTAGACTCAATCTCCCGGCGCAAAGGCAGTAGGGGGCAATCGCTATGCGAGTCAGGATCCTCACGGTCGCGCTCGTCCTGGCGGGTGCTGCGGCGCTTCTGCTCTTCCAGTCCGCCTCGCGCACGGACTCCGCTGCGACAGGCGAGCCGCCCGCGGAGTGGGTGACGATCCCCCAGCCGGGCGAGCCGGGCGAAGCGCTCCGGTTCTGGGGGCGCGTCCTCGACATGGATGGCCGGCCGCTCTCGAAAGCCGCCGTCGTCGCCTACCACACCGACTCCACGGGGCTGTACAACCCGCGCGGAGGCGGCACGCGCGTGCCGCGCCTCCGCGGAGTGGCCGTGACGGACGCCGAGGGACGCTTCGGCTTCGTCACGATCCGCCCGGCCGCCTACCCCGACAGGACCCAGCCCGCGCACATTCACCTCTCCGTGACGGCGCCGGCCCACCACGTGCGGTACCTCGAGTACTGGTTCGAGGGCGATCCTCTGATCACCCCGGGCCTCCGCGCGCAGGCCTCGCGGAATCCTTCGACCGTGATCGTCGATCTCCAGAGAGACTCGGGCGGGGGGGCGAGCTTCAGCCACGAGATCCGGCTCGAGGGGAACTGATCCAGGCTGTGGCTTCGAGCTAGGAACCGGCCGGAGATCCCTCAGACCTGGGGACGTCGGGCGGCGCCGTTCGAGGGTTCACGGCCTCAACGGGCCCCGCCGCCTGCACCGGCGGCACGGCTCGCCCCTCCTGGTAGGAGAAGCCGATGTAGGGGTCCCAGTTGAACTTCCGATCGATGACGATCGCCTCCTTGATGCAGAAGGTCTCGCAGATGCCGCAGGAGACGCACGTCCGCTCGTCCACCACGGCGATCTTGCCGGTCATGTCGGATGGGTAGCCCTGGTTCTTCAGCCGGTCCGGCGCGTCGACGAGATGAATGCAATCGAAGGGGCAGGTGTCGATGCAGTACTCGCATCCCGAGCAGAGGTCGGGGATGACCACCGCCTTGGGGATGTCCTTCGCCTTGATCCTCTTCACCAGATCCCCCCACTGATCCACGATGGAATCATAGGGGCAGTAGATCCCGCAGACGCCGCAGTTGATGCACTTCTCCGGCTCGATGACGTATCGCTCTTTCTTGATGCCGGTGATGGCGTTCGTGGGGCACTTCAGCTCGCAGATCTCGCAGCCCACGCAGTCCGTCGTGATGTAGTGCCCCCTCCACTCGTACTTCTCCTCGGTGGGGGCCGCCTTCTTGTAGACGAGGACGTTCAGCGTCTTGTTCCAGTAGCGCTCCTCGAAGCCGCGCACCTCCTCGGGAATGTCGAAGCGCACCGAGAACTTCTTCGGGAACTCGCTCGCGCGTCCGCAGAGCTGCGCCGTGAGGGGATCGTCGAGGTCTGCGTGGATCCAGAGCGTCCGCCCGTCCAGCTCGACCTTGTACTTGTAGTCGGGGAGGAAGTCGGGCATCCCATAGCGGTACTTCAGGGGGTGGTTCGGAACCCGGCTGGGGAAGCCGATCGTGGCGACGTAGTGGTCGCCGACGTCGAGCATCTCGCTGGCCCGGCCGAAGCGGCGGTCCTTCTCGGCGGGATCCTCGGGATCATCCCGGTGCAGGAGCCACGTCTGCTCCCAACCGGGCTGCTCCTCGAGCCCCTGGATCGCCTCCGACTCGGTCGTGCTCTGCACCGTCAGCCCCCTGCGGCCAGACGGGCCGCGCCAGGTTTGGTTCTCCGGATGGGGAGCGGGACGGGGCGGGCCGGGCCGGCGCCGTCGTGCCGCGGTGAGTGCGGGCTCCCTGCGGAAATCGACTCAGGCGGGGATTGTACGGGCCGGCCCCCTGCCGGTCAAGGCAGAGAGCCCATCCACGCGCCTTCGAGCGAAGTACCCCCGCAGGCTCGCCCCCCTCCACCACGACATGCGGGCCGGGCACGCGCGTGCCTCGGGGAAGCGCCGGGGCGAAACGTGCTCGCGGCTGACACCTCGGACGTGCGATCCTCCGCCCCCCCAAGCGGGGAGGAGCCACGATTCCATGAAACTCCACAACAGGATGCTCCTGGGGCTGGGCGCCGGTATCGGCGCGGGTGTCGCGGCCCGCTGGCTGATGGGCGGCAGCTCGCAGCTCGACCTCTTCGTCCGCTATGTCAGCCTTCCCGCGGGGCAGATCTTCCTGCGCCTGCTCTTCATGCTCGTCATCCCGCTGGTCTTCAGCGCCCTGGTCCTCGGGGTGGCGGGCCTGGGCGATCTGCGCAGCCTGGGCCGCATCGGCGCGAAGACCCTCGCCTACACGCTGGTCGTCTCCTCCATCGCGGTGCTGATCGGGATCCTGCTCGTGAACCTGCTCCGCCCCGGCGTCGGGCTCTCGCCCGAGGCGCAGAGCCGGCTGCTTCAAGGAGCCGCCGAGCGCGCCGCCGCCGTGCAGCAGACGGTCGAGAAGCGGGAGGGGCTCGACCTCTTCGTCAAGATCGTCCCGGCCAACCCGATCAGCGCCGCCGCGGAGGGGGACATCCTGGCGATCATGTTCTTCGCGCTGATGGTCGGGATCGGGCTGACCCTCGTGCGGACCGATGCGGCTCTGCGGTTCCAGGAGGTGATCCAGGGCCTCTACGACGTCACCATGCGCCTGATCCAGATGGTGATCGCCCTCGCCCCGTGGGGGGTGGCGGCGCTTCTCTTCACGCTGACGGCGCAGCTCGGCTACGAGATCCTCGTGCATCTCGGGCGCTACGTCGCCACCGTGGTCGCGGCCCTGCTCATCCACCAGGTCGTCGTCTACTCGCTCGCCGTCCGGCTGCTCGGCGGAATGAGCCCGCTGGCCTTCTTCCGGGGGATCGAGGAGGCCATGCTCATGGCCTTCTCGACGGCATCCAGCAACGCGACGCTCCCGACGGCGCTCGACGTCGCGGAGCGCAAGCTCAAGCTGCAACCCCAGGTGAGTCGCTTCGTCCTGACCGTGGGGGCCACGGCCAACCAGAACGGCACCGCTCTCTTCGAGGGCGTCACCGTGCTCTTCCTGGCGCAGTTCTACGGGATCGACCTGAGCCTCGGGCATCAGGTCGTCGTCGTCTTCATCTGCATCCTGGGAGGGATCGGCACGGCCGGCGTGCCCGCGGGATCGATCCCGGTCGTGGCGATGATCCTCGGCCTCGTCGGCGTCCCGGTGGAGGGGATCGGGCTGGTGCTGGGCGTCGATCGCTTCCTCGACATGTGCCGCACCACGCTGAACGTCACGGGAGACCTCGCCGCCGCCGTCGTCATAGCCCGCAGCGAGAGCCGGCACCATCTCGGCGCGCCGTCAGGGTGAGGGGATCGGCGTCTCTTCGAGGACGAGGGCGAGGAGCTTCCGGATCTCCTCGTCCTGCTTCTCGGGCTTCTCGGGGCCGGACTCTGCCTTCATCCGGGTCCGCGTCCTCACCGCCTCCTCGTTCCAGGGGGGCGAAGGCCATCGGGTCAGCTCGATGAAAACGCTCCGGTCGCCGTAGTCGAAGACACCGGTCACCTGGACCTTCTCCCCCACCGCCAGGATCACGGGCCGTGCCACATCGCGCCTGTGCCAGCCCTTCGCATCCATCCAGGGGGCGGGGTGCCCGCCCGGCTCGGGCTTGTGGAGGTTCATCTTGAGCCTGTAGACCCTTCCCTCGAAGAAGGGCCGGAAGCGCTCCGCGAGGGGCGCAACCGTGGCCGCCTGCCCCGTCTCCTCGCGGGCCTCCTCGCCCTCCGCGGCCCCCTCGCCCTCGTGGCTCTCCCCGGCGACCTCGCTCTCCTGCGCCCGGAGGTTTCCCCAGGCCGCGCTCCACAGGACGAGCGGGAGAAGGATGGCCGACGACGCTCGGAGCGACCAGATCACGGGCACGACATCCTCATCATCTCTCATGGATCACCGGCCGGGGTCGAAGCACCGGCTTCGGACTTGACATGCAGCAACGGGGCTCCTCATGATCGGCGCAACTGCGCGTGACTCGCTCGTCCGTCGCCACCGATCGGCCCTTCTCCCTGATCGCCTATGCCCTCACTCGTCGGTCGCGAGCTTTCCCACTACCGTATCCTCGAGGAGCTCGGCCGCGGGGGCATGGGGGTCGCCTATCGCGCGGAGGATGTGAACCTCGGCCGGCAGGTGGTCCTGAAGGTGCTCCCCCAGGAAGCCGCCGCCGACTCGGTCCGGCTCGCCCGTTTCCGGCGTGAAGCCCGGGCCTGCTCCCTGCTCGATCACCCGGGCATCACCGCCATCTACGAAGCGAGTGAGTCGGACGGGATCTACTACATCTGCATGGAGTACGTCGAGGGGAGGACCCTCCGAAGGGTGCTCACCTCCGGCGAGGTCCCGCTTCCGCGCGCGCTCAGCCTCATCCTGAAGGTCTGCGAGGCGGTGGGGGCGGCGCACGCGCGGGGGATCGTCCACCGGGACCTGAAGCCGGAGAACATCATGGTCACTCCCCGGGGAGAGGCCAAGGTGCTCGATTTCGGCCTCGCGGCCTTCGACGCCGCACCTCCCGACGCCGACATCGGCGATCTCCCGACCGAAGTCGAACGGCTCACCTCGGCGGGAACCCGGATGGGGACCCCGGCCTACATGTCGCCGGAGCAGGCGCGGGCGCGGCCCGCCGGCCCCGCCTCCGACGTCTTCTCTCTCGGAACGATCCTCTACGAGCTGGTGGCGGGCACTCCTCCATTCCGCGGCGACAGCGACCTCGCCATCCTCCACGGCATCGTCTACGACCAGCCACCCCCGCTGCGGGTTCGACGGCCCGGGATCCCGGGGGCGCTCGAGTCGCTCGTCAGGCGCGCCCTGAGGAAGGACCCCGCTGAGCGCCATCCAGACGCCGGCGCTCTCGCCATGGACCTCGGGCACTGCATCGCGGCGCTGCCCGACGGGATGAGAGCGGAGGCGGCAGGCACGGAGGAGGAAACCTCCGCCCCTTCGGCCGGGAGGATCGCGGCCCCCGGGCCGAGATTGATCGTTCGAAGGTCCGGGGAGGCCCCTCTCGTGGGGAGGGGCTCCAGCCTCAAGAGCCTGAAGCACGCCGTGGAGGCCGCGCTCGACGGGACGGGGCAGGTGATCCTCGTCTCGGGCGAGGCGGGAATCGGGAAATCCCGCCTGGTCGCCGAATGCGGCGCCATCGTGGAGGCGCTTGGAGGCAGCTACGTCACGGGGCGATGCCTCTTCCGCGAGGGAGGGCTCCCCTACCAGCCCCTCGTCGAGGCCGCCGAGAGGCTCGTGGCTCTCCTTGGCATCGAGTCGGCCCAGGAGCTGGAGAGGTACCTCGCGGAGCGCATGCCCGCCTTGAGCGGGCGACACCAGATCCTCCTGAGCTTCCTGCACCTCCCGGGGAGTCTGCCCGAAGAGTCCGGACAGGCCGTCAACAGAGAGCACCTCCTCGACGCCATCGCCGCCTTTTTCGTCCTCGCCGCCAGGGACAGGCCCTTGCTCCTTCACGTGGACGATCTCCACTGGGCGGACGACGGAACGCTGGATCTGTTCGGCTACCTGGCGAGGGGATTCAAGCGATCGCGCGGGCTGCTGGTGGGGACCTGGCGCCCGGAGGATGCTCCGGCGCTGCTGACGCGCCTCACTTCCGCCGACCCCTTCACCCACATCCCGCTCGCGCGCCTCACGGCCGCAGAGACGAGCGAGATGATCCGGGCCGTGCTGCCCGGAGTCGAGCCGGCGGCGGAGTTCGTGGAGCGGCTCCAGGAAGACACGGCCGGGAACCCGCTCTTCGTGCTCGAAGCGATCCGGCTCCTGAGAGCCGACGGTCTCGTGCGTCACGAGGCGGAGGGCTGGGTGATCGACCCCGGCGCCGCCCGGGCCGCCATCCCGGGGAAGGTTCGCGACGTGATCGCGCGCCGTCTCTCGCGCCTCGGCGCCGATGCCCGGCAGCTCATGGAGGCGGGAGCCTGCGACGGCATGACCTTCCGCTCCTCCACGCTCGCAGCCTGCCTGGGCAGGGAGCGCCTGGGAATCCTCTCCACTCTTCAAGACCTCGAGCGGCATCACCGGCTGGTCCACGTGGAGCGTGACGCCTACACCTTCGACCACCCCATGATCCGGGAGACGCTCTACGAGGAGATGCTCCCCGAGCTGCGCCGGGAGTACCACTCGAGGATCGCGAAGCACTTCATCGCCCGGTCGGGCGGCGATCTCCTCTCGGGGCTCGCACGTGGCGCCACCGGCAGCAGCCCGCACAGGAGCGTCTCATCCGTGGGCGTCGCCCGACAGAGGACGGAGGCCGCGGCCATCGCGCACCAGCTTCTGCAAGCCGGGGAGGAAGCGGGAGCCGTCCCCTACCTGCTGGTCTCGGCCGCGCACGAGCGGACCCTCTTCGCCAACCGCGACGCCGAGGCCACGCTGACGAAGGCTCTTGGTATCCTCGAGGACGCCGGAGCCGCGCGATCCGAAGAGAGCGAACCCGCCCTCCGATGGCGTATCAAGGCGCACAAGGATCGAGGCAAGATCCGCGTTCGCCTCGGCACCTTCGATGCCGCCAGGGAGGACTTCGCGGCCATGCGCGAGGACGCGCGCTCGGGGGGCCTGCTCCACAAGGAGGCCCACTCCGAGAATCTGCTGGCGGATCTCTCCGTCCGATCGGGCGACTACGCGGCGGGGCTCGTCCATGCCCGGCGGGCCTACGAGCTGGCCCAGGAATCGGGCGACCGGCACAGCCTGGCCAGCAGCCTGGCCGTCCTGGGCGCCGTCCATTTCCATCACGGCGAGTTCGAGGAGGCGCTCGCCGCGCACAGCCGGGCCATCACGCTCCAGCAGGCCATCGGAGATCAATCGGGCTACGCCGACAGCCTGAACAAGATCGGCAACATCCACCTCAGGCAGGCGCGAACGGAGGAGGCGCTGACCGCCTACACCTCCGCGCTTGCCGCCGCGCAGGAGATCGGGCACAGGCTCAACGAGGCGGAGGCCCTCAACAACATCGGCGCCGTGCATCACGAGCGCGGGGATCTCGACGAGGCCCTTCGCCACTACAGAGCATCCCTGGAGCTGAAGCGCGAGATCGGAGATCGGCGCTCGATCGCGCGGAGCCTGAACAACGTGGGCCTCCTCCACGAGGCACGGGGCGAGTTCGGCCTGGCGCTCGGGGCGCACGAGGAGTCGCTGGCCCTGAAACGGGAGCTGGGCGATCAGGCCGGGCTCTCCTCGACGCAAAGTAACCTGGGGTCCCTCTTCGAGCGGATGGGCGACTACGGCCGCGCGCTGCAGTGCTGCGAGGAGAGCCTTGCGCTCAAGGAGGTCCTGGGTGAGACATGGAGCATCCCGAGCTGCAAGAACGCGCTCGGGCGCGTCGGCCTCGCCCTGAACGCCGCGGAGGAGGCCGAGCGCCTCTTCTCGGAGGCGCTGGCCCTCACGCGGGAGCAGGGAGATCGCAGCGAAGAAGCCCGCTCCCTCGCGAACATGGGGGAGGCGAGCCTCGCCGCGGGCCGCGCCGAGGAGGCGCAGCGTTTCCTCGAGGAGGCCGAGGCGATATCCAGGACCCTGGGTCTCGGCGAGACGAGGGTGCTGAGCCTCTACCTGCTGGGCCTCGCGGCGCTCGCGCGGGGCGACGCCGGGACGGCCGCGGATCGGCTGCGTGAGCTGGAGGGGGCCCGGGCGACGCTGCCGTCACCCCAGGAGCGGCTCTTCGAGCTGCACCTGGGCGGACTCGTCCACAAGGCGACCGGTCGGGGTGATGGAGCGCGCGCCCTGCTTCAAGAGGCGATCCGTCTCGCCGAGGAGATCGGGCTGAGGGGGCTCGAGTGGAGGATCCTCCAGGACGCGGGGTTGATGCGCGAGGCCCGCGAGGCCCTCCTCACGCTGGCTGAAGGGATCCCCTCAACCGAGATGAGGGAGCGATTCCTCAGCTCTTCTCGGGCTGCCGAGATCCTCGGGAAATAGAGCATCATCCTTTCGTTGACAACTGGAGAGGGTCACCGTATCTTCCCGGCCGGATTTTCTGGATTTCCCTCCGATCCTGCTCACTCGGGGGGCGGCCGGTGTCACGGTAGCCCGATCCGGCCAGAAAACCCGCCACGTGGCTCCCCCCGCGCGGCTCGACCTCGATTCAGTGGAGCCAGGCCTCAAGTGACTCGAGCAACCGCCTTCAGCCATTCTCGAACCCCGTCGGTGGCGCCCTCTGCTGAATCCGAGGCTTGTGCTCGCTCCTCGATGACGCCCGGCGGCGCTGCTGGAGCGCGCCTCGGCTCCTGCGAACCCTCGGGGCTGAGAACCGGCGGTGGCAGGCTCCTTGCGGCGCTTCTGGTCCTGCTCCTGACCGGTGCCCCTGCCTTCAGCGGGATCATCGAGCTGGGGAGGGCGGGTCAGAAGGCCAAGGGAAGCCGGACGCAGATGGAAGTGGCGGGCAAGAAACACACCGTCGCCCACGATCCCAACCGGCCCATCGAGAACATCCTCCAGGACTTCGTCACTTTCTACAACACACAAGGATTCAGCGCCTCGATCTACAACGACCCGAACGACCCCAACATCAACGCGATGTCGATCACGGATCCCAACGGGGGCGAGGTCCGCCCGATGACGGTGGACGAGAACGATCTCAACATCCACCCGACCGGTACGCATTTCTCGCCGCCGCCGTTCAATCCCAACCGCGTCATCGTGGCGATTCCTGATGCCATCGCCGGCAACGGGAACTTCCAGATTCGGATCACCTTCAGGGGCGGCCCGGTCAACACCTACACGGTGACGACCGCCGGCAAGAACCTGGCCCAGGTCGTGGACGAGATGCTCAACCTCCTCCTTCCCGACGTGAGCGCCTTTGCCGGGATGGTGCCCGGCTTCGGGACGATGAACGTCTTCGACATCCGCCCCCGCGGCAGCGCCATCATCGACGGCGTGCGCACCGATCACACCGACACCGGCATCTCCGTCAGCGGGACGGGCATCTTCCTCGAAACGCCCTCCCTCAACCCGCCTCCGCCCGGGCCGGGCGGCATCCCTACCCTCGGCGAGTGGGGGTTGATCACCCTCGCGGGCCTCCTCGCCGGCGCGGGCCTCCGCGTCCTGAGAAAGCGCGGACAGAACCGGAAGCTCTGACGCCTGGGGACCCCTTCGGACAGGCCCCTGCGACGGGCCATCCGAGCGGCCCTGTGTTAGGATTCCCGCTGTCCGCCACCCGGCCCCGGAGGCAGCCTTGCACGATCCCGTATCCGCGTATCTGGCCGGTCTCAGCCTCGGGACCCCCCAGACGCACGAGAACCTCTCGATCTTTCCCCTGCTCGCCCTTCACGAAGCCCCCCTCGAGTACCTCACCCTCGACCAGGCGCTCAAAGACGGCCTCGTGGAGATCAAGGAGATCGACGAGGGAGGCAGCGTCCAGAATCTGAGGGTGGTGAACCGGAGCCGATCCAAAGTGCTCATCCTCGACGGGGAAGAGCTGGTGGGAGCGAAGCAGAACCGGATCTCGAACGCCTCGTTCGTCATCCCGGCCGAATCCGAAAAGGTCATCCCCGTCTCCTGCATCGAGGAGGGGCGGTGGCGCTACAGCTCACGCTCCTTCAGCAGCACCGACTCGATGTTCGCCGCGATGGGCCGCAGGGCGAAGCTCCAGGACACCACCTCCATGCTGCGAGTGCGGAGGGACTTCAAGTCGGACCAGGGCAAGGTCTGGAGCACAGTGAAGAGATACCTCGGCGTGAGCGGGACCTCTTCGAACACCGATTCCTTCGTGGACGTCCACGAGCAGCGAAGGTCCGACCTCGACTCCTACGTGGCCTCGTTCCGGACCGAGGATAGCCAGGTCGGCATCGTGGTGCGGATCAACGACCAGCTCCAGGGGCTCGATACTTTCGGACGGAGCCGCACGTGGAAGGCGGTCTTCCCCAAGCTCATCCGCTCCTACGCGATGGACGCCATCGTCCGCTCGGCCGTGGAGCCCGCGTCCGGGCAGGCGTCGAAGCTCACCGCGGACGAGTTCATCGCCGAGCTCGCCGCGGCGCCCAGAGAGTCCTTCGACTCCATCGGCGAGGGGCAGGACCTCAGGATGGAGACCCCCAACGTCATCGGAGCGGCCCTCGTCGTGGATGGCACGCTCCTGCACCTGACGGCCTTCCCGAAGAACGGCTCAGCGGCTCCCCCGGCTTGACAGCGATCCCGGACCCTTCCTAGTATCCCGGGCACGGCGCTATCGTCTAGGGGTTAGGACGGGTGGTTCTCAGCCATCAAACCGGGGTTCGAATCCCCGTAGCGCTACCAGACTGATCCTGCTTGAGGGGACGCCGTCGGCGTCCCCTTTGTTTTACGCACTCAACCCATGCCTGGCGCTCACATCCGATGAACTCCCCCGCTCCCCACGGCCACGGCGACCTCGCCTCGCTGCGCATCGACCGCGAGGTCGCGGAGCCACGCACCGGCAGCGGCCGCATGCGTCGCTGGCTCATCGGAGGCGTGCTGATCGTGGCCCTCGCTGCCGCAGGCGTCGCAGCTTACAAGAGATGGATCGAGCCGCTGAGCATTCCGGAGGTGGAGACGGCGATCGCCGTATCGCAATCCCCCGACCGGCCGGGGGCGATCCTTACCGCCACGGGCTACGTCGTGGCGCAGCGGAAGGCCGCCGTGACCCCCAAGATCGCAGGGCGGCTGGCCGAGCTGCGCGTGCGGGAAGGAAGCCGCGTACGCGCCGGGGATCTCATCGGCAGGATCGAGAGCCGCGACATCGAGGCTCGAGTCGATGAATCCCGGAGGGCGCTCGACGTCGCGCGCGCAGCGCACTCGGAGTCTCTCGCGCGCGAGGAGGAAGCGCGCCGGGAATACGAGCGCCAGAGGCGCCTCCTGTCGGACGGCGTGACGAGCGAGGCGGACTTCGACGGCGCCGAGGCCCGCTTCAAGGTGGCCGGCGCCCAGGTCGACTCGGCCACGGCGGCCATCCCGAGGGCCGAGGCCGCCGTGACCGTCGCGGAGGTCGCGCTCTTCGACACCCGCATCATCGCACCCTTCGACGGCGTCATCACGGTGAAGAACTCGGAGGTGGGGGAGATCGTCGCGCCGGTGTCGGTCGGCTCCGCGGCACGGGGCAACAGCGTGGTGGAAGTGGCCGACATGTCGAGTCTCGAGGTCGAGGTGGACGTCAACGAGAGCCACATCGATCGCGTGCGGGAAGGACAGCCTGCCGAGATCATCCTGGACGCCTTCCCCGACCACCCCTACCCGGGCATCCTCCGCCAGATCGTCCCCACCGCCAATCGACAGAAGGCGACGATCGAAGCGAAGGTCGCGTTTCTCGAGAAGGGGCCCGAGGTGCTCCCCGAGATGAGCGCGCGCGTGAACTTCCTCGAGGACCCGGCCTCCCCGCAGGCGGGCCGGGCATCCCGCGTCTTCATTCCCCGCCGAGCCCTCGCCTCACGCGGGGGCGGCCCAGCCGTTCTCACAGTTCGTGACGGGGTCGCTTCCGTGATCCCTGTGCAGGTCGGCCCCGAGGTCGAAGGGCGGATCGAGATCCTCTCCGGCCTCCGGGGAGGCGAGATGATCGTTCTGGATCCCTCTGAAGGCATCGGTGACGGCAGCCGCGTCAGGCTCCGGCCCTCCCCCTGAAGGAACATAGCGGGACATTCTGTGACAATTAGGGCCTCACGCACTTATTGCGCTTGACCCGGCGAATAAACGGGAGTAAAACCGTCTCATCTCCGTCCCGGAGACGTGGCATGGGGGTGCACCCGGGAGTGGAGCTGGAGCGCTGCGCGTGTGGCCCGCGCGGTGTGGCCCGTTATGCCCGCCACCCCAAGCGACCGCTGTCCCACCTGCGGCGAGAAGAAGCCGCTGCTGAGCATCAAGGCGGCAGCCCTTCTCGCGAACGTCAACCGGAAGACGATCTACCGGTGGATCCGCACCGGACTCCTCCCCTACCGAAAGCTGCCCAGCGGGTCGATTCGAGTTCGCGAGGATGACCTGCTGGAGATCCCCCGCAAGCCCCAGGCAAAGAAGGGAGGAGGCAGGGGCGGCGGGGCTCAAGGTGGAACGATGGCCATCGGCGGCACCGAGACGAAGGCTGCGCGTGGCCGCGGCCCCTCTCAGGACGAGGAGTAGCTCGCCACCGAGCCCGAGGTCTCCCAGAGCCTCACCTCAGCCACGGGCAGACCCCTCTCCCTCGCCACATCGAAGATGAGCCGGGCGATCGCTTCGGCGGTCGGGTTCATCTCCATGAGGAAGACGGGCTCCCCCGCCTGCCCCAGCAAGGACACGAGCGGATCGTCGCGTCGGAGGATCGTCTTGTGGTCGATCGTCTCCGAGATCCATCCACGGACAACATCGCCGATGAGGTCGAAGTCCTCGACCATCGACCGCGCGTCGAGCGCTTCGGCACGAAGCAGGATTTCGGCGCGCCCGTTGTGGCCGTGGAGGTTCCGGCACTTCCCCTCGTAATCCATGAGGCGGTGGCCGTAGGAGAACTCGATGGTCTCGCTGACCGTGTACATGGGGTCCGCGTGGCACGCTAGCATAGGGTTGATTGCGCGGAAAGCGCGGGAGTAGACTCCGACTCGGCCGTTCTCCTGTCCCGCGCCGTCAGGCACACCATTGAAACCGCCTCTTCGCAGGGATTCCATGCTCGCCGTCGTCAAGCCGGCCCCGGGTCGGGGGCTCGTGCTCCAGGAAGTGCCCTCGCCTCGTCCGGCCAGGGGCGAGGCCCTCATCCGCGTCAGCCGCGTCGGCCTGTGCGGAACCGACCTTCATATCTACCACTGGGATACGTGGGCCCAGAGCAGGATCCACCCTCCCCTCATCATCGGCCACGAGTTCTCCGGCGTCATCGAGGAGGTCGCGCCGGGCGTCGAAGGGCTCCAGCCCGGAGATCGGGTGACGGCGGAGGGGCACATCGCCTGCGGAGCGTGCCGGCAGTGCCGGACGGGACAGAGCCACATCTGCCGTCGGGTGAAGATCATCGGCGTGGACGTGCATGGCGCCTTCGCGGGGCTGATCTCCATGCCGGCCGGGAATGTCTGGAAGCTGGACCCGGGGATCTCGATGGATGCGGGAGCGCTCCACGATCCGCTGGGCAACGCCTTCCACGCGGTGATGTCCACCGACGTGAGGGGGAAGCGCGTTCTGATCCTGGGCTGCGGCCCCATCGGGGTCTTCTGCATCGCCATCGCGCGGGCGACGGGCGCGACGCTCGTGATGGCCTCGGAGGTTTCCGCGCCCCGGCGCGAGATGGCCCGGCGGATGGGTGCCCACCTGGTCATCGATCCTGCAAGCGAGTCTCTGGAGGAGGCCATCGCTCGTGAAACCGGCGGCGAGGGCGCCGACGTCGTCCTGGAGATGTCCGGCAACCCCGGGGCGATCCAGCAGGCATTCCGGGCGGTCCAGGACGGAGGCGAGGTGGCTCTCCTGGGCCTTCCGAACGAGGAGGTGCCCCTGAACATCTCCCGCGACCTCATCTTCAAGGGGGTCACCGTCCGGGGGATCGTCGGGCGCCGCATGTACGAGACGTGGCACCAGATGCGCTCCTACCTGCTCGCCGGCCTCATCGACCCTACGACGGTGATCACGCACCGGTTCCGGATCGACCAGGTGGAGGAGGCGATGCAGGCGATCGCCTCCGGGGCCGGAAAGGTCCTCTTCAACCTCGAGGAGCCCGCGCCATGAACGAAGCCTTCAAGAACAGGCTCGCCGCCGAGATCGGAAGGATGAAGGAGGATGGGGTCTACAAGCGGCTCAACTACTTGAGGTCGCCGCAGGCGCCCTGGGTGGAGATGGAGGGCCGGGGGCGGGTGCTCGTCCTCTCATCGAACAACTACCTGGGGCTGTCGGCCCAGCCCGAAGTCATGCGGGCGGGGCGGGAGGCCATCGATACATGGGGGGCGGGAACCGCCTCGGTCCGGTTCATATGTGGAACTTTCTCGATCCACCGCAGCCTCGAGGAGCGCCTGGCGGCCTTCGTCGGGACCGAATCCGCCCTCAGCTACGTCTCCTGCTGGAACGCGAACACGGGCCTCACGCCGACCCTCCTCCAGGAGGAGGACGCCGTGATCAGCGATGAGCTGAACCACGCCAGCGTCATCGACGGCGTGAAGGCCACGAAGTGCACGCGAAAGGTTTATCCGCACAGCGACATGAAGGCGCTCGAAGAGGCCCTGCGCGAGACCGCCGGCTGCCGCCACCGCTTCGTCTTCACCGACGGCGTCTTCAGCATGGAAGGCGATCTGTGCAGGCTCCCGGACCTCGTGGATCTCGCGCGCCGTCACGACGCGGTCCTCGCCGTGGACGACTCCCACGGCACGGGAGTGATGGGGGCGACGGGGCGCGGCGTCGCCGAGCACTTCGGGCTGGTCGGCCAGGTGGACGTGCTCACCTCGACGCTGGGCAAGGCCCTGGGCGGGGCGGCGGGCGGCTTCACGGCCGGCCCTGCGGCGCTCACGGATTACCTCACGCAGAGATCCAGGCCCCAGCTCTTCTCCAACGCACTGCCCCCCACGGTGGCAGCCTCTTCGCTGGCGGCGCTCGAATACGTCCAGGCGCATCCGGAGCGCGTGCGAGCCCTGCACGAGAACGCCTCCTACTTCCGCGAGAGGCTCGCGGAGAAAGGATTCCGGCCCCTGAAGAGCGAGACACCCATCGTGCCGATCATCGTCGGGGAGACGGCGCTGGCCATCCGGATGAGCGAGAGGCTCCTCGAGGAGAAGGTCTTCGTGACGGGCTTCGGGTTCCCGGTCGTGCCGAAGGGCCAGGCCCGCCTCCGCTGCCAGGTCTCCGCCGCTCATACGCGCGAAGATCTGGACTTCGCTCTCGAGGCGATGGTCCGGGCGGGTCGGGGCCTCGGCCTATTGAAGTAGAGTGAGCGTGAAGCCCGAAGCGAATCCGGTGAGGCTCGAGGTGCGCGACGGCATGGCCACGCTGCGCATCGGCGGGATCCATGGCAACGCGATCAACGAAGCGCTGCTGGACGGGATAGAGGCCGCGGTGGAGGATGCGAGGGAAACGCACGGAGTCCGGGGAGTGCTCCTCGCCTCGTCCGGGAAGCTCTTCTCTCCCGGGCTGGATCTCCAGATCCTGATCGAGTACGACAGGCCCGCGATGAGAGCTTTCCTCGCCAAGTTCAGCCGCTGCATGCTGGCGCTCTACACCCTCCCGATGCCGGTCGTCGCTGCCGTCTCCGGCCACGCGGTCGCGGGTGGGTGCGTTCTCGCGATGACGGCCGACTGGCGCGTGTTGCGGCGAGGCGCGTGGATCGGCCTCAACGAGGTCAGGGTCGGCGTGCCGCTTCCCTGGGGTGTCGCGCAGATCATGAGGGAGGGGATCCCGGCCTCCCGCCTGGAGGAGGTCTGCCTCCTCGGCCTCAACTATGCCGACGAGTTTGCGATCGCCGCGGGGCTGGCGCACGAGATCCTGGACGAGGCGGGATTCGAGGCGGGCGCGCTCGCCCGCCTGGCCGACTTCTCCGAAAAGGACGCGCAGGCCTTCGCGAGGACGAAGGAGTACCTGCGTCACGCCACGGTTTCCAGGATCCGTGAGGGCGAGGAGCAGCACCGCGACGAGTTCCTCGACTGCTGGTTCTCCGCCGGAACGCGCGAGCGCATCCGGGCCATCGTGGCCGGCCTGAGGAGCCGCTCGACGTGAGCTTCCCCGGAGAGCCGGCCCCGCCGTCGAGGGCCTTCCCCTACCGGCTTGCCGTGCAGGCCACGCTCAGGGACAGCGACGGCCTCGGACACGTCAACAACGGCGTCTACCTCGCGTGGCTCGAGGAGGTCCGCACGCGCTACGTCTATGACAGGCGGGGCCTCACCGAGCTGGCCGAGATCGACTTCATCCTGGCCTCCGCGCACCTCGACTTCCGCTCCCCCGTCCTTCTCCACGAGGTCGTGGATCTGTGGTGCGGCCCCTCGCGCGTGGGGCGCAGCTCCTGGGAGATCTCCTACGAAGGGCGATCCCGCCGCGACGGGCGGCTCGTCGTCGAGGCCTCGACCGTGCAGGTCCAGTTCGACTACACGACCCGGCGACCCGCCTCCATCCCCGCGGACTGGCGCCGGATCCTCGAGACCGATCTCCTGCCGCCGGTACCCTGAGGGGCACTACCGCGATTCGATATCGCGAGGCCCTTCCCGGAGTCGCGAGCGGGCGGCACTCGTGGGCCGGAGGGTCGCCCTTCGGTGGCTGGAGGCACCCGCCGTGCCGTTGGCGCGGGACGACCCTCGAACCCGCGCAACAGTGGTCGGCGAATGCTCTCTGAGGGCTCTTCAGCGGTCCGGGCGGCGAACGCGGCTGATGCTTCGGGAGTCGCCGCCGCGGCGGCGCACGGCGATGAGCTCGGCCACGATGCTGACGGCGATCTCGCCGGGGTTGTCGGCTCCGATGTCCAGTCCGATCGGCGCGTGGAGGCGATCCAGGGCCTCCCGGCTGAACCCCTCGGCCGCGAGCTTGGCCTTGAGGATCGCCACCTTGCGGGCGCTCCCGATCATCCCGATGTAGGCGGCCGGGCTTCCAAGGAGCTTGCGAACGACTCTCTCGTCGTGCTGGTGGCCGCGCGTCACGACGACGAGGCTGGTATGGCGATCGACGGGCAGGCCGGCTCCCGCCTCATCGAAGGAGATGACCCGCGTCTCATCGGCGTCAGGATGGCGCGCGCGGCTCGCGAAGGCCTCCCGGTCGTCCACGACCATCACGCGGAAGCCGGCCGTGGCGGCTACTCTCGCGGTCTCCCGCGAGACGTGGCCGCCGCCGAAGAGAATGAGAGTGGGAATGACGGGGATCGACTCCATGAAGACCTTGCCGGCCCCCTCGACCTCGTCGATCCGGAAGCCGTCCGATCCCATCAGCGCCGCTGCCGCGTCCCCCACGCGCCGATCGGCGCCGGAGTCTCCGAGGGAGCCGACGGCGGCGCCGCTTCCGAGCACGACCTTCCCGGCCGCCCCCTCGCGGGGCCCCGCCAGGGCCGTCGCCATCACCGCATCCTCCCGCCGCTCGAGGAGCACCGCACAGCGCTCCATCACGGGGATGACGGGGCCCGGCCGCAGCGCCTCCGTGAGGATCTCGACGGTCCCGCCGCAGTTCAGCCCCTCGGCACCCGCCTGGCTCTCGGTGAGGACGAACCTCTTGAGGATGGGAGAGCCGTCACCTTCGAGGGCTTCGCGCGCTCCCGCGTAGACCTCCGCCTCGAGGCACCCGCCGCCCACCGTACCCCTGAGCGTGCCGTCCGGCAGGACGAGCATCTTCGAGCGGCGCGACATCGGAAGCGAGCCGCTGGCGGAGACGATCGTGGAGAGGGCCACGCGGCTTCCGCCCGCGAGGACGCCGAGGGCCTCCCTGATGAGCTTCAGCATCGAAATCGGGTCTCAACGGCGAGAGTAGGCAGCCACCGGCAGGAGTGTCAAGGCTCGCATTCCTCATGCACGCCGGCGCTGGACTCGAAGCGCCGCCCCGTGACAGGATGGGCCCCCATGTCCAAGGAATCCATGAGCGAGATCCTGCCAGGGGTCTTCACCTGGGGGTTCGATTCACCGGAGAAGCGGATTCGATTCAACGGCTGGTACCTGGCCACGCCCGGGGAGCCGATCCTCGTCGATCCACCCCCGTGTCCGGAGTCCATCATCGAGGAGATCGAGCACAGAGGCGTCCCGCGCGCAATCCTGCTGACGAACAAGGACCACACCCGGGAGTCCGACAACCTGGCCGGCCGCTTCCGGGCGCCGATCCTGATCCACCAGGCCGACGCCCCGCTCGTCAGCCGCCGCATCGGGGGGGTCTTCAAGCACGGAGACGATCTGCCCGGAGAGGTGCATGCAATCCGTATCCCCGACGGCAAGTCGCCCGGCGAGACGGCTTTCCTGATCCGGCGCGTCAACGCCGTCCTCCTCGGCGATGCCCTCATCGGGAAGCCACCCGGGCAGCTCAACCTCCTCCCGCCCGAGAAGTACGCCGACGTGTCGAAGGCGCGCGAAGGGATCCGCAGCCTGCTGAAGTACTCCTTCGACGGAGTGCTCGTAGGCGACGGCGAGTCGATCCCCCGCGGCGGCCGGAGGGCCGTCGAGGATTTCCTCGCGAGAGCGAACTGATCAGGCGACCGCGGTCCCCGGTCACGCTCGCGCCTCTGTCTCCACACGGACCCGGAAGTGCGGTGCCCGGATCGCGGGCTGGAGGAGAACGGGGGCCTTCCTCCCGTTGCGGCACGGGAGTCTCCTGGTTTGACAGAGAATCGAGCGTCTCCGTATACTCGAACTCCCGCGACCCCGTCATGAGCAAACGTGACCGCGCGCTCGACCTGTTCCAGCAGGCCTACGAGCAGCAGATGAAGGGAGAGCTCGATTCGGCCGTCTCCCTCTACAAGCAATCCATTGCAGTCCTGCCCACGGCCGAGGCCCACACCTTTCTGGGCTGGACCTATTCGTTCCAGGGGCGCTACGAGGAGGCCATCCGAGAATGCCTGGAGGCCATCCGCGAGGATCCCGAATTCGGCAACCCCTACAACGACATCGGCGCCTACCTCATCGAGCAGGGCCGCTACGACGAGGCCATCCCCTATCTGCAGCGCGCCCTCGTGGCCAAGCGATACGAGACCAAGCACTACCCGCACTTCAACCTGGGCAGGGCCCTGGAGAAGAAGGGGCGGTGGCTGGAGGCGATCGCGGAGTACAACGCGGCGCTCGGCATCGATGACGAGTACGTGGCCGCCCGGCGGGCCCTCCGGGGCCTGCAAGCTCTCCTGAACTGACCGGAGCCCCGCTGCCTGTGAGAATCCTCATCTACGGCCTCGGCGCCATCGGCCTGGAATGCGCGCGCGCGGTCGCCCGGACACCCGGGCTGACCCTCGCGGGAGCCGTCGATCTGGATCCGGCCAAGATCGGGCGCCCGCTCCGCAGCCTCATCGGTGCCCCCTCCGCGAAGCAGCCGCATCTCCCCGCCACCCGTATCGTCGCCGCGACTCTCGGCGAAGCCCTCCGGAAGGGGCGCGCGGACGTCGTCATCCACACGACCCAGTCATCGCTCGAGGCGACCTGGCTTCAGCTGGCCGAGTGCGCGGCCGCCGGCCTGCCGATCGTCTCCTCCACCGAGGAGCTGTCGTACCCGAGGGCGGTGGCTCCCCGGCTCGCGGCGAAGCTGGACAGCGTGGCCAGGCGGCACAAGGTGGCGATCCTCGGCACGGGCGTGAACCCGGGCTTCGTCATGGATCTCCTGCCCATCGTCGCCTCGGGAGCGACGCGCAACGTGAGGAGAATCCGTGTCGAGCGCATCCTCGACGCGGGAAAGCGGCGCACCCCGTTCCAGCGGAAGGTCTGCGTCGGACGCTCGCCCGCGGAGGCGCGCAGGCAGCTCAGCGCCGGCGGAGGGCACGTGGGGCTCGAGCTGTCGGCCGCCCTCATCAGCGAAGGATGCGGCCTCCCCTTCGACACGATTCGCTCCAGCGGCAGCCCGGTCATCGCCCGCCGCCCCCTGCGTTGCGCGCTCGGCACCATCGCGGTGGGGCAGGTGGCCGGGCTGAAGCAGAGCGTCAGGTGCCTCCGCGCAGGCCGGACCGTCATCTCGCTCGACATGGTGATGGCCGTGGGCGCCGACGACCCTCACGATGCCGCCATCATCGAAGGGGACCCTCCCGTCCACCTCAGGGCCGTCGGCGGGATCTTCGGCGACAGCGCCACAGTGGCGACCCTGCTCAATGCCATCCCCCGCGTCGTGGCGGCGACGCCGGGGCTCCACACCATCCTCGATCTGCCCGTGCCCCGCACCTGGACGCCCCGCCCGCGCTAGGCGGGAGGCCGCGCTTCCGAGCCGGTCTCGCGCAGTCGGATCCACGCGAGCCGTGGGCGGACCTCCTCGACGATCAGCCGCAAGCGGAGCCCGGCGGCGTGATCGGGCCGAGCCGGTATCGCGGCCACCGTCAGCGTGTCGCACAGCTCGACGACCGTGCGCCTCGGCTCGGCGTGAATCACGATTCCCTCGAGCTGCTCGCCGATCCGCCCCGAGAGGTGCTTCAGGATCCAGTAGCTCTCCGCGGCGGACTCGGCCTGCCGCGCTGCCCGCTCGGCGGCCTCCGTGGTGGCCGCGATCCGCGACAGCGCCTCGGCGTCGTAGGGCAGCGGCTCCGCGGCCAGCCACGCCTTGATCTGCCTCATCGCCGCGAGATCCTGGTAGCGCCGCAGAGGCGAGGTGATCTGCATGTAGGCGGGCACGCCCAGCGCGTAGTGGGGCTCGGGCGAGAGGCCCACTTCGCCGCGCCGCAGCCCGCGCCTCACGGCCCGGACGGCCA
This sequence comes from uncultured Acidobacteriota bacterium, assembly GCA_964568735.1. Taxonomy (GTDB): domain Bacteria; phylum Acidobacteriota; class Polarisedimenticolia; order JACPZX01; family JACPZX01; genus CAZMRF01. The sequence continues at coordinate 20,471 of CAZMRF010000022.1, forward strand.
CCGGATCGTACGGGCCGTCGGGCACCGGCTCGGGCGTGGTCTGCGGGGGCGCCTGCCGGCGGTAGATCGCGGGGATCCCGCTCGTCGCGCAGAAGCCGGCGCACTCGGAGTTGATCTGGATCATCATCTCCGCCACCAGCTCCCTCGAGATCCCCCGCTCCCCGATCCGCTTGAGGTGGATCCCCCCGTCGGCGTCGATCCGGACGCCGACCTCCGGCGTTCGCAGGATGACGGCGCCCGCACGCAGCCGTTTTTCGCGAAGCTGATCCGCGCAGCCGCGAAGCCCGGCCAACACCCGCGCGATCCCGTCCCTCCCCTCCTGCCCCTCGAGGAGCGCGTCGGCCTCGTCGTAGGTGAGGCGCGCCGAGCACCTGATCGTGGAGGGGACGATCTCGAACTTCCGCGGCTGGGCCTCGGGGTCGAGGTGCAGGAAGAACGAGAGGCTCGGGCGCGGCTGCCCCTCGACGAGGCTGGCGGCCCCCTCGGAGATCACGGGCGGCAGCATCGTGAGGCGCCGCTCGGGGAAGTACCAGGTGGCGGCCCGCTGGAGCGCCTCCTCGTCCACGATGTCCCCGGCCCGGACGAAGGTGCTCGGGTCGGCGATGTGCACGCCGACGATGGAAACCCCATCCTCGCCCTCGTCCCACGAGAGGCCGTCGTCGATCTCCGACGTGTCGGCATCGTCCACGGTGAGAATCGTCAGGTGGGTCAGATCCCGTCGCGGGGCCTGGGCGGGCGAGGCTGCGGCGCGCCCCGCGGCCTCGCGGACCTCCTCCGGGAACTCGGTGCGGATCCCGAAGCGGCGGATCTCGAGGTTCTCGTCCTCCTTGAAGACTCCCAGCCTCACGAGCAGATCGAAGGCGGCCAGCCAGGCGATGGGTCCGCTCTCGCCCAGATCCTCGAGGAGGCCGGCCGCCTCCTTGCGGTTGACGGACTCGTCGCCGTGAACGGCGAGATCGATCAGCCGATCCAGATAGTGACGGTTCACCTCACCCGGCCAGGCGTCCCCCGGTGCCTGCCCGCCCGAAAGCCGGGCCTTCACCCCGGCGATGAACGAGCTGCGGCGACGCTCCCTGTCCGACTCGACCTGGACACGGCGGAGCGTCTGCCCCACGGCTTCGCGGCTCCGAGCCGCCCATTCGTCCCCCTTGCGCTCGAAAAAGGTCCGCTCCAGGCTGAGGCGGCGGATGACCGCGGAAGTCGACGCCGCGGACTCGTCTCCGAGTGCGAGCGTCGCGAGGGAGGCCGCCGTGTGACGCCCCCCGGCATCGACGAGGATCTCCCACAGCGCGGGGACATCCACCTCCTGGGCGCGGCGGTGGGCCTCCCTGGAATGTTCGGCCGCCGCGCGGGCGCCAGATTCGGGATGAGGCGTGGCACGGCCGGCGAGGTGGGCGATCCTCGACGCGGCGATCCGCATCTGGCGCCCCTCCTCGGTGACGACCCGCCACCGGCCCTTTTCGTGCCCCAGCAGGACGGCCGTGACGAGGCTGCCTCCCTCCCAGATCTCCACCAGATCTCCGGGCTGGGAGTCGCTCACAGGCTCCTCAGGATCTGACGCACGCCGGCGGCGAGTGCGTCGAGGTCGCGGACCTCGCAGGCCAGGTCGCAGGAAGGCAGGTAGACCGACATGACGGAGTCGCCCGTATCCCAGAGGGCTCGCGGCTCCGGGTTCAGCCAGAGGACGCGGCGGCAGCGGGAAGCAACCTCCTCGAAGGCCCAGGAGAGGGGATCGCGCCGGTTGGTGCGGGCATCGCCGAGCACGACGAGCACCGTATCGCGCCCCCCCGAGCGGAGCAACACGGAGCGCGCCTGGTAGAAAGCGCGTCCGTAGTCGCTGGGAGCCGCTGGATCGAGGTGCGGGAGGGATCGGACGATTTCCGCAAAGGAAGCGGCGCCGGCGTGCGGTCGGATGGCCTCCCCCGGCCCGTGCCTGCGCCGCGCCTGGTCCCCACCCCGGGAGGCAATCGGACCCGGGCTCCACTTCCGGATGGCCTCGGTCGCATCGCAGATGCGATCGACGAAGAGATGGATCGCCGCGCGGTCGATCCACTCCTGAAGTCCCCTGCAAATCAGGAGGAAGAGCCCCGAGGCGCGGAGCACGCTGTGCGAGACGTCCACGAGGAGGAGGAGCCGGGGACGGCGAGGCCGCCGTTCCTTCATCGGCAGGACGAAAGGAACCCCGCCGTGAGCGAGGCTCTCGCGGACCACCTTCTTGACCCACAGCCGGCCTCTCGGGCCGCGGGCGAAGCGCCGCCCCCGCCTCAGCCGGATCTCACGGATAACGGCGGCCGCGGCGGCGGCCAGCCGGGCCTCCTCTTCCCCGCCCGCCGGCAGGATTAGATCCCGGCGGCGCGGATCCGCCTCCTCACCCGACCGGTGGCCCTCCGGGCGCGAGAGATCCCGAGGTCTCCCCTCACCCCGCCTGTCGCTCGGCCTCGACGTCAGGATTTTCCGGAGGCGGCTGCGCGGCCTCTCTGCAGATGTGATGTCAGCGGCGACGGGAGGCGCAGCACCTTTCCTTCGAGGCCGGAGAGGGGGGGGCTGGCCACGCGCAGTGGGCGCGCGCCGCGACGAGCCGGCCCTGCCTGGCTCCGGATCCCCCTCCGGAGGACGCCCCCTCCCTCGGGCTCCCCCCCCTCCCGGGCTGGCTGACCTTCCCGGCCGGTTTCCCGCGCTCCCGCGAGGTGGGGCGAACCAGGCGTCGAAGGCCTCGGAGAATAACGCCCGATCTGCGGGGGTCTTGGCCAGGGTGCTGCACAGAGCGGCTCTGAACCGCGGGCGTGATTCAACCCCCACGACCAGGGCGGCGCGGGAGGCATCGATCTGTTCACTCGGAGAGAGGCGCAGGCCGCGCCTTCTGAGCTCTTCGATGAAACCGGAGATCATGTCCTCGGCGTGCATGGGGCCGCTCCCGGGCAGGGGTAAAATTTACCTCTTGTCCCGTTCATCTGCCGGGACTATTACCTGACTTGAATTTTTCTTGATTTCTCCCGCGACAATCGGGGAGAAGTTGCGTATTATTACGGTGGCCCGGACGGGCCCCTGCTTCAGCCCCGTACCTGCGCCGGCAGGTGAATCGGGCCGTTCGGAGATGAAGTGGCCTCCTCTCAGCGAAGACTGATTGCCACACTTGCTGTAGCCGCATTATTGGCGGCAGGTCTGCCCGCGGCAGGCTTCGCAGGTGGCTCCGATGAGCCCGGCTACACCGGCGGCAGCTCTACTTCGGTGAACCACACCGGCGGCACCACCACGGGGGGCGGCTCGACGGGCGCTCCCCCAGCCCCGGCGCCCATCCCTGAGCCGCTGGCCCCCGTGACACAGGCCGAATCCGCACCGAGCAGTGGGTCGCTGGGGCTCCTGAACGTCCTCACCGGCTACTGGTTCACGATCAGCGCAGCGCTCACCCTGCGCTGACGGCCGGGCCACCGCGGACTCGCCCTCACCCTCTCTTGTAGCTCCCGGCCTCGCGCAGGACCCTCTCCACATCATCCTTGTTCTTGAGGAGCGCCCCGAGCGTCTGGCGCAGCGCGACCTCGCTCAGAGCATCGGCCCCGAGCAGCGCGAGTGAGGCGGCCCAATCGAGCGTCTCTGAGATTCCGGGGGCTTTGCGCAGATCGGAGGCTCGGACGCGCTCCACGAACTGGACCACCTTGGCGGCCATCTCGCGACCCAGCCCGGGGACCCGCTTGCCGACGATCCTCTCCTCCTGCTCCCGCGTCGGGTATTCCACGAAGAGATAGAGGCATCGCCGCCTCAGGGCGTCGGAGAGCTCCCGCGTGTTGTTGCTCGTGAGGATTACGCGCAGAGGATGCTCCGCCTTGAGGGTGCCCAGCTCCGGGATCGACACCTGGGCATCGGAGAGCACCTCCAGGAGGAAGGCTTCGAACTCCTCGTCGGCGCGGTCGACCTCGTCGATGAGAAGAACTGTCGGGACCTTGGAGGCGATGGCAGAGAGGAGTGGCCGCGGGAGGAGGAAGTCCCTGGAGAAGAACTCGTCGGCCTGCCCCCGGAGGACAGCCATCCCGGCGTGCAGGTCGGCCGCATCACGGAGAAGGTCGCTCACCTTCTCGCGCATGAGTTGCGCGTACAGCATCTGCTTGCCGTACGACCATTCGTAGAGGGCCTTCGATTCGTCCAGCCCCTCGTAGCACTGGAGGCGGATGAGGGGAGCTTCGTGGAAGCGGGCCCAGAGCTTCGCGATCTCGGTCTTGCCGACGCCGGGGGGCCCTTCGAGCAGGAGCGGCTTGCCCAGGCTCTCCGAGAGGTAGAGGCTGATGCTGACCTCCTCGGAGCAGATGAAGCCCTCGTCCTCGAAGGCCTTCGAGACGGCCTCGGGGGTCATTCCCCTGGCGACCTGGTCCGGGAACCGCCGCGACCCCTCCCTCCCTGGCGGCGCCCGCCTCTCGACGGAGCGCTTCCTCCGGATCCTCCGGCGCCCCTCGACCGGCGCGGGGGGCCCCCGGGGCCGCGCCTGTGCCTGCCCCCGCCCGTGCCGGCTCCCCCGGCATGCCAGGGGGAGGGCCCGCTGATCGCCAGCCTGTGCTCGCCCACGCCGATGACGATCCCCGTGAGCTTCTCGATCGCCTGCAGCCGGGTTTCGTCGCGAGGGCCGCTGATCAGCGTGATGGCTTTCCCGGCTCTCCCGGCGCGCGCGGTGCGCCCGATGCGGTGCACGTAGTCGTCGGCGTCCATCGGGGCGTCGTAGTTCACGACCAGGGTGATCCCGTCGATGTCCAGCCCGCGCGCCGCGACGTCGGTCGCCACGAGGATCCGGAACTCGCGGGCCTTGAACATCCTGACGATCCCCTCGCGAGTCCGCTGCGTCTGCAAGCTCGAGAGCGCTCCGGCCTCGAGGCCGGCCGATCTCAGCATGCGGGAGAGCAGGGTGGTTGCCTCGCGGGTCGCGCTGAAAACCAGGCAGAGATCCGGGTTATCGGCCTTGAGGAGATCGGTGAGGAGCCTCGGCTTCTTCTCGTCCTCAACCCTGTAGATCCATTGCTCCACCCGGTCCGCCAGCAGCGTCTTGGGGCTCACCTGCACGTTGACCGGCTCGTGCATGTACTGCGCGGCGATTCGCATGACCTCGGGAGGCAGCGTCGCGGAGAAGAGCATCGTCTGACGGCTCGGCGGAGAAGATCTCAGGATGAAGTCCACGTCCTCGATGAAGCCCATGTCCAGCATCCGGTCCGCCTCGTCGAGCACGAGCCAGCGGATGTGGCGCAGCCGGATGACCGAGGTCTTGATGAAGTCGATGACACGGCCGGGAGTCCCCACGATGATGTCCGGCCCGGCGAAGACCTCCTTGCGCTGGGAGCCCAGCGAGGTGCCGCCGTACACGATCGAGGTCTTGACGCCGATCCTCGAGCCGAGCTCCGCGGCCACGCCGCCCACCTGCAGCGCCAGCTCCCGGGTGGGACAGATGACCAGCGCCTGGACTCCACCGTCGGGCTTCAGCATCTGGAGGATGGGCACGAGGAAGGCCAGTGTCTTTCCCGTCCCGGTCTGCGCCATGCCGGTGACGTCGCGCCCCTCCAGGGCCGCGGGGATGATCTCCTCCTGGACGGGGGTGCAGCGGTGGAAGCGCAGGTCGTGCAGGGCTTCGAGGAGGTCGAGGCTGAGCGGGAATTCAGTGAATCGCTTCATGCGAGGGGAGACGATTCTAGCATTTGCGGCCCCGGAGGATTGATGTAAACTCACGGTCCATGGGCAGTTCGCTCTGGTCCTTCGATCAGCTCGCTCGCCTGACCCGGTACGAGGACGCCGAGGTCAGGTTCTGGGCGGCCGAAAGGCTGATTCACCTCTACCCCGAGCGCGCCCCCGAGGCCATCGCCAGGCTCCTCTTCGACGACCACGACGCCACGCCGGGGGTCGTTGCCCAGCACCTCGGCTCGCACGGGCGAGAGACGCATTATTCCGTCCTGATCCGCGGCTTCCGAAAGGGGTCGGGGGCCCTCGCGGGCTACTGCCTGGAGGCCCTCGCGCGACTGGGCTGCCCCGAAGCCCCTGCCATGGCACGGGACGCCACCCATCGGCGGGACCTGGGCGAGGACTCCCTCGCTCGCATCGTGGCGGGGCTCTGCGACATGGCCCGGCCCCCCGAGGATCGCGCGGAGCCGCGCCCCGCCAATCCCGTCCGCCAGGAGGAGGCGGCCGATGCCGCGCGGGAGATCCTCATGCGCCGCCCGGAGCTCTTCGCCGACGCGGCGGCGCTCCAGGGGTGCTTCCGGATCTTCGGAGACGACCAGATCGGGGATCTCGCCTCCCGGTGGATCACGGCGCTGCACTTCCGCGGCATCGAAGGAGCGGAGGCCGGTGTCCGCGTCTTCCTGGAGCGCCTCCAGCTCGAGGACGTCTCCTGGTGCCTGCGCACGGACCGTAAGGGCCGCGTCGACCTGAACCGGAGCCTCCGGGCCATCGAGAACGGCTACGACTGCGAGCTGCGCCGGGATCTGTCTCCCGAAGAGAGCGGTCCGCTCGCCGACGCCTTCGGGCGCGGAGAGTTCCATGCGATCGTCGAGGGGCTCGCCGGGCTCGTCGAAAGGCGCGCGCTGGCTCACGCCGCCGCCGAGGGGCGCCGCCCGGGCGATCCGATCCCCGTGCGGCTGGCCTCCCTGGCCTCGGGGCTGCGGATTCCGGCGACGCTCCAGGAGGCCGAGCAGCTCGGCCAGGCACTGCATACGTGGCTCGTGTCGCTGCTGCTCTCGGCGCTCTTCCGGAGCCTGCGCTACCGGAACCTGGTCATGGAGTGTGACGAGGCGGGAGATGACTTCGAGCGGCTGATGGCCCTGGCGGAGGTCGAGAGCAGCAGCATCGTGAGGAAGCTCCCGCCGAAGCTGGCCGCGGCGGCCGGCGAGGCGCACCGCGAGCGCCTCGAGCAATGGTGCGCCGGCATGCTGGAGGCGAGAGGTCCCTTCTTTCCTAAAGTGATTGCGCTGGAAACGCTGGGCGAGATGAAGCTCGCCGCTCACATTCCGGCTCTGCTGGGCTACATCTCCGACGACAACGGCTACATCTACAGCGCCGCCGAGCGGGCCCTGCTGACCATGAGCGACGAGACCGTCGAGACGATCCGGGCCGAGCTGGAGCGGCAGAAGCTGCACCCCGATGCCATGCACTCGGTGCTCCACGTCCTCGCCGACCTCGCCACGCCCGCCGCGCTCGCGCTCGCCCTCGACTATTTCGACGAGTTCATGGAGACCGCCGGCCCCGAGGACGGAGCCGAGCTCATGGCGCTCTTCGGAGCCCGGGAGCTGATCCCCTACCTCCGCCGCCACCTCAAGCGCGCCGCTGGCTTCCCCTCCCGGCTCGCCACGCAGGCCCGCGTCGGGCACGCGCTCCTGCTCCTGGGCGCCATCCACAACGTGGCCATCCCGGAAGAGGAGAGGATCCTCCAGACCATCGACGAGTACTGGAAGGAGGGGCCGGACGGCCCGACCGGAGGATCGAGTCCCGCCGGGGGCTCCTGGGTGATGTAGCTCGCTCCCCTCAGGGGAGGTCCATCACAAGGGCCATCGGGGAGAGCAGCGCCGGCTCGCCGTCGAAAAGCGCAACGATGGCCAGAGGACGGATGCCGTGGAGGACCTTGGCGGCGGTCATCGGCGGGCTCGCCACGCTCTCGCCACCTCCCCAGAGATCCTTCCACCAGGGCTCCTTCTCGGGGAGGACGACGAGCTTGACGTCCTCATCCTCGGGGATCTTCGCGAGCTCCTTCACGGCCCGCACGGCGGCGTCGAAGCCGCCCAGCTCGTCGACGAGTCCCAGCTCCTTGGCGCGCCGCCCCGTCCAGACCCTCCCCTGCCCGACCTTGTCCACCCCCTCGTGGGTCATCTCGCGCCCGGCCGCCACCCTCGAGACGAAGCGGTCGTAGATCGACGCGAGGAACTTGTCCGTGAACCGCACCTGCTCTTCAGGAGTCCACCGGCGCAGCTCGCTCCAGAGGTGCGCGTTCTTCCCGCGCTGGACCTCCTCGAAGGTCAGCCCCAGCCATTCGAAGAGGCCTCCCGTGACGAGCTTCCCGTAGACGACGCCGATGGAGCCCGTTATCGAAGAGGGCTCGGCGATGACGCGGTCGGCGCTGCACGCCACGTAGTAGCCCCCCGATGCGGCAACGTCTCCGAATGAGGCCACGACGGGCTTGTCCTTCCGGGCGATGTCGGCCTCCCTCCAGATGACGTCGGAGGCGAGCGCCGATCCGCCGGGCGAGTCGACGCGCAGGATGATCCCCTCGATGGAGGAGTCCTCGCGCGCGCTGCGGATGGCGGCGGCCACCGTGTCGGAGCCCATGAGGAAGCCCGCGCCCGGATCGTAGCCGCTGCGCCCCCGGACCACCGTGCCGGTACCGTGGATGATGGCGATCTTCCTGGACCCGACGGCGAACCCGGAGCGGCGATCAAGGTAGTCTCCCCAGTTCAGGAGCGTGAGGCGTCCGCCGGCGCGCTCCCGGGTCGCCTCGCGGTACTCATCGTAGTAGCCCAGCCTGTCCACGAGGCCCTCCTCGAGGGCTTCATCGGCGGTGAAGGGCCCGCGATCGATGAGCGCCACGACCTCCTCTTCCGTCTTGCCGCGGGAGCGCGCGACCCCCGCGACGATGCTGCGGTAGACGTCATCGAGCCACGCCTCCGTGGACTCCCGGTGGGCCGCCGTGAAGCCCTTCTCGGTGTAGAGGTTCTTCATGCTCTTGTAGGGCCCGATGGAGTGCATTTCGGGGTAGATGCCCAGCTTGTCGAGCGCGCCGCGCAGGAAGGGGATCGTGGCGATCAGGCCGACGAGGTTCACGTCGCCGGAGGGCGGCATCGTGAGATCCTGAAACGCGCTCGCCAGCCAGTAGGCGGAGGTGCCGTGGTAGAGCTCGCCGGCGCCGTCCATGTAAGCCGTGGCCCACTTCCCGGAATCGCGGAACTCGTGGATGGCGTCGCGGAGCTCTTCGATCGTGGCCGGCCCTGCGCTGAAGGGGCGGATCACCGTCATGATGCCGGCGATGCTCTCGTCACGCCGCGCCTTCCTGAACAGCTCGGTCAGCTCGCGGGTCGTGGTCACTTCGCCCTGAAAGAGGCGTCCGTAGAGGCTGGAGTCCCGCTCCTCGGCGATCGGGCCCGAGATGGTCAACTCGATGATCGTGCCCGTCTCGACCCCTCGGGAGAGGACGACGGCGATCCCGACGATGACGATGATGGCCGTGATGGCGACGAAGGCCAGACCGAACGCTTTGAAGCCTCTTGCCAAGTCAGATACTCCCTCTACCGGGTGATGCTTCCCGTCCGAGCCGCCACGAGGGTCGCCCGCGGGTGGGCCCCGCTCGGTTCGTGACAGCCTGCCCGATCCTCTCTGCACCTACGCCGGAGGCGGGTCAGAGTTCTGGTCCCGCGCGCTTTTCGGGCAAGGCATCATACCAGCGCTGGAGGATTGGGCGGTACGAGGGGATATCATCGGGACGTGCGCAACCCTCGAAGCCCCGCCGACCGGGCGGCCCTCCTCGAGACAGGGGTGCGGCTGCTGTCGGAGGGCCGCTTCTTCGATGCCCACGAGAGCTTCGAGGATCTCTGGCACTCCACGGACGATCCCTCCGAGCGGGAGGCCTGGCAGGGGATGGCCCAGGTCGCCGCCGCCCTCGTGAAACACGCGCGCCGTGATGAGGCCACGGCCCGCTCGCTCCTCGCCAAGGCACGGGGGCATCTCGATGAGAACCCTCTACTCCTGGATCACGCGCCTCACCTCCGGCGCTGGCTCGACGCGCTGGCGGAGGGCATCACCGAAGGGCGAGCGATTTCCTCCGCTCCCGTGGATCCAGAGTTGTTCGAGGCCTTCCGGGGTCTTCCGCCCTCTCCACGCTGAAGAAAGGCACCTGCGGGTGCATCCCTGCCCCGCCTGTCCTAGAATCCCGGCTCACGGAACCTGCCCATGCGGAGGGTGCGTCCGAAGCGGCGGCGAAGAGTCGCTCGCCGCCGGATCCCGCGGGACGGTCCGAACCGTTCGGAGGATTCGATGGTCAGAGCAAACCCTGCAGCAGCAACCCGTGCCGCAATCAGCATCACGGCGGCCGCACTTCTTCTTGCCGGCGCGGTGATGGCCGGAGACAGCATGTCCGCCTCATTCCTGGGCAAGGAAGCACCTGCCTTCACGCTCGCGGACGCCAAGGGCGCGAAGCACTCCCTGGGCGATCTCGGCGGAGACAAGGGCACGGTGATCATCTGGGTCTCTACGGAGTGCCCTGTGAGCAATGCCTACAACGAGCGCATGGAGGACCTTGCCAAGGCGTATTCGGACAAGGGATTCCAGTTCGTGGGGATCAACTCCAACAAGGCCGAGGACTCCACCCAGATCGCGTCCCACTTGGCAGAGCACGGATTCACCTTCCCGATACTCAAGGACGAGAAGAACGTCATCGCCGACAAGTACGGCGCGAGCGTGACCCCCGAGGTCTACGTCCTCGACCCGAAGGGGGTCCTGATCTACCACGGCCGGATCGACGACAGCCAGAACGCGTCGGAGGTCAAGTCGAAGGACCTCACCGCCGCGCTCGACGCCATCCTGGCCGGCAAGCCCGTCCCGAAGTCCGAATCGAAGGCCTTCGGCTGCTCGATCAAGCGGGTCGGGTGAAGTGAATCCCTCCCCCATACCGGGGAGATCTCATGGGCGGAGCGCGGCGCTGGCCGTCGCGCTCTGCCTCTTCACTCTTGCCGCCCCTGGGCTCGGCCACCTCGCGGCGTCGACGGCTCCGGAGGCACGCACAGGGCAAGTGACGGCCGTCGACGCAGCGGGCCTTCAGGCGGCGCTCGCCTCCCAGAAGGGCAAGGTCGTCGTCCTCAACTTCTGGGCCACCTGGTGCGAGCCCTGCCGCGAGGAGTTCCCGGATCTCGTCCGCTTCGCGAAGGAACAGGCCGCGCGCGTCTCCCTCGTCACGGTCTCTCTCGATGATCCCGCGGAGGCCGACAGCTCCGTCCGTGGCTTCCTCGACGACATGAAGGCGCCCGGCCTCCGGCTGATCAAGGCTCCGGGGGATCCGGATGCCTTCATCAACAGCGTGGATCCGGCCTGGTCGGGAGGCCTCCCCGCCACCTTCGTCCAGCGTGCTGACGGAACGCGCGCCCACGCTGTTCACGACACCGTCACGTACGCGAAGCTCGCCGAGATCGTCAAGCCGCTCCTGCCCTCCGACTGAGTGACTCGGCTCTTGGCGCCTGTGGGTGTCCGGAGCGGCGACTCGAACGGCGGACCGAGCAGGTGGGATTGGCTCAATCGGCCCCGGCGTCTCCTGGAGCCCAGAGAGGACGCATCGCGCGCGCCTCGTGGAGCGTGACTCAGCCCGCTGAGCGGAGCGCCTCGACGGGCTCCATGCGGGAGGCTTTCAGCGCCGGGTAGATCCCGAAGGCGAGGCCGAGAAGCAGCGCGATGCCGATGGCGCCGGCGAGGCCCGGGAAATTGATCGGGAGGCCGGCGGCGAAGAAGCCCGAGAGCCCCTTCGTCACGGCGACGGCCAGCCCGGCTCCGATGAGCGCCCCGAGCAGCGAGAGAACGACCGACTCCGCGAGGAACTGCACGAAGATGTCGAGGTCTGTGGCGCCGATGGCTTTCCGCAAGCCGATCTCGTAGAGCCTCTCTCCGATCGAGATGAGCATCACCGACAGGAGGCCGATGCCGCCCACGAGCAGCGAGATGCCCGCGATGGAGCCCAGCACGATCCGCCAGTTCATGAGGACCGTCTGGACGTCCTTGCGCACCCGGAGCATCTCCTCGGCGATGTTCTGCACTTCGAAGTCCTTCGCCCCCCTGTGTGCGAGCGTCAATGAGGCGATCGCCTCGGTCTTCAGCTCCTGGAGATTCTCGAGATCCTCCGTCTTCACGGCGACGAAGCTGAGGGGGTCCTCCTCCCCCGTGTAGAATTTCCTCAGGGTACTGAGCGGGATGTAGAGCCCCTCCATCTCCTCGTTGAAATCGCTGTCGTTGACGTACTCGCTTCCGAGCTTCTCGACGACTCCGATCACGCGGAAGGATCGGGACGCGACGCGGATCGATCGGCCCACGGGATCCTCCGTGCCGAAGAGCCTCTGGCGCAGCCGGTAGCCCAGGACGGCGACCCGGCCGAAGGTGGCCTCGTCGAAGTCGTTGATCCACCTGCCCGTTTCCATCGAGCGTCCTCGTACGGCGTTGTAGGATCCGGTCGCGCCCGTGATCCGGACGGTGCGCTCCACGTCGCCGTGTCGGACGAGATCCTCGTGGATCATCACGGGGGCCACGGCGCTGACCGCCTCTCCCCGCGACATCAGGAAGTCGGCGTCGGAGGGCTGCAGCCCCTTCGATCGAGCGAAGATCGCCTGGTCGCGCAGGTCCCTCGGCTCCCTGGTGACGACGTACATGACCCCGTCGTAGCCCAGATCCGAGATGCCTTCCCATACCTCGGCGACCACGCCGTCCAGGAGCGACGTCATGAAGGTGATGGAGGCCGTCCCGAGGATGATGCCGAGAAGCGTCAGCGTTGCCCGCAGCTTGTGCTCGCGGATCTCGCTCAGCGCCGAGCGGATCATCTCTCCGATCTTCACGCGACGCCTCCTCTCTCACTCATACCTGAGCGCCTCGACGGGATTGAGGCGAGCGGCCTTGACGGCGGGGTAGAGGCCGAAGAAGACGCCCACCGAGACGGAGGTGACGACGCTCACGAGAGCCATGGTCGGCGTGATGACGGCCGGCGAGCCGATCAGCGCCGTGATCCCCTTGGCGAAGAGGATCCCTAGCGGGAGCCCCAGCGCGCCGCCGATCGAGGTGACGAGGACCGACTCGACGAGGAACTGCACCCCGATGTCGATGCCGCGCGCGCCCATCGACTTCCGGATCCCGACCTCCCGCACGCGCTCCTGGTAGGAGGCCAGCATGATGTTCATGATGACGATGCCGCCCACCAGCAGCGCGACGATGCCGCTTCCCACGAAGACGATGTCGAAGACCCGCCCCCGCTCCTGCTGCCTCTGAAGCCGCTCCTCCCGGTTGAAGATCTCGAAGTCCTTGACGCCCCCATGACGCATCAGGAGAACGGCCTCGATCGCCTCGGTGGCCTTCTTGTTGTTCTCCACGCTGTCCACCACGACGTTGATGTAGTTGACGCGCTTGTCCGGATCCCCCGTGAAGCGGGTGTACAGCGAGGTGAGCGGGATGAAAGTGAGCCGGTTCATCCACTCCAGGGCGTTGTCGTCGTCCTCGCGGAAGTAGAACTCCTTCCGCTTCATGACCCCCACCACGCGGAAGCCGACATCCCCGATGTAGAGCGTCTTGCCCATCGGGTCCTCGTTGCCGAAGTACCTCCGCGCTGAGGTGTCGCCGAGCACGCACACTCTCGCGCGCGAGGCGAGATCACTTTCGATGAGGAAGCGCCCCCGCTCCGGGTAGAACTTGTAAACCTGCGCGTAATCGGGGGTGGCTGCCGTGATGCGCTGGCGCCTCCGGAAGTCGCGATAGCGCACCATCTCGTAGAGGGTCCCGGCCGGGTCGACGTAGACCGCGGATTTCACTTCCTTCCTCAGCGCCAGGGCATCCTCCCAGGTCAGCCCGGAGCTGGCCAGCTCTTTCGCGGTCTGGACGGTCTTGGCGGGACGCTCGTTCGTGATGAAGATCTTCGTGAGGCCCCCCATCTCGGCGAAGAAGTTGACGGCCTGCCTCCGGCCCGCGTCCGCCAGCCCCTGGACGGCCACGAGGGAGCCCACGCCGAGGATCACGCCCAGTGTCTGGAGGAAGGTCCGGACCTTGTGCGTGCGGATGTCCGCGATCCCGTCGATGACCGACTCGTGGATCGTCACGCCGCTGGGCCTTCCGTCACGGCTGCGACTCCGCGGGCGCTCCGTTCTCGATGAGGCCGTCCACGATCCGGATCGTCCGGTGAGCGTGCTCGGCGACGCGGGGATCGTGGGTCACGAGCATGACGGTGTGCCCGTCCGCCTGCAGCTCGTCGAAGATGGCGAGGATCTCCTGGCCGGTCTTCGTGTCGAGGTTCCCCGTCGGCTCGTCCGCGAGGAGGATCGAGGGCTTGTTCACGAGCGCCCTCGCGATGGCCACCCGCTGGCGCTGACCTCCTGAAAGTTGCGACGGGAGGCTCCGGGCTCGGGTTCCCAGGCCCACCCGCGTCAGCGCCTCCATGGCGCGCTCCCGCCTCTCCGCCCTGCTCGCGCCCGCGTAGAGCAGCGGCAGCTCCACGTTTCTCAGGATCGAGGCCCGGGGCAGGAGGTTGAAGGTCTGGAAGACGAAGCCCACCTCGCGGTTGCGCGTCCTCGCGAGAGCCCGCGACGCCATCTGGGAGACGGGCTGGCCGTTCAGGAAGTACTCACCCGACGAGGGCACGTCGAGGCAGCCGAGGATGTGCATGAGAGTGGACTTGCCGGATCCGGAGGGCCCCATGATGGCGATGTACTCGCCGGAGCCGGCCTCGAAGGTGATCCCCCGGAGGGCGTGGACGGCCGTCTCGCCCGCGTCGTAGACCTTCTCCACGTTGTCCAGACGGATGAGAGCGTCCACCTAGTCCTCCTCGATCTCCCGCGACCTCGTCGGATCTTCGAGCGCGAGCTTCGCGCCCTCCTTGAGCCCTTCGAGGATCTCGGCCTTCTCGAGGCTGACGAGCCCGACCTTCACCGGCTGCTCGGTGAAGAACCGCTCCCAGATCTCGGAGACGTCCACCTTGCCGGCCTTGGTCTTCGGGGTCTTCGGGTGCTCCTCGTCGGGCGGGCCGAACTCGTCGCGCAGCACGTAGACCACCTCGCGGTCGTCCTTCCTGAAGATCCCTTCCACCGGCGCCGCGAGCACTCCCGTGACCTTGTCGCCTCGCACGTCGACGTTCGCAGTCATCCCGGCGCGGAAGTCCGGGATCTGATCATCGAGCGTCACCTCGACGTCGAAGACCTTGACCTTGTCCTTGAGCCGGGCCGCCGGGGAGATGTGCGAGACGGTTCCCGCGAAGGTCCGGTAAGGGAAGGCGTCCACCGTGATGACGACCTTCATGCCCATGCGGACCTTCCCGATGTCGACCTCGTTCACCGACGCCTTGATCTGCATGGAGCCCAGATCGGCCACCGTGTAGATGATCGTCCCTTCGTTGAAGGACGACACACCCGAGGTGACCGTCTGGCCGACCTCGACCCCGCGGAGGATCACGTACCCGTCCATCGGCGACACGACGTTGACCCGCTGGGTCGTGGAGATCTCCCCCTGAAGGGGTATGCCGCTCTCCTCCACGATCCGCGCCCGCGTCTTCGCGGCGTCCAGCGACTCGAGCGTCGTCTCGAAGCGCAGGCGCAGGGACTTCATCTGCTGGTCCGAGAGATAGCCTTCGTCGAAGAGCCGCTCGTTCATCTGGACGTCCTTCTGGGCGTCCTCGGCCTGGATCTCGGCCTGCTTCAGATCGGAGCGCACCTGCGAGAGGGTCTGCGCCTGGTTGACGTCCGGCTCCACCTTGGCGAGCACCTGCCCGGTCCGCACGCGATCTCCTTCGCGGACCAGCAGCTCGGTCACCTTGCCCGACAGTGCGGACTTCACGTCGACCTTGACGAGAGGCTCGATGGTGCCGACCTCGATCACGCTCACCTGGACGTCGCCGACCTCGGCCTTACCGATGCGGAGGTCGAGATCGTCGGCCGAGATGGACTCCGGGCCTCGAGCCAGGGCCCCGTTGCGGAGGAGCCCCGCGGCGAGACCTGAGACGACGATGATGATGAGAACTACCCAGATCCAGCGCCGGCGGCGGCGCCTCTGGGCCGGGGGAGTGGAAGACATCGAATTCTCCAAGGACGATGGGCCGGGGGAAATGCGGCTGCGCTCGAGAGGGTCCTGGCCGAGCCCGCCCTGCCCGGCGAAGGACGATACGCTTCCAGGCGGCCGCCGGTTCCGGTGCTGTGCGGATGGATCGACGGACCGACTATACAACAGGGTACAGGGCCTTCCTATTGAGAGGCTGCCCCCGTCGGGAGCTTCGAGCGCAGTCGCCCCTGGAGGACCCCGTTGACCGTTCTCCCCCGCCACGGATAGCCTTGGGCCCATGCCGGGCCTCGAGCCGCTCCCCCTCGCCCACCTCCCGACGCCTCTCGAATCCCTCCCCTCGCTGTCGCGCCGGCTCCGCATTCCGATCCTCATCAAGCGCGACGACTGCACGGGCCTCGCCACCGGCGGCAACAAGGCCCGGAAGCTCTCCTGGATCGTGGCCGACGCCCGGCGCGAGGGCGCCGATACGCTCATCACCTTCGGCGGGATCCAATCGAATCACGCGAGAGACACGGCGGCCGCCGCCGCAAGGTACGGGCTCGGCTGCACGCTCCTGCTCGGGGGGCCCGAACCTGCCCGTCCTGAGGGCAACCTCCTGCTCGACCGGCTCTTCGGCGCGGAGATCGTCTACCTGGGGCTCACGCCCAGCACGCTGACGGCGGGCGCGGTCCGCAAGGCCTTCCGGGACGCGGAGGGCCGGCTGCGCGCGATCGGGAAACGCACGCGGCTGATTCCCGCGGGCGCGAGCGAGCCGCTCGGCGTCGCCGCCTTCGCCGTCGCCTTCCAGGAGCTGCTCCTGCAGGCCCACGAGATGGGAGAGAAGCTCGAGAGCATCGTCGTCAGCGTGGGAACGGGCGGGACCTTCGCCGGCCTCGTGCTCGGGAACCTCCTGGCCTCGCGCCCCGTGCGCGTCATCGGGATCTCGTCCGCGCCCCCGGGGATGCCCGAAACCGTCGGCGTGGCGCCTCTCGAAGAGCTAGTGCGGGGGGGAGCCGAGGCCCTGACCGCGGTGCTCTCCCGGGAAGGAACCGGCGAAGGGCGTTTCGCGCCCACTCGGAGTGACCTGGTCGCCGCGCTATCGGGGCTCAGGCGCGAGGATCTGGAGATCGATTACGGCTGGGCCGGGCGGGCCTATGGGGCGACGACCGGTGACAGCATCGAAGCGATCCGGATGCTGGCGCGCGAGGAGGGAATCCTCCTCGATCCCGTCTACACCTGCAAGGCAATGGCCGGGCTTGTCGCGAAAGCGGAGCGCGGGGAGATCGGAAGGGAGGGAAGCGTGGTCTTCTGGCACACGGGGGGGATCCCGGCTCTCTTCCCCTACGGGGAATCACTCGTTCCGGGGCGGGGTGGACCCTCCTGACATCGAGTGCCTCTCCTGCCCGGGCAGGTCTGCGAGCTTGACAGAGACCCCTTCCAGCGTAGAGTTAAGGGCTCTTCCGTCGAGGAAGAAGGCCATGGAACCCGCAAAGGCAAAGCGCCCACTGCCCATGAGGATGTCCGAGGACTCCCGCAGTCCTCGGGACGACTTTTTCTGCTGGCGCTTCCAGGTCTGGTACCCCTCCGAAGACTGCGTCTACCGGCACGCCAACAAGACCTATCACGAGTGCACGGGCTGTTTCCAGGGCCGGCTGAACCTCCGCCACATCGAGAAGGGAGCGCGTCCTCCCGTCTTCTTCCCCCCAGGCGACGAGACCTGAGCGCGGGATCAGGCCGGCTTTCGGCGCTTCGGCTTCTCCTCTTCCGCCTTGTACATGCAGATGATGTAGCGCTTCATGAGGAGGATGTTCGGCCCGTCCTCCCTGTTGAGCTTCACGCAGTCGCGATCGTACCAGTCGATGGAGCCCCGAAGCTCCTCGCCCCCCGCCAGCCGGATCACCATGGGGGTCCGGTTCTGCATCTGCTTGCGGTAGTAGTTCTCCTCCGCGAAGGTCTTCTCGCTCGGAGCCACCCTCCTCGAGCCCGAGGCCGAGGAGCCGGAGCCCGTGCGGAACCGCTTCAGATCCGGATCGTGGCGCGTGAGAACGACGGATCGGTCCATGACTCCTCCTACCAGTCGAGATCCCTTCGGGGACCCCCGTTGTCGAGCTTTTCGAGCTCTTCGAGCAGCTCTCCCACGCGACCCTCCGGCGTGGCCGGCGGAACGATCGAAACGACGACGATCTGGTCTCCACGAGGCTGACCGCTCTGGCCGGGGACGCCCTTGCCGCGGAGCCTGAGCCTCTGCCCGCTGCGCGTCCCCGGAGGGATGTTCACGGTGGCCTTCCCTTCCAGCGTCGGCACGGTCACGCGGGTCCCGAGCGCCGCCTCCCGGTACGAGAGCGGCACGTCCAGGACGATGTGGTCACCCTCCAGGCGGAACCACGGATGAGGCTTCACTTGCAGGACGACGTAGAGGTCGCCGGGAGGGCCGCCCTTGCGGCCGGCGTCGCCCCCGCCCGGCACCCTGACCCGCGACCCGTTGCGCGCGCCCGGAGGGATGCGGGCGTTGATGGTCCGCGCGGATCGCACGAGACCTTCACCGTCGCACCTGCGGCAGGTGCGCGGTGAGCCCCTCCTGGCCGCCCCCACAGTGCCGCTCCCGCCGCAGGTAGAGCACGTGACCGACCGGGCGAGCGGGATCGTGATCGTGGTTCCCTTGATCGCCTCGTCGAACTCGATGGCGGCCTCGTACTCGAGGTCCTGCCCCCTCCGGGGCCCTCCTCCCGGCGGCCCTGCCCTCCCGAAGAGATCCGCGAAGATGCCTCCGAGGTCTTCGAAGCGCATCCCGCCGGACTCGAAGTCGAAGCCCCCTTGAGGCCATCCGGCCGGGCCGCCACCCTGAGGCGCACCCCGCCCGCGCGACCCACCCATCGCTCTCATGGCGTCGTACTGGCGGCGCCGATCGGGATCGCCAAGGACGTGATAAGCCTCGCTGATGGACTTGAAGGACTCCTCGGCCGACTTGTCCCCCGGATTGGCATCGGGGTGATGGCGCCGGGCGAGCTTCTTGTAGGCGGCGCGGATCTCCTTTTCGGAGGCGCCTGGCTGGACTCCGAGGACCTCGTAGTAGTCTCGTGTCACCTGAGGGTCACCCGGAGTGCAACCGGGATCGCGGGGGCTTTACCCCGCATGCGGAGGGTCTAGAGTTGGTGCATCTTACGACGCCCCTTCCATGCCGATCAAGAACCGGGTGCTAGAATCGCCCGATGAGCCCGGGCGCCTTCCTGCGAGCCCGGCGATGCCGAGGGAGCCCACTCGATTTCATGCGCCTCTTCCGCCTTCGGGGGATCGCCCGCCTCATCGTCGTCGCAGCCGCCTGCGTTGCGGCATTCCCGCTCGACGAGGTCCCGCGCAGCGAGACGACGCCCGCGGATGCGGAGCGCGAGATGGCGGCCCTCCTCGCCCGGCTCGCGGAGCGGGCGGAGCTCTACCGCCGCTACGCTCTGAAGTTCGCCTGCACCGAGTCGGTGATCCGCAGCCTCTACAGCCCCGAGAAAGGCGAATTCAGGCGAAGGGACCGCGAGATCTACGACTACATCTTCACCGAGAGCGAGCAGTCCGGGCAGCTCGAGGAGGATCGCATCCTCATCGAGGAGAACGGCAAGCCGGTCCGGCACACCCCGCGGCAGCTCGAGCTGGAGATTCCCCCTCCCTACGCCTGGTCCCAGATCTTCTCGGCCGGCAACCGCGGGAGGTTCCTCTTCAAGCCCGCGGGGAAGGTGCTCAAGGGCTACCGCCTGCTCCTCCAGCTCGACTTCGTGGGTGCGGGCGCCATCCCCGGAGGCAGCGACATCTCCGGCTGGAGCGGCCGGGCCAGCGTGGACAGCGAGTCCTTGAACATCCACTCCATCGAGGCCGAGCCCTCGGGACAGGCGGCAAGGGTCGAGGCCGAGACCCTGAAGTACCAGAGGGCCTTCGCCATCATGGGCGTCCCCCTCGCGTCGAAGCCGACGACGCGGAAGCTCGAGGTCGTCTTCGGCCTGTACCACGAAGGGCTCAGCTACCCCACGGAAAGCTCCGTGGAGAAGAACGTCTACGTCCGCACAGGCGAGCAGGGGCGCGAGGAGCTGACCACCCTTCGTTACAGGGACTACCGGTTCTTCAAGGTCGGCACCGAGCAGGAGGAAGCGCGCGAGACTCCCGCGGGGGGGGGCGACGGCGCCGACTCCGATCCCGAACCGGAGAGCCCGCCTCCACCTCCACCGCCCGCGTAGGGGTCCGCATGTCCAGGAGATCCTGATGGTCGCTCCGAAAGGCATCTCGGATGACTGCGGCAACTGCCTCCTCTTCGGAGCCGTGCAGGCGATGTCCGACGGGCTCGTCCTGCTCGACGACGCCGGCCGGATCCTCCACCTCAATCTGCGGGCCGCTGCGATCCTCGAGGCGCAGGGCGGGGGCCTCATCGGCTCCCCCTTGAGCAAGGTCGTCCGTCACCCCGGCCTGGCGGCCTTCCTCCTCGCGGCGGCCGCGGAGCCGGGGCCTGTGTCGGGGGAGATAGGGCTCGCGGCGGGATTCACGCTGCGGGCCAGCTCCTCCCCTTGCGTTTCGGCCTCCGGGGTGTCGCTGGGCCGTCTTCTGATCCTGAGGGACGTCACGCAGGAGAAGAAGATCCAGGTCACGCTCTCCGCGGCGGTCGCGGACAAGCTCGCGAGGCTCGCAGGCCCGGCCGTGGGCGACGACCCTCTGCCCGACCTCACGCGGCGCGAGCGGGAGATCCTCGGGCTCGTGGCGGCGGGCATGACCAACTCCCAGATCGCCTCCCGCCTGCACGTGAGCGCCAACACCGTGGCCTCTCACCTCAAGAACCTCTACTCGAAGCTCCACGTCAGCAGCCGCTCCCAGGCGGCCGCCCTCGCCGTCTCGCACGGCATCATGCCGCCCGGAGAGTAGCCGCCTGAGGCGCATTCCTCACCCGATCGGGTGAGAAAATCCACCTGTTCCCGGGATTGTCGCGCAGGGTGACGCGCCGGATATTGCGGGTCACTCATCCCGCTCGAAGTGCGCGTCATAGCCCGCAGGGCGTGCGCACCCGGGCCACCTCGTGGATTCGCATCAGGATCCTGGGAGCGTCCCCCATGCAGATCACGCGCGGCGACAGTCGAGGCGGCACCGCCTGTCCCAATGGCCTTGCCTCGCGCGAGACCCAATGGCTCAGGAGGTTTACGGGCCTGACGATGGCATGGCTCGCCTTCGAGACGCTCAGCGGCCTCTCGCTCTACTTCCTTCCCTTCTCCGCGGCGAACCAGTGGATCGTTCTCCTGCACACGGGGCTGGGGCTCGTCTTCCTCCTCCCGGCCACCATCTACCAGGTGAGCCACCTCGTCGCGTACTGGCCGCGGGCCGGATCGGCCAACAAGGTCCTCGGCTACCTCTCGACGGTCTCCGCCCTCGCCGCCTCCGCGACGGGACTCTTCCTCACCTGGCAGGCGGCCTTCGGAGCGGCCATCTCCTACGCCTGGGACATGGCCCACGTCGTTTCCACCTTCGCTCTGATCGCCTTCCTGGCGCCGCACCTCGCGATCGTGATCGTCCGGGACAGGGCTCTCGGCTTCCGCGAGAAGGGAGCGGCGCTGATCGAGGCCCAGGCGTCTGTCCTCCGCCGCGCCTTCCGGATCCTCGCCGCGATGCTGATCGCCGTGGCGCTCGCCTGGTCCCTCTATCCCGGAGAGCGATGGGAGAACCGCTTCCCCAAGGACTACTCCTATCCCTACGGCGTGGACCGCCCCTTCTCCCCGAGCCTCGCGCGTACGGTCAGCGGCGGAGCCTACGACGCGGAATCGCTCGCGGGCTCCGAATCGTGCGGCACCTCGGGCTGCCACGAGCAGATCGCGGCCGAGTGGAGCGTCAGCGCGCACAGGTGGGCGGCCATGGACCCTGCCTTCCAGGCCATCCAGACGGAGATGGCGAAGCAGAACGGGCCGGAGTCCACGCGCTACTGCGGCGGCTGCCACGATCCCATCTCCCTCTTCTCCGGCACGAAGAACATCTTCGCCGAGAACCTCACGGCCCTCGCGGGATACAGGGAAGGCGTCTCGTGCCTGACCTGCCACTCCATCAGGAAGACGGACCTCGAGGGGAACGCGAACTTCGTCATCGCTCAGCCCCCGCGCTACCTCTTCGAGATGAAGGAGGGCCCCGCGGCCCGCTGGACGCGTGATTTCCTCATCCGGGCCTATCCCTGGGAGCACGTCGCGGCCCTCAGCAAGAGGCTCTTCAAGACGCCCGAGTACTGTGCGGCCTGCCACAAGCAGTTCATCGACAAGGAGGTGAACAACGTCGGCTGGGTCCAGCTCCAGAACCAGTTCGACAACTGGAGGAAGAGCCGCTGGAACCACCCCGACGATCCCCGGCGGACCATTGAATGCCGCGAGTGCCACATGCCCCTCGTGGCCTCCTCCGATCCGGCCTCTGGCGATCTTCTCGATTACAACCGCAGCGCGGCCGACGAACGCCATAGAAGCCACCGCTTCGTGGGAGCCAACCAGTTCATCCCGGCCCTGCTCAAGATCCCCGGGGCCGATGCGCAGATCGAGCTGACGCGCAGGTGGCTGCGGGGAGAGCAGGAGATACCCGAGATCGCGGAGAAGTGGGCGCGCGGCCCCGCCGTCGGGATCGAGCTGGACATCCCCGGGAAGGCCTCCCCCGGCGAGGTCGTGCCCCTCAAGGTGGTCATCACCTCCAACAAGGTCGGCCACGACTTCCCGACGGGCCCCCTCGACATCATTCAGGCCTGGGTGGAGCTGACCGTGACCGACGAGAAGGGAGCGACGATTTTCCAGACGGGAAGCGTGGACCAGCGCCGCTTCATCGAGCCGGGCTCCTTCATGTTCAAGGCCGAGCCCGTGGATCAGTACGGGAACCTCATCGATCGGCACAACCTCTGGGAGATGGTGGGCGTGCGCTACCGCCGCTCCCTCTTCCCGGGCTTCTCCGACACCGCCGAGTTCGCCTTCAAGTGCCCAGGCTCGGCAGATCAACGCGAGCTGCCTCCGCAGCTCGACACCTCCGTCGCCTTCAAGGCTCCCGCGGCGGCGGCGGGCACCCTCCAGGTCACGGCGCGCCTGCTCTATCGGAAGACCGACCAGTTCCTCCTCAACTTCATGTTCGGGGAGAAGGAGGGGCTGACGGCGCCCATCACCGAGATGGCCCGGACCGAAGCGACCCTCGAGATCACCGCAGCCCCGGCCCGCCTCGCAAGGCGCGCCGCGATGCCGGAGCCGATGTCCGGCCTCGTCACCGCTCAATCCGGCTCCGATGCGGGCACCCCGGACTCCCCCGCCCCCGACGGACGATGAGCCGTGAGGGGCGGCCGCGCGGCCTGAGCCGGACGAGGAGCCGCTCGCGCCTCTATCTCGGCCTCGGGCTCGCCCTCTTCGCGACCGCGACCGCGACCAGCATGCTCCTGCGCCCGGCGGTCGTCCCCTACACGCCGGGGAGCGAGGCCGGCGAGGGCGGTGAGATCACGAACCGGCTCGCGAGGGAGGTGCCTCTCTCCGCGCCACGCGTCCGGTTCACTGACGTCGCCAGAGAGGCCGGGCTCGTCTTCACACACTTCAACGGACGCCGCTCGACACAGCTTCCCGAAGACATGGGATCGGGCGCGGCCTGGGGAGACTACGACGGGGACGGCGATCCGGACCTCTACCTGGTGAACATCTCCTCGCCCCTGACCGCCTCGACGGAGGAGATGGCCGCTTCGCCGGCTCGATCCTCGCTCTTCCGCAACGAAGGAGGACGGTTCACCGACGTCACGGAGGAAGCAGGTGTCGGCGTCCGGGGACTGGGCATGGGGGCCGCATGGGGCGACCACGATTCCGACGGGGATCTGGATCTCTTCGTGACGCGCTTCGGCACGAACCTCCTCTTCGAGAACCGGGGCGACGGGTCCTTCGCTGACGTCACGCAGGCGGCCGGGCTCGGCGGCGAGAACGGGTTCTGGGCCGGCGCCTCGTGGAGCGACTACGACCGCGACGGGGACGCGGATCTCTACGTCTGCGGGTACGTCCGCTACAGCTATGACGCGGCCGAAGCCGGCCGATCCTCCACGCAGTACAACGCCGTCGTCCCCTTCACTCTCAACCCCTCCACCTACCCTCCGGAGAGGAACCTGCTCTACCGCAACGACGGCGGGCGCTTCCATGAGTTGGCCGGGGAGGCCGGCGTGCGCAACGACTCGGGGCGCTCTCTCTCCGCGACGTGGGCCGATTTCGACGGCGACGGCTGGCCCGATCTCTATGTTGCGAACGACATCTCGGACAACGCGATGTTCCACAACCGTGGCGATGGCACCTTCGATGACGTCAGCCACGAGGCCTGGGTGGCCGACTACCGTGGCGCCATGGGACTCGCCGTGGGGGACCGGGACAACGACGGCGATCTCGACATCTTCGTCGCGCACTGGATCGCTCAGGAGAATGCACTCTACGACAACCTCCTCGACAGGATGCCGGCCACGAAGTCGGAGCCGATGCACTTCATCGACAACGCCGATCTCGTGGGGCTGGGGCAGATCGCCCTCGACTTCATCGGCTGGGGGACGGCCTTCATCGACTACGACAACGACGGGCGCCTCGATCTCTTCGTGACGAACGGGAGCACCTTCCAGAAGGAGGACGATCCCTCGCAGCTCATCCCCATGCGGAACCACCTCTTCTGGAATGGCGGGGCCGAGGAGGGGTTCTTCGAGGCCGGGGCGGTGAGCGGGCCGGCCTTCGCCCGGGAGAACGTCGGGCGAGGGGCCGCCTTCGCCGACTACGACCTCGACGGCGACATCGACGTGGCGCTCGTGGAGCATGGCGGCCCGGCGCGGCTTCTCCGGAACGGCGGGAGCCGCGGATCCTGGTCGCGGATCATCCTGCGCGGCCCGGGCGGCGAGCGCGGCGGCAGGATGATCCCCGCGACGAGCACCTTCGCCCTGGGCGCGCGGGTCACGCTGACCTCGGGCTCAACGGTCCAGGTACGGGAGGTCGGTGATGCATCCTCCTACCTCTCGCAGCAGCCTCCGGGTGAGGTTCACTTCGGGCTGGGCGAGGCGCGCCGGATCGATCGTCTGGAGGTGGCCTGGCCGGACGGCACGCGCGAGGTTTACGAGGATCTCCCGGTGCGGACTTCGATCCGGATCGTGCAGGGTGGCGAGCCCGAGATCCTCAGGACTTCCCGTGCCTCGAACCCTGCCGTGCCGGCCCATGAGCCCGGCAGCCTCGAGAGCACTCCCGGTGGATCGCCCGTTCGGGCCGGCGCACGTGCCGCCTCATCGACCGGGAGCCTGAATCGCGAGGAGGTGCGGAGATTCTGGGGCGACTTCCGCGAGGCCACCGCGCTGCGTCATCGCGGCGAGTTCGCCCGGGCCGCCGCGCTCTACGAGCAGGCACTCACGATCGACGGGGAGCACGAGGACTCGCTCTACTACCTGGGCCACTGCCGTGCCGAGCAGAACGATCGTGCCGGCGCCAGAGCCGCCTTCGAGGCGCTTCTCGAGGTCAATCCCGAGAGCGCGCGAGGCCACGCCGCGCTCGGCGCGATCCTCGCCTCGCGGGATCCCTCCGCTCCGCGGGATCTCGCTTCGGCCGAGCGGCACTTCAGGGAAGCCCACAGGATCAACCGGGAGGAGACCGGCCCTCTC
Organism: uncultured Acidobacteriota bacterium; assembly: GCA_964568735.1. Lineage (GTDB taxonomy): Bacteria > Acidobacteriota > Polarisedimenticolia > JACPZX01 > JACPZX01 > CAZMRF01. The sequence goes on from CAZMRF010000022.1 coordinate 45,810, forward strand.
GTCAGGCTCTCCGAGATCCTCATCGTCCGCGGCGACCTCGACGAAGCGGGCCGCTGGCTCGAGGCGGCGGCTCTCACGAACGCGTGGAGCCGCGAGGCCTCGTTCCTGGCGGGGTACGTCCTGTGGGAGTCGGGGAGGAAGGAGCGCGCCGGGGATTACTACCGCCGAGCCGTCGAGGCAGGGATGCCTCGCGCCCCGGTGGCCGGCCTGCCGGGGGAGGGGGACCACAAGATCGAGACCGGGGGGAGTCCTCAGCCGGTCGCGGCCCCCCCGGCATCCCCGCTCGGGGAGACGCTTTTCGGGGACCTCATCCCGGCACCGGGGTCGGACCCCCGTGACCCGGGCCCCGCCTTCGCGCGAGTCCACTCCCGCGTGCTGGACCTGTCGGAACCCGCGCTCTAACTTGCTATCCTCCGGGCCGCACCGGACAGCTCCCGTCACCCGAGATCCCTCGATGCCGCAAAAAGCCTCCCTTCGCGCAGGACTCATCGCAGCGCTCGTCCTGCCCGGCCTCGTGATGATGGGGACGGGTTGCTTCGCCCGAAAGGCGGAGCCCGAGGTAGCGCCCCAGCCTCCACCTCCGGAGCCGCCTCCCGAGCCCGAGGCGAAGCCCGACCCCAGGGTCGCCGAGCTGACCGAGAAGAACCGGAAGCTCGAGCTGACGCTCCTCGAGAAGGAGGCACGGATCAAGGATCTGGATGGGCGCATGGCCGAGCAGAAGCGCCGGTACGACGAGGCGATCCAGGAGGTGGTGCGGGCCAAGGCCAAGCTCCGCTCCCTGGAGTCGCGCGCCGAGGCCGCCTCGCAGATGGCCGAGACCGAGATCGCCTTCAAGGCCCTGAACGAGAGCGCTGGAGGCCCCGGCAACTCGGAGCTTCTCCAGATCGAGCAGATGATGACGATGAGCGTGGCGGAGTTCGAGAAGGAAAACTTCGGGGGAGCCCTCTACCTGAGCCTTCAGGCCAAGGAGCTGATCCAGGATGGCCAGCGCAAGCTCACGGAGCTGGGGGACATCCAGGCCGAGTCCGGCGAGATTCTCTTCAGCGTGCCGCTCACGCTCCAGGTGAGCCGAACCGCGAACGTCCGGCAGGAGCCCGGCCTCGACGCAGCGATCCTGGTGACGTTGAAAGAGGGATCACCGGTCATCGGCTACTCGCACAAGGGGGACTGGATCCGCGTCAAGATGGAGGGCGGGACGCAGGGCTGGGTCCACCAGAGCCTCCTCGCCGTCCGCTGATCTGCCCAGCGAGTCCGCGTCGTGCGTCGAAGGGTTGCCCTGCGCTTCTACTTCCGCCCGTAGGCAGGTTTGCTCGCGTTTCCAGATCGATACCGGGCTCCAGACGTACGCTCCGGGCGACCCTTCGACGCGCTTGATCAGGTCGCTTTCTCGTCGCCCGTGCCGGCCCAGGCGGCGCGCGCGGGAATGACCTGGTTCCTGCCGCCCCGCTTGGCCTTGTAGAGCGCCATGTCCGCCTCGCGGATGATGGTCTCGGAGTCGTTCCCGCAATCCGGGTAGGAGGCGGCGCCCACGCTGATGGTGAGGCCGCTGAAGTCGCCCGACGCGCCCAGCTTCGCCTTCTCCACGGCGGCACGCAGCCTCTCTCCCGTCTTGACCGCCTCGTCGGGGCCGATGTAGGGAAGCAGGACGAGGAACTCCTCTCCCCCGTACCTGGCCGCGTAGTCCGTCGTCCGGACCGTCTCCTTGATGACTCCCGCCACTCCGCGGATCACCTCGTCGCCTGCCTGATGCCCCCTCGCGTCGTTGAAGTTCTTGAAGCGATCGATGTCGATCATCAGTACCGACACCGCGTGGCCGTGGCGCTCGGCGCGCCGGAACTCGTTCTCCACCGTCTCGTTCATGTGCTTGCGGTTGTGCAGGCCCGTCAGCCCGTCCGTGATGGAGATCCTGTGAAGCTCCTCGTTCTTCCGAACGAGGGCCTTGTTCGTCGCGTCCAGCTCCTCGCGCGCCTTGCGCAGCCGCGCCACCATCCGGTTGAAGACGACGGTCAGGTAGCCCACCTCGCCGCGGCCGTAGATGGGCACGTCCACGTCGAGGTCCCCTGCCGCCACCTTTCCCGCTCCGCCCGTAAGCCTCTCCAGCGGGCGCACGAGGGTGAGCCCCAGGAGCCAGGCCACGAAGCCCACTCCCAGGAGGCTCACGCCGACGAGGATGAGCGTGAGGTTGCGGAGGGCTGCGATCTCGGCGTACTCCACCTCGCGCGGCTTCTCGGCCACGACGCCCCAGCTCAATCCGGCAACCCGCTCCAGGGCGCCGACGACCTCCCTGCCGGCGAGGCCGACGAACTGCAGCGGGACCACCTTCGCCTCGAAGAGGTCCTTCGCCGTGGACTTCGGCAGGCTCGTGGCGAGCGGCCTCTGATCGAGGGGCGGGTAGCTGCTGATGACCTGCCCCGTTTCCGTGACCGCGTAGAGCTGATCCGTCTCCGTCCTGATCTGGTTCTTCAAGAGCTCCTCGACCCCTGCGAGATCCAGCTTCACGGCGATGAGGCCGAGGGATCGATTGCCGGCCGCGCGAACCGACTTGGCGGCGAGGAGGACGCCGGCGTCGAGGGCCTCATCACGGTAGGGCAGCCCCACGACCATCTCCCCGGCCGCCGCCTTCTCACGCCACCCCTGGGGCAGATCGATCTTTGTCGCGCTCTCGGAGCTGCTGGCCACGAGGCGGCCCTCGAGGTCCAGGACGGCCAGCTCGGCGTAGTCCGGGAAGCGGGCCTTGACCGACTTGAGATAGGCACGGAGGCGCGAGAGCTCCGGGCTCAGCGCCGCATCGCCGGGAGAGGAGAGCTTCTCGAGGTTCTCGGAGACCTCGTAGGAGCTGGCGAAGACCCCCACGTCATACTGCTTTCGCTCCAGCCAGAGGCCGATCTCCCGCGAGGAGCTCGAGGCGAGGCTGGTCAGCTCCTGGCGGATCTTGTCCTCCAGCACCTCCAGGTTGTTGCGGTAGGAGACCCAGCCCATCGTGATGGACGGGAGGAGAGTGGCCAGGAGCGCGAAGGCGATGATCTTGCTCCGGATACTGCTCAGACGGAGCAGGTCGAGCGTCCTGGTGATCGCCCTTTCGAGCTGGAACAGAGGCCACCTCTTCCGGAGCCAGGTCTGGGGGCGGCTCACGACGCCGCCGGAGGGCGATTCTATCCCTCCGGGGCCGATCCCTGCATGGCCTGGGTATAACCGGGCCGGATCGTCCGGCTCGGCTGCTGGAATGGCGGGGAATTCCACGCTCTCCGGGCGGGGCGCGCACCCCCCCCGGGCGCCCGAAGCTGGCGAAGGCCGGCAGGGGAGGAGGCCCGGAGCCGGTGATAGGTTGACCTGCGCCGCATTCCTGGGAATAGCGCGATGGGAAAGAGGCCGGGCGACAGGGAACGAGCAGAGCCACTACGGGGCTCGTCCCCCGACCCGATCATGGAAGGGCCTCCCATGACGACCACGACGGCGACCTCTGATCTCGAATCCCGCTGGGGGGGTCTCCGCGCGCCCATCGCGGCGGACCTCGCGGCCGGGCTCCTCCTTCTCGTCTTCGGCGTGCTGAAGGCCTACGCGCTCGCCCCCGCGCTCTCCGACGAGAACATCTACTTCTACATGTGCAGCAGGATCGCGGAAGGAGCCCTCCCCTACCGCGACTTCTTCTTCGCCCATCCCCCCTTCCACCTCATCCCGGGCGCCCTGCTCATGGCCATCGGAGGCTTCTCGCTCCCATTGGCCAAGACGATCTCCGCCTTCGCGGCCGCGATGGCCGGCGTTGCGGTCTATCGCGCCGCGCGACGGTGCGGGCCGATCGCCGCGCTTCTGGCTCTCGTCCTCTTCCTTTTCTCGTACGATCTGCTCCGAGCCTCGAGCCATTACACCGGAGCGAACGAAGCAACCGCACTCCTCGCATGGTCGCTCGAGCGGGCCCTCGCGAACCGTCCTCGCATCGCGGGCCTTCTCGCGGCATCCGCCGCGCTGACAGCCCTCTACGCCATCCCGGCAGGCGCCGCCCTCTTCGTCTGCCAGGCCGTGTGGAAAGGGCCCACGTCTCCCCGCCCCGACATGGGGAAGAAGCAAAGTCGGGCCGCTGTCGAATACGCGCTGGCCTTCACCACGCTGTTCGTCGGCGTGAACCTGCTCTGCCTCGCTCTATTTCGGGCAGACTACTGGGAGCCCGTCTTCCGCTATCACTCCATGAAGCCCGCCGGAAGCGTGGGGAACCTCGCCCCGACCCTCCGCGGTCTCGCGCGCGAGAACCCGTGGCTCATATGGAGTGCCCCGGCAGCCCTTGCGACCCTCGTGTGGCTTCGTCCTCGCGAAGGGAGTCTCGCTCCTGCCGACCCGTTCCCTCACGAACCAATCTCGGCGGCGCTGCTCGCAGGTCTCCTCACGACGACGCTCCAGCTGGCGTGCTTCTCGTTCCTCACTCGCGTGTACCCGTTCTACGCGATCACCGCCTTCCCGGCGCTGGCACTGGCCGGCGGCATCTCGTACACGGCTGCTCTGCGAGCCGTCGTGAGTCGGCCCATCGAGCTGTTGCTCTCGCGCACTCGCAGCGACGCGGGCGGACCCCAATCCGCCGGCAGCCTTCCTCGGGCAAGCAGACGCTCCTTCACACGCGCGATGGCGGGGGCCGCCACGTGCGCCGCGATGCTGATCGTACCTCTCCTCCTGCCCCCGCTCTTTCCTTACCAGGAAATCGTCGCCGTGAAGGGAGTGATCGTACGCCGATACGCCTGGCACGACGCACCGCTTCCGGGATGGATGAACGCGTTCGTCCGCTCTTTTCTTTGGAGCGACGAGCGCCTGGAAGGAGCCCGGACGCTCGCGGTGACTCGCTCTCTCTGGGCCGAAAGCCGCCGCTTCATGGCGCCCGAGGCGCTGGCCGAGCGCGTCCGCCTGCTCACACCGGACGACGGCACCGTGTTCGGGGATTCGATCGCGGCGCCGCTCGTGGCGCTCCTGGCGGGGAGGCGGATCGCGCTGGACCACGTGGACACGAATTCCCTCAGGTACCGGTCGGGGCTCACGCCGCCCGCGGAGGCCATCGCGGAGCTTGAGACGGCGCCGCCCGCTGTGATCATCGCCCACTCGCGCTGGGGCATCTCCGTCGTCCCTGAGATGCGCGATTGGATCAAGTCACGCTACGTGCTCGCCGAGTCCTTCGACGATCCCATCCACGGCCGATACGACCTGTACCTGCCGAGGGCGCCGTAGCCTTCGGCTCAGCGATCCGACCGGGAGGGGGGGCAGTCAGGCGACCAGACCCACGTCGGGCGCTCCTGCTCCGCGCGCGCAGTTGTATCCCTGGGCGCCTTCCCGCTTCGTCGACCGGCGGGGCTCGTTCAGCGCTGTCGCATCATCGGATCCAATGCCTGGGCCGGTGGTGGTTTGGTTCGAGCGCCATGAGCAGGTCCGTCGAAATGGAGAGCAGCCCGCCGGAGCGGAACGAATCGGAGCACGGCCGAAGTCGAATTGTGCCGGAGGGCGATTCTATCCCTCCGGGAGCGTCTCCTGTATAGCCGCGAGATCATGGGGATGGATCGCCCGGGTCGGCCGCATCAACGGCCCTGATTTCGCCCCCGGCCGCCTCACCTTCCTGGACGGCGGAGCCTCTCTTTGCAGCGTTCGAAGAAGTGCAGCTCACGCCGGAGTTTCCCCGCCCCCTGCGGCGGGCCTCGCAGACGAGGCGCGCGATCTCCTTGTCGCCCCGAAACCAGGCGGCCGCTCGTGCCCCGAAGCCTTCCAGGTTGTCGTTCCAGCGCAGCCCCGGGGCACGCTCCATGAGGAGCTTCATCACATCGAGGTTGCCTCCAGCAACCGCACCCGTGAGGGCGTTGAGGTGGTCGTTGCTCTCGGCGCAGGGATCGGCTCCCCGATCGAGGAGCTCCCGGACCAGATCGAGATCTCCCTCTCCTGCGGCCATGATGAGAGGCGTGAGGCCGTTCCACGCGGGCAGACCCGGGTCCGCACCCAGCTCGAGGAGACGCTTCACGGCAGCGGCCTGACCCTTGTGGATGGCATGCATCAGCGGAGTCCAGCCGTTCACGTGCGTGTCGCGCCGGTCGAGCTGCGCTCCCCCCTGGACCAGCGCCTCGATGGAGCCGACCCGGCCTGAGCGAGCGGCCCACATGAGGGGTGTGATCCCCCTCTCATCCGTCCCGTCGGGATCGACACCTTTGGCGACGAGCGCCCGGATCTCGTCCTCTCTCCCGTCGACGGCCGCGCTGGCCATGGGTGTGTCGGGCCGAGGCCGCGCACAGCCCAGCACGCTGCACCCCGTCGCCATCCCTAGCAGCAGGAGCCACGAAGCCCACCGAGCCGTGCCCCCATCCCTCCGAACCTGGGTACCCTTCGGATCCCGCATGTCTTCACCTCCAGGGTGGATACTGGCGCGGAGGCGCCCCGGAGACATGAGCGGGCGATGAGCAGGCCGTGAGGAGTGGCTGAGAGACTTGCGGCGGCGGGGGGCTCTAGTGATGAAGTCTGCGAATTCGGGTCGGAGAGCACACTCTCAGGGAGCCGATCGGGGTCGGCGCGTGAGCCCGGCGATGAGGCCGGCGCCGAAGAAGAGCCCCTCGTAGGCGCTCAGGACGGCCCGCGTGAGAGGCCCCGCGCCGCGTTCGCCGAAGAGAGGCGCGAGGGGATCGAGCCCCACCTGCGATCCCCGGAAGGTGCGGGCCATCACGTCGAGGCTGCTCCCTCCCAGGTGCCCCCCCATCCACGAGATGACGAGCCCCGCGAGGGCGCAGGTGATCCCCGTCGCCAGGATCGCCCGGAGGCGTGCGAGGCCGTGCGGCGCCGCCATGCCCCCCTCCGGCCGTGGTGTCGAAAGGCCGTACCCGGCCCCCGCCGCACCGCCCAGGAGGATCCCCTCGAAGGCTCCGCCGACGAGGGAGAGATCGCCTCCGAAGAGACCCTCCAGGACCATCCGGCCAACGACGTTGGCCGAGAGGCCGATGAGCCCGCCGCCCGCTGCGCCGAGGAGAATCAACGCAGGCGTGCGGAAGGATCGGACCACCGCCTCCGCCACCGACAGCCCCGCCCCCACGCCGGCAGCTCCGATGGCGCCAATCGTCGCGCCGACGACGGCAAGTACCAGGGGCAGGTTGACCCTGGCCTCCACGCCCGAGACGAGATCGATGGCGAGTCCCCCCGCCGCCCCGGCCACGATCCCTGCCAGCGCCCCCCCTAGCGCAGCCGAGACCCAGCGCGCCCTCACGAGCCGGGCCGCCCGGCGCATCCGCATCCCTGCAAGGAATCGCAGGCTCCGGAGACTCCCGGGCAGGCCCAGAAGCGGCACCTCTCCCGCCCCTGGAACCTCCCAGCGCACATCACGCAGGATCGCCCACGCCCTCTCGTGGCCCGGACGCGTTCCGAGGCGATGAAGCGCCTCCCGCGTTCCGAGCTCGTGGAGCCTCTCGGCCGCCTCGCGCTGGAGATCGTCCTCGGGATCACCGGCGGCACCCGGAGCCAGGAGCTTCGCAAGCTGCTCCTCGAAGGGATCGGGTGGGCTTCGGACATCGAGACACTCGCTCGCGACAGCCCCGTCAGATCCACTGCGGATCACGGGTACGCCAGCGGCTTCGTCTTCTTCAGTCACTCTCTCGAAGACGAACTGGTATCCGTGGCGGGAAACTGTACGGATATAGCGAGGCGAGCGGGGATCGTCGCCGAGCGCGCGCCTGAGCGTCCTGACCGCCTGGCTGAGCGCGCCGTCGGAGACGACGACGTCGGACCAAACGCTCTCCATGATCTCGTCACGGGTCAGGGCGATGCTACGCCTGTCGATCAACAGGAGCAGAAGATCGAGGTAGCGCGGGATCAGGGGAATGGGCCGGCCGTGTCGTGCCAGGATCCTCGTGGACGGAGAGAGGACGAACTCGCCGAAGCGGTACCGCTTCCTCTGTGAATGTGAATCCGTCATGCTCCCGCCGAGCCCGGAGGGTGACGCAGACCCGCGAAGGAAGTCCAGCGGGCCCCCTTCGACGCGCTGACTCTGCAGGTACAGTTGAACAACTTCGGCCATTGACGGTGTTAGGTTGAGCGCTGGGCACCAATCGGGTCTGTACGCATGGGAAACACACAAGCGCAAGGGAACCTGCCATCACGCCGGAGCCACCTCGCCGCGGATGGCGCCGCGGCGCTCCTTGTGATGGCCTTTGCGCTCATGAAAGCCTACGCGCTCTCGCCCGCACTCTCGGACGAGAACATCTACTTCTACATGTGTCACAGGATCACGGAGGGGGCCCTCCCCTACCGCGACTTCTTCTTCGCCCACCCGCCGCTTCACCTCCTGCCCGGCACGCTGCTGATGGCTCTCGTGGGCTTCTCCCTCCCGTTGGCAAAGGCGATCCCGGCCGTAGCAGCCACGCTCGCGGGTGTCGCGATCTACCGGGCGGCGCGCCGGTGCGGGCCGCTCGCCGCCGTCATGGCCCTCGTCCTCTTCCTCTTCTCCTACGACCTCCTCAGGGCCTCCAGCCACTACACCGGCGCGAGCGAAGCGACCGCGCTCCTGGCGTGGGCTCTCGAGCGCGCTCTCGCGGGACGGCCCCGGACCGCGGGCATCCTCGCCGCCTCCGCGGGGCTGACCGCTTTCTACGCGATCCCGGCCGGCGTCGCGCTCTTCATATGGATGGCTTTCGGGAAAGCGCCCACTGCGATCCGCCCCGGCATGGGGCCGGAGAAGTACCGGACGGCACTCCAATACGCGCTCGCCTACGCCGTGCTCTTCGCGGGCGTTAACGCGATCTGCCTCGGAGTCTTCGGGGCGGATTACTGGGACCCCGTCTTCCGCTACCACCTCATGAAGCCGGCCGGGGGCGAAGGCAACCTGGCCGCGGTCCTCCGCGGGCTGACACGAGAGAACCCCTGGCTCCTATGGAGCGGGCCTGCCGCATTGGCCGGGCTCTTCATGGTCTGGCGCCGTGAGGCAAGAAATCTCCTCCGCGATCCAATCTGGGGTCCGGCGATCGCCGGCCTCCTGACGGCGACGCTCCACCTGGGCTTCTTCTCGATCCTCACGCGCGTCTACACCTTCTACGCGCTCCCCGCATTCCCCGCGCTGGCGCTCGCGGGAGGCGTCGCCTATGCGAGCGGCCTGAGCGCAATCGGCGGGGGGATCCGACCCTGGTTTGCTCGACTGAAGCCCATCGCAGCGAGGCTGATCCCTGGGATCTCGCCAGGTGGCCGGCAGACCTCCGCCACGAACGACGCCCTCGCGAAGCCCGCAGGCAGCACCGCCGGCAGCCACAGGACATCGGGGGATTCCGCACCGGCAGGAGAGATCCAGGCGCGTCATGGTGCTCGACGCGAGGGCACGCGTGTCAGGTCCTACACGCTGGGTGAGATTTCCGTGGGCGCCGTTCTCGTGGCGATGCCGCTCGTTCTGCCGGCACTCCTGCCTCTCCAGGGGGTCGATGCGGAAGAAGGAGAAGTGCTTCGGCGCTACACCTGGCGCGACGCTCCAGTGCCGGGATGGCTGAATGGGCTCGTCCGCGGCTTTCTATGGAGCGACGAGCGCGTGGCCGGTGCGTGGACACCCGCCCTGACGCGCTACCTCTGGCACGAGAGCCGCCACTTCATCGCCCCGGCCCTGCTCGCCGAGCGGGTTCGGGAGCTGACCCCCGAAGGGGGCACCCTCTTCGGCGATTCGATCGCGGCACCTCTCGTCGCACTCCTCGCGGACAGGCGAATCACCCTCGACCACGCGGACACCAATGCGATGCGATATCGATCGAGGATCACGCCGCCGGAGGTGGCCATTGCCGATCTGGAACGGGAGCCGCCCGCCGCCATCGTGGGCAACTCGCGCCGCGGCTTCTTCCTCGTCCCCGAGATGCAGGCGTGGGTCACCTCGCGCTACGCCGTCGCCGCCTCCGCCGACGATCCCATCTACGGCCGTTACGACCTCTACCTGCGAAGTCGCCCCTAGGCGCCGGATCCCTGGCTGACTCATCCCCTTTTCATGTGTCGACTTGACCGGGTTCGCCAGCAAACTGACCGTCCGATCCAGGGCCTCAACTCGGCCCATTTCGGACATTGGCAACAAGCCTGATCCTCGGCCAGGTGCCATTGCTCAGCAAATCCTCATGATTTGCTCATGCCGCTCACATGTCGGCCAGGCTACGTTGAAGACCTCACTCATGCACGGAGGCAAGGCCATGGCAGGAAACACGGAAAACGGTGGCGGACGGCGCGGGAACCGTTGGAGGATTGCGATCTGGGGCAGCGCAGCGCTCTTGCTGCTGCTGCCCTTGGGGGCGATGCAATTCACCAATGAAGTGAGCTGGGATGAGACCGATTTCATCGTCTTCGGCGCCATGCTGCTCGCCGCTTGCGGCACCTACGAGCTGGCAGCGAGGATGACGGGCAATAGCGCGTACCGGGCCGCCGTCGGCGTTGCGGTCGCGGCAGCATTCATCCTCGTCTGGATGAACCTTGCCGTCGGCATCATCGGGAATGAGGACAATCCCGCCAACTTGATGTATGGCGGAGTGCTCGCCATCGGGATCATCGGTGCCGTCATCGCGCGCTTCCAGCCACAGGGAATGGCACGCGCACTGATGACGACGGCGCTCGCCCAGACGTTGGTCGGCGTGATCGCCCTGGCCATGGGATCGGTCGAGGCCTTCGTACTGACGGCGTTCTTCGCCGCGCTGTGGCTCACATCGGCCGAGCTGTTTCGGAAAGCGGCGCGGGAGCAAGTTCCCGCGGGCTAGCGCGATCGTTGGGCGCACTTGAATGCAGGGATAGACGAGGGCAGTGGGGTCGCCCGGAGCGACGACGTGCGCCGAGTGATCCGGTGGACGTAAGGCGTAGACACGAAGGGCGCTTCCGGTAATCGGGAAGCGCCCTCGTGATCCAAGCCGATCAATCCCGGCTCGAGGCCGGATGTGAACCGGTCATCCGCGCAGGAAAGCTGCCTCCAGCGCGCCCTGGATGATGGCCTTCGACTCGGCGAGGTGGGCCTTCGATTCGGCATCCGTCACTCGGGACATCGCACCGTCGATCCTCCCGCCGATCTGCATGAGGTCATAGCGGGCGAGCGTAATCGCCTCCGCCGGAGCCTCGGGGAGATCCCCCTTGGCGAGGCCCACGAGATAGGCGGCTGCTGTCGCTGCAGCGCGCGGCGGAAGGAGTTGATGGAGCCCGCCGTGCCGCCGGGGCCGATCTCCGTCCAGATGTTGTCCCTCAGGGTGCCGAAGATCTCGGCCAGCTCCACGTGTTAGCCCGCGATCTTGGTGTCCATGTCCACCACGCGGTCCAGGAGGAGCGGGTGGTAGAGGCGGGCCAGCGCCAGGTCCTGCATGGCGAGGACCGTGTTGTGAACGGGGTAGTCGAGCCTCTCCAGCAGGATGTACCAGCTCAACGTCCCGAGGCGCTCGGAGGCGAGCCGGTTGACCACCTCCGGCTTGAAGTTGAAGGCGTCCGCGGCGAAGAGGTAGTCGTTGAGCCACTTCAGGGCGCGCCGCTGATCGGCGGCCGCGACGGGCTCGTAGGGGACCCGCCCGCCGGGATCACCGGCGTGCTGCCGGTTGTGCATGACTCCGCCCACGTACTTCGTCACCGACATGATCGCCGGGAAGTACTCCGCGATGCCCCGGTTGAAGGCCCGCCGCACGGAGCGGATCCCCCGCGAGCTTCGTCGAGGCGAAGAGCGAGTCCGAGAAGGATCGCTCCACGGCCTTCATCATGGGCTTGTTGCCCTCGGCGCTGAATTCGAGTAGACGGTGAAGAGGCCTTCGTGCTTCGTGAAGTCCTTGATGACCTCGTCGAAGGTCTTGTCCTTCTTGGCGCCCCCGTCCGGCCCGCCTGGGCTATCCTCGGCTCATCCCCCGCGCGCGGCCCGTGATCGCTCCGGGGCGCTCGGGGGATGGTGGCTGCGCTGGACCGGCGAGGAGGTTGGAATGGAAATCGGAATGGTCGGGCTCGGACGGATGGGGAAGAACATGGCCTTGCGCCTCCTGAAGGGGGGGCACCGGGTCGTGGCCTGGAACCGGAGCCCCGAGCCCGTCGAGGAGGTGGCGGCCGCAGGAGCAGTCCCCCTGGCGAAGCTGGAAGAGCTGGCGGAAAGGCTGGCACCGCCCCGGGCCGTCTGGCTCATGGTCCCCTCCGGGAAAGTAACCACCTCGATCCTGAGCCAGGTGGCAGGCCTCCTCGACTCGGGAGACATCGTCGTCGACGGGGGCAACTCCAACTTCCGGGACTCGATGCGGCGCTCCGAGGAGCTTTCCTCGCGGGGTCTGCGCTTCCTCGATGCCGGGACATCGGGCGGCGTCTGGGGGCTGAAAGCGGGCTACTGCCTGATGGTGGGTGGGGATCGCTCGGCCTTCGATCACATCAGGCCGGCCCTCGAAACGCTCGCGGCGCCCGATGGCTTCCTCTACACCGGGGCCGCCGGCTCGGGCCATTTCACCAAGATGGTCCACAACGGCGTCGAGTACGGCATGATGCAGGCCTACGCGGAGGGGTTCGAGATGCTCAAGGAGTCCGGCTTCGATCTCGATCTCCGCGCCGTCTCCCACCTGTGGAACCAGGGGAGCGTCGTACGCTCCTGGCTCCTCGAGCTGGCCGAGAGCGCCTTCGCGAAGGACCGCAACCTCGACGCGGTCCGCGGCTGGGTGGAGGACTCGGGTGAGGGGCGCTGGACGGTCAAGGAAGCCATCGACGCGGCCATCCCGGCCCCGGTCATCGCCATGTCCGTCCTCATGCGCTTCCGCTCCCGGCAGGAAGATCCCTTCTCCATGAAGGTCCTCGCGGCACTGCGCAACGAGTTCGGCGGCCACGCCGTCAAGCCAACCCGGGAAACGAAGTGATCCTTGCGGGCGACGTGGGCGGGACGAAGACCCGTCTCGCCCGCTACGAGGTCCGAGGGGGCCGGCTCGTGGAGCTTCGCTCCCACTCCTTCGCCAGCGGAGGGGTGGCCGGCCTTGCCGATGCGATCCGGGCCTTTCAGCCTTTGCCCGATCCGTCGCTCGAGGCAGCGGGCTTCGGCGTGGCCGGCCCCGTGCGCGGCGGCCGCGTCAAGACGACGAACCTCCCCTGGGAGGTCGACGCCCGCGCGCTCTCGGTGAGTCTGGGCATCCCCTTCGTCCGCGTCATGAACGACCTGGAGGCGATGGCCCTGGGCATCGGAGTGCTCGACACCGGAGACCTCGTCCGGCTCCAGGAAGGAGAGCCCGATCCCGAGGGCAACTCGGCGGTCATCGCGGCCGGGACGGGGCTTGGCGAGGCCCTGATGATCCGGCACGGAGGAAAGCTCCGCCCCTGCGCCACGGAAGGAGGCCACGCCGACTTCGCGCCTCACGACGTGGAGATGCAGGACCTGCTCGCGGCCCTCCGACAGCGGATCGGCCATGTCTCGGCCGAGAGGGTGGTCTCCGGGATGGGCCTCGAGAGCCTCTACGAGTACTGCCACGACCCGGAGCGGGGCGGACCCCAGCCGCATCTTTCACCGGCCCCGGAGATCCCGCGCCTTATGGCCGCCGAGGCACGCAAAGGTGGCTGCGAGGGCTGCCGCCGCGCCTTCTCTCTCTTTCTTCGGGCCTACGGCGCCGAGGCGGGCAACCTCGCCCTCAAGGCCTCGGCAACGAGCGGGCTCTACGTGGGAGGCGGCATCGCGGCGGCCAACGCGGAGGCGATGCGGGACGGGACCTTCATGGCGGCCTTCGTCGACAAGGGAAGGTTTGAGAGCTGGATGCGCCGGATCCCCGTCACCTTGATCCTGAACGAGGCCGCTCCCCTCCTCGGCGCGGCTCTCGTCGCCGCGCGGGCCGCGGGGTTGTGGCGAGATTGATGAGAAGCCGCGATCGCGGAGAGATGTCACGCGCGCTTGCCACCAGCCGATTCGGGAAAGACCCGGAGGCGACTCCCATCGGCGGGACGATGAGTCGGGGCGCCGTGGAATACTCCACCCGGATCAGGTTGTTTCGGACCAGACCGGAGGGGTGCGTGCGCTCCCGACTTTTCAGGATGAAGCGCGGTGACTCGAGGGACTGCTTGCGGGCCATGGTGCGCGTGCTGGTCGTGCCGGCGCTCCTTGCGGGAAGCGTCGCGATGGCTGCGGCCTCCCTCGCCCGGGCAGAGGTTGATGACGAGATGAGGGTGGTGCGCGAGAGGGAGGCCGCCGGCGAGCCCTGCGCGATCTGCGGCCTTCCCCTCGAGCCGGGCGACATGGCGATCCAGGTGAAGGGGCGATGGGTGCCTCTGCATCGAGGCCCCTGCGCGAAGGAGTTCGAGGCGGCCCCCGCGGCCGCCTTCGCGTCGCTGCAGCCCCGGGGCGCTCTCTTCGACGAGAGCTTCCAGAGCCCCTCCCCGCTGCGCTGGGCCTGGTTCTTCGCCGGCGGCTACGTGCTTCTCGGGCTTCTCTGCGGAGCGCTGGCCAGCCACATGGCCTATCCCCGCGGGCGCAGCCCGGGCTTCTGGTTCGGCGCAGGGCTCGCAACGAACCTCGCCGCGATTGCGCTGCTCGCGACCAGCGCGCGTCCTGCGAGGCAGGTCCCGCCCCGCCTCGGCAAGTTGCACGACACGTCGGAGCCCTCGCGTTGCCCTTCGTGCGGCGCCGGCAACCATCCGTCGGCCCGGCGCTGCCTCTCGTGCGGCGGCGTGATCGTGCCCACGGCCGAGTCCGAAGCCCTGCGAGCCGCCCGAGGACGGGGATGACTCTATGCGAGCTCTGATCGCGGAACCCCACATGTCGGCGAGCCTCCAGGGCCAACGGCCTCACACCAGGAAGGCGCCATGACCGCTTCATCCGAGGTAGGCCCCGGCGTGAACCCCTTGACGCAGGCGCGCCGCTTTCTGCTCGGCGTCCTCGAGTCTGGCACGGGCCAGAACCGCCGCCCCGTCCTGCGCCGCCACCACGAGTCGAGCGTTCGCGGGCTCTACGTCGTGGGGGATCTCGCGGGCGCCCCCGTCATCAAGCTCGCCATGGCGCAGGGCTTCGAGGTCGTCGAGCACATTGCCTCGCTCCCCGATGCGCGAGGCGCCGAGGCCGGAGTGCACGACGTCGTCGTCGTGGGGGCGGGCGCCGCGGGGCTCAACGCTGCGCTTTCGGCCCACGAGCGCGGCCTCTCCTGCCTCGTCCTCGAGAAGGAGAAGATCGCCAACACGATCGAGAACTTCCCCGAAGGAAAGTGGGTCTATGCCGAGCCCGACGCCACGCCCCCCAAGGGGAAGCTCTGGCTGGACGGGGCCACCAAGGAAGATCTCGTCGCCCGCTGGCAGTCGATCGTCAACGACAACCGGCTGGACGTGAGGACCGAGGAGCCCCTCGAGTCTCTCTCGCGCAGGGCGGGCATCTTCGAGCTGAAGACTCCGAGGGCTGCCTACAGGGCGCGCAGGGTCATCCTTGCGAGCGGGCAGCGAGGCAATCCACGAAAGCTCGGCGTCCCCGGCGAGGATCAGGAGCGGATCTACCACCGCCTCTACTCACCGAGGAAGTACCACGACGAAAGGATCCTCGTCGTGGGCGGAGGCAACTCCGCCGTCGAGGCGGCGCTCACCCTGTCGGAGCAGAACCGCGTCGTGCTCTCCTACCGGGGCGAGCGCTTCTACCGCCTATTCAAGGACAACGAGCGGCGCCTCGACGAGGCCGTCAGGGCGGGGCGGATCGAGATCCTGCTCCGCTCGAACGTGGAGTCCTTCTCGGGCGCGTCGGCCCGCATCGTCGTCGCCGGCGAGCCCCGGGAGGAGAGGCGTGAAATCCCCTTCGACCACGCCTTCATCCTCGTGGGCGCGGACGTTCCGGTGCGCTTCCTCAAGTCGCTGGGCATCCGGCTGGAGGGCGAGTGGAGCGGCTCGATCCTGAGAGCCGCGTCGCTGACGCTCATGACATTGGCTGGTCTTTGGATACACGGCGGCTTCGCGACGGCCTTCGGGCGGAGCCTTTCCGCGGATCTCCCCTCGTGGAGCGGCCTCGCCGCCGCCGCGGCCGGCGCGCTGGGACTTCTGCTCACGGGACTACGGGGTGACCGCTTCGCCTGGCTCGGGATCTCGTTTCTCGCCTCCTACACGATCTACGGCGCGAAGGTCGGCTCCGGCGCGGAGTTCTGGCCCTTCAGGGACTGGGGCTACGAGGCGCTCTCGTTCGCCGATCGGCCCTGGTCCTTCTGGTACACCGTGCTCTACACGGTGATCATGACCGTCTTCGGCATCAAGGCCCTGAAGCGCTGGGGGCTGGACAGGAAGGACCGCTTCCAGATCTGGCGCTACGTGAGCCTCCTCGGCTTCCAGTGGGTCTTCTTTTTCCTGATACCGGAGTTCCTCTTCCAGTGGGCCGTGGAGTACCGCTGGGTGGGAGAGCGCCTCGCGGCCGATCCCGTCTTCGCGGAGCAGGCGTGGCGCTCGTACGGGATCGTCTACGCCTGGCCGCTCTTCTTCTACACCTTCTTCTACGACCCCCACATGATCTGGATCGCCTGGGGCGTCTTCCTCACCTTCGTCATCATTCCCGTCCTCGTCCTCTTCCAGGGGAAGCGCTATTGCTCGTGGATCTGCGGCTGCGGGGGGCTGGCCGAGACGCTGGGCGACCGCTGGCGCCACCTGGCTCCCAAGGGCAGAGGCTCCATCCGATGGGAGTGGATGAACCTGGCGGTCCTGATTTTCGCCACGGGAGCCACGCTGCTCATGCTGGGGCGGGACGTGGTGTCGGCGCTGGGCGCGCCCGCCGACTGGGCCGTGAACACCTATCGCATCTACGCGGACGTCTGGCTCGTCGGAATCCTCCCCGTGACGCTCTACCCATTCCTCGGAGGGAAGGTCTGGTGCCGCTACTGGTGCCCGCTGGCCAAGCTCATGCACTTGATGTCCGCCGCCTGGACCAGGCTCGGCGTCTCCAGGTTTGCCATCGTCGCCAACGACAAGTGCATCGCCTGCAACGAGTGCAGCCGGAACTGCCAGGTGGGCATCGACGTGATGGGCTATGCCCTCCGGCAGGACGTCCTCGACAACGCCACCTCATCCTGCATCGGCTGCGGCATCTGCGTCAGCGTCTGCCCCATGGACACCCTCTCGTTCGGCCACGGCAAGACGAAGCTGCCCATTGTCGGGCAGGGTGCTATCCTTGGTGCCCGCGCAGACAATCCCGAGACCCGACTACCGGCCTGAACGGAGGCAATCCCTGACCATGAAGCTCCTTCACATCGCACTTCTTGCGTTTCTGGCGGCAGGCGTCGCGACGACGGCCGCATCCCGGGCCAAGATCTTTCCCTTCCCCTACAGCGTCGACGTCCTCGACAACGGGATGAAGCTCGTGACCGTCCCGCTGTCGTATCCCAACGCCGTGTCCGTCCAGATCGTCGTGCGGACCGGATCGCGCAACGAGGTAGAGCCCGGCAAGTCCGGCTTCGCGCACTTCTTCGAACACATGATGTTCCGCGGGACGAGGCGCTTCCCCTCCGAGGCCTACGACGGCTTCATGAAGTCGATCGGCGCCGAGTCCAACGCCTACACGACGGACGACTACACCTGCTACCACACGCTCTTCGTCAAGGACGACCTGGAGCGCGTGCTCGAGATCGAGTCGGACCGCTTCCAGAGCCTCAGCTACGAGCCGAGCGCCTTCCGCACGGAGGCCAAGGCGGTCCTCGGGGAGTACAACAAGAACAGCGCGAATCCCATCAACAAGCTCTTCGAGAAGATCCAGGAAGCCGCCTTCGACGTGCACACCTACAAGCACACGACGATGGGGTTCATCGCTGACATCGAGGCGATGCCCGACCAGTTCGACTACTCGCTGAAGTTCTTCGACCGCTTCTACCGGCCGGAGAACACGGTGATGGTCGTGGCGGGCGACTTGAAGCGCGATGCGGTCCTGGCGCTCGTCAAGAAGCACTGGGGGCCCTGGAAGCGGGGAAGCTTCACCCAGGAGATTCCCCGCGAGCCCGATCAGAAGGCCGAGCGCTCGGCGCACGTCGACTGGCCGACTCCGACGCTCCCCTGGGTGGTGGTGGCCTTCAAGGGGCCGGCCTTCTCCGACAGCGAGAAGGACATGCCCACGATGGACATCATCTCGGCCATCGCCTTCTCCGAGTCCTCCCCCATCTACCAGAAGCTCGTCATCAACGAGCAGAAGGTGGATGCCTTCGGCCCCTACTTCCCCAACCAGCGTGATCCCGGCCTCGTGGCCGTCTACGGCCGCGTCAAGGACCCGGCCGACATGGACTACGTCAGGGATCAGATCCTCGCGGCCCTCGAGGAGATCAAGAAGACCCCGCCGACGGCCGAGAGGCTCGCCGCGGTGAAGTCGAACCTCAAGTACGCCTTCGCGCTCGGGATGGACAACACCGAGTCGGTGGCCGGCACGCTGGCCTCGTTCCTCCACCTGAACCCTGACCCCGAGACCATCAACCGCCTCTACGAGACCTACGAGTCCATCACGCCCGCCGACGTCTCCGCGATGGCCGCGAAGTACTTCACCGAGAGCCGCCGCACCATCGCCACCCTGACCTACAAGCCGTCCGATACGGCCGGAGGTGAATGACCATGCGCCGCGCAGCGGTCCTGTTTCTCGTGCTCGGCCTGTGTGCCATCCCGCTGTTCGCCGCGGCCAGTGACGAGGCGGGCGCCGGGTTCACCCCTGCCGCAAACAGCAACGCCTCCCCCTCCGCTTCGAAGGGCCGGAGCCTGACCTCGGGAGAATTCGAGACCGTGATGAAGGCCACCAACGACCCGCTCGTCGCCTTCCGGATCCTCTTCAACGTGGGCCCCTCCAACGATCCCGCGGGGAAGGAAGGGCTGGCGGCGATCACAGCGCGCATGATCAGCGAAGCCGGCAGCCGCGCGATGAAGTACGAGGAGATCATCCAGGCCATGTACCCGCTGGCCACGTCGTTCTCCTCACAGGTGGACAAGGAGATGACCGTCTTCAGCGGGACCACGCACGTGGACAATCTCGAGAAGTACTACAGCATCATCTCCGGGATGCTCCTCGATCCTGGCTTCCGCGAGGAGGACTTCACGCGTGTCAAGGACGACACGCTGAACTACATCCGGATCTCGCTGCGCGAGAACAACGAGGAGGAGCTGGGCAAAGAGGTCCTCTATCTCGACATCTTCTCCGCCGATCACCCCTACGGGCATCTCAACGAGGGAACGCTCGCGACGGTCGGGAAGCTCACGCTGGACGACGTGAAGGCCTTCTACAAGCAGCACTACACGAGGGCGAACCTCGTCCTCGGCCTGGCCGGCGGATACACCGATGAGTTCATGAAGCGGGTACGGAAGGACTTCGATCGCCTTCCCGCGGGCGAGCCCTCCCTCGCGAAGCTGCCGGCGCCGAAGCCGGTCCAGGGGCGCCACCTGACCATCATCCAGAAGGAGACCCGGGCGACCGCCATCTCCCTGGGCTTCCCCGTCGGCGTGACCCGCTCCGACAAGGACTGGATCGCGCTCGACGTGGTCCGCTCCTTCCTCGGGCAGCACCGCAACTCGAGCGCCCACCTCTTCCAGAGGATCCGCGAGGTCCGCGGGCTGAACTACGGCGACTACGCCTACATCGAGTACTTCCCCCGCGGCATGTTCCAGTTCACGCCCGACCCGAACCTGAAGCGCCGCCAGCAGATCTTCCAGATCTGGATCCGCCCGGTCGAGCCCGAGAACTCCCACTTCGCGCTGCGCATCGCGATGTACGAGCTGGAGCGGCTGGTGCGGGAGGGACTGACGAAGGAGCAGTTCGAGGAGACCCGGAAGTTCCTCCTCAAGAACACGGCGCTCGTGGAGAAGACCCTCTCCGACGTCCTGGGCTACTCGCTCGACGCGAAGGCCTATGGCTACGACGACTTCGTCTCGTACGTGAGGAAGGGGCTGGAGGGGCTGACGGTCGACGAGGTCAACCTCGTCCTGCGAAAGCACCTCGGCGCCGAGAACGTCAGGATCGTCATCATCACGAAGGACGCCGAGGCCCTGCGCGACGCCATCGTGGCCGAGACCCCCTCACCCATCACCTACAACGCCGACAAGCCCCAGGAGGTGCTGGACGAGGACAAGGTCATCGAGAAGCTCCGCTTGGGCATCCCCGCGGGCAGCATCACGATCATCCCCGTCGAGCAGGTGTTCGCGGGGTAGCGCCAACCCGCGCAGCGCGCGGAATGATCAAAATTGGAGCCAGCGACGCCTCCCCCCGCGCGTCTGCTCCGGGGCTCTGTGAGCCAACCGCCTAACTCACAGAAACTCGGTCAGCCTACGATAGTCGTAGGCTAGGCGTTCTAAGACCCAACGCCCCACGGGAAGGCCGGACAACCCGTGCTCGCGAGCCATCGCCACGGCCAGGGGTTTCCACTTCATGGGCCATGCGAATACATCGATCGTTCGCGCGAGATCTTCTTGGATCCCACCGACGACATCCCTCGCGTCAGGGGTCACCACGTGGATCGGGACGCGGTTGTCCAGCATGGCGTCGAAAAAAACGTCCCGCCACGACCGGTCATACCCCCGGGTCCCAAAACCGTAGCCGATCGCAACTACAGCCGAGCACTTGCGCCAGATCCGGTGTACCTCGCGACCCTTGGGCCCACTCGAGACTGTCCCCTCTTCCCCCGGCAAGACTAGCCGACCGGACAGCACCCAGGCACCTGAAGAATGGGTGTCATCTTGGGTCAATTCAATAAGGTCAAGTAAGAGTGCGGTCGGGATCGGTCCCCCCGTGGTGTACCCATGAATACCTACCTGCCGTCTCTGAGGGCAACGTCTGAAGGACAAGCCATCCCAGTTGAAGCTGACGATGGAGCACGTCCTGGGGAATAGATGGAAGACTTGATACTGGGGGAGTCGACGCGTTCGGGCACGTGCCAAGATGTTCTCTAGGATTGCGGCCAGCGTTGCCGAGGTGAGCGCCTCGAACTTGGCATCATCCAAGCGCTCCAAGGTCAACTTCGTCTTAGAGAACACAAGGCTCCGAATCGGGGAGGGTGGATGGGGGCCAGGGGACCAAGAGCCAGCGAGTGGTGCGAACGGTCGAAACATCGCTGCGAGTTCATTGATCAACGGGACGTCTGGGGCAGAAGCTCCAGCTCCCAAGACGAAGCAGGTGTCCGGATGGAAGCACGCTCCTAAGAGAGCGGGCAGCTGGATGGCAAGCGAATCCCCAATTGGCGACCTTCCCGCCCAGCCATTCATCGAGCCACAGACGCTTCTGTAATCCTTCTCGAACAGTCGAGGGTGATTCACCATATGTCGCTATCCAACGGGCGGTGCAGGGAAACCTCCGGGACCATCACCGAAATAAGGAAGGTGCTCCGGCTTGAGGTCTGTCAGGAGATTCCAGTGCTCTGCGGCGGGCGACCGATTCTCGCGCAGCCAGGCACGCATGCGATCGCTCGCCCCCTGCCGACCATAGAAATCCTCTCGCACAAGACGGGATCTCTCCAACACCTGCTCCAGCCTCAGCAACTCACTGAGCCTCTGCTGGAAGGCCGCGTTGCGCTCTGCAACCAGCCGGGCCAGAGCGACGGTGAAGCCGAGCCGGTTCTGCAGATCATGCCTCTTGGCCCGCTCGACGAGTTCTTCGAAATCGAACCCCGCGAATCTGAGGAGAAGCCAGGGGAGCGCCTCGGCAAGGCGCGGATCGAGGTCATCGAGGGAGAGTGCCATCAAGAGAAGTTCTCCCGGATGTTGACGGGTTCCGCGCTTCCTCCGATAGGTCAACCCCGGGTACCCCAGCCTGGCAAGACCTTGTTCCACCTTCACATTGCTTGCTGCTTGATCCAGCGGACTGGAGGCCGACAGCGGCAAGGATGTCGGCGGTAGGTTGAAGAGAGAAGCCGCCCGCCGCATGACCTGATCAGGAACCCGGCGTTTCCTGGGCTTCCCCCACTTCAGTGGACACCTCATCTGAGGCGATAATGCCTCGGGGG
>CAZMRF010000023.1:0-12099 GCA_964568735.1 uncultured Acidobacteriota bacterium
GAAGCCCAGATGAGGTACGATCGCCGACGAGAGCGAGAAACGCGCTTATTCTGGGTCTAGGTCGTCGTCCACGCTTGGAGTATTCGGATCAGGTTCGCCGAGGGAAGGGGTGAATGCCACCGTGTTCTCGATGAACAAGTCGTCGTTCCCGTCCCATATCTTGGCCTCAATGGAGTTCGGATCCGTCGTATTCCAGTAATTGTTTGATGCGTTCAGCGAGGCGGGAGGAATCGTTCCCGCGGCGAGTTCAACCAGCCTAGTACTCATGCCGAGGAAGCCATTGGACTCGACAACGATTCGCGATGATCCCGCGCTGCCTTGGGCGAGAATCGCACGGACAGTTGCTTCATCGAAGACGTTGTTGAGGATGTGGATGTTCGCTGGGCCAGTCCGGGCCTCCACGCCGAGGGCCTGAATGAACCTGTTTCGCACTACATAAGAGTCCCCTACGGGCAGGTCGAGATCGAGAAAGTTCCCAGTGCCACGGATCTCAGAATCTCGGACGGTCGCTGTTCCACCCCACGAGGAGACATCCGCATTGTTCATCAGGGCTAGCGAAATGTCGATGACGGATGCTTGCCCGTTTATTCCGAGCACTCTGAGATTCCGAAGTTCTGAGCGCTGGAGGCACGCGCCCCGGACGATCAGTGCTCCCCAAACCTGGATCTGCCAGCCGTTTCCTATAACAACGACACCTGGTCCAATAGTGAGCGTCGCTGGTGTGGCTACTTGGACATTCGCTGTCATCACGTAAGGTGAGCCCGAGAGAGACCAGTCGGTGTCGGTGTGTATGATCCCCGAGACGAGCGTACTAGCAATAGCAGGACCGGCTGATGCACTCATGATAGGGACTGTGAGGCAAAGGAAGGTTCTCAGTAGATTGTTCAGAGAGGCCGTTGACGATCGTCGGGACATGCCTTACCTCCCGTCCGGACATCGCGTCTGCAGCACGCGGGCTTTGAGTACTGAGAAGGGTACGCCGGAACTGCCTCGAGAGGAAAGGGCATTCGATGAGCATTGCAGGGATCTTCGGGGCGGGCTGAGCGGAAGACAGGCTGACGTCGTCTATTGACAGAAACACGATATCCGGTTTCCGTTCGCTGAGCCTGCTCGACGAGCAGATCCGCGGCAGGATCCGGCCTTCCGGCCGCTGGCGCGAGGCAGGCGAAGGGCACGATCGGGCGTCCGGGGGGGCAGGTGACGGGCAGGGAGGTGCATTTTCGGGGCAGGATTTCGGCCCTCCCCCACGGTTTTCTGCCCCTCGGAACTGCCCCTCAGATCGGCCTAACCTGTTGCAACTATTGAGCTAATCTAGATTCCACCCGAGGGGCAGACCCCCTCGATCCAGCCCTTTTCCGCGAAGAGGCTGCCGTTTTTCAGGGGGTTTTGGGCCCCCGCATGCCCTTTTTCGAGCCATTTTTGGTTCGGAGGGAACGATTTCGTTCCCGAAACGGGCTCGAGGGAACGATTTCGTTCCCTTTTCAGGATCCCCATGCCCCATTTTCGGGGGGTCAGGCCCCTCCGGCGAGGAGGCTCCGCGTGGGCCAGGCAATCGCCATCGGGAGTGAGTGGCGCCTCAGGCCTGAATCCCGCGCTCGCGCAGATCGCGCCGGAGAGAGCGGAAGAACCCACGCCAGTTCCCGTCGTCTGAGGCCCCAAGCAGCGCGTACGTGAACGCCAGGGAGAAGTGATCCGCTCCAGTGCGGATGTAGCGGTGGCGGCGCATCCCGGTTTCCTCGTCCTCGTCGAGCACCTTCGCGTCCGCGGCCATGTGGCGGGCGAACTCCTCGATGAGCGTCTCCTGGCGGGAAGGCAGCACGAGGTGCTTCTCCCTGACGATCGCCCTGGAAGCATCGAGGGCCTCGGTACGGTTGAACTGCACGATCCTGCCTTCGCGATCCCAGCGCGCCTGTCCTCTCTGCGATTCGTTGAAGAAGCACAGGTAGGCCTTGCCTGCGTACCTCGCCGAGAAGGCCCGGGTGGGGTGAGTCTCCGGCAACCCATCGATGACGCAGCGGTCGACGCGGAACCGCTCCATGAGCGCATCGAGCTCGGAGAACTCGGGCACTCCCGTCCACCAGCGGGAATGGGTGCCTCGGATCGACCCAGAGGAGCGGGCCGGCGGGGGCCCTCCGTGGGGTGACATCCCCATCGGGTGGCTTGCGGCGCGCTGCGCCGTCGAGGCGGCGCCGATAACGCAATAGTGGCTGACGCGCCGGCCGATTCGGCGTATCATTCGGGCGTCTCGGGGGACAACCGGTGAGATTGTTCGCCTCCGTCCGTCCCGTTTTGATCTGGTTCGCGCTTCTGGGCGCCTCGTCGCCCGCGGCCGCCCAGAGCTTTGTGAACTTCGAGAGCCCCCAGACCCGGCCGATCGCGCTCGCTCCAGGCGGCGGGCTTCTCTACGTCGTCAACACACCCGACTCCCGCCTGAGCGTCATCGACAGCTCGACGCTCGCGCTGGTCGCCGAGATCCCCGTGGGACTGGAGCCCGTCGCAGTCGCGCCGCGCCCCGGAGCTTCAGAGGTATGGGTCGTCAACCATCTCTCCGACTCCGTGGACGTGATCCAGGTCGGGACATGGCAGCTCCTCAAGACGATCCCTGTGGGGGACGAGCCGGCGTCCATCCTCTTCACGCCGGGCGGATCGAAGGCCTACGTGACTCTCTCGAGGCCGGATCAGGTGGCCGTCATCGACGCGGCCTCGCGCTCCGTGACGAAGACCCTCTCTCTCGCTTCGCCTCCCTCCTTCAACACGCAGGACCCCCGCGCGATGGCGCTGGACACGACGGGTTCATTCCTCTACGTGCTCCCCTTCGAATCGGGCAACCGGACCCGCGGCTCGCCCATGATCCCGCCCGACCCCTCGAACAAGGGGACGATCGTCTTCGACCCGGCGCTGAGCGACGACGACCTCTTCGTCATTCGCACGTTGGATGACGTCATCGTGAATCGCGTGCAGAACCTCGGCGCCATCCTGACCAACATCCGGGTGAGCCCCGACAACTCGCGGATCTACGTGACGGGGTGGGCTGCGCGCAACCTCGTCTTCATGATCGAGAACCTCGCCGGCCACGCGACGATCAACCAGCTCGCGATCCTCGACCGGAACACGCTCGGCGTCATCAGCAGGGTCGATCTCGACGGACCGCAGCCGTACGGGCGCAGCCGCGCGGTCGCACAGCCCTTCGATCTGGAGTTCGACAATCTGGGCCGGATCTGGGTGGCGGCCCACGGAAACGACGAGGTCGTCATTCTGAATGCGAACGGGAACCGGATGGGCCGCATCCCCGTGGGTCGCGGGCCGCGCGGACTCGCCTTCGATCCTTCGAGCGGCCGGCTCTACGTCGCTTGCAGGCTGAGCCACGAGGTCACGGTGATCGACACGACCTCCGACGCGGTCGTCGCGTCGGTGGCTGTCGGATACGACCCCACGCCGCCCGGACTGAGCGAGGGGCGGGAGATCCTCTTCTCCGCCGGCTTCTCAGGGGATGGGACGCAGGCCTGCGGCGCCTGCCACGTGGACGGCCACGACGACAACCTGGTCTGGGACGTCGGAAGCCTGGCCGACCCCAAGGGACCCATGTTCACACAGTCGCTCCGCGGGCTCGACGTCAACGCCCCCTACCACTGGCGCGGTGAGAAGCCCGACCTCCTCTCCTTCGACGTCGGCTTCCGTGACCTTCTCGGGGGCAACGTCCTGCCCGCCGCGGCGAACGAGAGGCTCGCCGCCTACATGGGCTCGATTCACTACCCGCCCAACCCGAGCCTGAACCGGGACGGGTCGCTCAAGCACCCCCTGGCCCCCTGCGGAGAGCAGCTCTTCATGGGAGTGGCCCCCGTGGACTGTCCCCCTCCCGGCCCGGGCGAGAATCGCCAGTTCTTCCCTTGCGTGACATGTCACGCGCTGCCGCACGGCTCGAACCATGCGATCATTCCGGCTCAGATCCTGCGCACGCACGACGACATGGAGGTGCCACAGCTCCGGGGCCTCTCCGAAAAGGTCGGCTTCCTTCACGACGGGCGGGACTCGACGCTCGTCGAGTTCCTCTCCTTCTCACCGCCATTCCCGCCCTTCCCCCAGATCGACAAGCAGGCCATGGCCGCCTTCCTGCTGGAGTTCCCCACCGCGGAGCATCACGCCGCCGTCGGGATCGAGCGGACGGCGAATGACACCCTCTGCCCCGGCGGGATCCTCGACCCCGAGATCGCCGGCACGATCTCCTTCCTCGAATCGGAGGCGGCTCTCGGCTTGGTGGATCTGACCGTGGCCGGGACCCTGGCGCCCCACGGCGGCGTTCACCTGGCATTCGATCCGAATGCGGGCCTCTATGATTTCGACCGGACGGGGCCGGTACCGGTTGCCTCTTCGGCTCTCACCTCGGCCGCATGCAGCGGCACCGCAAACCTGACATGGACGGCGTGGCCGACCGGCACGTCCGTGCGGGCACTCGATCGGGACGAGGACCTCCTCCTCAACGGAGACGAGCCCGGATTCGGAACCGACCCCGCGGACCCGGACACGGATGGGGACGGTCTCCTGGACGGAGAAGAGCCGCCGCTCGGGACGAACCCCGTCGTCGCCGACACCGACGGCGACGGCGCGATCGACGGCGAGGAGGTCTTCGACGGGACGAATCCGCTCGACGCGGCGTCGTTCCTCCACTTCCTCAGGGTCGATCTGTTTCCCGGCAGCGACATCGAGATGGAGTGGACGACCGTCTGCGGCAGGAGCTACGAAGTTGAATCGTTCGACGGGAGCACGTTCCTCACAGGTGACGAGGTATTCGCCCCAATCTTCACCTCGCCGTCGCCCGAGGCGGAATGCCCCGAGGGAACCGAGGTCTTCGCCGACCCGGACCAGGCACTTCCCCCGGGATCCTGCCGGTTCTACAGGGTGAAGGCCCTGCCATCGGGCCCCTGAGGAGCCGCACGCTCGGGGGCCTGGCGCTAGCGGCCGCGCTCGCGGAGGCGGCAGCGCAGCTCCTCTGAGTGGATCCGGCGGCCGCATGCGTAGCCACCCGGCCTTCGATCAACTTCACACCAAGGAAGTCTTGTCGACCCGCACCCTGTTGTCGTGGTAGACGGCGCCGCCGCCCATGTCGGAGTCGCGCTCGTCGGTTGTGGCGTTGACCGTCGCGCCCTGCTTCGAGTCGCGGGGCCAGCGGCCTTTCTGGCTCGCGACGACGCCGGGGCGGATGCGATCGCTCACCTCGGCGACCGCGAGGAACGAGCCTCGCGCGTTGGCGACGCACACCTCGTCTCCGGCCGCGATGCTCCGCGGTGCGGCATCGTCGGGATGGATCAGGAGCGTGGGAGCGCCCGAGCGTCGCTGCTGGCGCGGCACGTTGGCGAAGATCGAGTTCAGGAACCAGTGATCGGCAGGCGTGACGAGCGCGAGCGGATACTCGCGGGCGAGTGCCGTGTCCCGCTGCGCCGTCTCGTGCGAGGGTGTGTAGCCGGCGACGGGATCCAGGCCGGCCTGGGCCATCCGATCTGAGACGAACTCCAGCTTGCCCGACGGCGTCGGGAACCCCTTCGCGAACGGCACGAACGGATCGGGATAGCTCAGCCGCATCCAGCCGCGGGCCTTCAGCTCCTCGAGCGTGATGCCGGCGAGGGACGGATGCGCGCTGTCGAGGATCTGACGCGCGATCGTCTCGTCGTCATCGTACAGGGCGCCGGCCTCGAGGCCGAGGCCTCGCGCGAGGCGGCGGAAGATCTCCGTCGTCGGCAGGCACTCGCCCGCTGGCGGCACGGCCGGCTCGTTCCAGGCGACGTAGAGGTGCCCGTAGGCGATCAGCAGATCGCGGTGTTCGATTTGCATCGTCGCCGGCAGGACGATATCCGCGTAGCGGGCGGTGTCGGTCATGAAGTGCTCGACGACGACGGTGAACAGATCGTCGCGCTCGAGGCCGCGCCGGACTTTCGCCTGATTCGGGATGCTCGCCATGGGATTGCTGGCGTACACGAAGAGCGCCTTGACGGGTGGGTCGCCGATCTCGAGCAGCCCTTCGCCGAGCCGCGTCATGCTCAGCGCGCGCGTCTGCCGCGGCCGGAGGTCGTCGCGCGACAGCGCGGCCCAGTTCACCCCGAAGAACCCGCGCGTGTCGTAGTGGACGCCGCCCCCCGGATAGCGCCAGTCGCCGGTGACGCCGGGAATGCACGTGATCGTCCGCACGGCCATGCCGCCGCCGCCGTGGCGTTGGATGCCGATGCCGATGCGGATGCCCGTCGGGCGGGTCTCGGCCAGACGCTTGCCCAGCTCGACGATGTCTCGAGCCGGAAGTCCGGTGATCGCGGCGGCGCGCGACGGCGGGAACTCGAGGATCCTCTGGCGGAAGGCCTCCCAGCCGACGGTGCTCTCGTCGATGAACTCGCGATCCTCGCGATGCTCGCTCAGCACGACGTTGAGCAGGCCGAGCGCGAGCGCGGCGTCCGTCCCCGGCATCGGCGCGAGGTGCCAGTCGCTCGAGGCCGCGGTGCGCGTCCGGATCGGATCGATGGCGACGATCATCGCGCCTTTCCTGCGTGCCTCGAGGATGGGCCGCCACAGGTGGGGATTCGTCGACAGGACGTTGGCGCCCCAGAGCACGACGAGCCTGGAGGATCGGAAGGTCTCCGGGTCCATCCCGACGCGGTTGTCGCCCAGCGTGTAGCCGGTGCCGACACCGCCCGCGATCGTGCACATCGTGACGAGGTGACGGGAGGCGCCGAGCACGTTCCACAGCCGCCGCCCGGCGCCGTAGATGCCCTGGATCAGCCCCATGCTGCCACTGCCGACATAGGGCCAGATCGCCTCCGCGCCGTGCGTCTCGATGACGCCGCGGAGGCGCGCCGCGATGGTCTCGAGCGCTTCGTCCCACGAGATGCGGATGAACTTGCCGCTTCCCTTCGGGCCGACCCGGCGCATCGGATAGAGGAGGCGCTCCGGCGAGCGCGCGTAGCCCAGGTAGTCTGCGACCTTGTTGCACAGCGATCCGCGGGTGAAGGGGTGGTGCGGGTCGCCGCGAAGCGCCACCGCTTCGCCTCGCTTCAGGGTCACGATCCAGCTACAGGTGTCGGGGCAATCGAGCGGACACGCACCGCGTACGTGACGGGTATCGGGGGCGGGTGTGGTGGGTTCGGGCGTCACGGGTTCGGGGGTCACGGGTTCGAGTGTCGCGAGTTCGGGCGTCATCGGTTCGGATTCGCGGGTCTGGGACTCATCGGTGCGGTATATTACGGCCTGGTCCAGGCGACAAGGGCCGGTTTGGCACTTTTCACTGGACCAGTTGGCTGTGCGGCCCGCGGTTGAAGGAACGGCTCCGCCGGATCATGCCACGCCCTTGGGATCTCGTTATCGATCGCGACGCGGCGCTTCCGTCTGGCCGTGGGGCCCGCGGGTGAGGTAACTGTCCCGTCGAATCATGCCACGCACCTGGGATCTCGTCATCGACCTCGATCGCGACGCGGAGCTTCCGTCTGGCCGTGCGGCCCGCGGCTGAAGTAACTGTCCCGTCGAAACATGCCACGCCCCTGGGATCTCGTCATCGAACTCGATCGCGGCGCGACGCTTCCGCTCGCTCTGCAGATCGCGCGGTCGGTGGCTGATGACATCCGGCGCGGCCGCTTGCGAGCGGGCGATCGCCTCCCCGGCAGCCGCCGGCTCGCGGCGAGCCTTCACGTGCATCGCAACACCGTCCTCGCGGCGCTGGCCGAGCTGGTGGCAGAGGGATGGATCGAGACGACCCCGGGCCGGGGCACCTTCGTCACGGCCGCCATCCCTGATGCCCGGGGCCGGCCCTTCTCACGCCGGCTAGGCACTCGCGAGAAGGTTCCGGCCAAGATGCCTTTTGCCCTGCCCGAGGCTCCGGCCGCCTACCGGCCGCCGAGCCTTCCGCGCGGCACGCTGAACCTGAGCAACGGCGCGCCCGACGTGCGCCTCGTGCCGGCACGATCGATCGGCCGCGCCTACCGGCGAGTGCTCGCTCTGCGAGGCGCAGAGCTGCTCGCGTATGGCGATCCCGAAGGGCATCCGGCGCTGCGGGCTGCGTTGGCCTCGATGCTCGCGAGCACGAGAGGGCTCCCGGTCGCGGCCGGCGATGTGCTCGTCACGCGCGGCAGCCAGATGGCGCTCACGCTCACGGCCCGGGCGCTGCTCCGCCCCGGCGACGTCGTCGCGGTCGAGCAGCCCGGTTATCGGCCCGCGTGGGAAGCCTTTCGCGCCGCCGGAGCGACCGTCGTTCCGGTAGCGGTCGATCGCGACGGCATCGACGTCAAGGCGCTGAAGACTCTCGCGAGCCGCACGACGCTCCGCGCCGTCTACGTCACGCCCCATCACCAGTACCCGACGACGGTGACGTTGAAGGCCGCGCGCCGCCTCGCGCTGCTCGCCCTGGCGCGCACCCGACGGATCGCGATCATCGAAGACGATTACGACCACGAGTTCCACTACGACGGCCGTCCCGTGCTTCCACTCGCCAGCGCGGACCATGGCGGGCTCGTCGTGTACATCGGCACGCTCTCGAAGATCCTCGCCCCCGGCCTCCGCATCGGCTACATCGTGGCACCGCCGGCCGTGCTGCGGAGCGTCGGTGCGATCCGCTCGCTGCTCGACATCCAGGGGGACCTGGCGACCGAGGCGGCCGTGGCGGCGTTGATCGAGGATGGCGAGCTGCAGCGGCACGTCGCGCGGGTCCGCCGCGTGTACGCCAACCGGCGCGAGATCCTGGCGAAGAGCCTGCGGCGGGTCTTCGGAGACGGCGTCGAGTTCACCCTCGCGCCCGGCGGCATGGCGCTGTGGGTCCGTCTGCGTATGTCCGTCGACGTCGAGGCGTGGGCGCGCCGCAGCATCCAGCACGGCGTCTCCTGGTACACCGGCCGCCGGTACGCCTTCGACGGACAGCCCAAGCCCTTCGCCCGCTTCAGCTTCGCCTGGCTGAACGAGCGTGAGCTGCCGGAGGCCGTGAGGCGCATGGCGGCGGCGCGGCCGTAGTGGCAGGCAGGATGGGGCGAGAGGGCTGCCCGTCGACGAGAGCCTGGAGCGTGTCGGCGGCGATCACTTCCCGGCATCGAAGGCCTCCGCGATCAGGCACCTCGGCGCTCCGGAGGCTCGAGTCCCTTATTTCTTCGCGGAGGATGAGGACGTGGCGGGCGCGGCCGCGGACCACACGGGACGACAGGATCTGGCTGATCCGTTGGCGGCGGACTTCGCGGTTGGGGAAGTCGGCAGCCTGTTCTCCGGACCCAGTCGACGTTCTTTTCCGAATTCGTCCCCACGATCGCGATCTCGACCATGCGAAGCATCAGCCTTGCGATCCCTACGCGAGGGACCACACCACTCCCCCTGTCCGATGCGCTCATGCGAACCGTGGATGGCATCGAGATGCGATGCGTGCCGGCAGCGAGGCAAGGACTTTCCTGGTGCCCTGAGCGAGTTCGGAAAAGCTCTTGACTCCGGTCTTACTTTCGTGTAAAGTTCGCCATCCTTTCAGAGACCCTCCGACGCGCTCCAGGAGGCGGTTGTGTCGCTCGCACCATGGGTGGCTCGTGCGGGTGGTCGGGTTCGCCACTGTCGGCCTATCCGCCGTGACGCTGCCCGGTAGGCAGTGCTTTTCGGTCGGTGGCTGGAGGCCTTACTGCGGCAGACTCGCACCTCGCCTCCCGCCTGCGACACCGGATTCTCCCGCCGAAAACTTTTTTCTCAAGATCCGCTTGACTTACGTTTTACATTCGTGTATCGTTCAGCCACCTGCTAGAGCCCTGAAGACGTGTTTCGGAGGTCTTCAGATGTATCCATCGCTTCAGCCAGCGCCGCCGGTCGGGGACGATGCCGGCTGGGGTCGTAGCGTCGCACCGGGGACTGCCGGGGTGGGACTCGGAACCACCTCGAGCGGATCTGCCATGTACGCGACGGGCGGCCACGCCGCGAGCGCTGCGGCGCCACTTCGGGAGCTGCGCGGTGCGGAACGCCGTTCTGCACGGCTCCGCAGGGGCGCCGCTGCCGCGCTGGCGTTGGGTGGCGCGTTGCGTCTGATGCGCTCGCTCGAGTCCTACCGCTGGCACGGCTACGTGCGACTCACCGACTACCTCGTTGAGCGGCTTGGAGTGAGTCTGCGCACTGCCCAGGAGCTGATGCGCACGGAGGAGGCCCTCTCCCGTCTGCCACTGATTGCGGCTGCCTTCCGCAGCGGCGAGGTGACCGCCGCCCATGTTCGCCTCCTGACGCGGATCGCTACCCCCGAGAACGAGGCCTTCTGGCTCGCGCGCGCCCGGTGGATGGATGTTCGTCGCCTCTCCCGGGCCATCGCCGCGGCGATTCAGCGAGATGAGGGAGACGAGAGCGGGATGGGGGCGGGCGCATCAAGCTCCTCCGCAGGCATGGCCGTGGACCCCACCGAGGAGCCTGATTGGGTGCCGCTCGAGATCCGGGCTCCGGCCTGGCTTGCGGGATGGTGGCGCGAGACGGTCACCTTCGTCGGCCGGCTGGTGGGGCGTGCGTTGCGCCCGGGTGAATGCCTCGATGTCGTCCTCGCCGAATCCGCGAGCGGCACCGGAGCGGCGCTCGCGAGGCTGGACGGGTCTGCTGGGAGTGATGCCATCACGGAGACGCGCGCTGGCTCTTCCATCGATGACGTGCTCTCTCAAGGCACGAGCACTGACCCAGCGCCTTCCGGTGGGGAGCCTCGCACCGAGGCCAACGCACTCGACATCGCCTTGCACGATCTCATCGCCTCCCGGCAGCGCGACGAGGCGGAGCTGGCCGCGCACCTCGTGAGGGTTCGCGCGGATTCCTCCTATATAGAGGAAGGCTGCCGATCCCTCGAGCAGTACGCCCGGGAGCGGCTGGGGTTATCGCCACGGCAGATGTACTACCTGCTCTCCCTGCATCGGACGCTGGAGCGGCTTCCCGACCTGGGCCGGGCCTTCGTCACGGGCCGCCTCACGCTCCGCGAGGTGCTCGTGTGCGGGCGGGTTGCCACCACGGCCACGGCGGGCGCCTGGCTGCGAAGGGCGGAAGCGAGCACTCTGCGCCGGCTCGAAGACGAGGTCGGCTTCTGGGAGCTGCTCCGCGACGAGCGGCCGGAGGTCTGGGAACTGCTCCAGGGGGGCCCGATTCCAGAGGGGATCGACCTCGTCCCCGGGCAGAAACCGCGACTGCACGCGTGTGCGTGCGGCGCCTGTCCGCCCGATGGGGCCAATGGGCTCGAGTCGTGCGCGCGACCGGACCTGCACACGTGTGCGCCCGGTGGTCCCACGGCCGGGAGCCTCTCCGAGGTTTCAAGTCACGATGAGACGGACCTGCACGGGTGTGCGCCGGTGTCTGGAATCGACGCGCGGGGGCTCCTCGAAGCGCTGGAGGCCGACGAGAGGGCGCTCCCACTCCCCGTTCGCCAGTGCACCATCCGCATGCGGACCGACCGCGACACGCGTCGAGCCTGGAGCGAGTCGGTGGCGGCCTACAGGTCACGAAGCAGCGAGCCGCTCGAGGAGTGGGAGGTTCTCGCCCTTCACCTGCGCGAGTTCTGGAAGGTCTGGGACAACAAAGAGACGCGGCGACAGCGGCGGGAGCACCCCACGATGGAACGGGACGGGTGGAGGTGCACGGCGCCGGGGTGCCGGTCCGTGGGGACGGGGCGGCTGCACGAGCATCACATCGTCTTCAAGTCGCGTGGAGGTGATCTCACCGAGCCGGGTAACCTCACGGCTTTATGCAGTGGCCATCATCTAGGGCTGCTCCACGAGAACAAGATGCGCTGCACCGGCACAGCCCCCGATGCGCTCCTGTGGGAGTTCGGAGTCGCACCAGGGGCGGAGCCGTTCCTCGTCTACCGCGACGAGAAGCGGATCGGAGGGGCGGCGGTGTAGTGCTGTAGGCAGCCCGTGAATGGGACTCGCTATCAGGCGAGCCGCCGGGCCGCGTGAAGCACTCCGAAGCTGCACGCGGGCCGGAGTTGGTCTTTGACAATCGAAAGTACGAGTCGGGGCTGGAATACACGAAGGCCCCCGGGGAGGAGTGTCACTTGCGCCGCTCCTCAGCCCGGGGGCCCTTCGTGGCAGGGCTTCGTCCGCCCGGTGCGTCGTTGGGGGGGAGGGGGGGTGCTCCGTCGGCGCGGCG
>CAZMRF010000023.1:12109-50618 GCA_964568735.1 uncultured Acidobacteriota bacterium
CCGGCCCCCTCCCCCGCGCGGGGGGCCACGGGGGCGGGGCCCCCCCCCCCGCGGGGGGGCGGGGGGGGGGGGGGGGGGCGTGCTCCGTCGGCACGGCGCGGATCGAGGCGCGCGCTCTGCCATCGAGCCGTTGAAGATCCCCACCCGGCGGACCGAACGCTAGCGCCCGCGCTCGCGGAGCTGGCGGCGCAGCTCTTCGTTTTCGCGCTGGAGCCGCTCGATCTCGGCGTCTCGCTCGGCCGCCTCATCTCTCATCTCGGCGTCGATCTCGTCGCGGGCCTCGATGAGCGCCTCGCGCTCCTCGTCGTTCTCCGCCTGGGCGATGTAGGGATCGGCCGCGGTCGAAGGGTCGCCTCCGCCGGGACAGCCCGTCGCGAGCAGGATCAACACGAGCACCGCGGCACCGGAGAGGTCTCTCCACGCCACGAGGCTCCGGGAAGAAAGCCGCATCGCTCCCCCCGGCCGCCGCGAGCCGGAGGAGCGGGTGCCGGGCCGGCCAGGCATCGTCACGGCTCCCCCTCCTTCGCGAGCTCGCGCTTCAGCCTGGCGTTCTCGTCGCGCAGCTCCCGGAGGCTGTCGTCCTTCTTGTCGATGGACTCCTTCCACCAGCTCTTCGTGGCTCGCTGCGCCTGCGCCAGCAGCTTTGCGGAGACCTGCTTGCCCTTGTACCAGATCTTCTTCGAGGCGTCGGCGATTTCTCCGCCCGCCTCCTTGCCGGCCTCGCCTACCTGCTTGCCGAACTTCTTCATCCCCTCGCCGACCTTCTTCATGGACTTCTTCATGTCGCCCTGGGCTGCCGGGAGGTCCGGGGCGAAGACCGCGGGCACGGCAAGAGCGAGTAGTAGAGAGAGAGTGATGACGGAGGTGGCGTGACGCACGCTCACGACACCACACGCGCCCCGCAGGCCGGGCAGGAATCTTGTCCAAAGAGAATCTGTCCGCCGCAGTGCTCGCAGGCCTTCAGCATCGTGCCTTCGAGTGCGATATTCGCGGCGGCCTCCTCGGCCGCCGGAACCTCCACGACGAAGGGCTCCATGTCCGACCTGAACTCGGTGGGAAGATCCTCCATGACGATGCCGGAGACGCGCGGGTGGAGTCCCTTCGATTCGAGGAGCGAAATGGCGCGGTGGGAATCCTCCTCGCGTGCGAACCTGGCGATGACGACGGGCAGCAGTCCGCGGTTGCGGAGGATCCGCTGGGCCTGGGTCAGATCGGGTCCTCGCACGGCCACCGCGAGAGACGGCTCAGCCTGGTTGATCGTCATCGGGAACTGCTCGTCGCGCTGGGCGACGTCCGCCGGGATGCCCTCCTCGGAGAGGGCGCGCAGGGCGGACTGGGCCTCCTCCATGGTGACGAAGGTCCCCGCAATGGCGGGGCCCGTCGCCTCCAGCTCCTCTTCGATGGGGCGGCCAGTGAGGGGGCCGATCTTCCGGGAGTCCTCCGCCAGGGGGTCGCGCACGACGAGGTCGACGTCACAGGCCGGGCAGCGGTGGAACTCGTCGCGGAACTCGCCTCGGCAGCGGGGGCACCACATGGTCTGTCGCGATGCTACCACTCTCCCTGGAGGCAAGCGCTCACTTCGATCGTGCGCCTGGAGGCCCTTGCGCCTCGAGCACCTTCTCCGGGAGATCCAGCGGCGGAAGCTTCAAGGGGCCGCCGGCGAAGGCCTTCACTTGAAGCCGCTCGACGACCTCGCCCCTGAGAATGTGCCGCTCGAGGATCTCCTCGACGTCATCGAGGGTCACCCGGCCGTACCAGACAGCCTCCGGGTAGACCACGACGGTCACGCCCTCGGAGCAGTTCGCGAGGCAGGATGAAGTGCAGGCCCTGACGTAGGCCTTCAGCTTCCGCCTGGAGATCTCCTCCTTGAGCTTCGCGCGGATCGCTTCGCTCCCCTTGGCGGCGCAGCAACCCGTTGGGTCCTCGGGCGGCCGGAGGTTCGTGCAGATGAAGATATGGCGCTGGTAGCGGGGCATGGTGCGTTGCTCCGATGGATCGGACCGAGGGAGGCGTCGGACCGCTCGCGGAGGATAGCATCGCAATCCGCGCGCCGAGCCGGCTCACGACGCACCCCGAAGGATCAGTCCCTGGCCGGTGAACCCTGTTGCGACGGATCCCGAACGGTCAGGCCCCGGCCGCCGAGGCGGGCGGCAGCGCGGCGACCAGGGCCGTGATCATCTCGGTCGTCGTGGCCGATCCCCCGAGGTCGGGCGTCACGGCGGTCCCGGCCGTCAGGACCGCGCTCACCGCCGCCAGGATCCGCTCGGCGGCCTCGCTCTCGCCGAGGTGACGGAGCATGTGAATCGCCGGAACGAGGAGAGGGAGGGGGTTGGCGCGGTCCTGCCCTTCGAGATCAGGAGCGTTGCCGTGGATGGCCTCGAAGACGACGAGCCCCTCTCCCACGTTGATGCCGGGGACGGACCCGAGCCCTCCCACGAGGCCGGCGCAGAGATCCGAGATGATGTCGCCGTAGAGGTTGCCCATCACGAGCACGTCGAAGCGCCAGGGATCCAGAACGAGCTGCATGCAGGCGGCGTCGGCGATCACTTCTCTTGGAC
Source organism: uncultured Acidobacteriota bacterium (assembly GCA_964568735.1). Classification (GTDB taxonomy): domain Bacteria; phylum Acidobacteriota; class Polarisedimenticolia; order JACPZX01; family JACPZX01; genus CAZMRF01. The sequence continues at coordinate 14,668 of CAZMRF010000023.1, forward strand.
GGATCGCCGGGAACTCCCCGGCGGCCCTCCGGAAGCAGCTCAGGAAGAGGCCGTCGGCCTGCTTCATGATGTTCGCCTTGTGCACGCAGGTGACCGACTTCCTCCCGTGCCTCTCCGCGTAGGAAAACGCCGCGCGCGCGATCCTCAGGGAGGCCTGCTCGGTCACGACCTTCAGGCTCTGCACGACGCCGGGAACCACGACGTGCTCGATCCCGGCGTACATGTCCTCGGTGTTCTCGCGGATCACGACGAGATCGATGTTCTCGAAGCGCGCGCGAAGGCCGGGCAGGTTCTTCACGGGACGGATGCTGGCGTAGAGGTCGAGCTGCTTGCGGAGCTGGACGTTGGGCGACTCGTAGCCTGCGCCGACGGGAGTGCTGATACCGCCCTTGAGCGCGACCTTGTGCTTGCGGATCGACTCGAGCAGCGCGGGAGGAACGGGGGTGCCCTCCTTCGCCTGCGCTCGGCGCCCCGAGAGCTGCCGATCGAACCCCATCGAGACGCCCGTGGCCTGGATCACCTTGACCACGTGATCCGCGATCTCCTCGCCGATACCGTCGCCCGGGATCAGGGTGACCGTGTGCTTCTTCTCGACCGCCCGCGGCCCCGCGGCCGCGCGCGCGGCAGGCAGAGGCGGAGCGCCCGCTGGCTTTGCGGCTGTCAAGGCCGCTCCTCCGCCGCACGACGGGCAATGGCGTCGGCCATGGCGGAGGTCGTGACGCGGCCTCCGAGATCGGGCGTCACCTCGGCGCCCTCCGTCAGGACGGCCTCCACGGCGCGCTCGATCCTCGAAGCGGCCCCGCGCTCACCGATGTGGCGGAGCATGAGGGCGGCCGAGAGGATGAGGGCCGTCGGGTTGGCCCGCCCCTGGCCGGCGATGTCCGGAGCCGAGCCGTGGACGGCCTCGAAGACGGCGCAGTGATCGCCCAGGTTGGCCCCGGGGACGACGCCGAGGCCTCCGACGAGCCCGGCGCACAGGTCCGACACCAGATCTCCGTAGAGGTTCTCCATCAGGAGCATGTCGAACCGGCCCGGATCCATGACGAGCTGCATGCAGGCGTTGTCGATGAGGTGCTCGTCCACCTCGATGAAGGGGAAGTCGGATGCGGTCTGGTTCGCGCAGGCCAGGAAGAGCCCGTCGGAGAGCTTCATGATGCTGGCCTTGTGGATGATCGAGATCTTCCGCCTTCCCTCGGCTCGCGCGTAGTTGAAGGCGAAGCGCGCGATCCTGCGCGAGGCGCGCTCGGTGATGATCTTCAGGCCCTCCACGACGCCCGGCACGACGGTGTGCTCCCGGCCCGAGTAGAGCCCTTCGGTGTTCTCACGGATGATGACGAGGTCCACTCCCTCGTACCGCGTGCGGACCCCGGGGAGGCTGCGGACCGGGCGGACGGAGGCGTACAGATCCAGATCCTGCCGCAGCGTCACGTTGACGCTCGTGAAGCCGCCGCCGATCGGCGTCGTGACGGGCCCCTTGAGCGCGATACGGTTGCGCCGGATCGAGTCGACGACTTCGGGAGGCAGAGGCTTGCCCGTCTTCTCGTGAGCCACGGTGCCGGCCTCCATCCGCTCCCAGCGGATGGGGGCCCCGGCCGCCCCGACGACACGGAGGGCGGCCTCAGCAACCTCGGGACCGATCCCGTCGCCGGGAATGAGTGTGATCGTGTAGGCCACTGCGGCTAACTCCCCGCGGAGGAAAAGGATAGGCGCGATCCGCACCAGACGATGGGTCAGTATAGGGCTGCCCGCCCGCGGGTCAACGCGGCGGGAAGGGTGCGTCTGCGGGACGGAGGGCGTCGCCCCGTCCCGCCATGCCTCGAGGGCTGGCCGCGGTGCTCGCGGCCTCACGCACCCGGGTGTCACAATGCGCGCCCATGAGCGGGGTGCGATCCCGATCCAGGGCCATCTCCATGCGCGCCCCGCCTCGGCGGTCGCGGAGAGCCTTCCCGTGACCCATCCCGCACCCTCCATGCGGCGCGTCGTGGGGCGCTGGCAGATCGTGGGCCTCGCCCTCAACGACGTCATCGGCAGCGGCGTCTACCTGCTGCCCGCGGCGGCCGCGGCCATGCTGGGAGCGGCAAGCTTCTGGGCCGTGCTGGCTGCGGGGCTCGCCGTGCTCCTGATCGTGCTGTGCTTCGCCGAGGCCTCGAGCCGGTTCGACCAGCCGGGGAGCGCCTACCTGTATGCGCGAACCGCCTTCGGCGAGCTCGCGGGATTCCAGGTCGGGTGGATGGCCTGGCTCGCCCGCGTCGTGGCCGTCGCCTCCCTTTCAGTGGGCTTCGCCCAGGCGCTCTCCTTCCTGTGGCCCGCGCTCGCCGGTGGAGCGGCGCGGACCCTAGTCGTCTCGGCTCCCATCCTCGCCCTGACGGTGATCAACGTCGCCGGCGTGCGCTCGGGAGTCAGGACGTCGAACCTCCTCGTGGCGGCGAAGCTCCTTCCCCTCGGTCTCTTTCTCCTCGTGGGCCTGATGGCCCTCGCCGGGCCGCCTGCGAGTCAGCCCCCGGCGGATCCGGGCCGGCTCGGCGAGGCGGCCCTGCTCCTGCTCTTCGCCTACGCGGGATTCGAAAACACCCCGGCCGCTGCCGGAGAGTACCGGAACCCGCGGCGCGACATTCCCTTCGCGCTGATGGCCAACATCTTCCTGGTCACTCTCCTGTACGCGTCGGTGCAGCTCCTGTCGCTGAGGATCATCCCCGACCTTCGCGAGTCGACCGCGCCTCTCGCCGAGGCCGCCGGCTCACGCCTTGGAGCGTGGGCCGGTTGGGTGCTCACGGCGGGGGCGGCGATCTCGATCCTCGGAACAGTGGGCAACTCGATCCTCTTCGGGCCGCGCTACCTCTTTGCTCTCGCTCGCGACGGCTTCGGTCCGGCCTTGCTGGGCCGCCTCCACCCTCGATTCCTCACGCCCGCCAATGCCACGATCCTCCAGGCCGCCATCGCGCTGCCGCTCGCCCTCACGGGCAGCTTCACCGCCCTGGCATCGATGTCGGTGGTCGTTCGGCTGGTGACCTACGTGGCGACGGCAGCCGCCGTACCTGCGCTGCGCGCCCGGTTCCCCGAGAGCCCGGCATCATTCCGGCTGCCCGGCGGCGCCGCGATCCCCGTGGCGGCCATCCTCGTCTCGCTCGCCCTCGCGGCGAGCGCAGCATGGGCCGACCTCGCCGCGGCGGCAGCGGCCGTTGCCGCCGGCCTCGCGATCTACGCCCTGCGCCGGCCGGGGGCTGCCGAGAAGCAGCCCGTCAGCCGGTAGGCGGAGCAGCTATCCTCTCCGCCCGGACTTCCAACAGGTCATCTGGCAAGGAGGTCATCTCATGCCCATCGTCGAAGGAAAGGCCGCGCCGGCCTTCAAGCTCAAGGATCAGAACGGAAAGAGCGTCGCGCTCTCTGATTTCACGGACCGCAACGTCATCGTCTACTTCTACCCCAAGGACGATACGCCGGGCTGCACGAAGGAGGCCTGCGGGTTCCGCGACCTATGGAAGGAGATCCGGGAGCTGGGAGTCGTCGTCCTCGGGGTCTCGCCGGACAGCGGCGAGTCCCACACGAAATTCGCCTCGAAGTACCGCCTCCCCTTCATCCTCCTCTCCGATCCCGATCGCAAGGTCATGACGCGCTACGGGGCCTGGGGTGAGAAGGTGCTCTACGGGAGGAAGACGACGGGCGTGATCCGCTCCACCGTCTGGGTTGGCCCGGGGGGCAAGGTGGTCAAGCACTGGGCGAGGGTCGCCAGCGCCGCAGACCATCCGGCCAAGGTGCTCGAGGCCCTCGAAACTGGCACCGGGTGAAACCGATCGGTCGGGCATCCTCACCGCTCGGGAGCGCGCCGCGGCCGGAGGCTCCAGATGCCGGAAGCGCCGAGGTCACCCGCACGAGCAGAGGGACCACGACGGGGGTGCGGGAGCGGCCGCCGCGCCACCCGGTAGCCCGTTCAAGGGACGGTTGGCGTTGGCGGCGGCTTGATGAGCTTGCACTCGTCGAAGCACTCTCTCCGGATCTCCCTGCAGTCCGTCGTACAGGCCTGCCGGCATTCGCGCCTCGCCATGGAGAAGGCGGGATCCTGAGAACACTGATCATGGCAGGCGTCGCGACACTGGTTGAACATCGAAGCACATTCGATGATGCACCGGACGAAATCGCCTGCTGCCCCGGCGCCAAGTGAAAGGCTGGCTGAGTGTAGGGTTACAAGTGCGCTGAGAATGAAGACAGGCCCCACTCGGAGCAGAGTCTTCATCCCGGGGCTTCGGCGGATCATGGTCGGGTCATCTCCTCGCAGGCGTCCTGCTTGGGCCGGGGGTCAAGCCCTAATTTATCGCTCAATCCGCCGAGGTCAAGCAACACATACGTTTCGCCGAAAACGAAAGATTCGGATCCGGAAAAAACCTACGAGCAGCGATCTCGGAATCCCATTTCGCGGGGATCAGGAGTAGGGGGCTACCTGGCAGGCACGATCACGGGATCCTCGAGCCTCTCCCGCGCAAGGCGGTTGAACTCCGCGAGCTCCGCCGAGATGGTCCGATCGAGGTCGCCCAGCACCCCGCCCAGCTCTGCATCGAGCTCGGCGTATCTTGCTGCAGCGCCATCAGTAGGCCTCGCGTCGGCGCTCTCGACGACCCCCATCAGCGCGATGAGCTGGTTGTCGAGCCCTGGCGGGAAGTTGAGGACATCCTGGGAGGCTTCGGCGCGGGTCTGGTGGATCCTCGCCTCGAGGCCCACGAGCCTCTCGAGGAGAGCCTTCGCCGCCCCGTCGAGGCCTCCTTCCGCCCCGCCGCCGAGGCGCCTCACGAGATCGTTCACCTGAAGCCGGATCTCCCGGATCTGCTTCCAGGCGCTGTGGCTCAGCGTCACGCTGCGCCAGACTTTCCTGGCGAGGTCGTACTGGGCCGCGAGATCCCCGGCGCTGGCCTCGAGCCTCGGATCGGCGAGGATGTTGAATGAGCGCGTCTGGCTCGTGTCGCCGAGGGTGAGGCGCGCCTGGTAGGCCCCGGGGGGCACACGGGGGCCCCGGCCCGCGCCCCAGACGACGGAGTCCTCGACCATGTCCGCGTCGGGCAGGCGGAAGTCCCAGACATAGCGGTTCATGCCTTTCTCGGCTGTAAGGCGCCGATCGGTCTCCGGCTCTTCCCGGAAGCGGCGGAAGGGATCGGGGGCGCGCGGCTCGTCCCTCAGGTTCGAGAGCGTCCGCAGGACGCCGCCTCCGGCGTCGAGGATCTCGAGCTTCACCTCCTCCTTCTCGTCGAGCTTCCGCGACAGGAGGTAGTGGACCATGACCCCCGAGGGCGGGTTCCGTCCCATGGCACCCCGCCGCCCGGCGGAGCCGGCCGCGCCGATACGAGGGGTGTCCCGGGGCTGGAAGACGTGGAGATCGGCGCGCGCGACCGCCTCGTTCAGCTCTTGGAGCGGAGAGATGTCGTCGAGGATCCAGAAGGACCGCCCCTGGGTCGCCACGACGAGGTCTTTCTGAGTGATCGCGAGGTCGGTGACGGGGACCACGGGCAGCTTCTGCTGGAAAGACTGCCAGTGCCTGCCGTCATCGAAAGAAACGTAGAGGCCGAACTCCGTTCCGGCGTAGAGGAGCCCCTTGCGATCCGGATCTTCCCTCACGACGCGAACGAAGTGGGTCGCGGGAATCCCGTTCGACCCGCTGGTCAGGAGCTTCCAGCTCTTGCCGAAGTCGTCGGTTCTGAAGACATACGGGCGGGCGTCGTCGAGCTTGTACCGTGTCACCGCCAGGAAGGCCCTTCCCGCGCCGTGAGGTGAGAGCTCGATGGAGTTCACCTGCCCCCACTCGGGCATCTCGCGCGGCGTGATGTCCTCCCAGGTGGCGCCACCGTCGCGCGAGAGGTGCACGAGCCCGTCGTCGGAGCCTGCCCAGAGCAGGCCGCGCTGGTGCGGCGACTCCTCGAACGCGAACACGGTTCCGTAGACCTCGGCGCCCGTGTTGTCCCTCGTGATCGCGCCGCCCGAGTAGTCCTGCTTCTCGCGATCGTTCCGCGTCAGATCGGGACTGATGACCTCCCAGTGCTGCCCCTCGTCCGTGCTCCGATGCACGTATTGAGAGGTGTGATAGAGGACGGTCGGATCGTGGGGCGAGATCCGGATGGGAGCGTTCCACTGGAACCGGTACTTGAGATCTCGCGGGGCCTGGCCGACGGCGAGCTGCGGATAGGCCATGAGCTCCCGCTCCTGCCCCGTCCGGTTGTCGTGGCGGCCGATCTGCCCGCCATAGCAGCCCGCGTAGGTGATCTCCGGATCGCGGGGATCGACGGCGACGTGACCGCTCTCGCAGCCGCCGATCACGTACCAGTGGTGCCTCTCGATGCCCGCCTCGCCCGTCCGGCTCGGCACCGACACGCACGAGTTGTCCTGCTGGCAGCCGTAGACCCTGTAGGGGAACCGCCGGTCGACAGCGACCCGGTACATCTCGGCCGTGGGCTGGTTGTCCTGCGAGGACCATGTCTCACCGCCGTTGTAGCTGACGTTGGCCCCTCCGTCGTTGCCGTTGATGAGGATGCGGGGATCCTCGGGGTGGATCCAGAGATCGTGATGGTCTCCGTGAGGCGCGCGGACCGGCTCGAAGATCTTGCCTCCGTCCTGCGAGCGCCAGAAAGCGACGTTCAGCACGTACACGGTCCCCGCGTCGAGCGGATCGGCGTACACGTGGGTGTAGTACCAGGCTCGCTGGCGCAGGTTCCGATCCGCGCTCACGAGCCTGAAGCTGTCGCCGCCGTCATCGGAGCGGAAGAGGCCTCCCTCCTCGGCCTCGACCAGCGCCCAGACACGGTCGGGGTCGGCGCCCGAGATGGCGACGCCGATCCGCCCCTTGGCCCCGGCAGGGAGCCCCTTCTCGAGCACTTCCCAGGTGTCTCCCCCGTCGGTCGAGCGGTGGAGGGCGCTGCCCTCACCGCCGCTGACGAAGGTCCAGGGCTTTCTCTCGGCCCGCCAGGTGGCGGCGAAGAGGATTCTCGGATTCCGCGGATTCATCGCCAGGTCGACCGCTCCCACCGAGTCGCCCACCCAGAGCACTCTCTCCCAGGTCGAGCCCCCGTCACGGGAGCGGAAGACCCCTCGCTGATCGCTCGGGCCGAAGGCGTGGCCGAGAACGGCCACGTAGACGAGATCGGGGTCGGTCGGGTGGATCTGGATGCGGCCGATCTGCCCCGCGTCGGCGAGACCGGCGTGCTTCCAGGTCTTGCCCGCATCCGAGGATCGGTAGACGCCGTCTCCGGGCGAGACGTTGCCGCGGACGCACGCCGATCCCATTCCGGCGTAGACGACGTTGGCATCGGAGGAGGCGACGGCAATCGCGCCGACGGACGCCGTGGCGAAGCCTTCATCGGAGACGTTCCGCCAGCTCGTACCCCCATCCGTGGTCTGCCAGACGCCGCCGCCCGTGGATCCGAAATAGAAGGTGAGCCGGTCGCCGGGAACTCCGGCCACGGCCGTCACGCGCCCGCCCCTGAAGGGGCCGATACTCCGGAATGTGAGCGCCTTGAAGGTCTCCGGGTCGAAGCCCGATTCCGGATCATCTCCGGCGCCCGTCGCCGCCACGGTGACGACACAGGAGGCGATCACCAACGACAGGGCCGCGCGGACGGCAGGCATCTTCCATCTCCGACGCTCGGTCATGGTTCCGGGCCTCCTCCTCATGAGAAAAAGCGAGCCGGGAGTATATCGCGGGGGATCCACCGCCCTTTTCCGCACGCTGAGGACCCGGCGAGCGCTTCCGAGGTGCGAGCCGGGTATAATCCTTCGCCACGCAGGGTGTTTGGAGCGTGACATGATCACTTGCGGATGAAGTGAAACAGAGTAGATTAGGGCGGTCTTTTTGTTGGGTGGACTCGCTCCGCTGTTGGCGCATCGCGTTCGATCGCAGAGAACCGGCGCTCCTCCGCGGACCCCCGGCATGGGGTCCGGCCCAGCATCTGGTTTGCCATCGCGACTCTGGATGGGACTTTCGCGGAGTGACCCTGCCTTCCAACCGCCAGCACGGGTACGAGCCCGGGTGACGGCTCGGCCCGCTTCGCGTGCACCGCGCCTCGCGGCGGGAGGGGCGGCGATGGCGATGTGCCTCCTCCTGTGCTTCGTGCCCTCCATGGCTGCCACGGGCGCGGAGCCCGCCCCCTCTCCCGGGTCCGGTTGCGAGCCTGCGGGCGACGTGGGCATGCAGGCTCGCGTCGTCTCGATCACAGGATCCGGGAAGACCGCCGCGCTCCTGATCGAAGTCTCTCTCGATCCGCACGTCACGATTCTCGATGGCGTCCTGGAGGGGGCACGATGGACGCCTTCCGGAGCGCTCCCGGCGCCCGGGCTCGATGAGAGGCCCCTGACGCTCCTGAAAGGGGTGTCGCGGAAGATGCTCTACCTCGTGAATCTCCCTCGGGGTGAGGAGCACCATCTCCTCTTCACCCTGCGTCCGCCCGAGCCCGGTGCGGCGGGCCCCATGCCGAGCGCCTACCTTCGCGTGAACCTCGATCCGTCGCGCGGGCCCAAGCGCCACGGCAACTATGTCCAGTACATGGCCGTCTCAGAGGGGCCTTGATGGCATGAGGCGGCGTTCCTGGCTCTTCATCCTGCTCGGCTGCCTCCTCCCCCCCGGAGAGGTTTCCGCGAACTGGACGGCGAGCGGAGTCTTCCGGTACATGGACCGCGCCTTCAATCAGGACGGCTTCACAGGGCTCGAGGCTCCCGTGCCCGTGAGGTTCGCGGACGTCGAGATCGTCGACGCCAACGCCTCCCCCAGCAACGCCGTCATCGCCTCCGGCGCGACGGATGCGTTCGGGAGCTTCGTCATTGCCGTGGTAGACAGCAAGGTGAGGACGGTCTATGCGCGAGTGATCACGCGCTCGCAGCGAACACCCACTCTGCACGTCGACGTCCGAACGAGCATGGCCCAGCAGGCGATCTACTACGCCGCCGCGACCACGACGGTCGGGGCGCACAATCCCGCCGTCAACGTGAATTTCGGCGAGGCGACGATCCAGATAGGCCAGGGTGGCGAGGCTTTCAACATCTACGACCAGCTGGTCGCCGGCGCCGACTACGCGGCCTTTCTCACGGGCGCCAGGCCCACCGCGCAACTCAAGACCATCTGGGGGTTGAGCAACGGCCTGGGCGATTCGACCTATTCGGTGGGTACGAGCGCGATCATGCTGCGCGACACCGCCGGCTACGACGACACCGTGGTGCTCCACGAGATGGGTCACTTCATCGTCAACATCTATTCGAACGTCGACAGCCCCGGCGGTTCGCACACCTTCGCCTTCTGCAACATCGACATCCGCCTCGCCTTCGATGAAGGCTGGGCTACCTTCTGGGGCAACTCGGTCCTGCGCCACCTGGGCCGGCCGCTCTCGAACATCTACACGCGGACGAACGGTGGGCCGGGAGTCGGGCACCTGGTGCGCTCGGCCGACCTCGAGAGCGACAGCCAGTACCTGTGCAGGGGCGCCACCAGCGAAGTCTCCGTTTTCACGATCCTCTGGGACATCGTGGACGGCCCATCCACCCCGGACCTGACGACGGGAACCGACGATGCGCACGACCTCCTCGACCTCGACGACGCGGAGGTCTGGGAGGTGATGACGGATCACCTCCCGGGGGCAGCCAACGTCTCCCTGGAGGACTTCTGGGACGGGTGGTTCCTCCCTCCGGCCCTGAACGGATTCCTCGCGGAGATGACGGACATTGCCGGCTACGTGGGGGTCGATTACTCCGAGGATCTCCACGAGGTGAACGACTCCATCGCCGGGGCCACGCCGGTGACGGCGGGATTCCCCCCTCTCCAGGCGACCTTCTTCCGCGACCCCGACCAGAACGGAGCGGGCTCCCTCGACGACGATTACTACTCCTTCCAGGCGGAGGCGGGCGTGATCTACGTCATCGAGACCATGAACCTCGTGAGCGACGGGAATACGAAGCTCTACCTGATCGACAGCGACGGCTCCACGGTCCTGGCGATCAACGACAACCGCGCCAGCGGGGACGACTCGTCGAGGATCGAATGGACGGCTCCGCGCGCGGATACCTTCTTCGTGAAGGCCTTTCACGGCCCGGACTGGGGGATCTACGGCTCCTACGACTTCCGGGTCAGCCCGCTGAACTCCGTCGACGGCGACGCAGACGGCTTCATCGCCTCGGTCGACTGCGACGACACCGACTTCGCAGTGAACCCCGGAGCGGCCGAGACCTGCAACGGCGCCGATGACAACTGCAATTCGATCGTCGACGAAGGGTTCGACGCCGACTTCGACGGAACCACTTCCTGCGCGGGCGACTGCATCGACACGAACCCCGGAGTCCATCCCGGGGCCGCCGAGATCCCGGCCAACAGCCTCGATGACAACTGCAATGGCATCGTGGACGAGGCGTCGGGCGGACGGCAGGAGCGCGAGCGGGTCTTCCACAGGCTCGGCGACCCGGACCCCTGAGCCTCCGCTCTCGGGAGGCGACTTCGCCGGATGGTCTAGACTGGAGCCACCTTCCGCCGCTTCACCCCCTCAAGAGGAGTGCGATCATCAGGCCATGAAGACGAACACCACGACCTCGCAGGACAGGGCCAGCATTCTCGACAGCCTCGGGCTCCGCTCCGAATGCAAGGGCGCCAGCGCCGGAGGCGAGTGGTTCGCCGGCGGCGGCGATCACCTGGAGGTGCGCAGCCCGGCCACCGGCGAGGAGCTGGCCCGGGTGGAGCAGGCCTCGGAGGCGGACTACGACCGCCTCATGGAGAAGGCGATCGGGGCCTTCCACGAGTGGAGGCGGGTGCCCGCTCCGAGACGAGGCGAGATCGTCCGGCAGGTCGCCGTCGCCCTCCGCGAGAACAAGGAGGCGCTGGGCAGGCTCGTGAGCCTGGAGATGGGGAAGATCCTCACCGAGGGGCTCGGCGAAGTTCAGGAGATGATCGACATCTGCGATTTCGCCGTGGGGCAGAGCCGTTTCCTGTCGGGCCCCACGCTGCAGAGCGAGCGCCCCGAGCACCGCATGATGGAGCAGTGGCATCCGCTCGGCCCCGTCGGCGTGATCAGCGCCTTCAATTTCCCCGTGGCCGTCTGGTCGTGGAACGCGGCGCTCGCCTGGATCTGCGGCGACGCCGTGGTCTGGAAGCCATCCAGCAAGACGCCCCTCTCCGCCATCGCCTGCCAGAACGTCGTCCGGGAGGTCTTCCGGGCCAACGGCGTCCCCGAGGGGATCTCCTGCGTCGTCATCGGCCGGGGCGCAACCGTCGGCGAGCGGCTCATCGCGGACCGGAGGGTGCCCCTGATCAGCGCCACCGGCTCCTGCCGCATGGGGTACCGGATCGGCGAGGTCGTGGGCCGGCGCCTCGGCCGGACGATCCTCGAGCTGGGCGGGAACAACGCCCTCATCATCTCGGAGAAGGCCGACATGAAGGGGGCCCTCGCGGCCGCCTTCTTCGGGGCCGTGGGCACGGCGGGGCAGAGGTGCACCTCCACGCGCCGTCTCATCATCCACGAGTCGATCTTCGACGCCTTCACCGAGAAGCTCATCGGCAACTACAAGCGCGTGAAGATCGGCGATCCGCTCGACACGGCCACTCTCATGGGGCCCCTCATCGACGAGAGCGCCGTGGCGGACTACGAGAAGGCCGTGGCCGCAGCGAAGGAGCAGGGCGGCCGCCTGCTGTACGGGGGGAGGGTCCTCGACCCGCCCTTCGGGCGCCGCACCTTCGTGCTCCCGACCATCATCGAGATCGCCGGCGATGCCGCCATCGTCCAGACGGAGACCTTCGCACCCCTGCTCTACGTCATGAGGTACAGGACGCTGGACGAAGCCGTGAAGCTCCACAACGGCGTCCCCCAGGGCCTCTCCTCCGGGATCTTCACCGACAGCCTCGCCGAGGCCGAGGCCTTCCTCAGCCACCGCGGCTCGGACTGCGGGATCGCCAACGTCAACATCGGCACCTCGGGCGCCGAGATTGGCGGCGCCTTCGGCGGCGAGAAGGAAACCGGAGGCGGGCGCGAGTCGGGTTCCGACTGCTGGAAGGCCTACATGCGCCGGCAGACGAACACGATCAACTGGGGTGGGGAGACCCACCTCGCGCAGGGAGTTCAGTTCGAGGCCTGAGGCCCGCCGGGACGGCGAGCTGGAGGGATCGCGGGGTCCCGCTGCTCAACCTGCGCGATGCCGGCGGATCGCCCCCGCGACGATGCCGGCCGCGGCGTCGATCTCCTCGGCGGTCGTCGTCCGGCCCACCGAGAAGCGGACCGTCCCGGCCGCATAGACGGCCGGCACCTTCATCGCCTCCAGAACGGCCGAGATCGTCACCTCGGCTCCGTGGCAGGCGGCCCCGGGTGATGCCGCGACCTGATCGCCGATCTCGGCGAGGAGGGTCGAGGCCTCCACTCCCCCGAAGCTGACGCTCAGCGTGTTCGGGAGGCCGTCCGTGACGCTGCCGTTCCGCCTGAGATCCATGCCGGACGCCGAAAGGCGCTCCCAGAGTCGATCGCGCAGAATGCGGCAGTGCGTGGCGCCCGCGTCGAGGCGCCCGGCCGCCAGCTCGCAGGCGCGCCCCAGCCCCACGATCCCCATGACGTTCTCCGTCCCCGCCCGGCGGCCGCTCTCATGGCCGGCGCCGTGGATGAGGCTGGGGATCTCCCGGCCCTCGCGCACATAGAGCGCACCGACTCCCTTGGGCGCGTGCAGCTTGTGTCCCGCCAGCGATAGAAAGTCCACGCCCAGCGTATCGACGTCCACGGGGATCTTCCCCACGGACTGCGCCGCGTCGGTGTGGACGGGCACTCCCCTCTCGCGCGCGAGAGCGGCGATCCCGGCGATGGGCTGGATCGTTCCCACCTCGTTGTTGGCGTGCATGATGGAGACGAGGATCGTCGCCGGCGTGAGGGCTCTCGCCACGTCGGAAGGATCCACCCGCGCCTCCCCGTCCACGGGGACGATCGTGAGGCCGAGGCCCTCCCTGGCCTGCTCCCGGCACGGCTCCATGACGGCCGGGTGCTCCACGGCGGAGATGATGATGGTGCCACCGCGGGCTCGCGCCGCCGCGCTGACGCCCTTGATGACCATGTTGCTGGCCTCGCTCCCCCCGCTCGTGAAGATCACTTCGGCCGGGCGGCATCCCAGAAGGCGGGCGACCTGCGCGCGCGCCGCCTCAACGGCATCGCGTGAGGCGCGCCCCAGGGCATGAGGACTCGAAGGGTTGCCGAAGCGCCCGTAGAGGTAGGGGAGCATCGCCTCGGCCACCTCGGGGTCGACGGGCGTCGTGGCGTTGAAGTCGAGGTAGATAGGCGAGTCGTTCGGCATCATCCAGCCGGCCGGTACGTGGCCGTCAGGCGTACTTCTTTCCGAAGAACTCCTTGCTCTTCTTGGGGTCGGCCTTGATGGTGGCGCTCCCCTCCTTCCAGTCGGCCGGGCAGACCTCGCCATTCTTCTCGAAGAACTGCAAGGCCTTCACCATCCTGAGCGCCTCGTCCACGCTGCGCCCCAGCGGCAGGTCGTTCACGAGCTGGTGGCGGACCGTGCCGTCCTTGTCGATCAGGAAGAGCCCGCGCAGGGCAATCCCCGCATCGAGCAGGACGTCGTAGGAGCGGGCGATCTCCTTGTCCATGTCCGCGATGATGGGATAGGTGACGTCGCCGATGCCCCCATCCTTGCGGGGCCTCTCGCGCCATGCGAGGTGCGAGAACTTGCTGTCCACCGAGCAGCCGAGGAGCTGCACGCCCAGCTCCCGGAACTCGGCGTTCCTCTCGGAGAAGGCGATAATCTCGGTGGGACAGACGAAGGTGAAGTCGAGCGGGTAGAAGAAGAGCAGGACGTGGTTCTTTTTACTGTAGTCCGCGAGTGAGACCTGACCGAAGCTGCCGTCGGGCATGACCGCGTCCACTTTGAAGTCGGGGGCCTTCTTGCCGAACTCGGGGGCCTTCTTTCCTACGAGAACACTCATCGTGCAATCCTCCGGGTGAGGTTCGGGTTGGGTCGGGTCGTCGAGAGGCCCCATGTTAGCCGCTGCCCCCCGGCCCCGGCAAGACGGCGGCACCTGCGGTCCTGCGAGGCGATGCCCTAACATGGCCCCCGTGCGCCGGCCCTCCGTCATCATCCTCCTGCCGCAGCTCCTGCTTCTCCTCGCGGGCTGCGGCGGTCCCACTGAGCCCGACGCCACTCCAGAGGGCGCCGCTGCCGGCCCGCCCCGGGGGCTGGAGCACCTCAAGTCCCTCGGGTATGTCTCCTGGGACGACGAGGCCGACATCTCCCTGTCGGGAGTCACGCGCTTCGACGAGGCGCGTGCCTGGCCCGGCGTGAACCTCTTCACGAACGACGTGGACCGGGTCTACCTCACCGACATGCGCGGCCGTCTCGTGCACGAATGGCACCTGCCACCGGGCAGGAGGCAATGCGAGCACGCCGAGCTCCTCGCGGGCGGCGATCTGCTGGTCGAATGCGTCGATCAGGCCCTCACACGGCTCGGCCCCGACTCCACGGTCGTGTGGGACCTCAGCCTTCCCGTTCACCACGACGTTGCGGTTCTCGCCGACGGCTCCATGCTCGTGCCCTACCTCGACAACAGGGAGTATGCCGGACGTCAGGTGGGCTTCGGCGGGATCGCCCGCGTGTCACGGGATGGGAAGCCCTCCCCGTTCTGGTCGGCCTGGAGGTGCTTCGACGAGCTGCGGCGTTTCCATCCGCCGTCGCCGCTCGATACTCCGCCGGGCCCGGCGGGGGATCCTCTCGCGGAGTGGGAGCAGGGCTTCGAGTACTACCACCTCAACAGCATCGAGGCGCTCCCGGAGACGCCGCTCGGCGCGCGCGACAGGCGTTTCCGCGCGGGCAACCTCCTCATCTGCCTCCGCAACGTCAACCTGCTCGCCATTCTCGACCGGGAGAGCCTCTCGGTCGTCTGGACCTGGGGCGCCGGCGAGCTGGAGCTCCCGCACATGCCCACGATGATCCCCAATGGCAACATCCTTGTCTTCGACAACGGAACCTACAGGGGCTGGAGCCGCGTGCTGGAGATCGAGCCGCTCGACGGCCGGATCGTCTGGAGCTACGAGGGCAGTCCCCGCGAGGGCTTCTTCTCGAAGTGGCGAGGGGGTGTCCAGCGGCTCCCCAACGGCAACACCCTCATCTGCGAATCGGATCGCGGCCACGTCTTCGAGGTGACCCCGGAGGGCGTGATCGTGTGGGAGTTCTGGAACCCCGAGATCGTGGACTCCCGCCGGAAGCGCATCTACCGCTTCACCCGGCTCGCACTCGGCGCCGTGACCCTGAGTCCCGGTTGACCCGAGGGGCCGGATCGACGGACAATGGCCGCTCTGCCGCCCCCTTCCACGGCCTCACAGCCAGGGAGGACCCATGAACTTCCGCACGCGGCATTCGCTCGTCATCGTCCTCGCTCTCGGGTCACTGCTCGCCCTTCCCTGCACCTCGACCGGAACGCCAGCGCCGGCCACCGACAGCGTGACCCCTGCCGGTGCAGCAGGCACCACGGGTGACAGCTCGTCCCCGATCACGGAGAGCCGCGGCCATTCCCGCTTCGGCGCCTCCCCGGGAAACCGGCAGCGCCGGCCTCCCCGCGAGCGCCCCGCTCCCGAGATCGACCGCGAGGAGTTGCTCCACGGCGATCTCGACGGCGACGGCGTGATGAATGCCGGGGATCCCTGCTGGATCAGCCGGCCCGGAGCGCGCACGGGCGTTCCGGGCTGCACGCTGCTCGACCTCAGCCAGATGCCCGAGCCCCTGGCTCGAAGCCTCCCAGACGCGATCGAGTCCGCACTGGAGCAGCTCGAGGTGACCCGGGGGGTGGAGGCGATCGGCGAGCTGACGCTCGGGCTTCTCCCTCAGACCGACGTGGCCGCCTCCCGCATCCGCGGCGGCGACGCCTGCGCAGGCGCCAGAGACTACGAAGCGATCGAAGCCGAGATCTCCCTGATTCTCGACATGTTCGATCCTCTCCTGCGCGAGGCCGCCGCAGAGATCACCGAGCCGGGTGACAGGGAGGATGACGTCCGCGAGGTCGAGCAGCGCGTGAGCGAGCTCGAGTTCCTGCAATCGAGGGTCGCCAAGGTCGGCGACAGCGCGGGGATCCTCGCGAATGCCTCCCGCGAGGTCTGCGACGCCTCCGTGCCTGGCCTCTCGACGCGTGGCGTCGTGGAGCGCGTGGACGACGCGAGCCGGCGCGTGATCCTCCTGGACGGCCGCGCCTTCGCTCTCGGGCCCGAAGCGGGCCGCGGGGGCTTCTCGATCGGCCAGGATGTCGTCATCGAGGGGATCGATCTCGGCAACGGGACCGGCTTCGCCGCGAAGGTCACTCCAGACCCCGCCGCGATGCCGGTGCCCGGGATCTCGTTCAGCTGCCTGAGGCCGAGGGTGGCTCCCATCCAGCCCTTCCCGCCCGTATCGCAGGGCCCCTTCCTGCTGCACGATCTCCTGGCCTACCGCTACGACAGCTCATTCCCGGGCATCACGCAGGTCTACCGCCTGGAAGAAGGGATGCGCATCGGAGCGGAGCGCGTCTGCCCCGGACAGGGACAGTCGATCATCATTGGCAACCGCCACTCGCTTGCCGTGCACATCTCCTACACCTCCAACAACGGTGATCCGAAGTCCTCCGACCTGGCGGAGGACCTCACTCCCTTCAGCGAGCCCGTTCCCCTGCCCACGGACGTCGACCCGGCGTTCCCGGCTCTACTCTCCGTCGTTCACAATGTCCAGAGCTGCCAGCCCGATCTGATCAAGATCCTGAGCTGCGGCGCGAAGAAGCTGCTCGACACGATCACCTACGACCTTCACATCGTGGACCGGGGGAGCATGTGCGTCGCCCTCTACGAGAAAACCCACCTCGACGTGGACGACCGGATTGACGGACAGTTCCGCCCCACCCGCGTCGAGAGCATCTTCTCTTTCGCCGTGAGCGACGGAGGGAGCTCTCCCACCTTCAGGGGCCAGGGTTACTCATACTCCCAGTCCACCGGCAGCTCCAGCTTCCCGAGCACGCTCCTCATCAACGGCCAGGCGCGCTTCTCGATCCACAGCCATGACTTCTATCCCATCCACGGCGCCGACAGCTCCAACGAAGCCTCGCTCTTCCTCGCCGCCTCGGGCGTGAATCACGCGGCGGGACTGATGTGGCCGAGGGCCCTGGGCTTCCGCAACAACCGGAGCTACCGGTATTCGTGCAACCTGCCCACCGTCGTGCGCGACGTCGTGGATTTCTGCCCGAACAAATCCACGGACGCCTACTACCAGATGCCTTTCGCCATGGGACTGACCAACTGGAACCAGGGCCAGGGAAACCTCTCGCAGCCCGGCTGCATGGGGCCCAACTGCCCGACGCACGCCAACGGCTATGCCTATGACATGCTCGTCGGGTGCAACAACACGATCCGCGCCGCGCGGGGAGGCCGCGTGATGTGGGTCAAGGAGAACCAGCAGGCCCAGGTCGAGAAGTGGTGCTGCGCGGGACAGGCGAAGTGCTCGGGGTGCAGTCAGGTCTGCTGCACCATCCAGGGAGCCTCCTGCCCCCACAACGAGCTGTGGATCAGGCACCAGGACGGCACGATCGGCCGCTACGTCCACATGCCCAAGGACGGGGTCATCCCACTCGAGGGCGACGTCGTCAGGCGGGGCCAGCCCCTCGGCACCATCGGCATCACGGGGAACACGAGCGGCCCGCACCTGCACATCGAAGAGCGCAACAACGGCGCGACGAGCCTGGCCCTCTTCGAAGCCGCCAACCCTTCGGCGCCGGGACTGCTGCAATGCTACGAGCCGAAGAGCGGCGATCCGCTCCGCTCGAACAACCTGGAGTGCACCAGCTGCCCGCCCCAATAGACGCGGGATCCTCACGAGCGCACGCGGCGAGCGGTCACCGGGCTGGCAGCAGAGCATGGGTGCTGGTATTCTGCGCCGGCAGCTCCGCCGGAGCCGGCTCCGATGCCGGCTCCTCCCTCATGCCTGCACATATCACTTCGAGGATCCTGGACCTCGGCGCTCGCGCCTCCTTCGGCGGCCGGACTCTCGACGCCGGGCTTCACGAGCCGTCGCGATCCACCCGGGCCGCCCTGGCGGTTCTGACGCTCGCCCTGCTCCTCGTTGCCTGCGGGCCCGCGGCCACCGAGGCCCCTGAGAACCCTCGGGCCGGGCCACCTCCGGGCAGGGACAACCCACCCGGAGACGGAGGCGCGCTCCCGCCGGCAGAGGTCCCCGGGGGCCCCGACGCTGCGGGCCCGGGCGAGGTGGAGGGCACCAGGGAGGGCGAAGGCCCGGGATGGCCGTTCCCCGGCGCGCAGCGAGGCTCAGGCCCCGACGCCACCAAAGCGGCCGATGCGCTGCAAGACCGCCTCGCGCACCTGCAGGCCCTTCCCTACGTCGAGTACGACCCCAACGCGGACGTCAGCCTCCTCGGCGTCGTCAAGCATGACCGCGCGAGGACCTCGCCCGGCTACAACCTCTTCACGAACGAGGTCACCCAGATCTACCTGATCGACAACGACGGGAAGCTCGTCCACCGCTGGCGAGTCTCCTATCCCTACTTCAAGTGCGAGCACGCGAAGCTGCTCGAGGACGGCACCCTGCTCGTGGTCTGCGTGGATATGGGGCTCGTGGCCCTGGACTGGGACTCCCATCTCAAGTGGGAGCTCAAGATGAAGGTCCACCACGACGTGGACCTGGGGCCCGACGGCACGATCATCGTCCCCTACCAGACCCGGGAGTCCTACCAGGATCGCGACGTCTGGTTCGCGGGACTTCTCCGCCTCTCCCAGACCGGTGAGATCCTGGAACGCTGGTCCTCCTGGGAGCACCTCGACGAGCTCAGGAAACACCATCCACCATCGCCTCTCGACACGCCGCCCGGGGAGGGGAAGGACCCGCTTCGCAAGAGCCTGACCGGGATGGACTACTACCACCTGAACTCGGTCGAGATCCTCCCGGCAACTCCGCTCGGCGAGCGTGACGAGAGGTTCCGGGCCGGGAACATCCTCATCTCCATGAGGAACACGAACCTCCTCCTGATCCTGGATCAGGACGACTACTCGGTGGTCTGGAGCTGGGGCCCGGGGGAGATCGAGCTCCAGCACATGCCGACGATGGTTCCGAGCGGCAACATCCTGCTCTTCGACAACGGCACCTACCGGATGTGGAGCCGCGTCATCGAGATCGATCCTCCGACCGGGAAGATCGTCTGGGAATACAAGGGGGATCCCCTCGGGGCCTTCTTCTCGAAGTGGCGCGGGAGCAGCCAGCGCCTGCCCAACGGGAACACGCTCATCTGCGAGTCGGAGCGCGGCCACGTGATCGAGGTGACGCGCGACCACGAGGTGGTCTGGGAGTTCTGGAATCCCGATCTGCGCTTCCGCTCCAGGAAGAGGATCTACCGGTTCATCCGGGAACCCGTCGAGGAGATCGAGCCTCTCCTCCGGAAGGCCGGCATCCTCCCGGAGAAGCCGCCCGCCGGCTGAGCCACCTCCGCACGAACCCGAGGCTCGCTCGTTGGCCTCAGGAGACCGAAGCCGCGAGAAGCCGCTCCACGAGGCGCCGGATTTCCCTGAGGTCGAAGGGCTTCTGGATGCAGTGGGCGCCGGTGGCCTTGAGGAACTCCCGGGTCATGGTGCTCACCGTGTCTCCCGTGCTGAAGACGATCCGCGAGGAGAGATCGGGATCGATGCGCCGGATCCGCTCGTAGAGCTCCTGCCCGCTCACTCCAGGCATTTTCAGATCCGAGAGGATCAGATCGTAACGGTTCCGCCCGATCTTCTCGAGGGCCTCCGTACCGTTGGAGGCGATGTCGACGGCGTGGCCATCGGCTTCGAGGGCCTGGCTCAGGATGTCGCTGATCGAGGGCTCGTCGTCCACGACGAGGATGCGGCTCGCGGCAGCGGAGGAGCGAGCGCTCGCCGCGGGGCCCCGGCTGATCCCGCCGGCCACTCTCTCGGGAGCCCTCACGGGCAGCGTCACCCTGAATATCGCGCCGCCCTCGGCGGCGGCATTCTCCGCCGTGATGCGCCCGCCATGCTCCCGGATGATCCCGTAGCAGATCGACAGCCCCAGCCCCGTGCCCTGGCCCACGTCCTTCGTCGTGAAGAAGGGGTCGAAGATCTTCCCCAGGTTGCCCGGATCGATCCCCGGCCCGTCGTCCTGGATCTCGACGACGATGTCGCTCCCATGGCGGCGGGTCCTGAGCGTGAGGACACCCCGCCCCCTGTAGGCGCTCATAGCCTGGTGCGCGTTGATGACGATGTTCAGGAAGACCTGCCGAAGCTGGTGGGCGTCGGCGAGGCTCACCGGGAGATCCTCCTCGAGATCGCAGACGACCTCGATGTCGTCCACCTTGAGCTGGTACGACCGCAGCTCCAGCGTGCTCAGGAGGACCGCGTTGATCGCGACCGGCTCGACCTCGGGCTTGTGCTTCCTCGCGAAGGTCTGGAGGTTGTGGACGATCCTCCGGCACCGATCCGCCTCACGGCAGATCGAGTCGAGCCCCCTGCGCACCTTGTCTCCCATGGGAAGGTCCAGGAGGAGCTGGGCGTACCCGAGCACGCCGGCCAGCGGGTTGTTCAGCTCGTGGGCCACGCCCGCGATGAGCTGGCCGACCGCCGACATCTTCTCGGCCTGGCGCAGCTCGTGCTCGAGGTTCTTGCGCTCGGTGATGTCCTGGACGAGCGCGACCGAGAACTCCAGCCTCCCTCCCGCGTCGCGGATCCACGCCGCCGAGGTCCTTCCCCAGACCGTGGTGCCATCCTTGCGCAGGTACCGCTTCTCGAGGTCCACCGAGCGGGCCCGCTCCGATCCCGCCTCGGTGAAGATCATCTCGGTGACGTCGAGGTCCTCGGGGTGCGTGACGTCCTTGACGTTCATCGCGAGCAGCTCCGCCTCCTCGTATCCGAGGAACCGGCACATGGCCGGGTTGACCTGGAGGAAGGAGCCGTCGAGGGCGACTCCGGCCATGCCCGCCGTCGTCCTCTCGAAGATCGCGCGGAACCTGGCCTCGCTCGCTCTCAGGGCCTCCTCCGAGCGCCTGAGGATCTCCAGATCCGAGACGTCCTGCAGCATGACCACGACCTGCTCGACACCGCCTTCCGGCGCCTTGATGGGCATGGCCGTGGCGTAGACGTGCCTCTCCTGGCCCTCGATCTCCTGGCGGATCTCCCTGTGCGACACCTCCGCGCGATCGAAGGTCAGCTTGACGGGGCACGGCGTGCAGGGCAAGGCCTGCCGGCACAGCGCCGTGTGGCACTCCCTGCCTGCCATCTGGGCGGGATGGTCCGCGGCCCTGAACCGCCCCGTGAAGATGTCGTTGACCCAGGCGACCCTCATGTCCCTGTCGAAGACGATGAAGCCCGCGTCGGTGTGGGTGACGATCGCGGAGAGCTTCTGGCGCTCCCGCTCGAGGAGGCGCATCTGGGAATCGAGCTGCTGGAACCAGCGCTCGTAGTCGGCGAGCTTGCGCCGGACCTCCTCGATGTTCCCGCTCTTGTCCGTCCGGGCCCGCTTGCTCACGTCCGCACGGGCTCCCGGCGCGCCCGCGGCTCTCGAGCCTCCCCGGGATCCCCGGCTCCCGCTTCCCGCTCTGAGAAGGCATCCGCCAGGAAGTCGGCCACCTGCTGGACCTGCTCCTCGATGCCTTCGTCGAAGGCGTTCAGCTCGTGGCTGTCGATGTCGATCTGGGCGAAGATGCGGCCGTCCTTCCGGATCAGGACGACCAGCTCCGATCGCGTGGCCGCCGAGCAGGCGAGGTAGTTCGGCTGGTTCCTCACGTCCGGCACGTTGATGTTGCGCCCCTCGGCCACCGCGGTACCGCACACGCCGTGGCCGACCGCGATGAAGACATGATCGGTCGGTGAGCCCACGAAGGGGCCGAGCCTGAGGACGCCGTCGGGGTAGAGCTCGTAGATGCCCGTCCAGTGGAACCGTTCATCGGAGTCGTGAAGATGCTGAACGGCTCGGCACAGGATCTCGTGGAAGTCCGCCCTCTCCTCCCGAAGCTCCTCGAGCTCGTTGCAGATGTCTCTCGCGATCATCGTGGGTGGTCCAGGTGGATACGGAAACTGCCGACGAAGGCGACATTCGAGGCGGATCCCCGTCCGGCGCGCCATCCCGGCGACTCGTGGAAGATAGGAATGGGCGCTCTCTGCGCAACCGCCCGGCCGGCCTCCCGGAGAGAGGTCTTCCCCGCCCGGGTAGCCATGGCGGGACACCCATCCGGACCGGGCGATCCGATTAGCCGCCCTTCTTCTGGAGGAGCTCCTTGAGTCCCTCTCCGGCCTTCTCCCTGAGATGCTCGCGCGTCGCCTCCTTGATCACGCGGCGGATCATCTCTGGGTCGACGCTCACCTTCGGCTCGGCGACCGATCCACCCAGCTTGAGGTCGAGGCGGATGCGCTCCTTCGTGTCCTTGAGGAAGCGGAGGCTCTCGCGCCTCGCGACCATCTCGGCGGTCACCTCGGGGGAGAGGCGGGCCTTGAGATCGAGGTCGAGCGCGAGGTCCATGGTGAGGCTCCCCTCTCCTTTCATGGAAATGTCGGGAGACTCCAGGCGCAGATCCTCCGTGCGCGCCTTCCCCCGCCGCACCCTGAAGCTCCCTCCCAGGTAGGAGAAGGGGGTCTCCTCCTGGCCTATCCCCCGGCCGCCCGCCGACTCGAGCGCCTCGGCCAGCTGCTTCAAGAAACCCACGGAGGTGATCCTCCCCTCGGCCAGTGAGAAGGTCGCCGTCCCCTCGAGGCTCGATCGGAGCGAAACGGGGTCCACCCCCGTGCCGGTCACTGCCAGTCCAGCCTCCATCGTGCCGAACAGGAGGCCGGAGAGGGCCGGGGAGAGGTCAGCCACCATCGCGTTGAAGTCCACGCCCGCAAGGGAGGCCTCCACGTCGAAGGGAGGCCCGGGCTCGACGAGCCTGGCCGAGATCCGGCCGTCGAGGGCGCCGCCATAGAGGCTCACTCTCGCCCCCTCGAGATGCGCGATACCGTCCTGCATCTCGAGCGCTGCGTGGAGGCCCGAGAGCTTCAGGTTCATGAGCTTCGCTTCCGAGGCGCTGAGGTCGCCCTTCAGGCTGACGGTCGCGAGCGCTGAGGGAGCCGCCGGCGCCGGAGTCGAGGCGGGATCCGGCGCAGCGGCGAGCGCGAAGCCGGCAGCCTGGAGAGGGCGGCGGGCCCCGTCCCGACGGGAGTCGTTGAGCCTGGCCGCGGCCGGCTCTGCAGCCGGCCGGTTCGCGGGCGCCATGAAAGCGAGGATCTCGTCGAGGTCGAGCATGGGGGAGCTGAGCGTCAGATCGATCCGAGGCTGCTCGAACCCCTGGATCGTGCAGCGCCCCTCGACACGCGACCTTCCCAGCGATGCCTCGAAGCCGGTGATCGCGACGCTGTCGCCGTCGAAGATCGCCGTGCCCGAGATCCCCCGGACGGGCTCGCCGAGAGAAGGGTCGGACAGCTCCAGCCCGGCGAGCGTGCCCTCTCCCTCGATCACCCAGCTCCCGGATCCCCCGGGCGAGCCGCTCACCCTCACGTCGAGCGAGAGCGTCCCCGCCGGGCCCAGACCGGCCGGGACGAAGGGGCCGAGGATCGACAACACGGGCAACACCCCCGCCACGGCCGCCTCCTCGGCTCGCACGGTGGCTTGGAGGCGGGGCGTGGAGCCGAGCCCATCCAGGCTCCCAGTGACGGACAGAGCGGCGTCGCCTGATCGCAGGTCGCCTCGTGTGAGGCGGGTGGCCGCCGCTCCAATCGTCGCCTCCATCGAGAGGCTCGCGCTGAGCTTGACCGGAGGCCCGCCGCCGGAGAGCGGATCCATCTCGAGATCTCCGAGCTCGACATCACCCTCGATCTGAAGCTCTCCGGAGGGGCTGCGCCCCAGGTGAGCCTCGAGGCCGAGAGTGCCGGAGTGGACTCGCAGCCCCGTGAAGGCCTCCAGCCAGGGCGAGACGGCCCGGCCGTCGAAGCCCTCGAGCTCGAGATCCGCATCGAAGGGCACCTCGCCGGCACCCGGAGGCCGCGCGAGGGGACCGATGGTCCCCAGGATCCTCGCGCTCCCCGTTCCGGCCACGATGAGGGAGGCGTCGATACCGATAGGCTTCGTCGCCGTGAGGTCCGTCAACCTCATGTTGATGTCGCTGGCCTTCAGCCGTACCGGAGCGCTCCCGGGCAGCGCCTCGTCGAGGATCCGGATCAGCCCTCCCGTCAGGAGGACCTCCCGGATCTCCAGACCCGAAGCCTGGGCCTCCCCGGGTGAGGCGGCTCCTCCGTCCGGCCTGGAATGGGTTGAATCGACGCCGGCCTCGCCGCCCCCCGGCGACGGCTCCTGGCCGGCCGGACCGGTCCCGCCCCCCGCTCGAAGCAGGCTGGCCAGGTTCCACGCATTTCCACGCCGGTGGAGGCGGACGCGGGGCTCCTTGATGGTGAGCAACCCGACCTCGAGCCTTCCGGCGAGGAGAGGCAGGAGGGCGACCCTGACGGAGAGGCTCTCCGCCGACAGGAAGGGCTCCTCGCCGAAGCTCGGATCCTCGCCCAACGTGATCCCCGAGGCTCGGAGGACCGGCGCGGGCAGGATGCGCAGGCTCAGCTCGCCCAGCCTGGCCTCGCGCCCCGTCGCCTGAGTGAGGAGGTGCTCGATGTCGGCACGGTAACCGTCCACCTTCACCAGCAGCGGGAGGATCAGCGCGGCCGCAACGATGAGGAGAACGAGGAGACAGGCGGCGATGAGGAGGGTCCGCTTCACGGCCCCAGTCTAGAAGAAAGCCTTGGCCAGCCGCTTCCCGCCGGAAAGCCCCAGCCGCGAGCGCCATCGGCCGCGATCCAGCAGGGCCTGGATGTCGGGGATCCGCGCGCGGGCCGCTCGCTCGCCCTCCTCGACCAGCTTGATCCCCTCGACGAAGTCGGCCCAGTGAACGTGGGAGACCCGCGGCCGGATGACGACGTCCGCCAGCCGGCAATGGAAGACGCGGAGAGCCTCGGCCTTGATGGCGTCGGCGCGGATGAGGACATCCAGTCCCCGCTTGAGGTTGCGGGTGTCTTCCAGCTCCACGGAGATGTCCGAGGCGATCACCATGTCGGCTCCCATCTTGAACGCCTCGATCACCGGGATCTTGCTGACCCATCCCCCGTCGATGAAGGTCCGCCCGTTCACGCGCACCGGCGGCATCATGCCCGGGATGGCGCTCGACGCCCTGATCGCGCTGCGGATCGAGCCCGAGCTGAGCAGGACGGCGCCGCCGGTCTCGACGTCGACGGCGACGGCACCGAAGGGGATGGCGAGGCTCTCGAAGGTGACGTCCTCGATCAGCGAGTGGATGTTGTGCTGGAAATTCTCCTCGGAGACGAACGAGGGGCGGGCCATGGACATCGAGTAGAAGATCCCGCGCTTGATGAGGTTGCCCAGGGAGTAGCGGAGGCTCGGGGCATTGCGCCGCGAGTCCTTGAGGAACTCGAACTCGGTACGGCGGAAATCGCGGCTGTGCACGAACTTCCGGAATTGATCCTCGACCTTGCGTGCGTCGCGATGTATCGCGAAGGCGCCACCCACGAGGGAGCCGATGCTCGTCCCCACCACGATATCGATGGGGATCCCCGCTTCCTGGAGCGCCTTGAGGACGCCGATGTGGGACAGACCCCTGGCGGCGCCCCCACCCATCGCGACGCCCACGCGGAAACCCTTGGCGACCATGTCCGACGTAGCCTCTCGAAGAATCCGGCCGGGCTCGATCCCGCCGGGCGTTTCCGGCGTCAGAATATATGTGGAGCTTCGCGGAGCGTCTACGAAGGGCGGCCCGGCTTGAACGATCCGGGGGGGCCGGGTGTCCATGGGGATTGGAGCCCGCTGCTCCGCGATCGCGCCACCCGCCCTGCCTGCGCCGGGCCACAACCCTCCGGGCCCGTCGACGCCGGGTGAGGATCGCGATAGACGAGGCAGCCCCCGCCCCGGCCCCGAGGCGGGCCTGCTGCGGAGAGGGACTTCACCCCGGAGGCGGGCCGGGGATCCGGCTCCCCCGAGAACCGGCCCACCACCGGGGTATCGCCTCTCCTGTCCGCCGGGGACGCTCCTTCGCCTCTCCGGTCACGGGCCATGACAGGTTGCGAAGGACCCGGGGGGTTATCCTTGTGTCCCGTGAATCCCGCTTCCGGCTCGCGCAGATCCGTCGAGGTGGCTCCCGACGCCGAGGCCCTTGCTCGCCGAGCCGCGGAGCTCTTCGCCGCCCTGGCTTCCGAGGCGGCGGCGCGTTCGGGCCGATTCACCGTCGCCCTTGCCGGCGGCTCGACGCCCCGGCGCCTCTACGAGCTGCTCGCGGAGGAGGGAGGGACATTGCCATGGCGGCGAGTCCACATCTTCTGGGGCGACGAGCGTCTCGTTCCGCCTGACGACCCGGAGAGCAACTACCGCATGGCTCGAGAATCACTCCTCGACAGGATCACGATCCCCGAGGAGAACGTTCACCGCGTGCCCGTCGGGCGGTCGGCCGATGCCGGGCGCGCTTCGGAAGAATACGAAGGGACCCTGCGCGCCTTCTTCGAGGCGGAGCCCGGCCGCGTGCCGCGCCTGGATCTCGTCCTGCTCGGGATGGGCGCCGACGGCCACACGGCCTCCCTCTTTCCCCGCAGCGCCGCCCTTCACGAGAGATCACGGCTCATCGCGGCGGTGCCGGCGCACCCTCCCCGCACCGCGCGCGTCACGATGACGGTGCCATTTCTCAGGTCCGCGTCGCATGTCGTCTTCCTCGTCAGCGGCCGCGGCAAGGCTGAGGTGCTTCGGAAGGTTCTCGAAGGAGACCGGGATCCCGAGCGGCTTCCGGCTCAGCTCATCGAGCCGGATGACGGCGACCTCGTCTGGCTCGTGGACGAAGAGGCGGCGGCCCTGCTGGAGCGGAGAGAATGAGAAACGAAGCGCCCGGCGGCTTCGATTCTGCCGGGGTAGGGCGCGGCGTGCGGCGATCCGGCGTTGCAGGCGCGGGCTCGCGCAGGTTGTCGCCTCCCGGGCCGACACCTAGCTTTCGCCGCCGGGAGCTGAAACCATGCGAACCCGGGCTCATTCGAGGACAGATGCGCTGATGTCCGATCTCGCGGCTCCCCTCGCGCCCTACGGTGCGGCGCTGGCCGACTACGCCGCCGGCGACGAGAGGGCGACGATCCTCCTGAGAAGCAGCCTGGGCGAGCGCGACGAGCTGCCCGTCAGCGTCTTCTTCAGGGAGCCGGACGGCTTCTTCCCCTTCGAGTCCGCCGCGCTCGAGCACTGCGAAGGCCAGGTGCTCGACGTCGGAGCCGGCGCCGGCGTGCACAGCCTCCTCCTGCAGGCCCGCGGCTTCGAGGTCACCGCCGTGGACGTCGTCCCCGAAGCCGTCGAGGTGATGAAGACGCGCGGAGTGGACGACGCGCGGCTCGCCGACGTGTTCACTCTCGATTCCGGATCCTTCGACACGGTCCTGATGCTCATGAACGGGATCGGACCGGCGGGCACGCTCGACGGCATCGAGAGGCTGCTGAACCAGCTCGATCGCAGGCTCCGCCCCGGCGGGCAGATCCTCGTGGACTCCGGGCCCCCCCAGGCCAAGGGTGAGCCCCCGGATCCGCACCTCGTCTCCTGGCCCGGCGATCAGCCCGCCTACCGTGGCGAAGCCTGGGTCTCGCTCGAGTACAAGGGAATGCGGGGCGACCTCTTCCGCGAGCTCTACGTGGACGACGCCAGCTTCAGAGAGCGGGCCGGGCGGGCCGGCTGGCGGTTCGAAGTCCTCTTCTGGGAGAACGCGAGCTACGTCGCACGCCTGACGAGGGGTTGACCCTCCGCGCGGGCCTGCATTCAGAAGCCCGGGACGACGAGGTCGGCGGGGAAGCGGACGGTGTACGAGAGGACGACCTCGCGCTTCTCTCCGGCCTTCAGCTCCAGCTCCCACTCGAGGATCCCGGGGCGCTCCTGCACTTCGGTGGAGCCCGGCGTCGTCTCCTTGTTCAGCTCCACGCGGATCCTTTCATCCTCGGAGACGGGGATCCTGTCCTCGAGCGTCACCTTGACGGCCTGGTCGCGCAGGTTCTCGATCGTCGTGCGGAAGGCCTGCGTAATGACGCGGTCCTTCCCGACGATGCCCCTCTGATCGCGGCTCTCGGGCAGCAACGTGCGGGTGACCTTGACCCGGTTGTCGATCCCGAAAGGCAGCGTCACATCGGCGCCGGGCCCGGTCTCTTCGAGAGGGTAGGAGCCCAGGAAGGCTCCCCCCGCGAAGACGCGGACGGGGCCGGAGAGGAGCGGATACCCCGAGGGAGCCTGCGTCTTCGAGACGAGGAAGGCGGCCTCGTTGAGAGCGGGCACCGCGCGGTAGCGGACCGAGCCCTTGAGGCTCTCCTGCCTCAGCCCAACACGATGATCGCGCCCGTCGGCGGGAACGTCGGAGGTCCCGGGCACCTCGAAAGCGACGTTGTAGGCCGAATGAACGATCTCGGCGGAGGCCAGCTCCGCGTCCATCTCGAGGAAACCGCCCTTCTCCTTCGCCAAGGCCGCATCTTTGCGCGATGCGAGAGCGTCCATCGCCTCTGGAGCCATTGAAGGAGCCTGGGCCTCGCTCATCGCGACGACCCCTCCAACGCGCCGGTCATACGCGATGACTTCCACCGGCCGGAGGAGCCACGGCGGAAGCTCGGGAGGCTGGACTCCGCGGGCGGGCGAGGCTGTCGAGAGGCTCAAGGCCACGCCGCTCCAGTCCTCGCCGGTGCTCTGCTGGACGACGGCCTCGGAGCTCAGGGAGACGGCTCCCGTCGCCGCGTCGAGGATCGCCCGGTAAGAGGGACGCCACGCCGCGCCGGGCGCGACGTACATGAGATCCAGCGTCAGCGCCCCGGCGCGCTCCGCGGCGATCTCGACCGTGGCGATGCGATAGCGGATCGGGCCCGTGGGCCGGGCCGCCGCCATGCGCGCGCGCGCCACTTCCAGCTCCTTCGCGAGCGCCTTGCGCCTCTGCTGCCGCTCGATCGTTCCTTTCGACAGATCGCCGAGGCTTCCCCTCACCAATTCGTAGACGGCCTGGATCGACACCGGGTCGGCCTTCCCCTCCCCCATCTTCTCGGATTCCCTCTCGGCGGTCGTCGCCTTCAAGGCGCGGACGAACTCGCGCAGCTCGTTGGCCGTCGTCTCCTCCCCGTCCAGCCCGAAGATGGCGGCCTCGAGACGTTCCACCTCCTGCCTCGCCGCGATCAGCTCGGCGCTCTCCGGAGGCTCCTTCGCCTCCTGCGTCAGCTCGACGGCGCCGAGCGTGGCCGGGACTCCGCGCGCGTTGACGCGAAGCGAGTCGGGCTCCGTCCTCCAGGGAAGGCCCGTGAAGGAGACGACCGATGGGCCGGCGGGCACTTGCACCGTAGCCTGCCGCATCGCTTCGGCCCGATCCGCGTAGACGGTCACGCGCGTGACGCGGGCCCCAGAGGCCGGGATCTCCGATGCCGCTGCGGAGCCGATCGCCAGCACGAGGCACATGACCGCGATGAAGGCCGAAAGGGACGGAACGCGCGTGGCACGGCGGGGAGCCGAATCCTCGCGAGATCGGAAGTGGGTGCCTCGAGGATGGGCTGGCGGGGTGGACAGATCGATCGAGCTCATGGCGTTGCCTCCTTGCCCTGTTGGACAGGCCACAGGCTGACTGGTTCCCGCCCCCGGATCAAGCAGGGGGCTGGCTCCGCCAGATGGCTACTCCGGCCAGGACCCCGGTTCCAGTAGTCTCCCTGGCCCTGGCGCCTGCGCCTCGGGGCAGGACGGCGGAGACCTGCTCTCCCACCCTTCCTGCCTTGCCCACAATCGCCCCATCCCAACGGGCTATGACGCTCTCTGAAGCTCTTCGAGGAGCCAGGGCAGGTTGCAGGAGACATGCTTGTCGTCCCCCGCCTTCGTCCTCGTCCGGGTGACCAGGAAGCGCCGGGAGGCGCGGATGAGATCCGCGGTCTTCCTCAGACCGTCCATGTCGGCGCTCGTGGGGGAGGCGGTCAGCTTGACCTCGATGGCCCACCGCACCTTCCCAAAATCCAGAACGAGGTCAATCTCGTACTGGTCGCTCGTCCGGAACGTGTAGCTCTCGAAGGGCCTCCCGAGGGCGTCCAGCGCGCCGATCACCTGCTCTATCACGAAGCCTTCCCAGCTCGCGCCCACCCACGGCTGCGCGAGGAGCGTCTCTCTGTCCGGGACGTTCAGGAGCGCATGCAGCAGGCCGCTGTCACGCCAGTAGACCCTCGGTCTCTTCACCAGGCGCTTGCGGAGGTTCGCCTGGTAGGGAGCCAGGCGACGGATGAGGAATGCCCCCTCGAGGTAGTCGAGGTAGGTGTTGATGGTCTGGTAGGAGAGCCCGAGGCTCTGCCCGATCTGCGAAGCGTTCCAGGTCTGCCCGTGCACGGCGGCGAGCATCCGGAGCAGGCGGTCGGTGACCCTGGGCTTTGCAGGCAGCCCCCAGTTGGGGAGATCCCGCTGGATCAGGAGGGTCAGGTAGTCCTGTTGCCACTGCGGGTGCCGGCGTGGATCCAGGATGCCGCCGTCCGGATAGCCTCCGCTGAGCCAGTGGCGGTCGCCCGAAGTCTCCTTTTCGCTCAGCTCGATCCAGAGCAGCGGCGTCATCTCAACGACCGACATCCTGCCGGCGAGCGACTCGGACACATGCACCATGAGGGATGGGGAAACAGAGCCGAGGAGGAGGAAGCGCCCCATGCGCTTGCGATCCCCATCGATGGCACCTCGCAGCCTCACGAAGACTTCCGGCCACGACTGGGCTTCGTCGAGGATCAGCAGCTCCTTCCCGGAGACGAGACGATCCCACTCGAGGTCGAGCCTCAGGCGCTCCGGCTCCTGCTCCAGGTCGAAGTAGGCGCCCTTCAGCGAGCGCGCGAGCGTGGTCTTGCCGCACTGGCGGGGCCCCACGAGCCCCACCGCCGGGTAGTCCTCGAGCCGTGCGAGGAGAAGTTTCCTGACGAGCCTGGCAATCACTCTTGCAGTATAGAAATATTTTTCTATTTTGCAAGGAATGTGGCCCGGGAAGGGCCCTCGGACCTCCCCTGACGCCGGTGATCGGTCCGGCCCAGCCTTGGCCCCCCGGTCACCGGTGTGTCAAACCGCGCGGCGGGCGCAAAAACCGCAACCCCGGCGGGAGGAGGCTGGAGGTTCAGGGGGATAACCCCATATCCAGCAACAGGTTGCTCCAGGCGGGCGGGGACGCCTCCATGGCACCCCTCTTGCCTTTCTCCTTGCCGGAAGCGGTGAGCCTCGGTCCCATTCGACCGCCCGGCGATTCGATTCGCGCGCGGCTGACGAGCATCTGGATTGGAGACGACGATGAGCTGGAGAGAGGACTACAAGCGGAAGAGCAAGGAGCCCGGCGACGCATTGAAGGCGGTGCGGTCGGGCATGCGAGTCTATATCCACCCGGGTTGCGCCGAGCCGGAGACCCTGGTCGAGGCGCTCATCAAGAGAGGACCCGAGCTTGTCGATGTCGAGATCGTCCACCTGCTGACGCTCGGCACGGCCGACTACATCAAGCCCGAGATGGCCGGCCACTTCAGGCACAACGCCATGTTCATCGGCGCCAACGTGCGCGAGGCCGTCAACGATGGCCGGGCCGACTACACGCCGATCTTCCTCGGCCAGATCGACCAGCTCTTCGAGAGCGGCGAGATGCCCCTCGACGTCGCCCTGATCCAGGTCTCCCCGCCCGACGAGCACGGCTTCTGCAGCTTCGGCGTCGGCGTGGACACGACGCTCACGGCCGCGAAGATGGCCCGCTGCGTCATCGCCCAGGTGAACGACCAGATGCCCAGGACCTACGGGGACAGCTTCATCCACGTGAGCGACATCGACGTGGTGGTGGAGACTTCCCGTCCTCTCTGCGCGCTGCCCGCCGAGGAGATCACCGAGATGCACTGCGCCATCGCGCGCAACGTCGCGACACTCATCGAGGACGGCGCGACACTGCAGCTCGGCATCGGCGGCATCCCCGACGCGGTGCTCCGCTTCCTGACCGACAGGAAGGACCTCGGCGTCCACACCGAGATGCTCTCGGACAACGTGATCCCCCTCATCGAGTCCGGGGTCATCAACAACAGCCAGAAGACCCTCTACCCGCGCAAGGCCGTCCTCGCCTTCGTCCTCGGGACGAAGAAGCTCTTCGACTTCGTCCACGACAACCCGATCTTCGAGTTCCTCCCCTGCAAGATCACGAACGATCCGCACGTCATCAGGCAGAACAGGAAGATGGTCGCGGTGAACTCCGCTCTGCAGATCGACCTGACCGGGCAGGTCTGCTCCGACTCTCTGGGCCCCTACTTCTACAGCGGCATCGGAGGGCAGGTGGACTTCCTCCGGGGGGCGGCCCGCTCCATCGGCGGCAAGCCGATCGTGGCGCTGCCCTCGACGGCACGGAAGGGCGAAGTCTCCCGGATCGTTCCCATGCTCACGCCGGGGGCCGGCGTCGTCACGACGCGCGGGTCCGCTCATTACGTCGTCACGGAGCACGGCATCGCCTACCTGCACGGGAAGTCGATCCGCCAGAGGGCGGAGGCCCTCATCAAGATCGTCCACCCGCGCTTCCGGGACGAGATGTACGACTACTGCGAGCGGACCCGCTGGCTGCAGCGGCCCGACCTCGCGAGGAGGTAGCCGATGGCCGACCAGCCCCGAGGGCACGTTGTCTTCGACACCGACGAGTGCAAGGGGTGCGCGATGTGCGTCGAGGTGTGCCCTCCGGGGTGCATCCACCTCGCGTCGGAGCTGAACCAGTACGGCGTCCATCCCGCGCAGTACACGGGAGTGGGATGCACGGGCTGCGGGATCTGCTTCTACTGCTGCCCGGAGCCGGGCGGGATCACCGTCTACAGGCTGGAGGAGAAGGCCGAAGAGAAGGACTCCAGCGCGAGCGCGGCTGATGAGAGCGTCGCGGGCGCGGCCTGACGGGACACCGGGAGGCATGGCAATGCGCGAGCTGTGCAAGGGCAACGTGGCGGTCGTGAAGGGCGCGCTCCTGGCGGGCTGCCGCGGCTTCTACGGATATCCGATCACGCCGGCCAGCGAGATCGCGGAAGCCGCCGCGCGGCTCGTGCCCCAGACGGGCGGCGTCTTCCTTCAGGCCGAAAGCGAGGTGGCCGCCATCAACATGGTCTACGGCGCCGCCTCGGCCGGCATCCGCGTCATGACGGCCTCTTCGGGGCCGGGCGTGAGCCTCATGCAGGAAGGCTTCTCGTACCTCGCAGGAGCGGAGCTGCCCTGCGTGATCGTGGACGTCGTGCGCGGCGGCCCGGGGCTCGGCAACATCGCCCCCGAGCAGAGCGACTACGCCATGATCGTGAAGGGCGGCGGGCACGGCTGCTACCGCAACCTCGTCGTGGCGCCGGCCTCCGTGCAGGAGATGGCCGACCTCACCATGGCGGCCTTCGATCTCGCCGACCGCTACCGCAACCCCGCCGTGGTCCTCACCGACGGCTTCACGGGCCAGATGATGGAGCCGCTCGAGCTGGAGGACAGGCCGCTCGTCGAGCCGCCGCGCCCGTGGGCCGTCACGGGCGAGGCCGCGACGCGGAAGAACCTCATCAGCTCGATCTTCCTGAACCCCGACGCCATGGAGGCCCACGTCCGGCACCTCGAGTCGAAGTACGCCCTCGCCGCCGAGCGCGAGCGCCGTTGGGAGACCTACCGCGCCGGCGACGCCGATATCCTCTTCGTGGGCTACGGGATCGTCTCCCGGGTCCTGCGCTCGGCCGTGGACCTCGCAAGGCAGCGCGGCATCCGTGCCGGCCTCTTCCGACCCATCTCGCTGTGGCCCTTCCCCGCTCCCGAGCTGCGGGAGGCGGCGCGGGGCGTCCGATCGATCATCTCCGTCGAGCTGAGCACGGGCCAGATGACCGAGGACGTCCGCCTGACCATGAACGGAGAGGTGCCCGTGGCGCTCTACAGCCGGGTGGGGGGCAACGTTCCGCAGGCCGAGGAGATCCTCGAGCACATTCCCGTCCTCGAAAGGAGCGCAGCATGAGCGGTGAGGCGAGGGATCCGCACCTGGAAGGCTACGTTCCCATCCGATCGCGCTCGCAGGTCTTCTACGACAGGTTCGAGAGGAAGGGAGATCTGCAGCACCCACTACTGCCCCGGCTGCGGCCACGGCGTGGCCCACAAGCTCGTGGCCGAAGCGCTCGAGGAGGCGGGGGTCCAGGACAGGACCATCTTCGTCAGCCCGGTGGGCTGCTCCGTCTTCGGCTACTACTACTTCGACGTGGGCAACGTGCAGGCGGCCCACGGCCGTGCCCCCGCCGTCGGCACGGCCCTGAAGCGCTCGCGCCCCGACAGCATCGTCGTCGTCTACCAGGGGGACGGCGACCTCGCCGCCATCGGCACGGCGGAGATCATCCACGCGGCCAACCGCGGCGAGAAGTTCAGCGTCTTCTTCGTCAACAACGCGATCTACGGGATGACGGGCGGCCAGATGGCCCCCACGACGCTCGTGGGCCAGAAGAGCACGACATCTCCATGGGGAAGGCGCCCCGCCAACGAGGGCTATCCCATACGGATGTGCGAGCTGCTCTCGTCGCTCGAAGCGCCCGTCTTCATCGCGCGCGTCTCGCTGCACGACAGCAAGAACGTCATGAAGGCGCGCAAGGCGATCCAGAAGGCGATCCAGATCCAGCGCGACGGAGGCGGCTTCTCCTTCGTCGAGATCCTGTCGCCCTGCCCCACCATCTGGAAGATGGAGCCCGCGGCCGCGCGGAAGTTCATCGAGGAGCAGATGCTCCCGGTCTTCCCCTTGAAGGTCTTCAAGGACCGCAAGCCCGAGCCCCTCCCCGACGACGCTCCCCCCGTCCGCTCCGTGGCGGAGGTGCTGGGGCTGCGCAACGGGAGCCCTGCCGCCCGCGGCAGCCACGAGGCGGCCCCGGCACACGGACTGACATTGAAGGTCGCCGGCTTCGGGGGCCAGGGCATCCTCCTGCTCGGCCAGATCCTCGCGCAGATTGGCCTGCGCCACGGCTTCGAGGTGAGCTGGCTTCCCTCCTACGGCCCCGAGATGCGAAGCGGAAGCGCCCACTGCCACGTCTGCATCTCTCCCGAGCGCGTGGGCTCGCCTCTGATCTCCCGCCCCGGCGCGCTGATCGCCATGAACGAGATCTCACTGAAGAAGTTCGGGCCCTCGGTCGCGGAGGGCGGCCTGATCCTCTACGACCGTGACAGGCTCCCGGACGGCTTCGAGGCCTCGAAGGCCCGCGTGCTCTGCGTGCCCGCCTCGGAGATCGCCGACAAGCTCGGCGCCGTGAAGGTCGCCAACATCGTGATGCTCGGCGCCCTCCTGGAAGAGACCGGCATCCTGCCCGCGGCCGCGGCGATCGAAGTCCTCGAGGAGACCATCACGCGCCCGGAGCTCCTCGAGCTGGACCGGCGGGCACTGGCCGC
The DNA here is from genome assembly GCA_964568735.1 of uncultured Acidobacteriota bacterium. Lineage (GTDB taxonomy): Bacteria > Acidobacteriota > Polarisedimenticolia > JACPZX01 > JACPZX01 > CAZMRF01. Next base: position 49,999 of record CAZMRF010000023.1, read on the forward strand.
CGGGATCGAGTTCGTCCGCGAGAAGGTGAAGGCCGCCGCCGTCTGAAACGGCCCCCTGCCCCTCGCACGGAGCGGCTCGCGAAGAGCCGCCGCTTGATTCGCCCGCGTCGTGCCGGGTGCCCCGTAGCACACGGAGCACGCTTCGCCGGAGGCCCACGATGGCCGTCACCCGAGAAGATGCCCTCAACTACCATGCCGGGCCGCGCCCCGGGAAGATCGAGGTCTCGCCGACCAAGGCCTGCCTCACCCAGCGCGACCTGAGCCTCGCCTACACGCCCGGCGTCGGCGAGCCCTGCCTCGCGATCCAGAAGGAGCCCCTCGACGCCTTCAAGTACACCGCGCGCGGTAACCTCGTGGCGGTGGTCTCGAACGGGACCGCGGTCCTCGGCCTGGGGAACATCGGGGCCCTGGCCGGAAAGCCCGTCATGGAGGGCAAAGGCGTCCTCTTCAAGAGGTTCGCCGACATCGACGTCTTCGATCTCGAGGTCGGCTCCGAAGATCCCGACGACGTGATCCGTCTCTGCCAGCTCCTCGAGCCCACCTTCGGCGGGATCAACCTGGAGGACATCAAGGCCCCCGAGTGCTTCACGATCGAGCGGACGCTTCGCGAGACGATGAAG
>CAZMRF010000023.1:50628-65680 GCA_964568735.1 uncultured Acidobacteriota bacterium
CGGAACCGCCATCATCACGGGCGCGGCGCTCGTCAACGCCATTCTCCTCACGGGGCGCCGGCTCGGCCAGGCCCGCGTCGTCTTCAACGGAGCGGGTGCATCCGGGATCTCCTGCGCCGAGCATTACGTCCGCCTCGGCGTGAAGCGGGAGAACATCACGATGTGCGACACGAAGGGCGTGATCTACGCTGGGCGGACCGAGGGAATGAACCCCTGGAAGGAGTGCTTCGCGGTCCCTACGACCAAGCGAACGCTCACCGAGGCCCTCGAGGGGGCCGACGTCTTCGTGGGCCTCTCCGCGGCCGGAGCCGTCACCCCGTCGATGGTCAAGAGCATGGCCAGGCGTCCCATCATCTTCGCCCTCGCCAATCCCGACCCGGAGATCTCCTTCGACGACGCCAGGGCGGCGCGGCCCGATGCCATCGTGGCCACGGGCCGAAGCGATTTCCCGAACCAGGTCAACAACGTCCTGGGCTTCCCCTTCATCTTCCGCGGAGCGCTCGACGTGCGGGCGACGGCCATCAACGAGGAGATGAAGCTGGCGGCGACGGGAGCGCTCGCGACCCTTGCCCGCGAGGACGTGCCCGACTCGGTCCGGCGAGCGTATGGACTCGAGGAGCTGCGCTTCGGGCAGGACTACATCATCCCGAAGCCCTTCGATCCGCGGGTGCTCGTCCGGGTGGCCTCGGCCGTGGCGGCCGCCGCCATGGAGACCGGCGTCGCGCTCCATCCCGTGGATCTCGATGCGTACCGTGAAGAGCTGGAGCGCCGCCTGGGCATGGCTCGCCAGGTCACGCGGACGCTCCTGCACAAGGCCCAGTCGTCGCCCCGGCGGGTCGTCTTCCCCGAGGGCGACCACCCCACGATCCTCCGTGCCTGCAGGATCGCCGTCGAGGAGGGGATCGCGCGCCCGATTCTCCTCGGCGATCCCTTCCTGATCAATTCGCGGGCCGAACGGCTCGGGATCCTGCTCAACGGCATGGATCTCGTGGACCCCGCGGACAGCCCTCACCGCGAAGGATACGTGGACGAGCTCTACCAGCTGCGGCACCGGCGCGGAGTGACGCTCACCGGGGCCCGGGAGCTGATGCTCAACCGGAACTACTTCGGAGCCATGATGGTCCGCATGGGCCATGCGGACGCGGTCGTCTCCGGGCTCACACAGCACTACCCCGACACGATCCGGCCCGCCCTCCACGTGATCGACAAGCGCCCTGGAATCCACAGGGTCTCCGGGCTCTACGTCCTGATCACGCGGCGCGGCGAGACCTACTTCCTGGCGGACACCACGGTCAACATCGATCCATCGGCCGAGGACCTCGCCGAGATCGCGCTGTGCGCCGCGGCGGAGGCCCGGCGCTTCAACGTCGAGCCGCGCGTCGCGCTGCTCTCCTTCTCGAACTTCGGCAGCACGAAGGATCCCCGCTGCGAGAAGGTGCGGCGTGCCGTGGAGCTGATCCGGGAGGCCGACCCGAGCCTGATGGTGGACGGAGAGATGCAGGCCGACACCGCGGTCGTTCCGCAGATCATCGAGACGACCTATCCCTTCTCCCGGCTTCGCGGAGGGGCCAACGTTCTCGTCTTCCCGGACCTCCAGTCGGGCAACATCGCCTACAAGTTGCTGATGCGCGTGGGCGGCGCCGAGGCGATCGGCCCCGTCCTCATGGGCCTCTCCCGGCCCGTCCACGTCTTGCAGCAGGGCGCCGAGGTCGAGGAGGTCGTGAACATGACGGCCATCGCCGTGGTGGACGCGCAGGAGCCCCGCACCGCGGCCGTCCCGGAACTCCAAGCTGAGCCCGTGAGGGCTTGAGGCCAAGCGATCCGGAAGGTCATGGGTCCGTAGTGGAATCGCGACGCTCATCGTGTCCTGGCCGCCGGGCATCGATGATGAGCAGGCCTTGGCCTGGACGAGGCCATGCGCCCGCCTGCTTCCGCCCTGCCTGAGCACAGCGAGGTGCCCCAGGTGTTACCCTGGCGCCCGACAACGGTTCGCTGCCGCCCTCGTGAACCACTCGCTTTGACCCGCTCTGGGGGCGGATCGGACTGGTTTCCCTCATGCTGCGGCCTCTCTCCATCTGTTTCCTGCTCACGTATCTGTCCTGTGTCGCCTCCGTTTCCCTCACCTGGGCTGCATCGGAGGATCCCGTCGAATGGACTCCAGCGACGGTTTATTCGATTCAGGTCGGGACATCCCTCGTCGGCGATCTCACCCGGGCCATTGGGAAGCCGAAGGAACAGACGGACAACGAAAACCTGATCATGAGAGGAGCCTCCCTCTATAGATTCGAGGTGTCCTGGCCGTTCGAAGGGGAGCTTTGGGCCACGGTCGATTCGCCCAGCAAGCGCGTACTCGAGTTATGGTTCAAGTCGAAGAAAGCCCGCATGAGCGAAGTGATCAAGGAGTTCGGCTCGGACTACGGAATGCGGCGATATCGCGTCCGCAAGTGCGAGAACGATCCCCACAGGGACGTGATTTGCCCCGACAGCAAGGGGCCGATCCTTATCTTCGAGTATCCAAAGAAGGGCATCGTGGTCTTCCCGGGGCCCGACGGAACGCTGAACGACCTCTACTTCGTGTCCGGGCCCCTCCGGCTGCTGAGTTGCGACTGCGGGGATCAGGACGACGATTGAAGTGCTGGCCTGGGCTGCGCGGCGGGCTATGATGTCCGCGAGATCTTGCGGGCAAAGGAGCCATGATCCAGCAACCCACTCTCCCGCGTAGTTTCAGGTGGACCGGCGGAGGCTCGGCCTTCGCCGGCGCTCTCATGGTCCTCTCCGCCCTGTCGCTGTTCGCGATGTGGGCGTCGTTCGGAAGCGAGCAGCTCGAGCTTCTCGAAAGCGCGGGCGCAACGTCCGACCTCAACGTGCTCCTCCTGCGCTACAGCCTCGAAGTGGCCTTCGTTGAGGCCGGCACCGGCACGCTGCTCATCGTCGCCGGAGTGTGCTTCCTGCGTCGCAAGCCCTGGGCCCGTTCGGCCCTCGAGATCATCTCGTGGCTGACGCTCCTGTACACGCTCCTGACCGGGCCGTTCTTCGTGCGCTCATTGGTTGACCTCTTCTCCCTGTTACAGACTCGAGGGCTCCTCGTGGGTGTTCTCGTGGGCATAGTCCTCATTGCGTTCCAGGTGGTGCTTCTCTGGCTCTTCATCAGGTACTTGAGGTCCGAGGCCGTTCGCAAGGTGTTCAATCCGGACGCTCGGAACCAGAAGCCTGCCTGACGAGGGAGCGCACTCGCCGGGACTCCAAAGGCTCATTCCATCTGCCGCATGGAGGCCACGTCGCATGAAGTACATGAAACTGCCGCCGGGAGAGCGTGAGTCACTTCTGAGCGAGCTCACCCGGATGCCGGACTTCCTGGAGGCGACCTTTGCGGGCCTGCAACCCGCGGACACCGCGGCCCGAGGCCCAGGGAACGCGTTCTCGCCTGTCGAGCAGTGCTGGCACCTCGCGGACCTCGAGCGAGAAGGATTCGGCGTCCGCCTCAACCGGCTCCTGACGGAAGATGACCCGAAGCTCGCCGACTTCGACGGCGAACGAGTCGCGAAGGAACGGAACTACAGATCGCTGTCCCTCGCGGATGGCATTGCGGCCTTCAGGAAGGCACGTTCCGAGAACGTCCTGGCCTTCCGGCGAGTGTCGACGGAGGCGTGGGCACGCTCTGGAACACAGGTGGGGGTCGGCAGAATGGCCCTGTGCGACCTGCCATCCATGATGGCCGAGCACGACGCGGCCCACCGCGGAGAGATCGAAGCCTGGGTGAGAGCCTTCGAGGAGAGGCCGAACCCCCGCTGAAGCTCACGCACGGGCGGGCCGGAGCGCTGAAGCGGCCCCCTATCGCCTTTCAATACTCCGCGAAAGCGTCAGCCTCGGAGTGTCGCGACGGTCATCTGCGGCGGTCCTTCGCCTTTCGCGGGCCGGCGGCCACGGGAGGGCCCGCCCTTTCAGCCCTGAGCGCCACCACCTGGATCGTGATGCCGATGAGGAACATGACGATCAGGGCCGAGTAGATCGGCTTGAAGATGGGCGCCTCCGGACCGGCGACCAGCGGAGCGCCCGGCGGAACCCGCGTCAGCGTTTCCGTCACCGTCGGGATCATCAGCAGCAGGACGGTGAAGGAATAGCTGATCGTCGTGACGTAGCGTGCCGCCCGCCCGAAGAGCGTCGTCATCCCGGCAATAGCCGCCACCGCGAGCACGATGAGCGTCAGCACGCCCACCACGTGAGGCGGGCCGATCTTCCCGCTTCGGAAGATGGGAAGGCCGGTGACCGTGGAGATGACCAGCGAAATCAGGTAGGCCTTGCCGATGGGAGCCTTCGGGGAGATCCCCTTCTCCCTCAGGATCGCGATCAATGCGAGGACCACCGCGACCAGGCTCACCAGCGTGTGGAAGAGCCCGAGCGGCGTCAACTGGAAGGGCGACAGCGTCGTCATGTCGGCTCCCCGGTGGAATTGCGCGTCAGGATAGCCTGATCAGATGGATTGCGGCGAGAGGCCCCCCGGGAAGCCGCGGGAGCCGCGGGAGCCGCGGAGGGGACCCGGGCATGGGATTCGCGCCTGGGCGCTGCGCGGAAGGGGTGGATTATCATGACCGTTGCCGCATGAGGAACTGACTCCATTCAATCATGAGTTGGATCACCGTCATCTGGTCCATGAGCGCCTCCGCGTGTCTCACGCTGGCGGGCATCCACCTGCTCATCTGGTTGAAGCAGCGGAGGGCCTGGGGCAGTCTGCTGTTTTCCTTGTCCGCAGCGGCCACGAGCCTCATCGCGGCATGCGAGTTGTGGATGATGCGGTCGGAAACGACCGCGCAGTTCGGAACAGCGTTGCGCTGGCTGCACCTGCCCGTGTGGGTGATGATCCTCACGCTCGTCGGGTTCGTGCGACTCTATCTCCGCGCCGGAAGAGCGTGGCTTGCCTGGACAATCTGTACGCTGCGCACGGTGTCGTTGGCTCTCGACTTCATTCTCACGCCGAATCTCGACTACCGCGAGATCACCACTCTGCGGCAGGTCCATCTCTTCGGAGACTCCATTTCGGTCGCGCGCGGTGTGTCCAATCCATGGATGCTGATCGGGCAGACGAGTCTGTTGTTCCTCGCGGCCTTCGTCGTGGATGCCACCATCACCCTCTGGCGGCGGGGCGACCGTCGGCAGGCGCTGACCCTCGGAAGCAGCATGAGCTTCTTCGTCACCTTGGGGACGGGTCAGTCGGTCTTGTTGTTCTGGGACGTGGTCCACATGCCCACCACCCTGAGTTTGTTCTTCATGGGCATTGTTTTCGCCATGGGATATGAATTGAGCCGGGAGGCGCTCCGCGCCGGGCAACTCGACAGCGATCTGATCGAGAGCGAACAACGCATGGCCATGGCCGCCGAGGCAACGAACCTGGGCATCTGGTCGCGGGACCTCGCGAGCAACGAAATCTGGGCGACGGACAAGTGGCGCGAGTTGTTCGGCTTTACGCAGTCAGAGCGGCTGGAGCTCGACGGATTGCTGCAACGGCTGCACCCCGAGGATCGCGAGGCCGTCCGCCACGCCCCGGCGCAGGCGCTCGAGCGTGGGGGCAGATACGAGGCCGAGTACCGCGTGTTGCTCCCCGACGGACGGTCTCGCTGGATCGCCTCTCGCGCCGCCCTCGAGCGCGCCAGCGGCGGCAAACCGGTCCGCATGCGCGGCGTGTCGCTCGACATCACGGAACGCAAGCTCGCCGAGGTGGAAGCGCAGCAGCAGCGGCTCGAGTTGGCGCATCTATCGCGCGTGACGATGCTCGGAGAACTGTCCGGCTCGATGGCCCACGAGTTGAACCAACCGCTCACCGCCATCCTCAGCAACGCACAGGCGGCCCAGCGCTTCCTCGCGCACGACCCTGTTGACCTCGACGAGGTGCGCGAGATCCTCGTGGACATCGTGGAGCAGGATAACCGCGCCGGTGAAATCATTCGCCGCCTCCGCCTGTTCCTCAAGAAGGGCGAAGTGCAGCAACAGCCCCTCGACATCAATGAGGTGGTGGAGGAAGTTCTCAAGCTGATTCGCAGCGACCTCGTGAATCAGGGTGTGGCCACGCATACCGCCCTCGCGCCCGCTTTGCCGACCGTCAATGGCGACCGCGTGCAACTCCAGCAGGTCCTTCTCAACCTGGTGATGAACGCCTGCGACGCCGTGAACGGCAACGCGCCTGCCGAGCGTCGAGTGATCGTGCGCACGGAGTCGTCCGGCGGCGAAGGCGTCCGTGTTTCGGTTTCCGATCTCGGCGCGGGCATCGCCTCGAGCCATCTGGAGCAGGTGTTCGAGCCCTTCTTCACCACCAAGGTCCACGGTCTGGGGCTGGGTTTGTCGGTCTGTCGTACGATCATCACGGCGCATGGCGGAAAGTTGTGGGCGGCCAACAACCCGGACCGAGGTGCCAGCTTCCACTTCACATTGCCCGTCAGTCGCGGGGCAGGCCCGTGAGCGACACAGTGCCGACCGTGTTCATCGTGGACGACGATCCGGCCGTGCTGAAGAGTCTCTCGCGCCTGCTGCGCGCGGCCCGGTTGAACCTGGAGACATTCACCACACCCCAGGAATTTCTCGAGCGATACGACCCTCGCGCTTCCGGCTGCCTCGTGCTCGACGTCGCGATGCCCGGCTCGAGCGGCCTGGAGCTGCAGGCTGCTCTGGCGGCGAAAGGCAGCGCGATCCCGATCATTTTTCTCACGGGCCGCGGCGACATCCCGACGAGCGTGGAGGCGATGAAGCGCGGCGCTCTGGATTTCCTCACCAAGCCCGTGAATGCCGACGAGCTGCTCGAGGCCATTCGGCTCGCCATCGAGAAGGATCGCATCGCGCGGCAGGCCCGCGCCGAATCAGACGACATCCTGGAACGGCTGGCGACGCTCACGCCGCGCGAGCGTGAAGTTCTCACCCACGTCGTCTCCGGACAGCTGAACAAACAGATCGCCGGCGATCTCGGCATCGTGGAGAAGACCATCAAGGTCCATCGCGCCAGGGTGATGGAGAAGATGAAGGTGCATTCCGTGGCCGAGCTCGTCCGCCTGGCCGAGCGAGCGGGTATCGGCGCAAAGGAGCGCTGATCACGGGCTCCTGGCCACCTTCCTGTTAGCCCAAGGTCCAATATCGCCCCTCTCTCCGTTCGGATACGGTTTCGCCTCCTTATTGAACGTGTGCCCCTGACCAGCTCCGGGTGCGCCCGGAGTGCAGGGGGGATTCCGAACATGAGCAAGCGGAGGTAGGTCATGAGACGTAGACAGATATGGGTCCTGCACTTGGTCGCCGTGCTCCTCATGCTGGGTGTAGGGGTTGTCAGCGCGGCGCCGGACATGGCGACCGCACCGTCGGCAAAGGTCAAGGCGATCAACTATCCGCTCGACCGCCAGGTCGAGGTGCCCATGCTGGGCACGGCGCAATCGCCTGAGGCGACCGGCCAGGCGAACGTGGAGCCCAAGAATGGCCTGATGGAAATCGAGGGCAACTTCTTCCACCTCAAGTTGCCTTCGACGTTCGGTCCGGAGTACCTCGTGTACGTCCTTTGGGCGGTGTCGCCCGAGGGGAAGGCATCGAACCTCGGCCCGATTCGGCTGGCGAGCCACCCCGACTCACCTGCGTCAGCTGGCAAGAGTGAGGTCCGTGCCACCACACGCTTTCCGGCGTTCGCAATCGCGGTCACGGCCGAGCCCTATTTCGCCGTGACCAAACCCAGTGACACCGTCGTCCTGGTCAACGGGGTCCCGGACAAGAAGTACATCCAGACCGTACCGATCGAGATCAAGACGGAGCTGCTCCAGAGGGCTCGCTACGAAGGAGCCGGCCTGAAGCCGGTGACGATCGACCCCGATGTGCCAATTGAGCTGTACCAGGCCCGCAATGCGGTGCAGATCGCCCGCTGGCAGAAGGCCGGCGAGTACGCCACGGACTCTCTGGACAAGGCGGTGAAGGCGCTCGACCGGGCCGAGGTTGCGCAGAAGGCCGCGAAGCCGGATTCCGAGGCCGTCATCATGGCGGCCCGCGAGTCGGTTCAGGCCTCCGAAGACGCCCTTAACGTATCCACCAAGCGGGTCATGGAGGCAGGTCTCGCCGCCGAGCGCAATGCCTCTGAGGACCGCGAAGCGGCGGCTCGGGCTGCGACCGCGGCCGAAGCGCAGAAGCGGGCGAAAGCCGTCGCCGAGACAGCCAGTGTCCGGGCCGATGTCGAGCAACGAAGGGCGGACCTGCTCGCGAAGTTAAATACCGTTCTGGCCACCGAGGACACCGACCGCGGTCTCGTCGCCACCATGGCGGACGTGACGTTCGCCACGGGAAAGGCCGATCTCAAGCCGGAGGCGCGCGAGAGCCTCGCCAGGTTCGCCGGGATCGTCTCCCTTCTCCCCAAGCTCGAGTTCGCCGTTGAGGGATACACCGACAGCGTCGGAAGCGATGACTTCAACCAGACTCTGTCGCAGCAACGGGCTCAGGCGGTTCGGGAGTACCTCGTGGCCCAGGGGATCCCCGCAGGCGGTATCACGTCCAGGGGGCTGGGGAAGGCCTCGCCCGTGGCGTCCAACGATTCACCGGCGGGCCGGGCGAAGAACCGCCGCGTCGCGATTATCGTCTCCGGTGAGGCGATCGGTGCAAGGCTCGGGAGATAATCCTCGACGAACCACGCGCCGGCCCTCGGGCCGGCGCGTGGCATTTCGCACGGCGAGCCCCCGGTGCTCCGCGCCGGTGGACACGTCGCCGAATTGCACCAAATGCCACTCCACGTGAAACCATGTCGCGCACGAAGCTCTCGAGCTGTTGAGCAGAGGCTTCGTGTATCAGGGTGTGGCAACGGACGCCCAATCAGCGGGCGGGTATCGGGCAACGTTCAATACCTGCCCGCTCCGTTGCACTCAGGGTGGGCCAACGTGACAAGACCCCGGTCACTGATTGCCGTCGTGGACGACGAAGAACCCATCCGGAGGGCTTTGACGCGCCTGCTGCGCTCGGCCGGAATGGACGTGGAGACGTTTTCATCCGGCACCGAGTTCCTCGAGTCCCTTCAGGACCACCGGCCCGACTGCGTGGTGCTGGACGTGCACATGCCGCCCCTGGACGGCTTCGAGGTTCAAGCCCGGCTCGCGGAGTCCAGCGCGCCCGTGCCCGTCGTGATCATCACCGGTCACGATTCCACCGAAACGCGCGACCGGGCGCTGGCCGGACAGCCCGTGGCCTATCTCCGCAAGCCGGTGAACGACCAGACCCTGCTCGACGCCATTGCGCTGGCGCTGAGCCACAAACCCCGGCCATGAAGCGCCCCCTGCCTGGCACCGTTCCATGGACTTTTCGCGGGGAGATTGGAACATCATGAAGGGAATCGCCGCAGTAATCCCTCGCACGCAACGATCATAGCCACCCACAGGCAAGACATCATCGCCGCTGCGCTGATGGGCGTGCTGGCTTTCGCTTCGACCATGCCTCTCTCCGTCGCGGCACCCGGTGAAGCCCCAGCCTTCGCCGCCGGGGAGGCGGGCGCGGCGGAGATCAGCCTGGCCTTGAAACTCCACAACCCCGTGGCTGATCTGGTCACCGTGCCGATCGAGAGCGCCTTCGAGTTCGGCTCCGGCTCGCGAAACGCTCTGACCTGCACGCTGAACGTCCTGCCGGTGATTCCGATTGAGCTGACCAAAGACTGGCTCCTGGTCACGCGCACGATCGTTCCTTTCATCTACCAGGAAGCAGTTGCAGCGGGTGAGCAGGACAGCACCGGCCTCGGCGACATCACCCAGAGCTTCTTTCTTTCGCCCGCCAGGCTCGCGGGCGGTTGGATCGTGGGCGCGGGACCGGTGTTCCAGTATCCCTCGGCCACGGACTCCGCGCTGGGCGCCGGCAGATGGGGCGCCGGTCCAACGGCCGCCGTGGTGCGACAAGACGGCGGCTGGACCTTCGGCGCGCTGGCCAACCATATCTGGTCCTTCGCCGGCGACAGCCACCGCGAGCGGGTGAACACGACCCTGGTGGACCCGTTCATTTCCTACACCTGGGCAAACGACTTCACGGTGGAGTTCGACGGCGAATCGACTCTTGACTGGGAGCAGCGGCAATGGACGGTGCCGCTTACCGCGGGCGTGAGCCAGCTCGTGACACTCGGCAGACATCCGGTCAGCTTCGGGCTCGGTGGGAGGTGGTATGCCGAACATCCCGCCGATGGTCCGGAGTGGGGTATCGTGTTCTCCGTGACGCTCCTTTTCCCGAGATGAGTGCGGGGCGCACCGGGGCGATCACCCTGCTCGTCGCGGGCATTTCCCTGTGAGTGAGCGCGTCCATCCGGAGGGGGACAGGCCCGGCCTCGTCATTCCCGCCGCCCTGGCCGCGGCGAAGCTCGCCATCCACCTGGCGGTGAATGCCGTGGGCGGCTACGGCTGGTTCCGCGACGAGTTCTACTACCTCGCGTGCAGCGACCGGCTGGCCTGGGGCTACGTCGACCATCCTCCGCTGTCGATCCTCCTGCTCCGGATCTCGCGGCTGATCCTGGGCGACTCGCTCGTGGCCGTGCGCTTCCTGCCGGCCCTGGCCGGTGCCGCGACCGTCTTCCTCGCGGCCTGGATGGCGGGCCGGCTCGGAGGCGGCCGCTTCGCGCAGATCGTCGCCGGGCTGTCCGTTCTTGCGGCACCGAGGTGGCTGGGCGGTAACAACGTCTACTCGATGAACTCCTTCGATCTCCTGCTCTGGACTCTCGCCGCGTGGATCCTCGTCGAGTGGGCGCGAGGCGGCGGGGCGCGGTGGTGGGGCTGCCTCGGGGTGACGCTCGGATTGGGGCTCCTCAACAAGATCAGCGTCCTGTGGCTCGGGCTCGGCCTGGCGGCGGGCCTCCTTCTCACGCCGCACCGGCGCGCGCTCGCCACGCCCGGGCCGTGGATCGCCGCGGCCATCGCCGGGCTCCTCTTCCTCCCCCATCTCGCGTGGCAGCAGGCGAACGGCTGGCCGACGCTGGAGTTCATGCACAACGCCACGGCGTTCAAGATGGCGGACGTCTCCATCCTCGAATTCTTCGTTTCGCAGATCCGCGGGACGAACCCCGTAACCTTCCCGCTCTGGATCGGGGGGCTCCTCTTCCTTCTCTTCGCGCGGGACGGGCGCCCCTGGCGAATGCTCGGCATCACCTTCGTGACCGTCTTCCTCCTCCTCGCCTTCAGCGGGAAGAGCCGGGCCGGCTACCTCGGTCCGGCCTTTCCCATGATCCTCGCGGCGGGCGGAGTGGTTGCCGAGCGCGCCGCGCGCCTCAGGCACCTCCGGTGGATCAAGGAGGCGCTCGTGGCGCTGCTCGTCATCGTGGGCGCCGCCATGGCTCCTCTCGGCATGCCCGTCCTCCCGGTCGATACCTACATCGAGTACGCCCGGATCCTCGGAGTCTCCCCTTCGACGGAGGAACGGAAGGAGATCGGCGATCTGCCGCAGTTCTACGCCGACATGCAGGGATGGGATTCCATCGTGGACGCCGTCGAGAGCGCGTGGAAATCCACGGGCGAGACGGATCCCACCGAGTGGGCGGTTCTCACCCCGAACTACGGCGACGCCGGTGCGGTGGAGTTCCTGGGGCGCCGGCGCGGGCTGCCGCGGGCGATTTCCGGCCACAACAACTACTGGCTGTGGGGCTACGGAGAGCCTCCCCCGCGGCACCTGATCGTCCTCGGGGGATCCATCGAGGAGCACGGCGAGTGCGGCGACGTGCGGCAGGCCGCGACGATCAACTGCGGCCGCTGCATGCCCTACGAGAATGGAGTGCCCATTTTCGTCTGCCGGGATCTCCACGTGGACCCCGAGGAGGTCTGGCCAGGCACGAAGCACTACGACTGACGCCCCGAGAAATCCAGGAACCATCCTGCCTCCAGATCCGTCACTTTCCCCGGACCCGGGGAGGAGAATGAACCCAGCACTGCGGCCTGCTTTTCTGGGCGTGCTCGTGGCGATCGCCGTCACCACGGCCATGGACGCCACGGGCTTGTCCGCTTTCAGCGCCCTGCCGCTTCTCCCGCTCATGGGAGCCTTCTGGATCGCTCAGCGCTTCACGCGCAGGGAGATGGGATTCACGCTCGGCCGGGCCGGCCATCACGGCCTCGCCCTCCTCCATCCGCTCCTGGTTCTTGGCGCGGCAACCCTCATCGCCGCCCTCGCGGGCGCCATCGATACCTCCGCCACCGACTGGAGGAAGGCCGGCCTGAAGATGGCCATCGGCTCAGCCGCGACGGTGATTGCAGTGATCCTCACGGAGGAGGGGTTCTTCAGGGGCTGGCTCTGGGCCTCGCTCGCGCGCGCCGGCCTGGGCGGGAAGGAGCTGCTCGCGTGGAGCAGCATCGCCTTTGCCCTCTGGCATGTCTCCGCCGTCACTCTCGAGACGGGATTCGATCTGCCGCCGGAACAGATCCCCGTCTTCCTCGTCAACGCGGCGATGATGGGCGCGATCTGGGGAATGCTCCGGCTCCACTCGGGCTCCGTCGTGGTGGCGAGCCTCAGCCACGGGTTGTGGAACGGCCTGGCCTACACCCTTTTCGGATTCGGGACCCGCAGCGGCGCACTGGGCATCTCGGCCACCGGAACCTACGGACCCGAGGTTGGCTTCGTGGGCCTCGCGCTCAACATCGGCTTTGCGGCGATGCTGTGGCGCCGGCTGGGAGCGTTCTCGAGCCCGACCCCGGACGACTCCCCCGACGCCGATTGACGTTGCGATCCTCATCGTTCGAGCGATGCGAAACGCTACACGCCCGGGCAGCGCCTAAGGCCCTGCAAGCGCTGTGGCTTGACGAATATGCGACGACGGCTGAATCCGAGCCGTTGAGATCCTCATCGGCGCCGTAGCGGACCTCAGCAACGCCGCGGGCGACGGCATCGCTCCCGGATCCCCGTAATCCCTTGCCTTCGCTGGTGTTCTTCGCGATCGCAGAGCCGGCGATTGTTCGGACTCCTCGCGGCACGCTCATTGCCTTACTACAAGGTGGAAAGCGAGGCCGGTTCCGCACGCGCCCCGCCTGGAGAAAGGCCATGACCGCCCTCTTCGTCATCGCCACCCTCGTGGTCCTCCTCACTCTCGACTGGCTGTGGGCCCGTCGAACCGCTGAGGCAAAGGCCCCCGTGCTGGAGACCGAGGCCGTCCGTCCGCCCCACGCCATCAGCTCCATCGCGGCCGGCGGCTTCGAGCTTCCCGAGAACCTCGCCTATCACCCGGCCCACACGTGGGCGATCCAGGAGAGCCCGGGCACGGTGCGCGTCGGACTGGACGACTTCGCCGCGAGGCTGATTGGTGAGCCCCGCAAGATCGATCTCCCCCGCCGTGGACAGTGGGTGAGGCAGGGGCAGCGCCTCTGCCTCGTCCATCGCGACGGAGGAACGGTGGAGCTGCTGTCGCCCATGGAAGGGATCGTCACCGACGTGAACTCCACGCTCGCCGAGACACCGGCCGGCGCTACGAAGGACCCCTATGGCCGCGGGTGGCTCATCACCGTGCAGGCACCCGACATCCTCACCGGCTTTAGAAACCTCCTCAAGGGCTCGGCCGCCCGGAGCTGGATGGAAGAGGCGGCAGCCCGGCTGCGCGGAAGGCTCCCGGCGCTCGCAGGCGCTGTGGCGCAGGACGGAGGACTCCCCGTGAGCGACCTCGCCGCGCAGTTCCCAGGAGATGCGTGGAAAGGGATCGCCCGTGAGTTCCTCGGCAATGCGTGAGCACGCCGGTGATGGCGCACGAAGACCGTGGCAGGAGTCACGAGCTCCCGCGCCGGGACGCGGCGCCCGGCGCGGGAGCTGCGTTGAATATCCCAACGCCTCCCCCGGGGCGCCGAGGCGCCCTGCTACAGCCCGATGGACCCATCCTCCAACCTATTGAATCCAAACCCTTTACTTGCCGTTGAGAATCGCAGCAGCGCCCGCAAGGCTGGCAGGAGGGTTGCGTTAGACCAGGGTGGGAGAGGGAGCGGAAGGAACCGCAAGCCTCAGGAGGTGCGCGCCCGACGCGCGCAGGTATCGATGCCTCGAGCCATCCTCTACGACGCCACCATCTGCGTCGGCTGCCGCGCCTGCGAGCAGGCCTGCGCCGAGCGGAAAGGGTTTCCCTACGACGAAGCGATTGGAGCCGTGGAGAAGACCTCCGCGGCGAAGCTGACGACGATCCTCACGCGCGGCGAGAACTTCATGCGCCGCCTCTGCATGCACTGCGAGGATCCCACCTGCGCCTCCGTCTGCCCGGTGGGCGCCTTCGTGAAGTCCGCCGAAGGCCCCGTCGTCTACGACGAGGACAAGTGCATGGGCTGCCGCTACTGCATGGTGGCCTGCCCCTTCAGCGTCCCCAAGTACGAGTGGGACAAAGTCCTGCCGCGGGTGAGCAAGTGCGACATGTGCGCCGACCGGCTCGCGCGCGGCGAGCCCACGGCCTGCACGGAGGTCTGCCCCACGGGGGCGACGATCGTCGGCGACCGCGACGAGATGCTGGCCGAGGCCCGCAAGCGGATCGAGGAGAGCCCCAGCTCCTACGTCCCGCACATCTATGGCGAGACGGAGGTGGGAGGCACGTCCGTCTTGATGTTGTCGCGCGTTCCCTTCGAGAGCTTCGGGTTCAGGACGGCCCTTCCCGCGCACCCGCTGCCCATCCTGACCTACCGGGTCCTCTCGAGGATCCCCGACATCGTCGTGCTCGGCGGCGTCCTCCTCGGCGGCATCTGGTGGATCAGCCATCGCCGCGAAACGGTCGCGGCGGCCGAGGGGCAGGAGGCTCCGCCGCCCGATCTCCCAAGGAGCGAGCGCTTCCACCACCGCCAGACCACCGACAGCCCCCACGGGCCCCCGCCTGATCCATCAGGGTCTGGCAAGCAGGCACGGCGCGCCGAGCTGACTCCGACGATCACGGAGGAGCCGCGATGAGCAAGCTGACGCGATACCTCATGACGCTTTCCCCCTGGAGGCTCCTCTTCTTGTTGATCATGGCGACAGGGCTCTACGCCACATGGGTGCGCGTCACCGGAGGGCTTGGCGCCTCGACCAACCTCAGCGACGAGTTCCCCTGGGGGCTCTGGGTCGGCTTCGACGTCCTGTGCGGCGTGATGCTCGCGGC
>CAZMRF010000024.1:0-21623 GCA_964568735.1 uncultured Acidobacteriota bacterium
CGCGTTGCTGACAAGCTCGCCATCGGAGTCGACGCCGACCAGAACGATGAAGCTCCGGGCCACGTTCTCACATCGATGGTCAAGGGCGTGAACGCCGCCGTCTTCGATGCCATCCAGCGGATCCAGTCAGGGACTTTCAAGGGCGGCATCTATTCCTTCGGCCTGAAGGAAGGCGGAGTTGGTTACGTCTACGACGACCGTAACAAGCACCTCATCCCCGACAGCGTTCACACCCGCGTCGAGGAGCTCAAGCAGGAGATCATCGCCGGCCGCATCAAGGTGCCCAGCACTCGATGACCGCAGGAGGCAACGGCGCCGACCGTGGTCGGCCCGCCATTCGGATGCAGGGGATCGACAAGTCGTTCGGTCCCGTGCGGGCCAATCGCGCGGCGTCGCTCGAGGTGATGCCGGCCGAGATCCACGCTCTGGTTGGTGAGAACGGCGCCGGAAAATCGACACTCATGCGCATTCTCGGCGGGCTCATGAAGCCCGACGCCGGGACATTCGAGGTCAACGGCCGCGATGTCACCGGCTGGTCCACCAACGACGCGATTGCCGCCGGCATCGGTGTCGTTCACCAGCATTTCATGCTCGTCCCCACGCTCACCGTGGCGGAGAACATCGTCCTCGGAGACGAGCCGGTGAAGAGCGGAATGTTCGATTACGCCCGCGCTCTCTCCGAGGTGACCGCACTGAGCAAGGAGACAGGGCTGGCTGTCTCCGCCGATCGCAAGGTGTCCGAGCTCTCCGTCGGCGAGGCGCAGAGGGTCGAGATACTCAAGACGCTATTTCGCGGCGCGAAGATACTCGTGCTCGACGAGCCGACAGCCGTCCTCTCCCCACCCGAGGTGAAAGAGCTGTGGACGGTTCTGCGCCGGCTCCGCGAAGCCGGCGGCACGATTGTGCTGATCACCCATCGCCTCGATGAGGTGATGGACCTGTCGGACACAATAACGGTGATGCGGGCCGGTCAAACCATCGAGCGCCTCGAGACGACGGCAACGAGTCCCGCCGAGATCGCCCGGGCAATGGTGGGCCGCGACGTGGCCCTCATGTCGCGTCAGGGCGAGGCAACAGGCGTCGCCGAGGCGTTGGGGATGAGTGCGCACCCCGCTGGCGACAGCCCCACGGTGCATCCGCCAAACGATTTCAGCGCCGCTCTCGAGGTGGAGGATCTGGTCGTGACCGGATCGCGCCACACCCGCGTCGTGGACGGGATCACCTTCGCGATTCGACCGGGCGAGATCCTCGGCATCGCTGGAGTGGAGGGCAACGGTCAGACCGAGCTGATCGAAGCGATCGCCGGACTTCGAAAGTCCGAATCAGGTGTGATTCGTATCGCCGGCAGCGACATGACCGGTGCCGACGTGGCCGAGCGTCGAGCGGCCGGACTGGCCCACATTCCCGAGGATCGACATCGCCGCGGTTTGATACTCGACTACTCGATCGCCGACAATCTGCTACTCGGACGGCAGGACGAGTTCGCCAGACGAGGAGTGCTGGACGCCGATCGTATCGCGGAGAACGCAAAGGTGCAGATCGAATCGTTCGATATCCGCCCCCGGTCCGCGGTCCTGCCTGCCCGCTCGCTCTCCGGCGGCAATCAGCAGAAAGTCGTGATCGCGCGTGAGATGGGACACGACTTCGCGGTTCTGCTCGCTTCACAGCCGACACGCGGTGTGGACGTCGGCGCTATCGAGTTCATTCACGAGCGACTGCGCGCAGCGCGGGCGGCGGGCAAGGCGGTGCTCCTCGTTTCGGCAGAGCTGAATGAACTGCTCGCCCTCGCCGACCGGATGACGGGCGCGGCCCAGCAGGAGGCCCGGGTCTACCGGGAGGCCTGGGAGGAGGCGACGTCTCGCCGGCTGAAGACCGCGCGCGCCCTGATCGGGGCAACCGTGGGCGCCGGTCTGTGTGTAGACGGGGAGGGCCAGGCCTTGGGGTGCGGGGCGATCGTGTGGGGGCTGAGGTTCTAGCGCGTCCCTGAGAGCCATGTCCAACAGGCTCTTTCAGGGGCTGGCCAGAAAGGCGGAACAACCAAACCCAGGGCCCACCTCCATCATGCCCACGATTTCACCTTGCCCGGGTCCTGATCTGGGGATACGTTCCCCCCGAACTTGCCCCCATGGTGAAGAATAGACGCAGTCCGCCCGCACGTGTGGGGCAGGGACAGTGGGATTGCATGCCTGACGACAGCCCGGAGCAGTACGCCGTCCTGACGGCCTACGAAGTGGCACGTTGCATGGCCGCGATCGAGGCCATCGCGCGACTCGGGAAACCCGTCGCTGAAGTGTGTGCCCGCGCAGCTCGAGACCAAGAAGAGCTTCAGAAGATCGAAGCGGACGTCCAGACTTGCATCCGGCTCTCAGGTGAGCAGGAAGTATGGGGCTTCGTCCGGCGAGTGGACGAAGCCCGAGTGACCTACGGGTACTACAGATACCCATGGGCCTTGGAGGCTTTTGAATCTCTGACCCACCTACGCTCAGCCCTCGAGCCTCGCCAGTACGAATGGGTCAGCGGCCTCCTCTTCGGCTACCAAGCCGAAGCGATCCACCAGTGGCTTACTGCTGCGTCGGACGCACCAGCGTCCACGTCACAGCATGGTGGTGCTGTGAGCACGGCGGGAACGTGTCACCCTTCGAGAGGGCGATCTCGTACCCACACGTTGAGCGGTATATCCCGCTCCGCTCGCACTTGTGTCCAGTAGATCCTGACGTGTGTCAGATCTCCTATGACTTTGAAGCGGACCCGAGTGGCCGTGAGAGAGGTGCCTGGCCGTCGAGCTCAGTACCTCTCCGCCGGGCGGCCGCTCAAGCCCATCCATTTCCACCCCCGGCGAAAAGCCCAGTGGGCCGCAGGAAAAACGCTGTTGACACCCGCGAACCACTTTGTCTAAAGTCCGAAACGCATGAAGGGCGAGCCGCCCGCGGGACGCAAACCGCCCCCGGACGGACATCAGGGAGGAGGCCCACGATTCGGCGCTTAGCTGACAGGCGACATCGCCGTGCCGCGGGTTCGATGCTCCCTTCGTGAGGTGAATCCGGGGCGGCCAACCTCAGGCCGCCCCATCACTTCATACCACTCCTCCCGGTCCACCGACAAGGCCGTCAGAATTCATCTGAATTCAGGTCGGCGGATTTTCCACGGGGACTCTTCCACATCTCCCGGGGTTTTCAAGTAGGTAAACGCGCTGTTTCAGGCCCGATCTCGCGTTCTATTCGTCTGGTCGATCGTGCATCGAAATGCGGCGGGCTTCACTGGGTAGGTAAGGGTGAGCGCTCTCAGCCCGGCCTCCGGAATGGTCCCGCGGCATGGCCGCCACGAAGCCCGCCCCCGGGCATCTCCACCCCGACCTCGGCACATCTCTCAACCGAAGAGTCCTGCCTGGCGCAGCACGAATGAGCCAGCGCGAATGATCCAGTAGGCCAGAGTGCCGCCACCGATGAGAAGCAGAATTCGGACTCCGACAGAGTGCCAGCGGGGATATAGGCGTTGGAGCTGGGTCGGGATCCACTGCCCCTGGCCACCCTTCCAGCGCACGCTTTGGAGCTGCGGAACTGCAGTCTTGTAGCTGAGGAGCTGGAGGTAGACCCATTCCTTCGGTCCGAGTGACTTCACACGGATCACGTGCTGGCCATCCCTTGTCCGGCTCTGCTCGAAGGCAATCGCGGGACTGAACTGGAGAAAGTCTGGCCTCAAGCTGTGAATGATCTCGATGTCTTCGGCAGCCTGACGGCCAAGGTTTTGTAGGCTCATGGAGTTCGACACGAGCGTGATGGCTTCCTTCTTTAGATCGAACACGAAGTTGTGCGGTGACCACCAGACCAACTTTGAGCGGGGCTGCAGGAACTGGCTCAGGTAGCCGGCGATGAGGCTGACGACGATGGTGGCAATGTAACCGCCGAGGGAATCCATCTATCTCCTACCTCCCAGCCTTCAGCTCTTCGACGTCGCGCCTGAGCTGAGCGACCATGGCCTCGAGGTTGGCGACGCGATTCTCGAGGGACTGATCCGCGACCTTCGTCGGCGTCGCCTTTGTTGGCGTCGCTTTCGGGGCGGGAGTGCCGGCTGCGTTCAGTGCCGCGATCGCGTCGGCCTGGGTCGCGAACGACTGGCCAGCCAGGGGCCCCTGGTGGAAGTGGTAGCCGCCCAGCTTCCGGTTGTGGTGACCTCCGTAGGCATCGAGGCCGCCGCCGTGGGCGAGGACGTCGACGGAGCTTCCTGTCAGGATCATCACCAGCGCTGCACAGACGGCAATCCATGTGAGTCTTCTCACGGCCGTAGCCTCCTGCCCTTCATGGGCTCTATCCGTTGATATCGTGAAAAGCTACGCCGGACGGGATGTTTTCTCAAGCTCCGTCTGATATGCTCCGGCCCGGAACCCTCCCCCGCCACGGGAAAAGCCCCTTCGCACTGGGAGCATCCATGGGTGCCGTACGCCACCGGCGGGGGCGGAGAAGCGAGTGGCTCGCCGACTATCGCCTGGCGGGCAAGCGGATCCGCCGCTGCTTCCATACGCGCGAGGAGGCAGAGCGGGCCGTCGCCCGGGCGGACCTACTCTCCGGGAAGCGTGACGGCCCAGCGGGCGCGCTCCTGGCGTCGACGCTGTCTGCCTATTCCGGCGAATGGCTCCGTCGCGCCCAGGGGCGGCTCGCTCCGAAGACGCTGCGCTCCTACGAGCAGCTCCTCCGCGTGCACGTGCTGCCCGCTCTCGGCCATCGGCCACTCCGGGAGCTGACCAGGGCGTCGCTCCGGGAACTGCTCGCGCAGAAGGTGGAAGCCAAGCTCAGCCGCAACACCGTGCGGCTGATCCACGCAGCTGTGCGGGCGCTGCTGTCGGAAGCAGTCGACGAGGAGATCCTGATCGCCAACCCGGCGGCCGGCCTCGGCCGAGTCTACGGCCTGGCTTCACGCCGGGCCCGCCAGCACGAGCTGCGAGCGCTGACGGCCGAGGAGACGGGGCAGCTCTTGCGCGCGTTGACAGCGCGACGGAGCGTTCATCACGTCCTCTTCGAGGTCCTCCTGGGCACGGGGATGCGGGTAGGGGAGGTCCTGGCGCTTCGATGGGAGGACCTCGACCTCGAGCAGCGCAGGATCCGGATCCTCCGAGGCGTGCATGAGGGAGAAGAGGGGCCTACAAAGACTGGTAGGGGGAGGACCGTGCTGATCAGCGCCGGCCTCGTGCAGGCGCTTCGCCGCCATCGCATGAGCGCTCGGCAGCGCGCGAGACGGCGCTGGAACCGCACGGGGCTGGTGTTCCCCTCGCCCGGACCTGCCGGTGGGTACCTGGACGCCGGCAGTGTCCGCCGCGCCTTCAAGCGGGCGCTGGGGTGGGCGGAGCTGCCCACCCACTTCCGCGTCCACGACCTGCGCCACACCTACGCCGTGCTGCTGCTGCGCTCCGGAGTGCGGCTCCAGGATGTCCGTGCCCAGCTCGGCCACTCGACAATCACCCTCACGGCCGACCAATACGGGCAGTACGAGTGCCCGGATGCGACGGGGAGCCTCTCGGGGCTCGACCTCATCTTCCCGACAGAGCTGCGCGAGCCGGCCGCGGCCGGGTACCGGAAGGTCCAGAAGTTCCCCGCCCGGCGCGGCCGCGTGAGGAGCTGAAACTTTTCCCTTGACAACGCCAGGGCAGGGGCGTAGGTTGCACGTGTCATGGCTGAAACTAAGCCGCAAGCCTACATAACCACGACGGTCAGAGCCTACTTGGTAGACCTGCCGCGCCTCGCCCGCGTGGAACGCGAGGTCCTGAAGGCAAATCCAAAAGCCAAGAAGAGCGACGCCATCCGTCGACTGCTCGACATCTACGAAGCCACCCAGCGCAAGAGGGCGGCCGGATGAACACCCACCTGGGCCCCACCGTGGGCCCCAATCCTGAAAAGGACCTCTCCCCAGCGATCCTCGGATCTGCCGAGATTCTGCGCGGAATGCGTGGAGCCGGCGGTCGGGATCGAACCGACGGCCTGCTGATTACGAATCAGCTGCTCTACCACTGAGCTACGCCGGCTTTGCGGGTTCAACAGGTGGGAGCCGCGATACTAGGGCGGCGCTCCGGGAGTGTCAACACGGAGAGTGGGGACTCGTCGACCAGGCGAAGGCAGGGCTACTGGCGGCACGAACGAGAGGCACCGCTTCGACTATGTCGGAGTGTCTCATCCGCGCGTCCCTGCCTCATGCCTCGGCTTGGCCTAGACTGAGCCGCAATGAAGCGGCTGCGGTGGATCGTCTTCATATTGATCGTCGCGGGGAGCGCGCTCTTCCTCTTTCGCTACTCGCTGCAGAAGGAGAGGCCGGACATCCCGGCGGACGAGCTGCACCTCGGCCTCCGAGATCGAGAGGAGGCCTGCATGTCCTGCCACGGCCCCGACGGCGCCGCGCCGAGGGGCCGAAACCATCCCGTGGGGCGAGACTGCACGCGCTGCCACTTCTGGCAGGGAGAGAGAAGGTGACGTACATGAGAGGGAACTCTCGGGACGTCAACAGGGAACGGGTCAGGCACCAGAGCGAGAGTCGATGGGAATGGTCCCGGGGGGCGCGGGAGGGCCGGCTCGTCAAGCGGCCGGTCTCTGCCTCGACGGGGGCCGGCGACCGAGGAGAGCGCCGAGTCCCAGCTCCATTCCACAAGGGAGGGCGTTGAGGAGCAGGCGCCGCTTCAGCCCGGAGTACCCCTGCCTCCCTTCGAAGAGATCCGCGAGGACGCGCGCGATGGAGGGTGACTCCGAAGCCATCCAGACCATGCGCTCTATGAAGGCCGCCGAGTAGAAGCCCCGCCGGTACGCGTGGGCGAGCCTCAGGTTCTGAGGAAGCTGAGGCGTTGCAGGAAGAGGCTGCCTGAGCCTGGCGGCCGCTCGACCCCGGGCATGGATGAGGAGGCTATCGGCAAGCGCCTCAGCCGATCGCATCGCCGGGGCGATCCCTTCCCGCGTCACGGGATCCACGAATCCTCCGGCATCCCCGATCAGGGCCCATCGCTCCCCTCGGCGCGCGGCGGGCGGAGACGGATCTGCGGGGATGAAGTATCCCTTCACCGCGGGCTCTTCGCGGGCGGCCTCGGGATAGTGATCCCTCGCGAACCGCATCAGATCGTCCTCCAGCCGCTCCGCAGAGGCGTTCGGCCGGGTGGCGCAGATCCCGATCGACAGGTGATCCGTCCGGGGGAAGACCCACAGGTATCCATCCGATCCGGCGAAGAACTTGAGGATGATCTCCTCGCGCGGGACGCCCTGCGTATAGGCATACCGGGCGAGCGTGAGGTGCTCGTCGGAGGTGCGCGACGCAACCGTCCGGCGAACGATGCCCCGAACCCCGTCAGCCCCGACGAGGTAGTCGTAGGGGCCGTGGTGCCCAGATGCTGTCTCGAGCACCCAGCGTCCCGCTTCGCTGTGGAGGATCCGGAGAACTCGCGTCGCGTGGAGGCTCGCCCCTCCGTCCCGCGCCTTCGCGCGCAGGAAGGCGTCCAGCTCGCATCGGCGAAAGACGTGAATGCCCTCGTGGAGTGCGAGCCGGGCCACGCGACCCGCCGGGGAATGCAGGTGCACCTCGCGGACAACTCTCCTCGCGAGGGACGGGTCGCGCAGGACCTGGAACTCGTTGACTGCGGCTCCCGGAACTCCGCCTCCGCAGGGTTTCTCCCCGGCAGGGCTCGACTCGAAGAGGTCGACATCGAGCCCACCGGATGCCAGAGCCGCGGCGCAGATCGCTCCCGCAGGTCCCCCGCCCACGATGGCGATGCGTCGGATCATGGGATCTTCACTCCCACAAACTGGATTGTAGACGAGAGAATGGGAAAACGATGCGGACACGGTCCTCGATCGCTGAAGGTCCAGTGAGCGGGCGAGGACGGGGTCGGGGGCAGGCGGCGAGGCTCGGTGCGCGCGACTTGTCGGAAAGGCTGGCTCTCGGTGCGGCGGAGAACCGGTCCCGTGGGGGCAGCTTGAGTGCCCGCACCCCCTGCCGGTACAATCCAGCGCCCGCCTCGCGGCGGGGAGAGATGCATCGTGACCCGCCCCTACATCTATATATTCGCCAAGGCGCTTCAGGTCATGGGGATGCTCACCATGCCCTGGGCTCTCTGGCAGGGGCTGTCGCGGGGCGACATGAACTCCGAGCTGATGCTCCTCGGCTTTGGCGGGATCCTCTTCCTGATGGGCCGGCAGCTCGCGGGAGGAGGGGAGGAAGGGTAGGTCGCGCCCGAAATAAACTTCATGTTCACAACTACTTGACGTTCGGAGATGCCGGCAGCAGGGGGGCCGGCAGGAGAGCGGATTTGAGTGAAATGACCGGGTCGGGAGGAAAGTCGAGCCCACCGGGTAAACCTTCCCGCCGGGGCGCCCGTACAACGCTCGTCCGGGCGGGGCGGGCCGTCTGCTGAGGGCGCCGCGGGGTGGTGGACGCAACCGATGCAGCGCTCATGGCGCGCATCCAGGAAGACGATGAGGATGCCTTCGCGACGTTTGTCAGC
The DNA here is from genome assembly GCA_964568735.1 of uncultured Acidobacteriota bacterium. Classification (GTDB taxonomy): domain Bacteria; phylum Acidobacteriota; class Polarisedimenticolia; order JACPZX01; family JACPZX01; genus CAZMRF01. The sequence goes on from CAZMRF010000024.1 coordinate 8,468, forward strand.
AGATACCAGCGGCGCTTCTACAGGCTGGCCATCGGGTACCTCCGAGACCATGAAGAAGCCCTCGACGCCGTCCAGGAATCCTTCATCAAGATCCACCGTGCGCGGGCCACGTGGGAGCCGCGGGCCAATCCCTTCACATGGGCCTACCGAATCGTCGCGAACCACTGCATCGACATGCTGCGCAAGCGGCACGGCACTCACTACTCCATCGACGACGACGAGGACGGCCGGAGTCACGAGCTTCAGGATGAGAAGGCCGTCAATCCCCTCGACGCGCAGGTTCAACGTGAAGAGGCCATCGAGGTCCGGGAGGCGATCATGATGCTTCCGGCCCGGCAGAGGGAGATCATCATCCTCAGGCACTACGAAGGGCTCTCGCTCCAGGAGATCGCGGAGGCGCAGCAATGCGCCCTGGGCACCGTGAAATCGTCGCTCCATCGCGCGCTCGCCCATCTCAAGGAGATCATCGAAGCCCGGCAGGCCCCGGGGGAGGAGCTCCGGTGACGAGCTGCCACAACCTGCGGGCCGACCTGGCCGCCTATGTCTACGGAGACCTGGCCGCCGCCGACACCCGCGCCCTGGAGTCGCACCTCGAGGGTTGCGCGGGCTGCCGCGAGGAGCTCCGCGGGCTGCAGCGCACCGCTGCTTCCCTCGGTAGCGATCTCCTCTTCCCCCGCGAGGCCGAAGTGGACTGGGCCGCCTTCACGTCGAGGACACTCCGCCGCGCGGCGCAGGCCCGCAGCACGGGCGCGCGGGCAGCGTCAGGATTCGCCGATTGGTGGAAGCAGGTTCTCCGGGCTCCCGGTTGGGCGGCCGCGGCCGCCGCCGCGCTGCTCGTGGCCGGCGTCGCCGTGGGCACCTGGGGCGCCCTCACGCTGACGGGCACTCCCGAAAAGACCGTGCCCGCACCGCAGGCCAGACTCGAGCCGCCGGAAGGCGGCGAGGTGATTCTCCCCGCCGCGATGCTCGCGGACATCCAGGCGACGACCGCGAAGGCCGGCACGCAGCGCTACCTCGCCGAAAGCCGGACGCTGCTCACGAGCCTGCTGGCCATCCCCGTCAAGTGCGGCGATGAGGGCGTGGACATCGCAGCGGAGAGGGAGAAGTCCCTTCAGCTTCTCCGGCGCCAGAGGCTCATCGCCGACCAGCTCGAGAGCCTGCCCCTGTCGCGGGCCCGCGAAGTATGCGCCGATCTCGAGGAGTTCTTCGTGGAGATCCTTTCGCTGAGCGACTGTGCCCGGGCAGAGCAGATCCTCGAGCTTCGCAGGCATGCCGAGAGCCGCCAGCTCATGCTGAGGTTGAAGCTGCTCTCCGACGAAATGGAAAGGAGGCAGACGCAGGATGTCTGATCGCCCCATCCGATCCGCCACGGCTGCGCTCCTCGTGGTCGCGATCTGCCTGATCCTGTCTTCGGGGGTTGCTTCCGCGCAGAGCGGCTCCGAGCAGGAGATCCTGCGGCGCATCAAGGAAGACGTATTCGAGGAACGATGGGACTCCGTCCTGGCCGGAGCCGATCAGCTCATCGCGACCTATCCCGAAAGCACGGGCCTCGCCCGAACGATGTACTACCGGGCGCGCGCCCTGATGAAGCTCCCCGGGAAGGAAGCCGAGGCGATGGATGCCTGGACCAAGTTCATCGATCGATTCCCGAGCGAGACCCTCCTGCGCGAGGACGCGCTGATCAGCCGGATGGGGCTCGCTAAGAGCATGTATCTCAACGGGAAGAAGGAGACGATCAGAACCCTCGTCGTCGGGCTCCGGGAGAAGGGCTACGCGCGGATCTATGCGGCCATCCAGATCTCGTACCTCGACTACGTGCCTGGACGCAAGGACGCGCTGCCCATCCTCCAGGAGTGCGCCAGCAAGGAGTCCGATGCCGAGGTGCGGAACGAATGCACGCTCGGAATCCTCCGCATCGACCCGAAGCGCCTCGACAGCGTCCAGCCCCCATTGCCGCCTTCCCCTCCCGGGCAGCTCGCGCCGCTCTCGCCGCCGGCCCCCCCCCAGCCACCCGGAGCCGAGCCCAAGCTCATCCGGCTTCAGGTGAGGGAGAAGGGGACCGATAAGATCACCGTGGCCGTGAACCTCCCGGTCGCTTTCGCGGAAGCGCTCCTCGGTTCGCTGTCCGAGATGGACCAGGGGGCGGTGATGGAGGAGCTGAAGACGCGCCACATCGACATCAACAACCTCTGGAAGTCCCTCCGCACGCTGGGCAAGCAGACCCTGGTCGAGATCGAGACCGAAGAGGCCTACATCAAGGTCTGGCTCGAGTAGCCGCCGGGCACTGCGCAAGGGCCGCATTCAGGTAGGAGCGGGCGACCGCGGCGTCCTGGTCGGCTGCGGCCATCGAGAGGAAGGCCTCGAGGTGGGGGACGGCTTCGCAGAGCCGATTCTGCGTCGTGAGCCACTGGCAGGCGCGCATGCGGAGCGCCCGCTCCCCGGGCCACACCGCGATGGCATCCATGAGGATCTTCTCCGCCTCGGCCCTTCGCCCGAGCAGCCACATCGCATCGGCGTAGTGCAGGTGCCACGAGTACTGAGCGGGGTCCAGCCGGATCGCCTCCGCGAGCACCCGGGCCGCGTTCGGCGCGTCTCCTCGCTGAAGGTAGACATGGCCCAGGCCGGCCAGGCCGTAGGCGGAGGCGGGGTTCAGCTCGACCGACCTGAGGAAGAGCGGCTCCGCCCCCGCGCGGTCCCCAGCCGTCAGGGCTCGAAAGCCGTCGGTCCACAGCCGGTCCGATTGACGGCCCCTCACGTTGGCGCGATGAGCCCAGCCCCCGAAGGCCAGCGCCGCCGCGGCAAGTGCAAACGCTGCCAGGGCTCCCACCTTCGCGAGCTTGCCGGAGAACCGGCGCCCGTTGCCGGCCGTGACGCCTGATGCGTGGATTGTCGGAGCGTCGCGTTGAGCGGGGGCGGCCTCCACCTTCTCCTCCTCCGGCACGCTTCGATCCTCTCCGATCCCTGCGCGGAGGCCCTGCGACGGAGATCCGGACGGATCTAGGCCCGCAGCCTCCTCGAGAGACGGCGCTCCGGAATCGGGCCCCACGGAGGGCACCTCCGTCCCGGCCCTCGCATCCTCGATCCCGGCTCTCTTCCCCGGCGCGTTGCCCGTGCCGAGCGGGCCGTGCCACGCGACGAGGAAGATCACGACGGCCGCTGGAACGCCCTGGACCGCGATGAAGTCGAAGGCCTCCATGAGCCAGGAGTAGGCGGCCTGCTCGGCGGGGGAGTAGTGGCGGCGAGCGACCTCGGCGAGCGTCACCGCATAGGTATGCTCGACGGTGACCAGGAGAGCGATCGTCTGGAAGAGGATCACGAGCCCGAGCGCGATCGCGAAGGTGCGCAGCCGGGTCAGCCACCCCAGGCCCGGGAAGGAGAGCACGACCGCTAGGCTGGGGACCAGGTAGAAGTGGAGCGTCCTCGCGTCGTAGTCCGTCGCGGGCAGCCCATCCTCTCTGAGAAGGCTCAGCACGTGGATGACGTCGCCCGAGGCGCCGAGCCGGAGGTGAGTCACCCTCCCGCCCCACTCCTCGATCCCGAGGGCGAGGTCGGCCAGCGACGTGACGAGGCCGCTGTACGAGGGCTGCACCATGCCCCAGATCCAGAACAAGAGAGGGACGACGAGGGCGAGCTTCAGGAGGAAGAGCGCGATCCTATTGACCTGCCACATGGTTGGTCAGCTCCGCCCATCCCAGCCAGAGCGCCATGGAGAGGATGATCACGATCGTCTGCCAGACGTCCAGGTGGAAAGTCTCGAAGAGCGCCGGATGCTCGAGTCCGATGTAGTAGAGGCTCATGATCCGTCCGAGGTTGATCACCTGCACCGCGGGAAGGCCGGCGAGGATCCCGAGGAGCTTCATCTTCCAGGGTGCCGGGAAGGCGAGGATCGCCGCGGCGAATATCGCCATGACGTAGCTCGCGTCACAGCCCTTCTGGATGTTCACGGAGAAGGAGCCATCCGCCTGCTGGAGCCGGTTGCCGTCGACCGTCGTTTCGTAGCCAAAGAGCCGGAGGCCGGCGCTGCTGGCGTGGGCGCTCGCCTCCATCAGCGGGAGGATGATCCAGTCATCCACGGCGGGGACTTGCAGGATCAGCGAGAAGAGCCCGATCCAGAGTCCGAAGCCCAGGATGAAGCGCAGGGGCGGTGAGGGTGGCCACAGGCGCATGAGAGGGAGGATACCGCTTATACTTGCCGGCATGTCGGAGAGCCTGAGGGCCGCAGAGGCGTCGGCGCCGACCCGCGTCGATCTGGCGGGAGGGACCCTCGACATCTGGCCCCTCTACCTTCTCGTGAATGGGGCGGTCACGGTGAATGCCGCCATCACCCTGCGAGCCCGCGCGAGCGCGGCCCCCCGCACTGGAAGCACCCACGTCGCCCTGGCGGAGGATCTCGGGCGAAGCGTCACGGTCACTCCCTCCGAAGTCTGCGGGGGCCGCCGTGACCGCAGCCCGGGCCGCGAGCTGCCTCTGCACGAGGCCGTCCTGAGGCTGGTGGGGCCCGTCCGGGCGATCGAGCTCGTCACGCACAGCGGCGTCCCGGCCGGCTCGGGCCTCGGCGGCTCCTCCTCCCTGGCCATCGCCATGCTCGCGGTCATCCTCGCGGCCGAGGGTGAGACGGTCGAGCCCGAATCCCTCGTGAGAATGGCGCGTGACCTCGAGGCCGACGTTCTCGAGGTGCCCACAGGAACGCAGGACCATCTCGCGGCCGTCCACGGCGGCGTGGGCGCCGTGCAGTACGGCCCGGGCCTTCGGCGCCGCACTCCGCTGCCCGTCCCGATCGACGAGCTCGAAGCGGCGGGAACGCTCGCCTTCCTCGGCTCGTCGCGCGTCTCCGCGCGCGCCAACTGGGACATGGTCCGGAGAGCCATCGACGGTGACGCCGCCACGCGCCGCGGCCTCTCCGCCATCGCCTCCATCGCGACCGAGGTGCGGCTCGCGCTGGGGCGGGGACGGCTCGACGAGTGCGCGCGGCTCATCGCTGAAGAGTGGAAGGAGCGGCGGGGCCTCTCCCCCGAGGTGAGCACGCCTCAGACCGAATCAGCTCTCGAAGCCGCCGCGAGGGCCGGGGCGACAGGAGGCAAGATCTGCGGCGCCGGAGGAGGCGGCTGCCTCTTCGTCATGGGACCTCCCGATGCCCGTCCGGCAATTCAATCGGCCCTGGCGGCCATCGGCTGCAGCGTCATGGAGTTTCGCGTGGATCGCGAAGGCTTGCGGGTGACCCTGCGGGGCTGATGAGGGCTCACGATCGGCGCTGCGCTTCACGGCCCGATCGGCGCCGATGACGAGACGCCGATGACGGCGGCGATTCCGGCGAGAGCGATGAGGGCCCACACGTCACCCTCCTCTTCGTGCGAGCCACATGCTGCCGGGCCCGCGGCCGGGCTCCTGAGCGTGATCCTGCTTCTCCTGCCCGCCTGCGCTCCCGCCGATCCCGGCAGGCCCGTTGCGGGGATCCCCGCCTCCGGGCGCTTTCACGGGGGCATGGTCTTCGGGATCTTCTCGCGGGACGAGCCCTCCTTCATCCGCGACAACCTCGAGCAGGTCCGGGAGCTGGGCGCCAACGCCATCTCCGTCCCGATCCCCTGGGCCGTGAAGGACATTCGCTCGACGGAGATCCGCCGGCGGGAGGACATGACGCCGGACGACGGGATCCTCCGGTTCACGATCCGCGAGGCCCACCGGCTGGGGATGAGCGTGCTCCTGATGCCCCTGCTCGTCGTCGAGGAGGCCGGTGAGGGCGAGTGGCGGGGCACGATGAGCCCGCCCGACTGGGAGGAGTGGTTCTCGGGCTACACGGCGTTAGTGATCCGCTACGCCAGGATCGCGCAGGAAGAAGAGGCGGCCATCCTGAGCGTCGGCTCGGAGCTCTGCTCGACCGAGGGGAAGATCGACGAGTGGAGAGCGCTCATCGCGAGGGTCCGTGAGGTCTATTCGGGGGCGCTGACCTACTCCGCGAACTGGGATCACAGGGGGGACATCTCCTTCCTCGATCGGCTCGACTATCTCGGCATGAATGCCTACTTCGAGCTGACCCGGAATCCCGACGCCGGCGTCGAGGAGCTGATCCGGGCCTGGGCTCCCATCCTGGCAGAGGTGCGCGCCTGGCGGGAGGCCACGGGGAAGCCATTGCTCCTGACCGAGGCCGGGTACCCCTCGAGGCGGGGTTCGGCCGGGAACCCCTGGGACTACTCGGCCGAAGCGGAGCCGGACCCGGAGGGGCAGGAGAGGGCCTATGAAGCTCTCCTGAGCGCCTGGGCGGGCTTTCCCCACCTCGCAGGCGTATACTTCTACCTGTGGTGGGGCGACGGAGGCCCGGACGACACCGGCTATACGCCTCGAGGCAAGCCGGCTGAAGCCGTGCTCCGGAAGTGGCTCTCGGAGGCGGGAGAAGGAGACGCAAGGTGATGAGATCCCTGAAGGCCGGACGACTTGCACGCTTGATCCTCCTCGCCGCGTCGTTCACCGTCCTCCCCCTGGCTGCCGGAAACGCCTGGGCCGACAAGCTGATCATCTTCAAGAACGGCAAGGTCATGCGCGCCAAGGAAGTCAAGGTCGAGAACGGCTGGACGATGGCCTCGGTCGGCAAGGATGGGACCGTGGGCGTCAGGTCAGCCGACGTGGCGCGCGTCGAGGACGCATCGGGGGGAGGCGGCGACGCCACTCCCAACGTGGCCTCGACCGAGGGCCGCGGAGTCGCCCGAGAGGGCGGCGGCGGACCGGGCCGCGCCGACGACTCCGAGGCGGAGATCTCCAGCAGCATCCAGGATCGCATCGAGCAACGGCAGCAGGAGCTCCAGGAGAAGCAGGCCCAGGAGGCGGTGGAGACGCCGACCGTCGCGGTGCCGGGGCTGCGGCCCCTTCAGCCCTTCAACCAGCCGGCCGCGGGTCGCGGATTCAGGCGTTCGCGCAACAACACGCCCCCGGTTCCGGGCAGCCGGGCCGTCACCGGCATCCAGCAGATCCAGCAGCGGGAAGACGCCCAGGAAATCGAGGAGGATGGCAACGACGAGTAGGCTCCCGGCCCGGCTCGTCGTCGGCCTCACCGGGCCCAACGCCGCCGGAAAGGGTGAGGCCGCCCGCTACCTCGCCTCGCTCGGCTTCACGAGCCATTCCCTCTCCGACGTCATCCGGGAAGAAGCAGCGGCTCGTGGGATTCCCCCGGTTCGCGACGACCTCATACGGCTCGGCAACGAGCTGCGCCGGACGGGGGGCCCCGCCGTCCTGGCCGAGAAGATCCTCGCGCGGCTCACCGGCCGCGACGTCGTGGATTCGATCAGGAACCCGGCGGAGGTCGAGGCGCTGCGAAAGCATCCCGACTTCGTCATGCTGAGAGTGGACGCCCCCCTGGAGACGCGCTACGCACGGGCGAGGGAGAGGGCCCGGCCCGGCGACGGCTCGACCCTCGACGAGTTCGCGGAGCGGGAGGAGAGGGAGAGGAGCCGCGACCCGCGCGATCAGCAGATCCACCGGACCACGGAGATGGCGGACCATGCCGTGGAGAACTCGGGGACGCTCGAGGATCTCCATCAAGCGATCGACAACTTTCTCGCCGCCCGCGCGGAGCCCCGCTCCGCGGCCGCGCGGCCCGCTTCCTGACCCCGGCAACGCTCCTAGATCCACTCCGCTTCGCGAACGGTGCGCGGCGGCGGCCGGCGGCGCGGCAGGAAGAACGAGATCAGGGCGAGGCCCGTGACGAATCCCCCGATGTGGGCGAACCAGGCCACGCCCCCCCCGGTCTCGGTGGCCATCATCGAGTAGAGGACCTGGTAGAGGAACCAGACCCCCAGGACGACGAGCGCGGGAAGCCGCACGAATTGAAGGAAGATGAAGATCGGGATCACGGTGAGGATGCGGGCTCTGGGGAAGAGAAGCATGTAGGCCCCGAGCACTCCCGAAATCGCGCCGCTCGCCCCCACCATGGGGATCTGCGAATCGGGCAGCGCCACGACCTGGGTCGCCGCCGCCGCGAGGCCGCAGATCAGGTAGAAGACGAGGAAGCGGATCCTCCCCATCCTGTCCTCGACGTTGTCGGCGAAGATCCAGAGGAAGAGCATGTTGCCCAGCAGGTGGAAGATGTCGCCGTGGAGGAACATCGAGGTGAAGAAGGCCGATACGGCCGGTATCGCCGCCCCGGGGCCCGCTTCGGGGAGGAGCGTGACGAAGGCGGGGACGAGCCCTCTGCGCATGACGAGGTCGGCCTCCAGGTGATCGGGGAGGGCCTTCTGGTAGAGGAAGGCGGCCACGTTGACGGCGATCAGGGCGACGGTGACGACCGGGAACCGGCGCGTCGGGTTGTCGTCACGCAGGGGGATCATCCGGAGGCACGATAGCACCGGTCCGGCCGGGCGCTGTCTCCGGGGAGCGCCCGAGAGGCGGCCGCTCCTTGACTTCGCCGAGCCGTCCTTTCTATAGTGGGCGCCCGCCGGGAAGCTTCCGCCACCTCGGGTGGCGGAGGGGCTTCACTTGCCGCCGGCGCCGTCCAGGAGGCCGCCGTGCCCGTCCCCGCCGGGGACTCCGCCGCGATATCCCATGAGCGAAGCGATCACGGGTGACCTGAATATTCCCATCTCCAAGCGCAGGGCCGAGGAGGGGGAGAAGGGGTCCCCGGCACTCCCTCGGATCGAGTCGCCCGCCGACCTCAAGGGCCTCACGCTCCCGCAGCTCCACGGGCTCTGCCGGGAGATCCGCGAGTACGTCGTCCAGGTCATCTCGCGGACCGGAGGCCACCTCGCGCCGAGCCTCGGCGTGGTCGAGCTGACGGTCGCCCTGCATTACCTCTTCGACAGCCCTCACGACAAGCTCGTGTGGGACGTGGGCCACCGGGGCTACGACCACAAGGTGCTGACCGGGAGGCGGGACCAGCTCCCGACCATTCGGCAATTCGGAGGGCTCAGCGGGTTCCTCAAGCTCAGCGAGAGCGTGCACGATCACTTCGGCGCGGGACATGCCTCCACCGCCATCTCCGCCGCGCTGGGCATGGCGACCCGGCGCGATCTTTCGAAGGAGAGCTACCACGTCGTGGCCATCGTGGGCGACGGCGCGATGACCGGCGGCCTCGCCTACGAGGCGCTGAACAACGCGGGCGTCGCGGGGCGGGACCTGCTCGTGGTCCTCAACGACAACAGCATGTCGATCTCGCCCAACGTCGGCGCCATCTCCAGCTACCTCACGGGCATCACCACCCGGCCGGTCCTCCGCAAGGCGCGCGAGGAGATCTACCACCTGATGGAGAAGCTGCCCAAGGGAGACCTGGCCGCCGAGTTCACGCAGCGGATGGAGCAATCGCTGAAGAACGTGATCGTTCCCGGCTCCCTCTTCACCGCGCTGGGCTTCACGTACTTCGGACCCATCGACGGCCACGATCTCGACATGCTCGTCAAGGTGGTCGGCCGCGTCAAGGAGATGAAGGGGCCCGTCCTGCTCCACGTCGTCACGAAGAAGGGACGGGGTCTCTCCTACGCGGAGGCGGACCCGAATACTTGGCACGGCGTCAACCCCTTCGACGTCCCTTCGGGGAAGAGCGCCCCCTCGAAGGTCAAGAAGCCGCCGAGCCTCACGTCGATCTTCGCGGATGCCGCCATCGAGATCGCCACGAAGGACAAGCGGGTGGTCGCCATCACGGCCGCGATGTCCGATGGGACGGGCCTCGCGAAGTACCAGAAGGTGCATCCCGATCGCTTCTTCGACGTGGGCATCGCCGAGGCGCACGCGGTCACCTTCGCGGCGGGCATGGCGCTGCACGGCATGCGCCCGATCGCCGCGATCTACTCGACGTTCCTCCAGCGCGCCTTCGATCAGATCATTCACGACGTCGGAGTCCAGAAGATCCCCGTGGTGTTCTGCCTGGATCGGGCGGGGCTCTGCGGCCCCGACGGGCCCACACATCATGGGGTCTTCGATCTCGCCTACCTCCGCCTCGTGCCCAACTTCATCGTGGCGGCTCCCCATGACGGGCGTGAGCTGAGGAACCTCCTCTACACGGCCATCGAGCAGACGGAGGCTCCCTTCGTGATCCGCTATCCCAAGGAAGACTCCCCGACCGATCCGGCCGGGAGTCCTCTCGAGCGAATCCCGATTGGAAGCTGGGAAGAGGTGCGCACGGGTGAGCGGGCGGCGCTGCTGGCCGTCGGCACCATGGTGACCACCGCCCGCGCCGCCGCCGACCTGCTCTCGGCGCGAGGGGTCGAGATCGGGGTGGTCAACTGCCGCTTCGTCAAGCCGATGGATACAGCGCTCCTCACGAACCTAGCCTCGAGGTACGAGACCCTCGTCACGCTCGAGGAGGGAACCCTGCGAGGCGGATTCGGCAGCGGCGTCTACGAGCAGCTCTCGGAGCTCGGGGTCCCTCTGCCCAGGCTCATCCACCTCGGCCTGCCGGATCGCTTCGTCGAGCACGGCTCCCGCTCGGAGCTCTTCGAGACACTCGGCCTGTCATCGGCACTCATCGCAGAGCGGCTGGCCGCCGAGCTGGGCGCCCGGCCCCTCTCGGCCGCCGGGTAGGATCGGCACGGTTCCGTGGCTGCCGCGAAGCGCCGGAAGAAGCGAGCCTCAGCAGAGGCCCCGAAGCGCGAGTCCGCACCCCCGGCGCCTCCCGTGCCTCCCGTTCCGCCTTTCACGAAGACGCTCAGGTTCTCGGCGTCGGCGCGCTCCATCGCGAGCGCCCGGCCCGAGGCCCTCGTCGCCTGGGTCGTGGAAGGTGACAAGAAGGTCTCGGGTCCGGGCGAGGGGCGGCTGAAAGAGGCCCTCGATGCGCTCGTGGCTTCGGAGGGCTTCAAGGGAAGGAAGGGGGCCACGCTGGTCTTCCACACGGCCGGGCGATTCGCCCCGCGACGCGTGATCCTCGCGGGCCTCGGCTCCCGGGCCCGCTACGGCCTCGAGTCCATCCGCCAGGCTTCCGGCGCGGCCGCCGCCGCCGCGGCCTCGGCCACGGCCAGCTCCGTGACCTACACGGCTCCTCCAGCTCCGCCCGCCGTACGGCCGGGGGACGGAGAGGCGGCTCGCGCCGTGGGTGAGGGATTCCTCCTGGGCACCTACCGGCTGAGGAAGTACTTCACCGGCGAGGAGCGGCAATCGTCCGCCTCGCTGCGCTCGGGCGAGATCCTCGTATCGCGGGCCGATCTGGCCGGGGCGAAGCGAGGCGCGCGCTCGGCCTCCGATGTCTGCACGGTCACGAACCTCGCGCGGGATCTCGTCAACGAGCCGGCGGGCAGCCTGACCCCGGTGATCATGGCCGGATACGCCCGAGCGCTCGCCCGGGGGGCCGGGCTGGAGTGCACGATCCACGACGAGAAGGATCTCGAGAAGCTGGGCATGGGCGCCTTCCTCGCGGTATCGCGCGGCAGCCACCAGCCCCCGCGCATGATCCATCTCGTCTACAGGCCGCGGGGAACCCCGCTTCGCAGGATCGCGCTCGTCGGCAAGGGGCTCACCTTCGACAGCGGCGGGCTCTCGCTCAAGACCGCCGCGGGCATGGAGACGATGAAGCTCGACAAGGGCGGCGCGTCCGCCGTCCTCGGCGCGATGCTCGGCCTCGCGGCCGCGAAGCCGCCGATCGAGGTGCACGGGCTGATGGGGATGACCGAGAACATGCCCGGGGGCTCCGCGGTCAAGCCGGGGGACGTGGTGAAGACATGCACGGGCAAGACCGTCGAGATCCTGAATACCGACGCGGAGGGGCGCCTCGTCCTGGCGGATGTCCTCGGCTACGCCCGCGGGCTCGGGGTCGAGGAGATCATCGATCTGGCCACGCTGACGGGAGCCTGCATGATCGCCCTCGGACCGCTCGCGTCGGGGCTCTTCACGGAGGACGACGATCTGGCGGCGGCCCTCACGGCGGCGGCCGACAGGGCGGGAGAGAAGCTGTGGCGCCTGCCGATGTACGAGGAGTACCGCGAGCAGCTCCGGAGCGAGATCGCGGATATCAAGAACACGGCGGATCGCTACGGCGGAGCCTCGACCGCCGCCCTCTTCCTGCGCGAGTTCGCGGGAGGTGGCCGCGTCCGCTGGGCCCATCTGGACATCGCGGGGCCGGCCTTCCTCGAGTCCGACCGCCATCCCTACATGCGGCGCGGCGCCACGGGAGTGGGGGTCCGCACGCTCCTGGCCTATCTCACCTCATCGCCCGGATCGCGCTGAGAGCCGCGGACAGATCTCCGGAGCGGGGCCCTCGGTCGCGGCCCGCGCGCCGCTCAGGTTCGGGGTCCCCGTCGCCCGGCACCAAAGAGAGGCCTGCATGGATGCCAGTCACGACCACCCCCACCGTACCCGGTCGAAGGTCGCCTGCGCAGTGGTGACCGTCTCGGACACCCGCTCGCCGGAGACGGACGCGTCGGGGGGAATCATCCGAAAGTTGATCCAGGACGAGGGCCACTACGTCTCCGCGTATCACGTCGTCCCCGATGACGTCGAGGCCGTGAGCCGGCTGGTGGCGGAGCTGGCCTCCCGGGGTGACGTCCAGGCGATCCTGGTCAATGGTGGCACAGGGATCGCGCCGAGGGACGGGACCTTCGAAGCTGTGACGAAGCTGCTGGATCGGCGGCTGGACGGATTCGGCGAGATCTTCCGGGCCCTCTCCTACGAGGAGATCGGCCCTGCCGCGATGATGAGCCGCGCCGTCGCGGGCCTCATCGGCGACACTCCGGTCTTCTCGATGCCCGGCTCCCCCGCGGCGGTCCGTCTCGCGATGGAGAAACTGATCCTCCCCGAGCTGACACACGTCGTCGGCGAGGCGCGCAAGGGAAAGGGCTGAGGCGCAGACTCGGAGTTGGCCGGAAGACCGGAGGGGGTGCTAACCTTCCCCCGGCCCCGCCGCCTCCGGCGGGCCAGCGCACGCAACGCGACCCGAGCCGTGCCCGGGAAGGCACCTCGAGGAGATCCCGCACCGCATGAGATCGAGCGACGCGCTACCAGGAGGCCCGCCGCCCAGCGACGGCTCCGCGGGCTCGGCGATCGACTCCACCCGGGCCGAGAGCCACGGCGGCCGGCGGCTACTCCCCCCGCCGGGGAGCCTCCCTGTCCTGAACGGCGGCCGGCTCGCGGACGGCTTCGGCCGGCGCATCCACTACCTCCGGATCTCCGTCACGGATCGCTGCAACCTGCGCTGCGTCTACTGCATCCCGGGAGGGATGGAGTGGCTCAAGAAGGGGGAGATCCTCAG